>NZ_JACFYX020000002.1:0-491526 GCF_015712105.2 Pseudomonas chaetocerotis
TTCATCGCTGAAGTGGCGCGCATTCTACATCAGCACGGCGAGCTGTAAACCCCTGACATGCAAATAATTGCGTAAATCGGATAAGCAGCCCTATCTCCTATATAAGGAGGTTCAGATAACCCCCGCCTCGCGCAACTCGGCAATCTGCATTTCGTTCATGCCCAGCAACCTCTGCAGCAGGCTATCGGTATGCTGACCCAGCAGTGGCGGAGCAGAACGATAGGCTACCGGCGTAACGGATAGTCGCAACGGACTGGCGACCTGCGGCGTACTGCTGCCCAGGGCATTAGGCAGGTCGAGACGCAAACCTCGCGCCTGTACCTGAGGATCGGCAAACACCTGCTGCAGATCATTGATCGGCCCGCAGGGCACGCCAGCCCTTTCCAGCTGCTCGATCCACTGCGCGGTGGTCTTGAATACCGTGGCCTGGCGCAAAAGCGGGATCAGCTCGGCACGATGGGCAACCCGGGCCTTGTTAGTGACAAAGCGCGGGTCATTGGCAAGGTTCACAATACCCGCCACTTCGCAGAACTTACGAAACTGCCCATCGTTACCCACCGCAAGGATGAAGTTGCCATCGGCACTGGGAAAATCCTGGTAGGGCACGATATTGGGATGGGCGTTGCCCAGGCGCTTGGGTGATACACCTGTCGCCAGGTAGTTCATGGCCTGATTGGCCAGGCAGGCAACCTGCACATCGAGCAAAGCCACATCTATATGCTGACCCACACCGGATTGCTCACGCTGATTCAGAGCGGCCAGCACGCCCACCGTCGCATACAAGCCGGTAAGGATATCGGTCAGCGCCACGCCGACCTTCATCGGACCCGCACCCTCCTCACCTTCCGGACGCCCAGTCAGGCTCATCAAGCCTCCGAGCCCCTGGATCATGAAGTCATAGCCCGCGCGCCTGGCATAGGGGCCGTTCTGGCCGAAGCCGGTGATGGAGCAATAGATCAGACGCGGGTTGATCGCCTTCAGCGATTCATAATCCAGGCCATAGGCCGCCAGGCCACCGACCTTGAAGTTCTCCAGCAACACATCGCACTGCGCGACCAACTCACGCACCAGGCGTTGGCCTTCTGGCTGGGTGAAATCCAGGGTCAGCGACTGCTTGTTGCGATTGGCGCTCTGGAAATAGGCCGCCTCACGCGAATCACTACCCTCGGCATCCTTTATATAAGGAGGTCCCCAATGCCGGGTGTCGTCGCCCGAGCCCGGACGCTCGACCTTGATCACCTCTGCACCGAGGTCACCGAATATCTGCCCGGCCCAGGGACCAGCCAGCACGCGCGACAGATCGAGTACGCGGATATGTGACAGAGCACCGGACATAGGCTTCTCCGTAGGGTGCGCCACGCGCACCATGGGTCAGTGAGAGGCTCGAGCCTTTAGAAGAACGCCTGGATACCGGTCTGCGCACGCCCCAGGATCAGCGCATGCACGTCATGCGTACCCTCGTAGGTATTGACCACCTCAAGATTGACCAGGTGACGGGCAATGCCGAACTCGTCGCTGATGCCGTTGCCGCCCAGCATGTCGCGCGCCAGTCGCGCGATATCCAACGCCTTGCCGCAGCTGTTGCGCTTCATGATCGACGTGATCTCCACCGCAGCGGTGCCTTCGTCCTTCATTCGACCGAGGCGCAGGCAACCCTGTAGAGCCAGGGTGATTTCGGTCTGCATATCGGCCAGCTTCTTCTGGATCAGTTGATTAGCCGCCAGCGGCCGGCCGAACTGGTTGCGATCGAGCACATACTGGCGTGCGGTGTGCCAGCAGAATTCGGCGGCGCCCAGGGCCCCCCAGCTGATGCCGTAACGGGCGGAGTTCAGGCAGGTGAACGGGCCGCGCAGGCCGCGCACATCCGGGAAGGCGTTCTCTTCGGGACAGAACACGTTGTCCATGACGATCTCACCGGTGATCGAGGCGCGCAGACCGACCTTGCCATGAATTGCCGGAGCGGAAAGACCTTCCCAGCCTTTCTCCAGCACGAAGCCACGGATCTCGCCAGCATCGTCCTTGGCCCAGACCACGAACACATCGGCGATCGGACTGTTGGTAATCCACATCTTGCTGCCAGTGAGGCGATAGCCACCCTCGACCTTCTTGGCACGGGTGACCATAGCGCCCGGATCGGAGCCGTGGTTCGGCTCGGTCAGGCCAAAGCAGCCGATGTATTCGCCGCTGGCCAGCTTGGGCAGGTACTTCTGCTTGGTCGCTTCATTGCCGAACTCGTTGATCGGCACCATCACCAGGGAGGATTGCACGCTCATCATCGAGCGATAGCCGGAGTCGATGCGCTCCACTTCCCGGGCGATCAACCCGTAGCAGACATAGTTCAGGCCACTGCCGCCGTAGGCTTCGGGAATGGTCGCCCCCAGCAAGCCGGTTTCGCCCATTTCACGGAAGATCTTCGGATCGGTCTGCTCGTGGCGGAACGCCTCGAGCACGCGAGGCGCCAGCTTGTCGTCAGCGAACTGCTGGGCGCTATCACGCACCATGCGCTCTTCTTCGGTCAGTTGCTGATCGAGCAGCAGCGGGTCGATCCAGTTGAAGCTTGCCTTGGCCATTGCGAAAACCCTCGAAGCGATGAAGTGAGCGGCCGACCCTGCCGACCCCGAATGGCTTTGATCCTAGGCCGGCTTCGAGCAGAGGACAAACGCAGAATTTGCACATATCTGTGCTTTTTTCTCACTCCGAGATAGTTTAATCATTTGAATTTATCGATTATGAGTGAGGATTTTGCATATATGCGCCGCAAGATACCCAGCACCGCTGCCCTGGTCGCCTTCGAGTCCGCCGCTCGCCACCAGAGCTTCACCAAGGCCGCCGACGAGCTGAACCTGACGCAGAGCGCGATCTGCAGGCAGATCGGCGGGCTGGAGAGCTTTCTTAGCGTGGAGCTGTTTCGCCGCTCAAGGCGCGGCGTGGTGCTGACCGAAGCGGGCGTCGCCTACAGTCGCAAGGTGGCAGCGCAACTCGATGCAGTGGAGCGCGACACCCTGGCGCTGATGGGCAACCAGGGCACCACCAGCATCGAGCTGGCGGTGGTACCGACCTTTGGCACGCAGTGGCTGCTGCCACGCTTGCGTAACTTCCAGCAGCTGCACCCTGAGGTAACGGTGCACCTGACCAACCGCACACGCCCCTTCCTGTTCGCCGACACTCACTTCGATGCCGCCATCTATTACGGCGACGCCGAATGGTCAGGTACAGAGGCCCATTTCCTGATGCATGAGCACCTGCTACCGGTGTGCAGCCCGGCGCTACTGGGCGACACCCCGGTGACAGTTGAGCATATCGCCGCTCTGCCCCTGTTGCAGCAGACCACCCGTCCCTACGCCTGGCGCCAGTGGTTCGCCGCCCAGGGCATGAATGTGGCTCGCGACATGACCGGCCCGCGACTGGAACTGTTCTCCATGCTAGCCCAGGCAGCGCAACATGAAATGGGCATCGCTCTGATCCCACCCTTTCTGATCCAGCGCGAACTGAAAGAGGGCAGCCTGGTGATCGCCCTTGATCGAGCTGTGCCAAACAACGACCGCGCCTATTACCTGATAGTGCCGGAACGCAAGGCCGAGTCTGCAGCGCTGAAGGCCTTTCGTGACTGGCTCCTGGCCCAGGCCGACGCCTACCGGGGTGAATAATCATCGCCAGAGAAAGATCGCTTTCAGCTCGCAGAGAACAGATACGCCTAAAAATAGAACTAGTAGCGCAAATACAGTCACACTACATTTGATTCACCTGGGAAAGTGCTCACTAACCACTACTTTCGGGCTATAGCACTATTCTGAACGGATTGTTCGTTACTCTCCACACTCCTCCCGATTCGACCAGCGGTCATCCAGCGCGTGACAGCCTATACTGCCCCACAAGCTGCGCAGAGTCTGCTGTCGACCCGAATCTGCGCGGGCTGCACTCAGTATAAAAATCTCTCATAGACCCATTACTTGTAGTAATGCATTTTTTTTACTCCATAACTTCTTGTAAGGGTTTGCGTTCGATTGCACAATCGCCGCGCTCGCCACCTTCGGCGGGTTATGTGCTGATCCCCAATCGCCGGCGCGCCAGCGCAGTGCCCCGGTTCACAAAAAAGATCACGCAGGAGATTAGACGTGCACATCGGTGTTCCTCTCGAAACCCATGCCGGGGAGACGCGGGTTGCCGCGACCCCAGAGACCATCAAGAAGCTGGTCGGCCAAGGTCATCAGGTGACCGTCCAGGCCGGCGCCGGCATCAGCGCCAGCATTCCAGACAGCGCTTACGAGGCTGCTGGCGCGACCATTGGCAACGACTCTGCCGCGTTTGGCGCAGACCTCGTACTCAAGGTGGTCGCACCGACCGAAGCCGAGCTCGCTCACATCAGAGCCGGGGCCGTGTTGGTTGGCATGCTCAACCCGTTCTGCAACGAGACCATCGCGCGCATGAATGCTCGCGGCGTTACTGCCTTCGCCCTGGAGGCAGCACCGCGCACCTCCCGCGCGCAAAGCCTGGACGTACTGAGCTCGCAGGCCAATATCGCCGGCTACAAGGCCGTGCTGCTGGCAGCCCACCACTATCCACGCTTCATGCCGATGCTGATGACCGCTGCGGGTACCGTTAAGGCCGCGCGTATTTTGATTCTCGGTGCCGGCGTTGCCGGTCTGCAGGCCATCGCCACGGCCAAGCGCCTGGGTGCGGTGATCGAGGCCTCCGATGTGCGTCCGGCAGTCAAGGAGCAGATCGAGTCGCTGGGCGCCAAGTTCGTCGATGTGCCTTTCGAGACCGATGAAGAGCGTGAGTGCGCCCAGGGTGTGGGCGGCTATGCCCGGCCGATGCCGCCGTCATGGATGGAGCGCCAGGCCAAGGCCGTGCATGAGCGCGCCAAGCAGGCCGATATCGTCATCACCACCGCACTGATCCCCGGCCGCAAGGCACCGACGCTTCTGCATGAGAGCACGGTGGCCGAAATGAAGCCCGGCTCCGTGGTCATCGACCTGGCGGCAGCCCAGGGCGGCAACTGCCCGCTGACCGAGGCCGATAAGGTAGTGGTCAAGCATGGCGTGACCCTGGTCGGCCACACCAACCTGGCTGCACTGGTGCCGGCAGATGCCTCCGCCCTGTACGCACGCAACCTGCTGGACTTCCTCAAGCTCGTGATCGACAAGGAAGGCCAGTTCCAGCTCAACCTCGAAGACGACATTGTCGCGGCCTGCCTGATGTGCAATGCCGGCGAAGTCGTGCGCAAGAACGGCTAAGGAGTAGTGACATGGATCTGATTTCCGACGGCATCTACAACCTGATCATCTTCGTGCTGGCCATCTATATCGGCTACCACGTGGTGTGGAACGTCACCCCGGCCCTGCATACCCCGCTGATGGCCGTAACCAACGCCATCTCCGCCATCGTGATCGTCGGCGCCATGCTGGCTGCCGCGCTTACCGTCACCCCGCTGGGTAAGACCATGGGCACCCTGGCAGTGGCCCTGGCCGCGGTCAACGTGTTCGGCGGCTTCCTGGTAACCCGGCGCATGCTGGAAATGTTCAAGAAGAAGGCGCCGAAGGCCCAGGTGGAGAAGTAATCGATGAGCATGAACCTGATCACTGTTCTCTACCTCGTCGCCTCGGTGTGCTTCATCCAGGCGCTCAAGGGCCTGTCGCACCCGACTTCGTCGCGACGCGGCAACCTGTTCGGCATGATCGGCATGGCTATCGCCGTGCTGACGACCATCGGCCTGATCTACAAGCTCGGCAGCGAGTTGGCCGTTCAAGGCCTGGGCTTCGTCATCGTCGGCCTGCTGGTCGGTGGCAGCATCGGCACCATCATGGCCAAGCGCGTCGAGATGACCAAGATGCCGGAACTGGTCGCCTTCATGCACAGCATGATTGGCCTCGCTGCCGTGTTCATCGCCATCGCCGCCGTCGTCGAGCCGCAGTCGCTGGGCATCGTCGCCGGCATGGCCGACCCGATTCCGGCCGGTAACCGCCTGGAACTGTTCCTCGGTGCAGCCATCGGCGCCATCACCTTCTCCGGGTCGGTGATCGCCTTCGGCAAACTGTCGGGCAAGTACAAGTTTCGCCTGTTCCAGGGCGCGCCGGTGGTTTTCAAAGGCCAGCACCTGCTCAACCTGGGCGTCGGGCTGGCCATTCTCGGCCTCGGCCTGGTCTACACCTTCACCGGCGACATCACCTCGTTCGCCATGTTGGTGGCGCTGGCGTTCGTCATCGGCGTACTGATCATCATCCCTATCGGCGGCGCCGACATGCCGGTGGTGGTTTCGATGCTCAACAGCTACTCGGGCTGGGCGGCGGCCGGTATCGGCTTCTCGCTGAACAACTCGATGCTGATCGTCGCCGGTTCCCTGGTTGGCTCTTCGGGCGCCATCCTCTCGTACATCATGTGCAAGGCGATGAACCGCTCGTTCTTCAACGTCATCCTTGGCGGTTTCGGCGCCGATGCAGATACCGGTGCAGCCAGCGGCAGCCAGGAGCAGCGCAGCGTGAAGTCGGGCTCTTCCGACGACGCCGCGTTCCTGCTGACCAACGCCGACACCGTGGTCATCGTGCCCGGCTATGGCCTGGCTGTGGCGCGTGCCCAGCATGCGCTGATGGAACTGGCCGAGAAGCTGACCCACCGCGGCGTAACCGTGAAGTATGCGATCCACCCGGTCGCCGGGCGTATGCCTGGCCACATGAACGTGTTGCTGGCCGAGGCCGAGGTGCCTTACGAGCAGGTGTTCGAGATGGAGGACATCAACTCCGAGTTTGGCCAGACCGATGTGGTGCTGGTGCTCGGCGCCAACGACGTGGTCAACCCGGCAGCGAAGAACGATCCGAAGTCGCCGATCGCCGGCATGCCGATCCTCGAGGCCTACAAAGCCAAGACCGTGATCGTCAACAAGCGCTCGATGGCCAGCGGCTACGCCGGCCTGGACAACGAACTGTTCTACATGGACAAGACCATGATGGTCTTCGGCGATGCCAAGAAGGTGATAGAAGACATGGTCAAGGCCGTGGAATAAGCCCTGACCAGTCAGACAGGAAACCCGGCCTTGTGCCGGGTTTCCCGTTTATGAAGCCAGCAAAAAAACTGATTTCCAGGTCAATCATCACAACAGATCAATTTCAAACTGTACTGCTTGAAAGACCAATATAATTGGGTTGCACCCAGTTAAAAATCTCGCCAAAACAGGTTGCACCCAGTCTTTTCACTTATGGCCAGTACAGTAACATCGATTCCTGACCGAACAGTTACAAAGCAACCTATCTAATAGCACAACAATTTCATCCAGCTGTGACTACTGAGCCACTCCTGCGCTCGGGATAATTTGCCCATCGAAAGCAAACACCAGCGCCGCCACAAGCGGAAGGATGACCACCATGGAACGTACCCTCAGTTCCGCCCTGCTTCAAACTCACAGCGTTGCCAGCGACAAATCGGCCTGGCTGCCCCGCGTTATCGCCACCCTCAGCCTGTGGCAGCGCCGCATCGTCAGCCGTCGTCAACTGGCTCGACTGGATGCCCGCCTGCTCGCTGACGCCGGCATCAGCGAAAATCAGCGTTACGTCGAACTGCAGAAGCCGTTCTGGCGTTAACACCCCGCTTTGCTCCATCCCAATCTGGGATCTTCTGAGAGCTCCACCGTCTCTGCTGCGGTGGGGCTTTCGTTTTATCTGCAACAGTCATCGCCTCAGCGAGCAGTACAGTTGCCATAAAGCCGTCACTGCCCCCGCACAATTCCCTTCAGTTGTATCTGCTCGCTTACGAGCACTTGCGAGAACATGAGCTGCCACCCTTGTCTCTCGACAGGAGAACGCCATGGACCGCACTCACGAACCGCTCTCGCAACCTGCACACGGCACGTTCCTGCACTGGCTCGGCCTCTTTTCGACGCTGCGTCACTGGCAACGCAACCGCCGCACCCGTCGCCAGCTCGCCCTGCTCAATCAGCAACAGCTGGCTGACGCCGGTATCAGCACAGCGGAGCGTGAACAGGAACTGGCCAAGCCCTTCTGGCGCTGAACCAGCCATGGAGCGGGAAACCGTGTTGGGCTAAGCTGCGGATGCGGGCAGAACAGCGCCCCGCCCTACCGGAGTGACCCCGTATGCACCTGAAGAAATCCCTGATTGCAGCGCTCCTTTCATTAGGACTGGCAGGCACCGCCTGCGCCAGCAGCCTGGTCGCGACGACCGATACCCTGGGGGGAGCCTTGGCCGGCACCGCCGAGGGCACCTCTGACGCGACCAGCTCGTTGCGCGACATGAAACAGCTGCGCGCGGCCCGCGATGATGCCGCCAGTTTCGTCGCCAGCGCTGGCGCGATCCGCAGCGCACGGCTCGAGTCGGCCCTGGCGCACATTCGCCGTCATGATGCCGAGTTGGCGACGGCAGATGACCTGGCCCTCGCTCAGGCCATCCTCAGCCTGTGAAAACGTTGCACACGTCTATCACTCGGCTCGCTGCTGACCGGGGCTGCCTGGCCCCGTAAACTTCGCCTACCTGCCAGGTCGCGGGGAACCACGCCGGCCTGTCCACGTCAAATCGTCCGTTCTGCAGTTCTCGGAGCTCCTTATCATGCGTCGCTCATTCGTCATCGCCGTCGCCGCCTGCGCCCTGTTCAGTGGTATCGCTCAGGCGCAAACCGTGGTCGCCACCAGCAACATCGTGGTGCGCGCCCTGGATCGCAGCATCAACTTCACGTCCGACACCACCACCTCGCTGCGCGACATGAAGGCCGTGGTGCAAGCCCGTGACGACGCTGCCAGCTTCGTCGCCAGCGCCGGTGAGATTCGCGGTGCGCAGTTGGAAGCCGCGCTGCAGGCCATCCGTCAGCAGTTGCCGCAAGCGCAGGCTGCCAGCGATCTGCAACTGGCCGAAGCCATTCTCGCTCTGTGACCCACCTCGCCGCCTGGTGCTGCGGCGCGCTGCTGGCGATGACCACAGGCTTCGCCCAGGCGCAGCTGCGTCTGACGCTGGACGACAGCGCTCTAGCCGCAGCGCAGCGCCAGGCGAGCCAGGCCCTGCTGGATGAAGCGATGGCCGCATTGCCCCCGCGCGTCGTCCAGCAACTGGACCGAGAAGTGAGGGTCAGCTGGCGCGCCGGGCTGCCCTCGGAGATCTACGGTCAGGTCGGTCGCTTCAGCGGCATCGAGCTCAACGCCGAGCTGCTGCCGAAGCTGGTCGATGGCTCGGCTGCAGATAATCGCACCGATCGCCCGCACGGAACCCAGCGCCAGGAGTTGCTGGCCACGCTGCTGCATGAGCTGACCCACCTCTACGACCGCGCTCGCCTCTGGCCTGCCGCCGAGCGCCGCCACATCAGCCAATGCCGACAGCGCGCCAACTCGATGGGCACAGTTGGGCTGCCGGATGATTGTCGTGGCCAGACCGAGCGGCGTTTTACCCTCAGCGACGATCCCCGTCTGCTCGATCTGGCCGGCTGGCCGCAGCGGGTCGGCCAGCATGGCGCGCGCGATCTGAACAATGGCCAGGTCGCACGCAGCCCGGATAGCTACGAGCTGACCAATGCGCTGGAGTTCGTCGCGGTCAACCTCGAATACTTCCTGCTCGACCCCAGCTACGCCTGCCGCCGCCCCTCGCTGGCGCGCTATTTCCGTGAGCACTTCGACTGGACGCCGCCCAGCGAGAACTGCACCAGCGACTATCCCTACCTCAATGCCGGGCGCGACTTCGCCTTGCAGCCACTGGGGCGCCTTGACCCTGAGCGCGTGTATGAAGTCGACTACCTGCTCGCTGAAGCCAACGATGCCTGGATGAGCCGCTGGGGCCACAGCATGCTGCGCCTGGTGGTCTGCGCACCGGGCCGGCCACGTGGCCCGGACTGCCGCCTGGATCTCGACCACCACCTGGTGCTGTCCTACCGTGCCTTCGTCGGCGACCTGCAACTGTCGAGCTGGGATGGTCTGACCGGCGTCTACCCCTCACGCCTGTTCGTCCTGCCGCTGGAGCAGGTGATCGATGAATACACCAAGGTCGAGCTGCGCAGCCTGGCCTCGGTACCACTGCGCCTGTCGCGCAACGAGGTCGAACAACTGGTGGTACGCGCCGCCGAACAGCACTGGAGCTATGACGGCGACTACTACTTCGTATCCAACAACTGCGCGGTGGAAACCCTCAAGTTGCTGCGCAGCGGCACCGCTAATCCGCGTCTGCACGCACTCGACAGCATCCTGCCCAATGGCCTGCTGGAACTGATGGATGCTCGCGGGCTGGCCGACACCACAGTGCTCGACGACCCGCGCGAGGCGCTGCGTCTGGGCTATCGCTTCGACTCCTTCCGCGAGCGCTATCAGGCCATGTTCGCCGTGCTGCACCAGCGCCTTCCCATCCAGCAGGACAGCGTCGAGTCCTGGCTGGAACAGTCCGCACAGGCTCGCCGCCAGTGGTTCGACGAAGCCGACCTGCGCGCCAGTGCCGCCCTGCTGCTGCTGGAGCAGGCCGCGCTGCGCCGCCAACTGCTGCTGGCCCAGGACGAACTGAAGCGCCGCTACCTGACCGGCCGCGCGGCTGGCGATCCGAGCCTGAACAAGGCCGGTGCCGCGCTGGAACAAATTCTCGCAAACAGCGGTTTCCTCAGCCGCCCGGCCGAACTGCTCGAAGGCGGTTACGGCTTGCCGCAACAGAAGGAATGGCAGCGCCTCGAAATCAGCAGCCGTGAGCGCCAGCAGCAACTGCGCCAGCTCAGCGATGAACTCGATGACGAAGTCCGCAACCTGCTGCAACCCGAGCGCCTGGCCGAACTGGAGGCCAACGAGGCCAACCTGGTGGCATTGGGCGAACACCTGCGTGCGTTGCACAAGGCCAGTGGTGGGTTGCAGCTGCCCTGAGTCAGCTACCTAGCAGCTTGCCCATCGAAGGCAGGCCCAACTGCTGCAGCGGATTGGCAGGCGCCTGTTGCTGAGGTTTAAAGCGACCAATCGCCGATTCGCACTGAGCCAACAAGCCTTTGCTCGTTGCGCTTTGGCATGATTGATAGGCCTGTTGCGCCTGGACGACCCGCTCGCTCTGCAGGTGCACGGAAATCTCCAGTGGCGTCATCAGTTGATTGCCCCAATGTGCCTGACCGCGCTGCAGATAGCGCTCGGCCTGAGCCTGCCGATCGAGACTGAGCGACAACGTGATGATCTGGTCATAGCTGGAGAGGGACGCATACTGCCATTCGCTTTCTGGAACCTGCTCCAGATTGGCGAGTGCATCCTTGTAACGTCTTTGCTGAACCGCCAGGACGAACTGCAAGGTTTGCGCACGCATGCTCCTGGCAGCCGGTCCGCTCGCCACTTCCTTGGCCAACTGGCGCGCCTCGCTCAGATCGCCCTTGTCGAGGGCCTTGGTCGCACGGTTGATCAGCACCTGTCCGGCGAGAATCTTGCCGCTCTGACCACCAAGGAGCTGCCGCTGATAACTGGCAAGCTGTGGGCTTCTACGTCGCTCGCTGCGATACTCGCTGGCGATATAACGCATCAGCGCCTCCTCCCGCTGGGCAGGCAACTGGTGGGTCTTGCCAAAGTCCGTCCATACATCCACGGCTGCCAGCTGCGCAGCGGTCACCCCGCTCTGGATACCCTGCTCGAGCAGACCGCCGATGCCCTTCTTCTGCATCGCCTGGCTGAACAGCTGTTTCTGCATGGCCTGATAGCGCTGCAACTGGCTGACATTACTACCCTCGAAGCTTTGTAGCCGCTGGATGCCATGTACCGCACCACGCGGAGAGTAACCCGCACGACTGAGCAGATCGACGGACAGCAAATCAGCCTCATCCTCCTGAGCACGCGTCCAGCTGCTGTTCCAGAAATTGTCGGATACTGCCTTGAGCAGAGTACCTGACAGGCTGCTTTGTACGATTGTCTTGCCCACTGCGTCGGGATCACCCACAACCAGTTTGCGTGACGTACCGCTCTTCTGACTTTCCAGCCCGGCCACCGTAACGCCCAGGCTGACCGCCGTTACCGATGCATCCAGCAACTTCTTCTGCTGATTGAAGAAATGCTCGCGATCGAGGTGTCCCAGCAGCAAGTGAGCCGCTTCGTGGCCAAGCATCGCCGCTAGTTCGTCCTCGCTCTCGATGGCCTGTAGAGTGCCTAAGTTGAGGTAGATGACATTTTCTGCGGTAGCGCGCGCGCCAAAACTCTCCGAAGCGCTGAAACGCACTTTGATGTCTGGTTTGGCGTGCGGCCAGTGGACCAGCAAACGGCTCAGCACCTGATCGCAGTAAACCTGCAGCTCCGGGACCTGAAAGCTTTCGACCTGGGCCATCTGCTCGGTCAGGTCTACCTTGCCGAACCCGCGAATCTCATCCGGATCGCTGGCACCGGCCAATCGATCAACCAGAGCATTATTCAACCAGGGGCTGTTGGTCACCGGCTGCAGTGCCAGCGGGCGAGCACGCGGACTGTCAATGAACTTGCCTTCAAGTGGCACATTGCCGGTCGACGGCATCTGCTGGCATCCGATCAACAGCGAACAGGCAATTGCCAATGTCATTTCCTTACGCATGAATACTCCCTGATTCACTTGCCGCAGGCCTTCGAATAGCCCATCACCGCATTGGTCTTGCTGTCTGCCAGAAGGCTGGTCTCGGCGACCTTGCGGCAATCGAAGGCAACTGTCTTGCCGTGATTGAGCTTCACATCCAGCGGATCAAGCCAGACCTGACGCTCGCCAACGGCGATCAGCAGCAGATTCTTGGCTTCGCTGAAGCTGATCACCTGCACGTCTGGAACAGGGAGCTGGTCACGGCTCATATCGCCGAGAAACTCGCCCTGTTCGTCATACAACGCGACCTTTTCCAACGGGTAACCAATAATTTTCAGCGGCTCCTGCGCCCATGCCGACACGCTACACAGCAACAGCCCGATTACTGTGGCTCTGAACATTGCTATATCTCCCTTTCAGTTGACGTGCGCCCCCTGCGCTGGTGCCACCACTCGGCAACCCTGGCCTCCCCCAGGTAGGCGTAGAACAGGCCGATCATCAGCAGCAGTCCCAGCCAGTCGAATGGCGCGATATGCAGCCAGCGCGCGAGATAGAAACTGATCAGCAATGCGAGACTGCTGAGCAGAACGAACCAGAACAGGTAATGGCTCGCACAGCGATAGAGGCGCCCACCCTTGGCTGGTGGTTGTGACGGAATCCAGAGCGCCACCAAGCCCGCCAGCAGCAGCAAGGCGATCTCCAGCCAGTCGCTCAAACTGATACCAAGCCAACCATCTGGCGCCGCTCGCCAGTAGCTGTGTCCCTGCGTCAGCAGGTTGTCCAGAGCCATCGCATGCACGTATACGCCCGGCAACAGCCCCTGCACCGGGCTGCTGACAAAATCCGGGATGCCGCGGATATGCGCCCCCAACAGCACATGCTTGCCACGCAAGACTTCGGCGACACTCGGGTCACGCAACTGATTGGCATACAGGGTGCGGGTGTAGGGACAAGGCTGTGGTCGCTCAACCTCACTGGCGATGCGCTGCGAACGGAATGCATCGGCGGCCAGCATACTGAACACCTGCCCCCAATCCCCCCGCTGCCCACGCACATCACAACCGGTCAGGTCGACGAAGTCCTGCATACCCGCGTCGCTCCAGTAACCCCAGCGCACCAACAGCGGTGCATCGAAGCCTTCCTGCGGGCAGTCCCGCTCCAGGCAAGCCGCCTGGTACAACTGCAACGCAGGCGTGCGCAATGTCCCCTGCGGGCTTGGCAAAAGTAGCGGATAGCGCTCGCCATAGCCGCTCCAATGGGTCGGAGCGGTGTTCGCCGTGGCGGCGAATTCGGGCAATACCAAAGAGCGGCCCTGGGCATCGTGGTAATCGGCAAGAATCAGTGGCACGCCCTGCTCGCGAAAGCTGCTCAAGACCCGTTGCAGGCTCTCGGTGGGACCGCCGTCATAGCGTCGCTGGGTGTATAGCAGATCAACGAATAGTGACCTGGGCTGATAGCTGAGCAACTGCCGCAACAGGCGCGCCTGCTCGCCATAACGCAACGGCCAGCTGGCACCCAAGTCTATCAACGCCTGATCATCGATCAGCACCACTACCACGTCTTCCTGCCCAGGCTCAGGGTAGAAAGGCGCCAGCATGCGCAGCAGCAAGGTTTCGCTATGACGGTCGGAGGCATCGCGCAGACCGAACGGATTGAAGAACGCGACGAAGAGCATCAACAGCAAACCCAGAACAGCGCCAGGCTTGTTGAGCAATGGAGCAAGAAAAATTTGCCTGAGGCGCATCCCTGAAAGCACAAGAACATCCTTGATATAGCTTGGCGCAGAAATGTGACACAGCTCACAAGCAAAGCAAACAAGAATTTGACATCAAAATAGTGGCACTCAACCCGAAAGCTACCTGCTCACGGAATGTCCTCTTCGTCTTCTCGTGGCAATTGCTCGTCCAACCGCAGCCAAGGCAGCCGACTGCCTACCCAGATATGTCGATCCGCCGGGGCCTGCTCCGGCTCGTCCAGCGTGGCGACGGTCACATCCAGCGTGTTCGGGCTGAGCGAAGTGAACAACGTCAAATGCGCGCCGCAGTCACCGCAGAAGTAGCGCATGCAGCTGGCCGATGAGGCGAAAGCCTTCGGCGTGCCGCGCAGCCAGTGAAATGCCTGGCGCGGCACCGTGACCCAGGTGGTGAGAATGCCGCCGCTGCTGCGCCTGCAGATCGAGCAATGACAATGAGCGATGTCCGTCAGCGGCGCATCGACCCGATAGCGCAGTGCGCCGCACTGGCAGCCGCCCTGATGTTCGACCTTCATCCTGCCTCCGCCTTGCATTGCCCCGCGCCGCTGACCAAGATAGGCGCTCACCACCATCGGGGATTGCCGTGATAGACCTGTTGCTGACCTTGTGGCCGCTGTTCGCCATGATAGTCGCCGGCTACTGGCTACGCCTGCGCGAGTTCCCCAGCGAAGCTTTCTGGCCAGGCGCCGAGCGCCTCAATTACTTCATTCTGTTCCCTGCCCTGCTGTTCTCCAGCCTGGCCCGTGCGCCGCTGAACAACCCGGCCTTGCCGCGCCTGGCGCTGGCAGTGCTGCTCGGCCTGGGCATTGCCTGGCTGACGCTGCTGCTGGTACGTCGCCTGCGTGGCTGGCCCGCCGGGCGTTTTGGCGCCTTCACCCAGGGCATCCTGCGGTTCAACACCTACCTGGGCCTGGCTGCGGTCGGCAGCCTGTTCGGCCAGGAAGGCCTGACCCTCGCCGCGCTGATGCTGGCCTTGATGGTGCCGACGGTGAACGTGCTGTCGGTGTGGTCGCTGACGGCTGAGCGCGGCGTCAGCGCGCGCAGCCTGCTGCTGCCGATCATCAAGAATCCACTGATCCTCGCCTGCGTTGGCGGTGCGCTGTTCAACCTCACGGGCATCGGCCTGCCAGGCGGCACCGATCGTCTGCTCAGCCTGCTCGCTGCAGCCAGCCTGCCGCTGGGCCTGCTCTGCGTCGGCGCGGCACTCAAGCCCGAACAGCTGGGCGGAGAGATTCCTGCATTGGGCTGGAACAGCGCGCTGCGTCTGCTGGCGATGCCGCTGCTGGCCTGGGGCGTAGCCTGGACGCTGGCGCTGCCGGCAATGGAAAGCGCAGTGTTGGTGCTGTTCTTCGCCCTGCCGACCGCACCGACCGCCTACGTACTGACCCGCCAGCTCGGCGGCGACAGCCAGTTGATGGCCGGCATCATCACCCTGCAGACGTTGCTGGCAGCGGGCAGCCTGGTGACGATCATGATGTTGCTGGCCTGATCGGCCCGCTATTGCGCGTAACGCTCGATCAGCCGCTGATATTCGCCGCGCGCCTTGAGCGCCTCGAGCCCACGATTGAAGCGCTCGATCAATTCGGTAGCACGCGGATGCTGTCGCGAGACGATGAAGTGCAGCGTACTGTTCTGGAGCGGCGCTCGCGACCGATGAAACTGCGCCAGATCGGCGCCAGCACTCTGTAAAGCGCTACCGCCCAGGTTACGGTCAGCAATGAACAGGTCGTCACGTTCGAGCAGCAACAGCCGCGCACATTCCTGCAGACCCAGCGGGGAGTGACGGCGCAGCACACCCTGCTCGAGAAGTTGCTGGATAGCCGCCGGCGGCTGCCAGCCCAGCGGATAGCAGAGTCGCCGACCGATCAAGGCGGGCAGATCATCGAGTTCGATGTGATCTCCGGCCCGGCTGAAGATGTACTGCTCGGCCACATAGATGGGCGCCGAGTAGAGAAACTCCGCCTCGCGCTCGGCAGAACGGACGTAGGGAAAGGTGGCGTCGTACTCAACGCGCCTGGCCTTCAGGTAACCGCGGTTCCAGGGCAGCCAGTCGAGTGTGATTGCCGAACCCTGCTCGGCCAGTGCCGCACGCACCACCTGGGTGAGCATGCCCTGCCCAGGCAATGCTTTGCCGGTGAACGGCGCATAGTCATCGCCCGTAGCCAGGTGCAACACCTCGGCTCGCGCCGATGCACACAACAGCAGACTCAGCAGAGCCGCCCCCCATAATCCCACCATCGATCTCCAGTCACTGGCGTGCAATTGCCTTGCTGCCCCCTGATCATTGACTCTTGCTCTCACAAGCACGCCTGTCCAGTGCAACCAGGCTATAGGGCGACAATTCGTCCTGTTCTCTTGATACGAAGCAACAGACAGGGCAAGACGCCGTCTATTCTTGCCGCAAAGCGAACGAGGTGCGGCACATCGATGAATGACACCAACGCCAACGATCAGCCTGACGTTTTCCCCTACCTGCAACTGATCCACCAGCACGGCGGCTCGGACCTGTTCTTCAGCGTCGGCGCACCGCCGCACATGAAAGTGGAAGGACACAGCCAGCCGGTGGGTCAGCGCATCATGAAGGCCGGCGAGGTGCAACAGCTGGCCTATCAGTTGATGACCCAGAAGCAGGTCACCGAGTTCGAGCGCGATCTGGAGATGAATCTGGCGGTCAGTCTGCAGGGCGCTGGACGTTATCGGGTCAACCTCTACTACCAGCGCGGCGAAGTAGCCATGGTGGTGCGCCTGATCAAGAGCCAGATTCCCAGCTTCGAGGCGCTCGGCCTGCCCAGGATGCTGGAGAAGCTTGCCATGCAGGATCGCGGGCTGATCCTGGTCACCGGCGCGGCCGGCTCAGGCAAGTCCACCACCCTGGCGGCGATGCTGGATTTCCGTAATCGCCACAAGAGCGGGCATATCGTCTGCATCGAAGACCCCATCGAGTTCCTCCACAGCCACCAGCGCTCGATCATCGACCAGCGTGAAGTCGGCCTCGATACCCACAGCTTCGACGATGCCCTGCGCAACGTGCTGCGCGAGGCGCCGGACGTGATCATGCTCGGCGAGATCCGCGACGCCGACACCATGCAGCACGCGCTGCATTACGCCGAAACCGGCCACCTGTGCGTGGCCACGTTGCATGCCACCAGCAGCAGCCACGCCATCGAGCGCATCGCCCGTTTCTTCCCTGACGAGGCGCGTAAGCAGGTGCTGGCCGACGTGGCGCACAACCTGCTTGCGGTGATCGGCCAGCGCCTGGTCCCCGGCATCGCCCAGAAGCGCGTGGTAGCGGTGGAGCTCATGCTCGGCACGCCCTACATCCGCGACCTGATCCAGCGTGATGAGCTGGACGCGTTGCGTGAAGCCATTGCACGCGCGGCAGAACAGGGCCTGCAAACCTTCGACCAGCACCTGTTCGCCCTGCTCGAAGCCGGCCGTATCAGCCTGGCAGAAGCGCTCAAGTTCGCCGACTCGCGGACCGACCTCAGCCTCAAGTTCAAGCTCGAGCGCGGTTTCTCGGCAGACGACGCCGAACTCAAGGTGCTGCGCGACGGCTGACTGGCTTTATATACGATTTCGGCCGATGCTCATCTATACAGGCCGAAACCATAATTCCTCATCGGCCGTCTTTCAGGGGGGCCGATTCATGCTGACCCTGCTGCATTTGCTGTCAGCCATTGCCCTGTTGGTCTGGGGCACACACATCGTACGTACCGGCATCCTGCGCGTGTTTGGCTCGCAGTTGCGCAAGGTACTCAGCCACAACATCGGCCGCCGGCCGCTGGCGTTCGTCGCCGGCATCGGCGTCACGGCGCTGGTGCAGAGCAGCAACGCCACAGCCTTGCTGGTCACCTCGTTCGTCGCCCAAGGCCTGATGGCGCTGGCACCGGGCCTGGCGATCATGCTCGGCGCTGACGTCGGCACGGCGCTCATGGCCCGCGTACTGACGCTCGACCTCAGTTGGCTCAGCCCGCTACTGATCTTTCTCGGGGTACTCTTCTTCCTCTCGCGTCGACAGACCCGCGCGGGCCAACTCGGCCGCGTCGCCATCGGCCTGGGCCTGATGCTGCTGGCACTGGAGCTGATCGTCGCCGCCGCCACGCCCATCACCGAAGCACGCGGGATTCGCGTGCTGTTCGCGTCACTGACCGGCGACCTGCTGCTCGACGCACTGGTCGGTGCGCTGTTCGCCCTGCTCACCTACTCGAGCCTGGCCGCCGTGCTGCTCACCGCGACCCTGGCCGGCGCCGGGCTGATCAGCCTGCCGGTAGCGATCGGCCTGGTGATCGGCGCCAACATCGGCAGCGGCCTGCTGGCCTTTCTTACCAGCAGCCTGCAGAACCCGGCCGGGCGTCGTGTGGCGCTGGGCAGCCTGATCTACAAACTGATCGGGCTGGTGCTGGTGCTGCCGGTGCTGCAGCCGTTGGCCGACTGGCTGGACAGCCTGAATTGGCGCGCGGCGGAACTGGTGATCTTTTTCCACCTGCTCTACAACAGCCTGCGCGCCGTACTGATGCTGCCCAGCGTCGGGCTGATGGCGCGCTTCTGCAACTGGCTGCTGCCGGACCGTGCTGACGACAGCGGCATCGCTCGACCACGCCACCTCGATCCGACGGCCCTGACCACGCCCAGCCTGGCGCTGGCCAATGCCGTGCGTGAAACCCTGCGCGTGGGCGACAAGATCGAAGCCATGCTCGGCCATCTGCAGCCCGTGCTGGAACAGAACCAACCCGCATTGAACAAGGAGTTGCGCAGCCTCAATGACGATGTCGCCAGCCTGTGCCGGGCAGTCAAGCTGTACCTCGCGCAGATCCCACGCGAAGCGATGAGTGAGCATGAAAGGCGGCGCTGGGCGGAAACGCTCGAACTGGCGGTGAACCTTGAGCAGGCCGGCGACCTGATCGAGCGCATGCTCGGCAAGATCCAGAGCGAGAAAACCGCACAGCGCCGGGCGTTTTCCGAAAAGGGCCTGGAGGAGCTGACTCACCTGCACACCCAGCTGATGGCCAACCTGCGCCTGGGCCTGAACGTCTTTCTCAGTGCCGACCATGCCAGCGCCAGCCAGCTGCTACGCGAGAAACGCCGCTTCCGCGCGCAAGAACGCCGCCTGGCGCATGCTCATATAGGCCGGCTGCAGCGCCAGGTGGTGCAGAGCATCGAGACCAGCTCCCTGCATCTGGAGCTGATCGCCGATATGAAGCGCCTCAACTCGCTGTTCTGCGCCAGCGCCTATGTGGTGCTGGAGGGCCAGGAAACGGGTGCTCTCAGGCTCGAAGATGGCGAGTGACTCAGTCGGCGCTGGTCACTCGCTCGGGCGCAGCCGGCTCCACGCCGCGCCAGGCATACCAGGCGAAGAACAGCGCCATCAGCAGATAGCCGTGGACGAAGTCCGGCGCGGCGTACCAGGCCAGCTTCGGTGCATGCATCAGGCCGACGAAGGCCATGCCGGCCGCCACCAGAGCGAAGACAGTGGCCTGGCGGAACTGGCGGTCGATCACCGCCACGCACATGGCGCCGAGCAGAATGGCACTGAACATCGCACCCTGCCCCAACGCACCAATGGCACTGGAAATACCCTCGACCACCTCGGGTGCGCCCCGATTGAAGCGCGTCATCAGGTAGTTGGCGAAATACGGCAGCATCGCCAGCGCGACCGCCGGGTAATGACGGGCGTGGTTGCTGTTGAACGCCGTGGCGATCATCGACATGCCGACGAACACCAGAATCGGCGCCACCACCGCCACCGGAATCAGTGCCGCGATGAAGGCGATCAGACCGAACATGGTCGCCAGGCCGTAGACCGCGCCGTTGAGCAGGCTGTAACCACGCCCGGCGCCCATCCACTTCGAGCCGACGGTGGCGATGTACACGGTGGTCGGGAACACCCCGCCGAACAGCGCTCCGAGCGAGGTGCCCAGACCGTCCACCGCCTGGCACTCGCGCACGCTGTAGCGGTCACCGGCGGCGCTCATGGCCTCGACGTTGTTCATGGTCTCGATGGCGTTGTACAGGGTGATCGGCAGGATCACCGTCATCAGCGCCAGCATCGTGGTGAACAGCAGGCCCAGGCCTTCGTACCAGGCCAGGTTGGGCAACAGCGGATAGAAACCCAGGTGAGTGAAGGCCTCGCTGAACTTGCCACTATCGGCCGCGCCGATCAGGTAGGCCAGCGCCGTACCGATGACGATGGCGAACAGTGAGGCCGGCAGGCGAAACGGCATGCTCACCCGCGCCACCAGGCCGACGATGGTGATGGCCAGTACCAGCAGACCGATCACCGGGATTTCCAGGGTCTTGAACAGCATCTCGCCGGCGATGAAGGTCAGCGCCACACCGGCCACCGCGCCGAGCATGGCCGCACGTGGCAGGTGACGCTGCACCCAGCCACCGATCAGGCTGATGGCAGCCTCGATCAGACCACTGATGAAGCAAGCGGCCACCGCCACCTTCCAGGCCAGCTCGGCGTCGCCGGTGAGGTTCTTCGCCGGCAGCAGCACGCCGAACAGGAAGACGAACATCACCGGCGTACTGATGCCATAGGACAGCGCGGTAACGTCGGCGCGGTTCTCCTCGCGCGCCAGACGCGCGGCGCTCCAGGCGTAGTAGAAGTTACCGGCCATCACCGCTACCGCAGCCCCCGGCAACACCTGACCAAACACGATCTCGGCGGGAAAGCCCATGCCCAGCATGCTGATGGCGATGATCACGAAGTTGGCGATGTTGTTCTGGAACAGGGCAAAAAAGGCGTCGGTGTCTTCCTTCTTGTACCAGGGGTAATGCACGCGCGGCGTCGACATGACGGGCTGAGTCCTTGTTGTCTGTATGGTCAGGCCGGCGATTCTAGCAACCCGCCGCCGGGGCATGAACGAACAAGGCAGCCGAAGCTGCCTTGTTGTAGGTAAGGTCGCGCTCTACGCCGCCTGAGACACCTTGCGGCGACGCTGCAGCAGCACGACGAGCGCGAACAGCAGGAAGCCGGGAATCCACATCAGCTCCTTCATCCAGCGGTCGGTCGGTGCCCGCACGTTGAGGATCTGCTGGTCGAATTCGAGGCCGGCATCGGCTGCCATGCTGCCGAAGGTGACGCTGTCCACCAGTACCTTGTCGCCCTCCTCATAGAGGTTCAGGCCGAGCTTCTCCAGACGCTCCTGACCCGAGGCGCCATCGGGCACCGGCAGCAGCACGGTGAACTCACGTGGATCACCCACGGCATCTTCCCCGAGAATACGCAGGCGCAGCGAGCTGCCGTCCTCTACCCCATCGAGTGCCTGAGCCAGTTCTGCCGGCGGCACGTCCTGATAAGGATCGTGCAGCATGTCCATCCAGAAACCCGGGCGGAACAGGGTGAAGGCCACCAGCAACAACAATGCGCTTTCATACAAGCGGCTGCGCACCAGGAAGAACCCCTGAGTACCGGCGGCAAATATCAGCATTGCCACCGTTGCCACGATGAAGATGATCACGCCATGCCAGAAATCGACGTCGATCAGCAGCAGGTCGGTGTTGAAAATGAACAGGAACGGCAACGCGGCGGTACGCAGGCTGTAGAAGAACGCCACCAGGCCGGTCTTGATCGGGTCCCCCTTGGACACCGCTGCCGCCGCGAACGAGGCCAGGCCCACTGGCGGCGTCACGTCGGCCATGATGCCGAAGTAGAAGACGAACAGGTGCACCGCGATCAGCGGCACGATCAGACCATTCTGCTGCCCCAGCGCCACGACCACCGGCGCCAGCAGACTGGACACCACGATGTAGTTGGCGGTGGTCGGCAGGCCCATGCCAAGAATCAGGCTGAATACCGCCACCAGTAGCAACATCAGCAGCAGGTTGCCCATTGACAGCAATTCGACCAGGTCGGCCAGCACCAGGCCCACGCCGGTCTGCGACACCGCACCAACGATGATACCGGCCGCCGCCGTGGCGATACCGATACCGATCATGTTGCGCGCGCCGGCGATCAGGCCTTCGCGCAAATCGACCACGCCATCGATGAAGGTGCCATGGTCATGACTGCCGTCGCGGCGCATCCAGCTCAGCAGCGGGCGCTGGGTTAGCAGGATGATGATCAGCATCACGCTGCCCCAGAAGGCCGACAGGCCGGGAGACAGGCGCTCGATCATCAGGCACCAGACCAGCACCACCACCGGCAGCAGGAAGTGCAGACCGGACAGCAGCACGGCGCGGGTCTGCGGCAGCTCTTCCAGCGGCGCATTGGGGTCTTCGGCAGGCAGCACCGGCACGCTGGCCGCGACCTTCAACAGCACCAGATAGACCACCGCGAGCAGGACACCGATCACCGGCAGGGCATACTCGCCGAGCGCCGGCTTGAGCCAACCGAGGCCATAGTAGACCGCCAGCGACAGGCCGCTGATCAGCGCTGCACCGAAGGCAAAACCGGTCAGGCGACGCAGCCAGGGCTTGGGCTGATGCCCGCCGATGGGCTGCAGACCGAGCTTGAGCGCCTCCAGGTGAACGATGTAGAGCAGCGCGATGTAGGAAATCGCGGCAGGCAGGAAGGCATGCTTGATGATCTCGACATAGGGCATGCCGATGTACTCGACCATCAGGAAGGCTGCTGCGCCCATCACCGGCGGCATGATCTGGCCGTTGACCGACGAAGCCACCTCGACCGCACCGGCCTTCTCCGACGAGAACCCGGTGCGCTTCATCATCGGAATGGTGAAGGTGCCGGTGGTCACCACGTTGGCGATCGACGAGCCGGAGATCATCCCGGTCAGACCGGACGCCAGCACCGCCGCCTTGGCCGGGCCACCACGGAAGTGGCCGAGCAGGCTGAATGCCAGCTGGATGAAGTAATGACCGGCACCGGCTCGCTCTAGCAGCGCGCCGAACAACACGAAGAGGAACACGAAGCTGGTGGATACACCGAGAGCGATACCGAACACGCCTTCGGTGGTAATCCACTGGTGGTTGGCCAACGCAGTGAAGCTGACCCCACGGTGCGCGAGCAGGCCCGGCATCCAGGGGCCGGCTACGCTGTAGACGAGGAACACCAGGGCAATGATCGCCAGGGGTGGGCCAAGCGCACGGCGCGTCGCTTCCAGCAGCAGAGGAATACCGATACAGGCGGTAACCAGGTCGCCCGTGGTCAAGCTGCCAGGGCGCAGGGCCAACTGCTGGTAGAAGATGAACAGATAGGCGGCACTGGCAGCGGCGACCAGGCCCAGGGCGATATCCATCAACGGCACACGATCACGCGGCGAGCGCTTGAACGCCGGATAGGCGAGAAACGCCAGCAGCAGGGCAAAAGCAAGGTGAATGGCGCGGGTCTGGGTATCGTTGAGTACGCCAACACCGAAGATGAACGGCAGTGGTGAGGCAATCCACAACTGGAACAGCGACCAGAGCAGCGCCAGGCCCGTGATCACCCGGGCCATCGGGCCGACGGGCAAACGCGCGCCGACGTCCTGGGCGATCAGTTCCTCGGTGGAGAGTTGTTTTTCGGCCATAGGGAGGTGCACCTACGTTGTCATTCTGATAAAACGGCGAGCCCCTCGTTGGCGGAGGGGCTCGGTTTTTCGACCCTGTGAACGGGTCTCTAGGCACGCAGTTTACCTATACAAACTCAACTGCGCCCGTTATCGAAGAGTTTAGAGCGCTGCCAGATTCTCTCCACCCGGCCTACAGCCAGCCTTTCTCCTTGTAGAAACGCAGTGCACCCTCATGCATCGGTGCCGTCAGCCCCGCACTGATCATGTCTTCGGCTCGCAGATCGGCGAAGGCCGGATGCAGGCGCTTGAAGCGCTCGAGGTTATCGAATACCGACTTGACCAGCTGATAGACGACCTCGGGATCGGTCTTCGCCGATGTCGCGAGCACGGCCTTGCCGCCGATGGACGCAGTGGCCTCGTTGACGCCAGGGTAGAGGCCGGCAGGAATATCCGCCCGCGTAAAGTAGCTGGCCTCGGCCAGGAGCTTGTCGACTCCCGGGCCGGTAACCGGGATCAGCCGTGCATCGACCGTGGCCATCGCCTCCTGAATGGCGCCACTCGGATGGCCGACCACGTAGGTGATGGCATCCAGGTTGTTGTCCCCCAGGGCAGCCGCCATCTCTGCCGGTTTCAGCTCGGCCGCGAGCGCGAAATCGGACTTGCCCCAGCCATTGGCCTGCATCACCTCATCGAAGGTGTCGCGACTGCCCGAGCCGGGCACACCGATGTTCACCCGCTTGCCCTTGAGGTCCGCGAAGCGCTGAATGCCACTGTCGGCTCGAGCGACCACGGTGAGAATTTCGCTCTGCAGCGAGAAGACCACGCGCAGGTCATCGACAGCACCGTCCCTGTCGAACGGCGGCTGCCCCGTCAGCGCCTTGTTCTGGTGATCGGACTGAATGAAGCCGAAGTCATAGTCACCACCCTTGATCGAAGCAATGTTGCTGACGCTGCCCGCCGAGGAAGGTGCGTTGCATTTGATGCCATGCTCGGCACCACTGCGGTTGAGGAACCGACAGATCGACTGACCTGCGGTGTAATAGACCCCGGTCTGCCCGCCTGTGCCGATGGTCACGTAGCGCTCTTCGGCGACAAGAGGGCTGGCCAACAGGCTGCTACCCAGCACGCACGCCAACAGACCCATGATTCGATGTTGCTGCATATCAACGTCCTCGTATTTTTGTTTTTTTAACGGTAGATGGGCCGTCAACGCCGGCACCATCGATGGAGCCAATGCGGCAGTTACGCGGGCTTGCGCACCGCTGTCACCATGATCTCGACCCGTACATCTGCGCTGGCCAGACGCGCCTCGACCGTAGCACGTGCCGGCGCACAACCGGCCGGCAGCCAGCGGCTCCAGGCATCGTTCATGGCGGCAAAATCCTTTTCGATGTCTTTCAGCCAGATCTGCGCACTGAGCAGATGAGCACGATCCGACCCGGCCTCGGCCAGCAGAGCGTCGATCTTCTCCAGCACCTGGGCCGTCTGGCCCGCGACATCCTGGGTGCGGTCGGTCGGTACCTGCCCGGATAGAAAGATCAGGTCGGAAAAAATCGTCGCGCCGGACAGGCGGTCGTTGGTCTGAATACGTTGCACGGACATGGCAAACTCCTGCTGTTGTGAGTGTTCGGGTGTTCTCAGGACGCCAGCTGCATACCATCGAGAGCGATCGCTGGTTGTTGCTGGCCTATCAGTTGAGTCAGTACCTCAGCGCTGCCACAGGCCAGGGTGAAGCCCAGGCTGCCATGGCCCACGTTCAGCCAGAGATTGCCGATACCACTGGCCCCCAACAGCGGCGTGCCCTCCGGCGTCGCGGGGCGCATTCCTGCCCAGGTTTCGGCAGCAGCGTAATCGCCCGCCCGAGGAAAGCTGGCCTGGGCAAGCTGCCGCAGTTCTGCAAGCCGATCCGGGTCCGGCGTGACATCCCAACTGCCGATATCGACCATGGCGGCAACCCGCAAGCGCTCGCCAAGGCGGGCGTAGACCACCTTATTGTCATAATCGGTGACGTTGGTCTCGGGCCCAGCAGCGCGGTCGGCCAACGGCAAGGTGAGGCTGTAGCCCTTGAGTGGGTAAATCGGCAGTCGCAACCCCAGCGGGCGGAGCAATGCCACACTGCCGACGCCTGCAGCGACCACCACATGGTCGACCTCCAGCTCCTCGTGTTGCAGAGACACAGCCCTCACCCTGCCACGCTCCAGGGGTATGCCAGTGACCCGCTGTCCGGCATGCAGGCGGAACGAAGGATTGCCGCGCAGCTTGCGCAGCAGTTGCCGGCAAAACTGATGACAATCGCCGACCTCATCGCCGGCAGCGAAGACGCCGCCCTGAAACTGGCCGGCCAACCCCTCGAGGGCTGGCTCCAGCTCAAGGCATTGATCCGCATCGAGCAGGCGTTGATGCGGCGATTCCCCGACTGCACTGCGCGCCTTGTTCCAGCTCGCCGCGTTGCGGTAGATCACCAGCTTGCCATTGGCGCGCCAGGCGAAATCGTCCAGCGACTGATGCTCACGCCAGTCCTGCAATACAGACTGGCTGTACAACGCCAGGCGCAGGAGGTGTTCGCCATTGCGCTGGTTCACCGAGCGGCGGCAGGCCAACAGGAAGCGCAGGCACCACTGCCACTGGTGCGGGCTCAGACTGGGACGGAACCGCAGCGGGGCGTTGCCCTGCAGCATCCACGACAGTGCCTGCAGCGGCACACCGGCATCGGCCAACGGCGAAACATAGCGATAACTGAGCTGGCCACCATTGGCGAAGCTGGTCTCCAGCGCCACTTCATCACGCTGCTCGATCAGATCGACCCGATAACCCTGGCGAACCAGGGCATAGGAGGTGGTCAGGCCTATCACGCCCCCACCGATAACCGCGACCCGCATCATCCATCTCCCACCTCTGAATGGGATTCAGGGTATGGATGCGTGGAGCGACCGACCAATGAAAAGATAGTGGCAGCCCATAACCCCAGGTTATGCTCCAGCAGGTCTCGCGGGAACACGAACGGATCATGCGCCTACGTCATATCGAGCTGTTTCAGGCGGTCTTGCAAACCGGCAGCCTCACGGCTGCAGCTGAGTTGCTGCATATATCGCAGCCGGCCGCCAGCAAGATTCTCCAGCATGCGGAACAGCAACTGGGGTTCGCACTGTTCAGCCGCGTGCGCGGCAAGCTGCTCCCCACCGCAGAAGCGCGGATCCTGCAGCAGCAGACCGAGCGACTGTCCGCCGAACTCCAGGATCTGCGTAGGCTATCGGCCAGTTTGCGCCGTGGAGAAGAACGGGCATTGCGCCTCGTCTGTACCCCCACTCTGGCGCAGACCCTGCTTCCCGACGTGGTTTGCGGCTGGCGCGCCGAGTTTCCACAGACCCGCTGCGCCCTCTCGACCCAGCACACCAGTGAAATCGTTCAGGCACTGTTGCTACGCGAAGCCGATCTCGGCCTGACGCTGCAGCGCGTCGAGCACCCGGATCTGCATACGGAGGTCCTGACGCAGGGCCGGATGATGGCCATCGCGCCGCCGGGCTGGTGGAGCGACGCGGCCTGCTCGACATCGATACGCCTGCAGGACATGGCCGGCCTGAGCCTGATCGGCCTGGACACGCGAGACGCGCTGGGCGGCCTGTTGCGCGGACACATCGAGGAGCTGCAGCCGCCCGCGCGCATCGATATCTCGGTGCAGACCTACCAGCTGGCCCGCATGCTGGTGGCGGCGGGACAGGGGCTGGCACTGGTCGACCCCTTCACCGCACTGTCCGGCAACCTGGGCGATGTCCAGGCCCGCCCGCTGGAACCCAACATCCCGGTGACGCTGTACCTGCTGCGGCGTGTCGATGAAACACCCTCGGCCGCGCAGCAGGCCCTGCTGAAGCGTCTGCAGAGCCTGGCGATCGATCTGCTTGAAGAACAGGGCTGAGCCATGCCCCTGAAAACAGAAAACCGCGGCCGAGGCCGCGGTTTTCTGTGAGCCGAAAGCTGGCTTACAGCCAGCCGCGCTCCTTGTAGTAACGCGCGGCGCCCTCATGCAGCGGGGCAGTCAGGCCGACCTTGATCATGTCGGCTTCCTTCAGGTCGGCAAATGCCGGGTGCAGGCGCTTGAAGCGATCGATGTTGTCGAACACCGACTTGACCAGCTGGTAGACCACTTCCGGGTCGGCCTTGGCGCTGGTGGACAGCACGGCCTTGCCGCCGATGGATTGAGTCGCCTGATCGTTGCCCTTGTACAGGCCACCCGGAATCTCGGCCTTGGTGTAGTAGGTCTTCTCGGCCAGCAGCTTGTCGATCTCGGCGCCGGTCACCGGAACCAGAACGGCGTCGGTGGTGGTGGTGGCTTCCTGGATCGCGCCGTTGGGATGACCGACGAAGTAGGTCATGGCGTCGATGTTGTTGTCACCCAGGGCGCTGGCCTGCTCGGCCGGCTTCAGCTCGGCAGCCAGGGCGAAGGCGGAGCGGTCCCAGCCTTTGACGGCGAGGATCTCTTCCAGGGTGTCGCGCTGACCGGAACCCGGGTTGCCGACGTTGACGCGCTTGCCCTTGAGGTCATCGAAGCCTTTGATGTTGGCATCACGACGGGCAAGGATGGTGAACACTTCGCTCTGCAGCGAGAACACGGCACGAATATCGCTCATCGCACCTTCAGCCTGGAACGGTGCAGCACCGTTGAGGGCCTTGAACTGGTGGTCGGACTGCATGATGCCGAAGTTGAATTCGCCGCTGCGAATGCCATTCACGTTGGCCACGCCGCCGCCGCTGGCCGGAGCGTTGCACTTGATGCCGTGCTCAGCCGAGCCACGGTTGAGGAAGCGGCAGATGGACTGACCGGCCACGTAGTAGACGCCGGTCTGGCCGCCGGTGCCGATGGTGACGAATTTCTCTTCGGCCTGTGCCATGCCACTCAGGGCAGTACCCGCGAGCGCGGCGGACAGGACCCATGCCAAGGATTTGCCTTTCATGGGATATCTCCTTTTTCTGTTGTTTTGAGCGAGCGTGCCTTGTGAGCGACGTCCGGGTGGGAAGTCTAACCGCTTGCGGCGATTATGCACGCCTTGTCGAACAACCGGTCGTAACTCCTTGTGTGAGGCGCGGGCTATCGCCCACCCCCGGCATTGGGCAGAATCGGCCAATGTCGAACGTCATTCACGAATCATCGCAGGCCTCGGTCAGCGCCAGTCTGACCCAGGCCGTGCTGCATGCAGCCAGCCGTCTCGGTCTCGACCGTCAGGTCCTGCTCAGTGCCTGTAACCTGGCTGACGAGCAACTGGCCGATCCCGACGCGCGTATACCGTTCATCACCCAGCAAAGCCTCTGGCACGAGTTGGATGTACGCCTGCAGCACCCGGAGCCCGGCTTGCTGCTCGGGCGCAACCTCACCCCCGGGCCATTCAGCGTGCTCAGCTATCTGCTGCAGAGCAGCGCCACCCTGGGCGATGCGCTGAACGCCGCACTGCGCTACCAACGCCTCGGCGGCGAGGGCGGCGAACTGCATATCGAGACGCACGATGACCGCCTGTTGCTGCTGTACCGCCCATTGCATCCGCAGCATCCGGCAACCCGCATTCGCGTACTGGCGATGATGGCCTGCTGGGTGCAGATGACCCGGCCGCTGCTCGACGACTTCTACCTGCTCGGCGCGCAATTTCGTCACGCTGCACCAGTCGACCCTGCGCCCTATCAGGATGTGTTCGCCTGCCCGCTGCAGTTCGCCAGCGGCGACTACGCCATCGCCCTGCCCCGCGCTTTGTGTCAGGTGCCCCTGATCCAGGCCAACCAACCGCTGCAGCAACTGCTGCGCCAGCATGCCGAAACCCTGCTCGCCCGCCTGCCCAGTGCCAGCCTCAGTGCGCGGGTCATCGGCCTGCTCGGCGAGCAACTGGCGCACGGCGAGCCTGACCGCGCCGAACTGGCCCGCGCATTGAATGTCAGCGAACGCACCCTGCAACGCAGGCTGGCCGAAGAAGGCTGCAGCTATCAGCAGCTGCTGGCTGACACGCGCCGCCAGTTGGCCGAACAGCACCTGCGCGACGGACGCCTGCCTGCGGCGGAAATCGCCTTGCTGCTGGGCTACTCCGAGCCCAGCGTATTCTTCCGCGCATTCCGCCAATGGACCGGCCTGACCCCTGGCGAATACCGCGCCCAGCACGGCGCTGGCTGAGTCGCAGACTCACACTGCGCAGCGCTCGCAACCATCATGACCCGGCGCTCCGATCCGCAGATCAGCCGGCCCATCAGCCATATTGATGATGACTATGCCCGGGCCTGGCGTGCGCGACATGCAGCCGAGACGTTAGAGTGGCCGGCCATGTAATGAGGAGACTCCCCATGAGCCGACTGGCCTCCATCAAGCTCTCCACCCTCGACCTGGCGCCGATTCGCGACGATGGTGATGCCGCTCAGGCCCTGCACAATTCGCTGGCGCTGGCCCGCCACGTCGAGAGCCTCGGTTTCGAGCGTTTCTGGGTGGCCGAACACCACAACATGGACGGCATCGCCAGCTCCGCCACCTCAGTGCTGATCGGCTACCTGGCCGCCGGCACCTCGAAAATCCGCCTGGGTGCTGGCGGCGTGATGCTGCCCAACCATGCGCCGCTGGTGATCGCGGAACAGTTCGGCACCCTCGCCACGCTCTATCCCGGCCGTATCGAACTTGGCCTGGGCCGCGCGCCCGGCGCCGATCAGTACACTGCCCATGCCCTGCGCCGTAGTCGCGATGGCAGCGCCGACGACTTCCCCAATGACGTCGAAGAACTGCAGACCTACCTCGGGCCGCGCCAGGAAGGGCAGCGGGTGATCGCCATGCCCGGCGCGGGCACCAATGTGCCGCTCTGGCTGCTCGGCTCCAGCCTGTTCAGCGCCCAACTGGCCGGCATGAAAGGTTTGCCTTATGCGTTCGCCTCGCACTTCGCACCGCGCTACATGCACGAGGCGATCCGCATCTACCGCAACCACTTCCGCCCCTCGGCGGTGCTGGACAAGCCCTACGTGATGCTTGGCGTACCGCTGCTGGCGGCCGACAGCGACGAGCAGGCGCAATACCTGGCCACCTCTGCTTTCCAGCGCATCCTTGCACTGATCCGTGGCCAGAGCCTGGTGCAGCGCAAGCCGGTGCCCAGCATGGACGGTCTGTGGCTGCCGCACGAGCGCCAGGCCGTGGGCGAGTTCTTTGGCCTGGCCACCATCGGCGGGCCGCAGACCGTGCTCCAGCGCCTGGAACAGCTGCTGGAGCAGACCCAAGCGGACGAACTGATCTTCACCTGCGACATGTACGACTTCACCGACCGCCTGCACGCTTTCGACATTGTTGCCGAGCTGCAACGCGGCTGAACGCGAACTTGTAGGCGTGACAGCCCTCTGAATCAGAACAGGCCACCAGATCGGTGGCCCCGTTCATTCGATGGGAGACGCACATGAAGAAGACAGCTTCGGCCCACTGGCAAGGTGGCATCAAGGACGGCAAGGGCACCATTTCTACCGAAAGCGGCGTCCTCAAGGACTCGCCCTATGGTTTCAACACTCGCTTCGAGGGCAAGCCCGGCACCAACCCCGAAGAGCTGATCGGCGCGGCTCATGCGGGCTGCTTTTCCATGGCGCTGTCCAAGGAGCTGGGCGACGCCGGCATGACCGCCGAGAGCATCGACACCCAGGCCCAAGTGACGCTGGAGAAGGTCGAGGGCGGCTTCGAAATCAGTGCCGTGCATCTGACACTGCGCGCGAAAATCCCCGGCGCAGAGCGCGCCGCCTTCGAGAAAGCCGTGGAAGCTGCCAAAACCGGCTGCCCGGTATCCAAGGTACTGAACGCCACGATCACCCTGGAAGGCATACTCGAAGCCTGACCGGGTACCGGCGGCGCACCCGATTAGCAGCGGAGTGCGCCGTGCGGATCAGACGCGGCCTAGATGGCTGTCCCGCAACGCTGCACCTCGCCACGCGCCAACACATTACGCTGCTCGTCATACAGCCAGGCCTGCGCTTTCATCAGCTGTTGGCGCGCCTCGATTCGATAGCGCTGACCTGCAACGAAGTCGTCATAGCGCAAGCGAATCTCGCAGGTCATGCGCAATGGCTCACTCTGCATGCCAATCGACCCGCCGCTACGCACCTCGAACTGGAAGCGTGTTTCCAGCTCATGCTGGCCGGGTGTCACCTGAAAGTAGCGACCATCCGGCCAGCGCTTGTCATCCAGGCGGTCGGCCATAAGCAGGGTATCGGCGGTGGAATACAGCTCGATCCAGGCCTGCTGCGGGTCGGGCTTGGGCAAGGGTGAAGCACAGGCCCCGAGCATCAGCAGGGCGGGAGCGAGAAACAGGGCGCGCATGGCGACCTCCACAATAGGGTTCGGACACCAGCCTACATCGGGAGGCGGGCAAAACCGAGGCGAAACGGCGTATTCACACGCATGGGGCTGGAGACCAGCAACGCGATCAGCTAGCGTGACGACATGCCCAACGCCTCTGCTAAAGACCTGCTGCGCCGCTGCGCGGTTCCCCTGCTCGCCCTGCTGCTGGGCGGCTGCTCGACTCTCGGCTACTACGCCCATCTTGGCCAGGGCCAATGGCAGCTGCTGCAGGCACGCCAGCCAATCGAACGCCTGCTGCACGACCCTGCTACCGACCCCGATCTGGCCAGGCGCCTGACGCTAAGTCAGCAGGCGCGGAGCTTTGCCAGCGCCAGTCTGCAGTTGCCGGAGAACCGCAGCTATCGCCTGTACGCCGACCTGAAGCGCCCCTTCGTGGTGTGGAATGTCTTCGCCACACCGGAGTTCTCCCTCGACCCCGAGCTGCATTGCTTCCCCATCGCCGGTTGCGTCGCCTACCGTGGCTACTATCAGCAGGGTCGTGCACGCGGTGCTGCAGCATTGCTGCGCCAGCAAGGCCTGGACACCTACATCGGCGGCGTCGAGGCCTACTCCACTCTGGGCTGGTTCGATGACCCGCTGCTGAACACCATGCTGCGCTGGAGCGACGAGCGCTTCATCGCGGTGATCTTCCATGAACTGGCGCACCAGCAGTACTACCTGCCGGGCGACACGGCCTTCAACGAGTCGTTCGCCACCTTCGTCGAGCGCGAGGGCCTGCGTCAGTGGTACGCGGCCCATGGAGAAACACCGCCAGCCAGCGATGACCACCAGCGCCAGCAATTCATCGAGCTGGTGCTGGCCAGCCGCGAGCGCCTGCGCCGGCTGTACGCCAGCGATCTCCCGGAGCCCGAGATGCGCATCGCCAAACAGGCCGAATTCGGGCGTCTGCGCCGCGACTACCGTGCGCTTCGCCAACGCGAATGGGGTGGCCAGGGGCGTTATGACGCCTGGATCGAAAGCCCTCTGAACAACGCCAAGCTGCTGCCCTTCGGACTCTACGATCAATGGGTACCGGCGTTCGCGACACTGTTCACGCGCGAGGGGCGGGACTGGCGCGCGTTCTACGCCGCCGTGACCGCGCTCGGTCGGCTGCCGGAAGCGGATCGTCGGGCCGCGCTGGAAGGCCTCATGCAAACCAACTAGAACTGCGGGGCACATTGCCAGTCCAACCTATTCAGGTTTCGCCCAACACCGGAGGTACAAGCGATGCAACGACTGATTCCCGCCCTGGCCCTGATGCTTCTTGCTGGCGGCGCGCTGGCCGCGCCCAAGCCCTGCGAAGAACTCAAGCAGGAAATCGAAGTGAAGATTCAGGCCAACAACGTGCCCAGCTACACCCTGGAAATCGTACCCAACGACGAAGTTCAGGATCAGAGCATGGTCGTCGGCAGCTGCGACGGCGGCACCAGGAAGATCATCTATCAGCGCAACGGCTGATACGCCTCTCGCTGTATGAGCGAGCTTGCTCGCGAAGCTTTCGCTTTCATTCGCGGGCAGAGCTCGCTCCTACAGTTCTCAGTAGATGAATGCCCGGCGCATTTCCTCCAGCGTCTCGAAATGAAAGTCCGGCGCCTCGCCGAGCAACTCCTCACGACTACCGAAGCCGTAACCGACCGCCACCGCCTGCAAACCATTGCTGCGTGCTCCGATCAGGTCATGCTTACGGTCGCCGATCATCAGTGCCGAGCCGGGCGCCAATCGTTCCGAGTCCAGCAGATGCGCCAACAGCTCCACCTTGTTGGTGCGGGTACCATCCAGCTCACTGCCGTAGATGCGCTTGAAGTAGCGGTCGAAGCCGAAGTGCCGGGCGATTTCCTCGGCGAACACCGTCGGTTTGCTGGTCGCGATATAGAGCGTGCGGCCCTGCGCCACCAGCGCCTCGAGCAGAGCTTCCACGCCGTCGAACACACGATTTTCGTACAGCCCGGTAACCCGGAAGCGCTCGCGGTAGTGATTGACCGCCTGCCAGCCGGTGGCCTCGTCCAGCGCATAAGTGGCCATGAAGCACTGCAACAGGGGCGGGCCGATGAAATGCTCCAGCGCGGCCAGGTCCGGCTCATCGATGCCCAGCTTGGCCAGCGCGTACTGCACCGAACGGGTGATGCCCTCACGCGGGTCGGTCAGGGTGCCGTCGAGGTCGAAGAAAATGGTGGAGTGATGCATGGCGAGGGTCTGCTGGCGATCGGAACGGCGGTCAAGGATACAAGATTCTCGCTGCCGGACAGGCGAATCCACCCTCACTCGAGTACACGACGAAACATCACATGGCAGTCCGCCAGGCTGTGCCCGGCGGCGTTGGACTCGATGTAGTAGGTGCCCCTGCTCGGCAACGAAGGTGGCGCGCGGCCTTTCTACCCAGAGTTTCCTGGCGGCATCGCGATCCATGTGGGGGTCGAAGACGTCGATTTCCTGCACTTGCACCACGCTTGCGATGATCGGCCAGACCGATCGAAAGCAGCCATCTCGATGGGCTGGATGATCAGGTCATCGCTCAGTGGTCGTAGCCTTCGGCCAGGTGCAGATCCTTGAGCTTCACGTAGTTACCCGCCGTGTAGCTGAAGAAGTTACGCTCCTTATCGGTCAACGGGCGCGCCTGTTTCACCGGGCTGCCGACGTACAGGTAGCCGCTTTCCAGGCGCTTGCCAGGCGGCACCAGGGCGCCTGCGCCGATGATCACCTCGTCCTCGACCACTGCGCCGTCCATGACGATGCTGCCCATGCCGACCAGAATCCGGTTGCCCAGGGTGCAGCCATGCAGGGTGACTTTGTGCCCGACGGTCACCTCGTCACCGATGATCAGCGGGTAGCCATCCGGGTTGAACGGCCCGGCGTGGGTGATGTGCAGCACGCTGCCGTCCTGCACGCTGGTGCGCGCGCCGATGCGGATGCGGTGCATGTCGCCGCGGATCACGGTCATCGGCCAGACCGAGCTGTCCTCGCCCAGTTCGACGTCGCCGATGACCACGGCCGAAGCGTCGACGAATACGCGTGCGCCCAGTTGTGGGGTGTGCTGCTGGTATTTGCGAATCGCCACGATAGAAGCTCCTGAGCTGCGGGAAAGCTTGATTCTAATTAAGATGGCCCCCATGTCGGCTGCTATCGCGCCAGAATTATTGCCGCTCTGCGCCGCAACCCCACATTCATCCGCCACAGGTGCCTCGTCGTGACCGCGAACAATCCCCTGCTGCAAGACTTCGACCTGCCGCCCTATTCGCAGATCAAACCGGAACACGTCGAACCCGCCGTCGACCAGATCCTGGCGGACAGCCGCGCCGCCATCGCCAAACTGCTCGAGCAGCAGCAGACCAGCCCGAGTTGGGACGGCCTGGTGCTGGCACTGGACGAACTGGGCGCGCGCCTGGGCCGCGCCTGGAGCCCGGTGAGCCACCTCAACGCGGTATGCAACAGCGCCGAGCTGCGCGCGGCCTACGAGGCCTGCCTGCCCAAGCTGTCGGAATACTGGACCGAAATGGGCCAGAACAAGCCGCTGTTCGAGGCTTATGATGCGCTGGCCAAGAGCCCGGCCGCCGCCAGCTTCGATGTGGCGCAGAAGACCATTCTCGAGCACGCCCTGCGTGATTTCCGCCTGTCCGGCATCGACCTGCCGGTCGAGCAGCAGAAGCGCTACGGCGAGATCCAGATGCGCCTGTCCGAACTGACCAGCAAGTTCTCCAACCAGTTGCTCGACGCCACCCAGGCCTGGACCAAGCAGGTTACCGACGAAGCCCTGCTCGCCGGCCTGACCGGTTCGGCCAAGGCGCAGATGAAGCAGGCCGCCGAGGCCAAAGGCCTGGACGGCTGGCTGATCACCCTGGAGTTCCCCAGCTACTACGCCGTGATGACCTACGCCGACGACCGTGCCCTGCGCGAAGAAGTGTACGCCGCCTACTGCACCCGCGCCTCCGACCAGGGGCCGAATGCCGGGCAGAATGACAACGGCCCGCTGATGAGTGAGATTCTCGACCTGCGCCAGGAGCTGGCGCGCCTGCTCGGCTTCGCCCACTACAGCGAACTGAGCCTGGCCAGCAAGATGGCCGACAGCACCGACCAGGTGCTGAGCTTCCTGCGCGACCTGGCGGTACGCAGCAAGCCGTTTGCCGAGCAGGACCTGACCGAGCTGAAAGCCTTCGCTGCCGAACAGGGTCTGGACGACCTGCAAAGCTGGGACGTTGGCTACTACAGCGAGAAACTGCGCCAGCAACGCTACAGCATCTCCCAGGAAGAAGTGCGCGCCTGGTTCCCAGTGGACAAGGTGCTCACCGGTCTGTTCGCCATCGTGCAGAAGCTCTACGGCATCGAGATTCGCGAGCTGAAAGACTTCGACACCTGGCACCCGGACGTGCGCCTGTTCGAGATTCAGGAGAACGGCCAGCACGTCGGGCGTTTCTTCTTCGACCTCTACGCCCGCGCCAACAAGCGTGGCGGTGCCTGGATGGACGGCGCTCGCGACAAGCGTCGCGACGCCCACGGCCAGCTGATCGCTCCGGTGGCCAACCTGGTGTGCAACTTCACTCCGCCTGTCGGCGGCAAGCCGGCGCTGCTGACACACGACGAGGTCACCACGCTGTTCCACGAATTCGGCCATGGCCTGCACCACCTGCTGACCCGCGTCGAGCACGCCGGCGCCTCGGGCATCAACGGCGTGGCCTGGGATGCGGTCGAGTTGCCGAGCCAGTTCATGGAAAACTGGTGCTGGGAGCCGGAAGGCCTGGCGCTGATCTCCGGCCACTTTGAAACCGGCGAGGCGCTGCCACAGGCCATGCTGGACAAGATGCTGGCGGCGAAGAACTTCCAGTCCGGGCTGATGATGGTGCGCCAGCTGGAGTTCTCCTTGTTCGACTTCGAGCTGCACGCCACTCACGGCGACGGCCGCAGCGCGCTGGACGTGATCGAGGCGATCCGCAGTGAAGTCTCGGTGCTGCGCCCGCCGGCCTACAACCGCTTCGCCAACGGCTTCGCGCACATCTTCGCCGGCGGCTATGCAGCCGGTTACTACAGCTACAAGTGGGCCGAAGTGCTCAGCGCCGACGCCTTCTCCAAGTTCGAGGAAGAAGGCGTGTTCAACGCCGATACCGGCCGCGCCTTCCGCGAGGCGATCCTGGCCCGTGGCGGCTCGCAGGCGCCGATGGTGCTGTTCGTCGACTTCCGCGGCCGTGAACCAAGCATCGACGCCCTGCTGCGTCACCTCGGTCTGAGCCAGGAGGCAGCATGAGCGACACACCGGTAAATGCCACCCCGAAACGCTTCATCGCCGGCGCCGTGTGCCCGGCGTGCAGCGAAACCGACAGCATCAAGATGTGGAACGTCGACGGCGTGCCGCACCGCGAATGCGTCAAGTGCGGCTACGCCGACACCCTCGACGCACGCGGCAACTCGGTACCCAAGGAGATCCCCACGCGGGTCAACGTCAGCGGCCTGAAGCCCAAGGCGGCCGACCCCAATGTGCAGGCCGTGCAGTTCTTCCCCAACCCCAAGCTGAAAAAGCCGAAGGAATAGCGCGTCGCCCGGATGCAATCCGGGCGCTCGGCAGCTCCGTGGGGTGGGTTAGCGGCGCCGAGCGTCGATCTAGCAAGCACAAATAGAGGTCACGCGCTCGGATGGCCGCCCCACGTAACTCACCAAGCGATGGATCGTGTTGCGTCGATGGTGCAGGCGAGCTGCACCGATCTCGACCTTACTCGCGGAAGAACTCCCCCGGTGTTGCGCCGAACTGGCGGCGAAAGGCGGCGATAAAGGCCGATAGCGAGTCGTAGCCGCAGGCCAGCGCCACATCGGTGACGCGCTCACCCTGCTCCAGCGGGGTCAGCGCATCGAGCAGCCGCTGGCGCTGACGCCACACCCGGAAACTCAGACCCGTCTCGCGCAAGAACAGCCGGCTCAGGGTCTTTTCCGAAACACCCAGGCGCTCGCCCCATTCGCCCAGGCCAAGCTGGCGCAGGTTCGCATCCTCAAGCCCCTGACACACCTCGCGCAGCCGCGCATCCTGCGGCAGCGGCAGCATCAACTCTACGTCTGGTGCAGCCCGCAGCTCGTCCAGCAACACCGCCGCCAATCTACCCGGCGCGCCCTGCTCGTCGTATTCGGCCGGCAGCGCGCTGAAGCCGCGAATCAGCTCGCGCAGCAGCGGACTGACCGCCAGCACCCGGCACTTGGCCGGTCCCCAGGGCACCGCACTGCCTTCGATGTACAGGCTGCGCATCTCGGTACGTGGCGAGCTGAATACCTGATGCTCGACACCCGCCGGTACCCACACCGCCCGCTGCGGCGGAGCGACGAAGCGGGCGCCAGCGGTCTGCACCTCAAGCACCCCGGCGATGGCGTAAGACAGCTGCACCCATGGGTGTGTATGGCGAAAGGTCAGGGCCCGGTTGGTCAGCGATTCGGTGCGGCCATACAGCGGCCGAGGCAGGGTGGGCAGCTCGGGCAGGCTGCGATGCAGGGTGGCGAGATGTCTGTTTGGCGACACTTGCTGGCTCTTTAGCGTTAGCCGGAAATTTTCGACGACGATAGTCTGGCGCCCTCCTGTATCGCAAGCCCGAGATTCGCCATGTTCCTGCGCCGCCTGCTGCCCGACAATTTCACCCTGACCCTGCTCGCCGTGGTGCTCGCCGCCACGTTGCTGCCTGCCAGCGGTCAGATCGCCACGCTTTTCGAGTGGATCACCAACTTGGCCATCGCCCTGCTGTTCTTCATGCACGGCGCCAAACTGTCGCGCCAGGCGATTCTCGCTGGCGCCGGGCACTGGCGCCTGCACTTGTTGGTGTTCGCCTGCACCTTCATCCTCTTCCCGCTGCTCGGCCTGGCGCTCAAGCCGGCGCTGCAGCCTTTGCTGGGCACGGAGCTGTATCTGGGCATGCTCTATCTCTGCGCCCTGCCGGCCACCGTGCAATCGGCCATCGCCTTCACCTCGCTGGCGCGCGGCAACATCCCGGCGGCGATCTGCAGCGCGGCAGCCTCCAGCCTGCTGGGTATCTTCGTCACACCGCTGCTGGTGGCCATGCTGATGGGCGTGCACGGTGACAACGGCTCGACCCTCGATGCCATCGGCAAGATCAGCCTGCAGTTGCTGCTGCCATTCGTTCTCGGCCAGATCGCTCAACGCTGGATAGGCGGCTGGGTCAACAGCAACAAGAGCTGGCTGAAATACGTCGACCAGAGCTCGATCCTCCTGGTGGTCTACACCGCCTTCAGCGCTGCAGTGATTGGCGGCCTGTGGCAGCAGGTGCCGCTAATCACCCTGCTGGCAGTGACCTTCGCCTGCTGCGTGCTGCTGGCCCTGGCGCTGGTGCTGACCCACCTGCTGGGCAAGTGGCTGGGCTTCAGTCTGGAAGACCGCATCACCATTCTCTTCTGCGGCTCGAAGAAGAGCCTGGCCACCGGTGTACCCATGGCCCAGGTACTGTTCGCCGGCAGCACCATCGGCGTACTGATCCTGCCGCTGATGCTCTTCCACCAGATCCAGCTGATGGTCTGCGCGGTGCTCGCGCAGCGTTATGCCAAGCGCGAGGAAGCGCCGCAAATAGCGACAGCCTGATCGACGCCGCGATGGAAGGGACTTGCTCGGGCCTCAAATAACTGTATTTTTATACAGTATAATTTGGAGCCCGATCATGCCAATCAGCCTGCCGCCACGTGGCCGTGGTACCGCCAGCAACCCGCACAACCGCTATGCGCCGACCCGTTCGGAGCAGGAGGACGACGGTTGGTATCAGGATGAGACCCCACCAAGTCGCGCCACCGAAGTGCGCCAGGAGAAGGCGAAGACGGCGATCACCCGCAATAACTCGCCGGACGTCGGCTTCGACCGCTCGGTGAACCCCTACCGGGGCTGTGAGCACGGCTGGATATGCTCTGTAAAAGGTTCCGCCGTCATAATCTTATGGCTTTAATGCATAACGCCGCTATAGTATCAAGTCACTACATCGAATAAATAAGGAGTAGTGATGTTGTGGTTTTATGGAAGAAAAAGAAATTACATTGAACTAATAGGCTTGAAGTTAAGCAAAGAGTTCAAAATTGAGCCTGATGAAAGCCAAGGCTTCCCGAGTGCAGTAAAGTATTCCAAATTAATCGAAGCCTCTTGGGCTTCAAAAATGAACGCAGACGAAGCGGCAATGCAAATTGCGGTTTCTTATTTCTTGTATCTCTGTAAGGGCGGGTCTTTTGTTGATGCGTCTGAAGTTCTCTTGCGAATAGAAAATATAATAGGCTATGAAGTCCCAAGAAATTTGATTAGGGAAGAATATTGGTTAGAGTTTTCTAATGCCATAATCGAAGGGCGGCAGATACTCGGAATAAAATAAAAGGTCGTTTTGAACGGTTGAACTTGTTCAAGTGTGAAAAATGACCATAAAGAGAAAAGAGTACCGAGCAATTGCTCGGTTGTTCTGATGGTAAAAGAGCGGAAAAGAAAATTAAGGTCGGACGCTATTTAGTGTTTTTCATCGAACGATAAAAATATTTTCACTTACCTATTGACAACGATTTTTGCTGTTTTTAAGCCAAAATTCGAAGGTCGGGAAAACGGAAATATCAAAAAATTTAGATAAAAACATATAAAAAATGATATGCACTTTTTTAGTGCATTCACGGAAATGGGTCAAAATTGAGCGATTTATTTTTCTTCGTATATTAGTAAGCAGAAATAAAAACCACGCTAAAAACGCCATTTTTTAAAGGTGTGAAAAATCAAGTTTTACGATTTTTTGGGCAAGAAATCAACATCATTATATCAATCAAAAATAAGCCATTTTAAGGCGTATTCTTGTTTTTGATACCCAAAGCACTAAGCCAATGCTAAACGCTCGATTATGGGCAGTTTTTGGAGGTTTTAGAGGGTATTGCTTGGTGTATGTGTGTTGGTATGGGTTTGCGGGGGATGTGATGCGTGTATGTATGTATGTGTGTGTCGTGTGTGTATACGTGTCTTGAAAACCCTAGGGGGTTTTCGCTCTTTTAAATTCCAGCATTGCCTTTCGCTTTTCAAGCTTCAGGCAAAGCTGGTCTTCCTTGTTTTATGACTTAAAAAACAAGTTTAGCTTGCCTGATTTTCAGGGTTTAAATCTGTGATATTCAGTTTAAACTTTAAACACTTATAGGCTATATCAGCACCTAACTGGAACCCTGTTTAACATATTTTCATATGGCTGGCGGGTTGAGAAATTTCCAGTATCCCCGTTTTATTTCTCTTCGCTTGAACACGAAACAATCACTACATTCCTACATGTTCAAGGCGTGAATACTGAATTTATAATTATGATGAAGTTTTAGCGGCAGGTCTTGAAATGGTAATATTATATGTTATAACTATATATACCAGTTGAAACTGCTGCTATCAGTATCAACGCCGAACCCTGAATACTAACCATATTCGGGGTTCACTTATATATAGATTATCACTTTAATATTTAAAGTCAAATAAGCACAACAAAAGCCCTAATGGGCTTTTTAATTAAAATTTATATTTATTCCTTTTCTTTCTTTCGGCCTTCGGTTTTCCGTCAATTGGTGAGCCTGAACCACTATCATCAAGCAATTTATTGATATGCTCTAAAAAGACTTTTCTAGTCTCATCGTCTAAGTCTTTTACTTTCTCCATTACCTTTTCGTAAATTTCAGTATCATAAATAATATTGTCTTCTAAAACATCACGAATGTTTTCAAGAATTTCTTTTTCATCATAGTCGCTATATTCTTCAAGTAATTCATTTATGAAAATCTTGAAGTCATCAAGCCTATCCTGTCCAACCTGCTTTTTAGGTTCGTCAGAACCTGATGCCGTAGGCTGCTCTATATCGTTTATAAGCGGGTTAGGCTTTTCCTGGGTAGGTATAGGGAAAACTGGTTTAGGGGCTTCTATGGCCATTTCTGGTTGTTTAGGCTCAACCTTTTTATCCATTGAAGCGTATCGCTCTTGGAGTTTCTTCAATTCTTCTAAATCGGCTGGCGTAGGTTTGTAGCCTTCAAGTTTGATACCTTTTTCTTCCAAGCCCATTAGTTGAGATTCAAGCCAAATATTTTTCTTGAAGTAGTCAGTGCCAGTCACATAAAAAGTATCTGGTGGCGTTGTGTCTGCCATTAGTCTTTGTAGTCCAGCCTTTGCAGACTGTCTTGATAAATCACTAAAAGAAACTTTTGCTGGGTCTTTATGATATTCAAAGGCTTTCTTTTCTTTGGCTGAATTATAGAAATATTCAACCTTGTCATCATAATTTTCACATGTGAATTTTTTAGCAAGGACAGAATTAGGGTTTATTCTGTTCATGTAATCTGGTTTGTCGTTTTTGATTGTTAGAGTGCAATCACTAAAATCAACGATTTTATGCTTTGCTGTAAGTATTTGCTCAAACTCTTCATCTTCTCCAAGTTTTGTTTTTAAGGTCTTATAAGAAAGGTTTAATTCGGATGCCTTAAATATTTGGTCTTGGTATTGAATAGAGAAGGAAGATTTACCATTATGTATGATGGTAAAACCATTATCGGTAATTTGATTTATGAAATCGGAAGGGCTTGATGCTCTATCAAGATAAGGTTTTAAAGCGTCTTTCATCTGTTTTTTATTGGAGGTAATACCTCTAACATCAAGCATTCTTTCATTGGCTGATGGAAGTTTTTCAATATCATTTTTATTTTTAGATGTTGCTTTTCTGTTTTTTGGCTTAATCAATTTGTGTTTATCTTCTAACTTATCGCATTCAATTTCAATGATGCGATAATCATCTTTTTGCTTGTAAGTTTTCCCGTTGTTATCTCTAACTGACCAAATGATATGGACGTGCATTTCATCAGTATCATTATGAACAGCCATCAAGTATTTGCGATTGCCGAGATTATGAGTTTTTTCATAAAGTTCTTTTGCAATCTGCAATGCCTTTTGTGGGCTCATATCATCATTAGTGTGAAAACTTACTATATCGTGATATGTTCTTACTTGCTGGGTAGAGCCTATTTTTCTATTACTGTTGTAAAAATTAACATCATCATCAATTTCACTTGATAATCTATTTACTAAATCGTCTTTGATGATGCTTGGTCTATGAATAAAACTGGCTTCATAAAGGCAGCAGCCTTTATCTTTAAGAATGTAATTTGCTGTCTTCTTAATTCCTCTTTTTGTTTTTTGGCTGCTGGCTTTCTTTCTTATCATATTACTCCTTTGAGTTAGTTCTTTTTTCTATACTTATGGCGTTCTTTTGATTGCGTAAATACCCAAGCAATTGGCCGAATAATTTTTCAATGGTTTCTAATGTATTCCATTGCTCATTAGTGATTACTCCACCACTATTACAATGCTTTGCGATTTGATTTAGATTGTTATACGGCTCGGAAATTTTCTTCTCAAAGTTTGCATATGTTTCTTTCAATGCGTTGCTATTAACTTTTACAATATTGCCAAAGCCATCTGTAATTATTTTTTCAATCAACTGCTCATATGTTAAGCCGGTTTTAATTTTTAATTCTTGGAATGCAAGTGCAGTCTTTTCTGTTGTTCTAATTGTGATGGTAAACCCTTTACTTCTGTTTGGTTTTCTCTTCTCTTTATCTGGAAATATATCTCTCATGTAATCACCTTAAATTGTTATCTTAATTATGGCAGTCTTTCCGCTTTACCATTTTCTAAACGAAGTGAAGAAAATCGAGCAACAATGGAAGTCCACGAAGTGGCACTCCGTTGTTATTGCTCGCATATGATTAGAATGCCTTATAAATGTTGTACCATATATTTTAATGTTTTCAAGTGGCTTAGACTGCCATTCAAATTGATAACAAAATAATGGAAACAAAAGGCGTATAGCAGGAAACAAAAAAGGCCACTATTTAGTGGCCTTAGATAACTGGAATTAAAAACTGGTTAATTGGTTTTTTTGGCCATAGATTTGACTACGCTAGCCCAAGCATTTTCTACTTCATCTTTATTGTATTCATTTGCCAATTCATCATTAAGAATGTGGCGATTAACACCATTGGAAAACTCTACATGTAAAATGTCATTCAAGTAATCAATCTGGATTTTCTTGATGATGTTTTTTAGTTCATTGTTATATTGAACTCGTTTTTCAATTGCTTCTTGTGATTTGTCATAGATGATTGTTTCAATGTCAATTTCTTTTAAGTCATAGAATGACTTGAATGAAGAAATAATCGAATTGAGTTCTTTATTTTTGATTTCAATTTCATCATCAAGTTTTATGATGCTATTTTCTAAATCAACAATAATCTCATTGTATGTTTCTGGAATGGTTTCACCTTCCAAAATCATCTTTTTGATTTGAGATTTAAAACCATCAAGACGATTAGAGATTTTGGTTTTTTGGTTCTCTAATTTCATCAATTCATTTTTTATTTCATCGGCGTTTGTATTTTCTTCTAATAGTGTTCCGATATTGATGCCATTAGTGAATTTAAAAAAGCGGCTGAATACTTTTTTACCTCTAATTGACTGCTGGCCTTTTAAACCACATTTGCCTGTCATCGAGTTTGTGCAAATGAAATAATCTCTTTCACCTTTGTTCATGTAGCGAATAGTTCCGCCACAAAAACGGCAAAAAATCAAATCACGAAAAACATTATATCGCTGTGCTGAATATCTTCCCGAAAAAGGTTTTCGGGAGGTAATGACTGATTGAACCTTCAAGAATAAATCTTCATCTATTACCTGCGGGTAATAGTTTGGAATCGGATTTCCTTCATCTTTTCTAATAAGCCGACCATTTTCGTTGTAATGAATTTTTTGCGGCTGATGCTCACCAATTAACTTTCTATTACTCAATAGATATTGAGCCTGATGAATAGCAAGTTTTTCACCATAAAGTGAATTATATTCTTTGGTTGCTTCCTGTAATCCTTTGGAAAGGGAAAGCCTGAAAAGTGTTCTTATTCTGTCTATTTTCACTTCATCAATGATGAATGTGTTGTTTTCTACTTTTAACCAAGTAGGAACTTTTTTAGTGACGATTTCACCATTGTGCATCTTATCTCTGTTGAGTTTCCAAGCCTTGCTTGAAAAATCGCTTTTACGCTGACTTTCTGCATTAGCCCTTTCAAATTCAACAAGAGCAGTAATCCAATCACCAAAATCTAAATTATCGGCGTCATAAACCTTGTTTTTATCAAGAATGACTATTTTGATGCCTGAAAATAGAAGATCCGTAAAAATCTTATTACTGCGAACGATTTTGTCTCTTGAAAGGCGATCAAAGTTTTCGATCAATAAATAAGAACCTTTCTCAATTTCTCCTTTCCTTACCTCTTTGAGAAACTGACCTAAAACACCTTCTGATCCTGCGTGTTTACTGTGGAAAGCACTCGTTCCGGCGTCTTCAAGGTGTCGATCCACTTCCAAGCCGTGCTTGGCTACAAAAGCCTCTATAAGCCCATTTTGGCGGGTTCTCGTTGATCCATCTTCCTGGCGGGTAGATGAGAAACGAACATAAGGAAAGCACTTTTTGGTCATCTTTTAACCAATCTTGGAGAGTGGAACCAATAACATAGCACGTCTGCATCTATTGTTTCGCCAGGCCGACTCACGCCTACTGGGACATGTCGCCAGGCATCGACTTCGAAACCCGCCTGATCGCCAAGACCAACCTGGCTGAGCGCCTCGAAGAGCAGTTGCAGAAGCCCGGCTACGTGCCGCAGCCCATCGCCCTGGGCATCAACACCGACGCCTACCAGCCCATCGAACGCGAGCAGCGCCTGACCCGCCAGGCCCTGGAAATTCTGCTGCGCTACAAGCACCCGCTGCACATCATCACCAAGGGTTCGCTGATCCTGCGCGATCTCGATCTGCTCAGCGAGCTGGCCAGCCACAACCTGGTCAGCGTGGCCTTCAGCCTGACCACCCTGGATGACGAACTGAAACGCATCATGGAGCCGCGCACCGCCGCGCCTGCGGCGCGCCTGCGTGCCATGCGCACGCTGCACGAAGCGGGTGTGCCAGTCAGCGCCATCTGCGCGCCGATGATTCCGCAGATCAACGACATGGAGCTGGAGGCGCTACTGGAAGCCGCCCGTGATTCCGGCGCCCGCTCGGCCAGTTATGTGTTGCTGCGCCTGCCGCTGGAGATCGCCGGATTGTTCGAGGAATGGCTGCAGGTGCACTTTCCGGATCGCGCCGCCCACGTCATGAGCCTGATTCGCCAGAGTCGTGGCGGCAAGCACTACGACAGCCGCTTCGGTATCCGCATGCGCGGCGAGGGCCAGTTCGCCGACCTGCTGGAGCAACGCTTTCGCCTGGCGCGGCGCAGGCTCGGCCTGGATCGACGAGGCAGCGTGGTGCTGGACTGTTCGCAGTTCTGTCCGCCAGGTGCGCAATTGAGCCTGCTCTGACTTTGCAGCGCGTCTCGATATGTTAAAACGTGGCAGGGTCCTTACGAAAAGTCTCTGGGCGAAGCGCTTTTGAACGAAGTATCACCGAGCGCAGGTATTTTTCGTACAGACCCTTCTTGAGGCATTGACCGACGACGACCATGACCCGCACATCCCGCGTAGCCGACCCCTCCTACGAACTGATGGACGACCATGAAGGCCATTCGCTGATCTACCGTCAGCACGGCTTTCCCTCGCCGCTGGTGCGCTGGCACTTCCACAAGGAGTACGAGCTGCACCTGATCGTCGCCAGCTCCGGCAAGGTGTTCATCGGCGACTACATCGGCAATTTCTCACCCCACACCCTGTTCCTCACCGGCCCTGGCCTGCCGCACAACTGGATCAGCCAGGTCGAGGAAGGCGAGGTAGTGAAAACCCGCGACATGCTGGTCAACTTCACCGATGAAGTGCTGGAGAGCGGTTCTTCGGTGTTTGCAGAGCTGAAGACCTTGCAGCCCTTGCTGGCCCGCGCCCAGTTCGGTATCGAGTTCCGCGACCCGCTGCTGATACGCGAAGCTGGCGTGCTGATGGGCAAGATCGCCAGCAGCCGCGGCATCACCCGCCTCGGGCACTTCTTCATCCTCATGGAGCTACTCGCCGGCAGCGAGGACTACCAGTTGCTATCGGCCGTGACATCCTCGGAGCTGGGCGACGAGCAGCACGTCGAGCGCATCAACCGGGCGGTGGACTACATCTTCCAGCACTACGCACAGGGCATCAGCCAGGAGGAAGTCGCCGAGCACCTGAGCATGACCACCACCTACTTTTCGCGCTTCTTCAAGCAGGCCACCGGGCGCGGCTTCGTCGAATTCGTCAATCGCCTGCGGGTGAGCAAATCCTGCGAACTGCTGAGCAAAAGCGACAAGCCAGTGACCGACGTGTGCTTCGAGTCCGGTTTCAGCAACATTTCCAACTTCAACCGCCGCTTCCAGCAGCTCAAGGGCATGACACCCTCGGGCTATCGCAAGCTCGCAGTGCAGCGCCTGACCGAGCAAAACCTGTACTGAATCGGCAGCCGTTCTCTACCCCGGCGTCACCTACACCCCTCATGCCAGAGAGTTCCACTCCCTACTCAGCCGCTTTTGTTCTGCCCGTATGGTGCAAAAAAGTATCGGCCGCTGTGCGCTCAAGGATTTGTTCGTGCAGGCCTGCGGGGGTGTAATCCGGCCCGAGCTAAACAAAAACAATAACGTTCTTCCGTAGCCGTACAGGCGCGGGAGAGGAGTTCACAAGCATGAACAACTCGATCAAAGCCCTCGTTGCAGCTTCTTGCCTGTCCCTCAGCGTGATCGCCCAGGGCGCTGAAACCCTGACCATCGCCACGGTCAATAACAGCGACATGATCCGCATGCAGCGGCTCGCCAAAACCTTCGAAGAACAGAACCCCGACATACGTCTGAAGTGGGTGGTGCTCGAGGAGAACGTGCTGCGCCAGCGCCTGACCACCGATATCGCCACCCAGGGTGGCCAGTTCGACGTGCTCACCATCGGCATGTACGAAGCGGCGCTGTGGGGCGAGAAAGGCTGGCTGGAGCCGATGACCGAGCTGCCGGCCAACTACGACCTCGACGACGTCTTCCCCTCTGTACGCGAAGGCCTTTCCGCCAAGGGCACGCTGTACGCCCTGCCGTTCTATGCCGAAGCCTCTATCACCTATTACCGCAAGGACCTGTTCGAGCAGGCCGGTCTGGAAATGCCCGAACAACCGACCTGGGAGCAGATGGCCGAATTCGCCGCCAAGTTGCACCAGCCAGACAAGGGCCAGTACGGCCTGTGCCTGCGCGGCAAGGCCGGCTGGGGCGAGAACATGGCGCTGATCACCACCCTGGCCAACGCCCATGGTGCGCGCTGGTTCAACGAGCAGTGGCAGCCTGAATTCACCGGCAGCGAATGGAAGAACGCCCTCAACTTCTACGTCGACAACATGAAGAAGTACGGCCCGCCCGGCGCCTCCAGCAATGGCTTCAACGAGAACCTGGCGCTGTTCAATAGCGGCAAGTGCGCATTGTGGGTCGATGCCAGCGTCGCCGGCTCCTTCGTCACCGACACCTCGCAGAGCAAGGTCGCCGACGCCGTCGGCTTCACCTTCGCGCCGACTCAGGTCACCGACAAGGGCGCCTCCTGGCTGTATTCCTGGGCACTGGCGATTCCCACCAGTTCCAAGTCCAAGGACGCCGCCAAGACCTTCAGCGCCTGGGCCACCTCCAAGGCCTATGCCGAGTTGGTCGCCGAGAAGGATGGCGTGGCCAACGTGCCGCCAGGTACCCGCGCCTCGACCTACAGCGATGCCTACATGCAGGCCGCGCCGTTCGCCAAGGTCACCCTGGACTCGCTGAAGAAAGCCGACCCGGCACACCCCAGCGCCAAGCCGGTGCCTTACGTGGGCATCCAGTTGGTGACCATCCCCGAGTTCCAGGCCATCGGCACCAGCGTCGGCAAGCTGTTCACCGCCGCGCTCACCGGGCAGATGCAACCGGAGCAGGCCCTGCAGGCCGCACAGCAGAGCACCGAACGGGAAATGAAGCGCGCCGGGTATCCGAAGTAACACCACCAGGATCGCTCCCACGCTCTACGCGGGAGCGCATGTGAGGACGCTCCGCGTCCGCTGACTCGGTGCCACAGGACGCAGAGCACCACAGGATGCATTCCAACGCGGAGCGTAGGAACGAGTAGAACGGTGGGCTGAAGCCCACCCTACCGGCCGCCACTCGCGTTACGCCACCACCCATCCCGCCCTCGGAGGCATGATGAATTCTCCGGTCATCGATACCCCCGCCGCGCAGGCCAGCACGCCGGTGGCGCGCAAGCCCCGACGCCTGGCGCCCAGCTGGTTTCTGGTCAGCCCTTCGGTCGCCCTGCTGCTGATCTGGATGATCGTACCGCTGGGCATGACTGTCTATTTCTCGCTGATCCGCTACAACCTGTTGTACCCCGGCGAGAACGATTTCGTCGGCCTGGAGAACTTCGAATACTTCGTCACCGACGCGGCCTTTCTTTCCGGCGCCGGCAATACCGTGCTGCTGGTAGGCAGCGTGCTGCTGATCAGCGTGGTGTTCGGCGTGCTGATCTCCGCCCTGCTGGAAGCCAGCGAGTTTTTCGGCCGGGGCATCGTGCGGGTGCTGCTGATCTCGCCGTTCTTCATCATGCCCACGGTCAGTGCACTGCTGTGGAAGAACCTGATTTTCCATCCGGTATCGGGGATTCTCGCCGCCATCTGGCAGTACTTCGGCGCCCAGCCGGTGGACTGGCTGGCGCACCACCCGCTGTTCTCGATCATCATGATCGTGTCCTGGCAGTGGCTGCCGTTCGCCATCCTGATCCTGATGACCGCCATGCAGTCACTCGATCAGGAGCAGAAGGAAGCCGCGCGCCTGGACGGCGCCGGCCCCATTGCCATCTTCTGGCACCTGACCCTGCCGCACCTGGCGCGGCCAATTGCCGTGGTGGTGATGATCGAGACCATCTTCCTGCTCTCGGTATTCGCCGAGATCTACACCACCACCAGCGGCGGTCCCGGCTACGAGTCGACCAACCTCGCCTACCTGATCTACACCCAGGCGCTGCTGCAGTTCGACGTCGGCATGGCCTCGGCGGGCGGGCTGATCGCGGTGGTCATCGCCAACATCGCTGCCATCGTGCTGATCCGCATGATCGGCAAGAACCTGACCGACAAGCCGTGAGGGCGGAAGGGTCTGCCCCCGTTTCGTCGCAGCCGCGACGGAGCCAGTTTTTGCGCGGAGTTAGGCGCGAGGAGAGAGATTTGGTTATTCCAAATGAACGACGAGTAACGACACGCCGCGCAAAAACCGGCCCGTCCCGAAGGGTTGCGCGTCAAATTGCGCCAGGCGTTGTTGCAGAACTTGGCAAGGGAGGCGCCATTACCGGCGTTCTGCGCCTAGCCTGGCGCAATTTGACGCAGCAACGCGGCTCACGACGAAACGGGGGCAGACCCTCATGCTGACGCTGAAACAATCCCGTCGCCTGCAGAGCCTGATCATCGGCGTCCTGGCCTGGGCGATCGCCGCGCTGATCTTCTTCCCGATCTTCTGGATGGTGCTGACCAGCCTGAAGACCGAGATCGACGCCTTCGCCACGCCGCCGCAGTTCATCTTCACCCCGACGCTGGAGAACTACCTGCACATCAACGAGCGCAGCGACTACGTCGCCTTCGCCTGGAACTCGGTGCTGATCTCAGTATCCGCGACGCTGCTGTGCATGCTCCTTGCCGTACCGGCCGCCTACTCCATGGCCTTCTTCGAAACGCGCCACACCAAGCGCACGCTGCTGTGGATGCTGTCGACCAAGATGCTGCCGCCGGTCGGCGTGCTGGTGCCGATCTACCTGCTGGCCAAGCAGTTCGGCCTGCTCGACTCACGCCTGGCGCTGATCATCATCTACACCCTGATCAACCTGCCGATCATCGTGTGGATGGTGTACACCTACTTCAAGGACATCCCCGTGGACATCCTCGAAGCGGCGCGCCTCGACGGCGCCACCACCTGGCAGGAAATCGTCCGCGTGCTGCTGCCGATCGCTCGTGGCGGCCTGGCTTCGACCATGTTGCTGTCGCTGATCCTGTGCTGGAACGAGGCGTTCTGGTCGCTCAACCTGACCAGCTCCGCCGCCGCTCCGCTGACCGCCCTGGTGGCCTCCTATTCCAGCCCCGAAGGTCTGTTCTGGGCCAAGCTCTCCGCCGTATCGACCCTGGCCTGCGCGCCCATCCTGATCGTCGGCTGGATCAGCCAAAAACAACTGGTACGCGGCCTGTCCTTCGGCGCGGTGAAATAACGGGAGACGTTCGACATGGCTGATCTGAAGATCCGCAATCTGCAAAAAGGCTTCGATGGCACGGCAATTATCCAGGGCGTCGACCTGGACATCCGCGACCGCGAGTTCGTGGTCTTCGTCGGCCCCTCGGGCTGCGGCAAATCCACCCTGCTGCGCCTGATCGCCGGGCTTGAGGAGGTCAGCAGCGGCCATATCGAACTCGACGGCCAGGACATCACAGACATGGCGCCGGCCAGGCGCGACCTGGCCATGGTGTTCCAGACCTACGCGCTGTACCCGCATATGACCGTGCGCAAGAACCTGTCCTTCGCCCTCGACCTGGCCCGGGTGGGCAAGCAGGAGATCGAGGCCAAGGTCGCCAACGCCGCGCGCATCCTGCAGTTGGAGGCGCTGCTCGAACGCAAGCCCAAGCAGCTCTCCGGTGGCCAGCGTCAGCGCGTGGCCATCGGCCGCGCCATCGTGCGCAACCCGAAGATCTTCCTGTTCGACGAGCCGCTGTCCAACCTCGACGCCGCCCTGCGCGTGCAAACCCGCCTGGAGCTGGCGCGGCTGCACAAGGATCTGCAGGCGACCATGATCTACGTGACCCACGATCAGGTCGAAGCCATGACCCTGGCCGACAAGGTGGTGGTGCTCAATGGCGGGCGCGTCGAGCAGGTCGGCTCACCACTGGAGCTGTATCACCACCCGGCCAATCTGTTCGTCGCCGGCTTTCTCGGCACGCCGAAGATGGGCTTTCTGCGCGGCACCCTGCACAGGGTCGAGGCCGACAGCTGCGATGTGCAACTGGAGTGCGGCACGCACCTGACGCTGCCGCAGTCTGCCGCCGGCCTCAGCGTCGGCAGCACGGTGACCCTGGGCGTACGCCCGGAACACCTCAACGTGGTCAGCACCGGCGCGGGCCGCATGCAAGTGAGCGCCGACGTCAGCGAGCGCCTGGGCAGCGACACCTTCTGCCATGTGCGCTGCACCTCGGGCGAGATGCTCACGGTGCGCGTACGCGGCGACTTCGCGCCGCGTTATGGCGAAGCCCTGACCCTGGATTTCGACACGGCGCACTGCCACCTCTTCGACGCCGATGGCCAAGCCGTCGCCAAACCACTGCAGCAGGCCGCCTGACGCCGCTCCACCATGGGATGTTCCAGATGAAACTCAATCGCCAGCAGCTTTCCCGGCTTGGCGGCGCCGTCGCGCTACCCAGCTACACCGCGGAGATGATCCGCACCGGCATCGCCCATTTCGGCGTCGGCGGCTTTCACCGCGCCCACCAGGCGGTCTACACCGACGCCCTGATGAACCAGGGCCTGGCGCTGGACTGGGGTATCTGCGGGGTCGGCGTGCGCAGTGAGGACCGCGCCATGCGCGATGCCCTGGCCAGCCAGGATTACCTCTACACCCTGGTCGAGCTGGGCGACGAGCCGAACCTGCCGGTGCGGGTGATCGGTGCGGTCAACGACATGCTGCTGGCCGAAGAGTCGCCGCAGGCACTGATCGACAAGTTGGCCGACCCGGCGATTCGCATCGTCTCGCTGACCATAACCGAGGGTGGTTACTGCATCGACGACAGCAGCGGCGAATTTCTCGCCGAACTGCCAGCCATTCAGCACGACCTGCGCCACCCGGAAGCGCCGCAAAGCGTGTTCGGTTTTCTCTGCGCCGCCCTGGCCAAACGTCGCGCCGCCGGCATTCCGGCTTTCACCCTGATGTCCTGCGATAACCTGCCACACAACGGCGATGTCACGCGCAAGGCGTTGCTGGCCTTCGCCCACCTGGCCAATCATGAGCTGGCCACCTGGATCGACCAGCACGTGAGCTTTCCCAACGCCATGGTCGACCGCATCACGCCGATGACCAGCGCTGTCCATCGTCAGCAACTGGCCGAGCAGCATGGCGTCGACGACGCCTGGCCGGTGGTCTGCGAGCCCTTCGTGCAATGGGTGCTGGAAGACAAGTTCGTCAGCGGCCGCCCGGCCTGGGAAGAGGTCGGCGTGCAGTTCACCGATGACGTCACGCCCTACGAGGAGATGAAGATCAAGCTGCTCAATGGCAGCCACCTGGCGCTGACCTACCTGGGCTTTCTCAAGGGCTATCGCTTCGTCCACGAGGCCATGAACGACCCACTGATGCGCCAGTACGTGCGCACCTTCATGGACCTCGAGGTGACGCCGCAGCTGGCGCCAGTGCCGGGCATCGACCTGAGCACCTACAAGGACACGCTGATCGAACGCTTCTCCAATCAGGCCATCGCCGACCAGTTGGAGCGGGTCTGCTCGGATGGCTCGTCGAAGTTTCCCAAGTTCATCGTGCCCACCCTCAACCGCCTGATCGAGGACGGTCGACCGCTGGAACGCGTGGCGCTGGTGGTCGCAGCCTGGGCGCTGTACCTCAAGGGCGTCGACGAGAACGGCACGCGCTATCGCATCCCCGATCCGCGCGCCGAGTTCTGCCAGGCACTGGTGGCCGACGACGACAAGGTGTGTGAGCGGGTACTGGGCGTCGAGGCGATCTTTGGCACGGCCATCCCGCAGTCGGCGGCATTCGTCGCCGCCTTCGAGCTGTGTTACGACAGCCTGCGCAAGCTCGGCGTGACGCGCACCCTGCAGACCCTGCTGGGCGATTGAGCCATGTACCTCGGTATCGATTGCGGTACCCAGGGCACCAAGGCCCTGGTGCTGGACACCGGCAGCGGCCAGGTGCTCGGCGCCGGCAGCGCCAGCCATACCCTGCAGAGCGGCGCCAATGGACGCCGCGAGCAACAGCCGCAGCAATGGCTGGACGCCTTCGAGCAGGCGACCCGCCAGGCGCTGGCGGCTGCGGGCATCAGCGGCGAGCGGATTCTCGGCATCGGCGTCTCCGGCCAGCAGCACGGCCTGGTGCTGCTCGATGAACAGGGCGCGGTGCTGCGCCCGGCCAAACTCTGGTGCGACACCGAGTCGACCCCGGAGAACCAGCGCCTGCTCGATCATCTCCGCGGCGAGGCCGGTTCGCTGCAACGCCTGGGTGTGGCCATCGCGCCCGGTTACACGGTGTCCAAGCTACTCTGGACCCAGGAGCAGCACCCCGACGTATTCGCCAGAATCGCACATATCCTGCTGCCGCACGACTACCTCAACCACTGGCTCACCGGCCACGCCTGCAGCGAGTACGGCGACGCCTCTGGCACCGGTTATTTCAACGTGCGCACACGCAGCTGGGACCGCGAACTGCTGAACTTCATCGACCCCAGCGGACGCCTGCAACGCGCGTTGCCGCATTTGTTGGAAGCGGATCAGCCGGTGGGCCAAATCCGTCCGCAGATTGCCCGCCAGCTTGGACTCAACCCGAATGCCATGGTGGCCAGCGGCGGCGGCGACAACATGATGGGCGCCATCGGCACCGGCAATATCCGCCCGGGCGCGATCACCATGAGCCTGGGTACCTCCGGCACGCTCTACGCCTACAGCGATCAGCCGATGATCAGCCCGCATCCGCAGGTGGCGACCTTCTGCTCGTCATCCGGCGGCTGGCTGCCACTGATCTGCACCATGAACCTGACCAGCGCCACCGGGCTGATCCAACAACTGCTGGAGCTGGACGTCCAGGCCTTCGGCGAGCTGGTCGAACAGTCGCCCATCGGCTCCGAGGGCCTGCTCATGCTGCCGTTCTTCAACGGCGAACGGGTGCCGGCCCTGCCTCGCTCGCGCGCCAGCCTGCTGGGCATGGACAGCGATAACCTGACCCGCGCCAACCTGTGCCGGGCGGTGGTCGAGGGCACCAGTTTCGGCCTGCGCTACGGCCTCGACCTGCTGCGCACCAGCGGCCTGCAGAGCCAGACCATCCGCCTGGTCGGCGGCGCGGCGAAGAGCCCGGTGTGGCGCCAGGTGATTGCCGACATCATGGGCACGCCACTGGTCTGCCCGCAGCACACCGAAGCCGCCGCGCTGGGCGCCGCGATCCAGGCCGCCTGGTGCCTGACGCCAGGAGCGGATCGCCAGGCGCAGCTGGCCGAACTGTGCGAGCGTTGCGTGCACCTCGATGCCAGCACGCAAACCCAGCCGGACCCGGCGCGCACGGCGCAGTACGAAATGGTCTATCAACGCTACCGCGAGCAGGTCAGCCTGCTGACCGAGCGCAAACCGGCGTGAGAACGTCACCACTCTAAATGGAGAAGAACATGTACCTGGTCTGTGGCGAAGCATTGTTCGACGTGTTCATCCGGAGTGACGGCGCGCGTGGCAACGAGCTGGCCTTCAAGGCCATCGCCGGTGGCTCGCCGTTCAACGTGGCGCTGGGCCTTCGCCGCATGGGCGCCGACTCGGCGCTGTTCACCGGGATTTCCTCGGACAGTCTCGGCCAGCACCTGCGCCAGGTGCTGCGTGACGAGGGTGTGAGTGATGCCTACCTGATCGCCAGCGATGCGCCGACCACCCTGGCGATGGTAGGCCTGGACGCTGCCGGCTCGCCGCAGTATTCCTTCCGTGGCGAAGGCTGCGCCGACCGCCAATTGCTCGCCGAGCACCTGCCGACACTGGATGCAGGGGTGCGCGGCCTGCACGTCGGCTCCTTCTCTCTGGTGGTGGAGCCGGTGGCCAGCACGCTACTGCAACTGGTGCAGCGTGAACACCGGCAGCGCCTGATCAGCCTCGACCCCAACGTGCGTCTCGGCCCTGCGCCGGATATCGCCCACTGGCGCGAGCGCGTCGAGACCTTCGCCAGCTACGCGCATCTGATCAAGGTCAGCGAAGAGGATCTGCAGCTGTTGTACCCCGGGCGCGACCCACAGCAGGTTGCGGCATGCTGGCTCAACCAGCGCTGCCAACTGGTGTTTCTCACCCATGGCAGCAAGGGCGCCAGCGTCCACAGCCGCCACGGGCACTGGTCGGCGCCAGCTGTGGAGGTACACACCCACGACACCGTCGGTGCTGGCGATACCTTTCAGGCCGCGCTGCTCAGTTACCTGGCACGGCACAATCTGGACAGCCCCGAGGCGCTGGCGAGCCTGAACCGCGAGCAGATCGACGCCATGCTGCACCTGGCCATCGAGGCTGCCGCACTGACCTGCTCGCGGGTCGGCCCCGACCTGCCCTACCTGCATGAGCTGGAGCGGCAGAGCGCGCGCTGACCCAGCCACCCCTCGCTGCATCACCTGGCAGCGGCACAGCCTCCCTGTGCGCCGAGGCGAATGGCCCGAAACCGCCGGTTGTCGCTCAGCTCGCTGGAGGCGACACTTGGTGTGTGACTCGCACAGCGCAGCGACTGTCGTTCTAGCAGCGTATTTTCAGATAACCCAGAGGTTCAGGGCATGCCTTACAAACATCAGGTGATTCCGCTTCAGGTCCACGAGGGCAACGAAACCGCCGAGCAGGCGCTGCACAGCATCGTCGATGGCTTCAAGCGCTTTCGCAACGAGGTCTTCCCGCAGCAGGAAGAACTGTTCAAGAAGCTCGCCACCGCCCAGAACCCACGCGCCATGTTCATCACCTGCGCCGACTCGCGCGTGGTGCCGGAGCTGATCACCCAGAGCTCGCCTGGCGACCTGTTCGTCAACCGCAACGTCGGTAACGTGGTGCCGGCCTACGGGCAGATGATGGGCGGCGTCTCCACCGCCATCGAGTACGCGGTGATGGCCCTGGGCGTGCAACACATCGTCATCTGCGGCCACTCCGACTGCGGCGCGATGAAGGCGGTGCTCAACCCGGCCTCACTGGAAACCATGCCCACTGTAAAAGCCTGGCTACGTCATGCCGAGGTGGCGCGCAGCGTAGTGGCAGAGAACTGCAACTGCAGCGACGACAAGGAAGCCCTGAGCGTACTCACCGAAGAGAACGTGGTGGCGCAGCTCAACCACCTGTGTACCCACCCGTCGGTCGCGGCCAAACTGGCGCGCGGCCAACTGTTCATTCATGGCTGGGTGTATGACATCGAAACCAGCCAGATCAAGGCCTACGATGCAGAGTTGGGCAGCTTCCTGCCGCTCGACGGCGACAAGATTCCAATGGCGACGCCACGCGCACGTTTTCCACAGAGCTGAAAGCCCTTGCAGGGTGGCCGCGCACCGAGCCTCACCCGGTCGCGGCTAAAGTCCCTCCCACAAAACGCACCGTGAACGTGGGAAGGACTTTAGGCCGTAGGGTGCGCCGCGCGCACCAGACTCCCCCCGATCACGGCTAACCTGGGCGGGTGCGCATAGCGCACCCTACCAGGGATCAGTCAGAACTTCTCCCCACGCAGCACTTCCACCTGCGCCAGGTAGCAGACCATGGCGAAGTGGTCGTAGTAGCGGGCCTGCAGATGCTCGGCGATGCGCTCGGCCAGCTCGCGGTTGCAGATGATTTCCAGACGGATATTGCCCTCGGTGTCCCAACCGGCGCTGCGCACGCCTCGGTGTCCACGGCCCCGGGCGTCGGACACGGTCCAGCCGGGTGCGCCGAGCGCTTCAAGATCGGCCAGCAGACGCTTCTCCAGCGCCGCCTCGCAGATCACGGTAAGCAGGGTGCGGCTATGTGCGTTCATCTCAGAACCCCCAGGCGATCAGTCGTTCGGCCAGCGCCAGGTACAGCGGAATGCCGATCAGGATATTGAATGGGAAGGTGATGCCCAGCGAGGCGGTCAGCGACAGCGACGGGTTAGCCTCGGGCAAGGCCAGGCGCATGGCCGCCGGCACCGCGATATAGGACGCCGAGGCCGCGAGCGTGGCAAGCATCGCCGTGCCGCCCAGGCTCAGGCCCATGAAGCGTGCCAGCAAGGCGCCGATCAACGCACCGAGTAGCGGCATCAGCAGGGCGAAGGCCGCCAGACGCACACCGAACTGCTTAAGCGCACCGAGCTGGCCGGAGGCGATCAGGCCCATCTCCAGCAGGAAGAACGCCAGCACCGGCTTGAACATGCTGGTGTAAAGCGGCTCCAGCGGCTTGATCGCCTCCTTGCCGGCGATGGCGCCGATCACCAGGCCGCCGAGCAACAGCATGATGCTCTTGCCGAGAAAGATCTCGCGGCCCAGTTCGCCCCAGTGCGTCTCGCGCGAAATGCCCTTGGCCAGAACGATACCGACCAGGATCGCCGGAATCTCCAGGATGGCCACGAACAGCGGCATGTAACTCTCGAACTCGATACCCTTGGCCAGCATGTAGGCCACCACCACGGCGAAGGTACCGGCACTGACCGAACCGTAGTGCGCCGCCACCGCCGCAGCGTTGACGCGGTCGAAGCGCAGGCTGCGCAGCAGGACGAACGCCAGGATCGGCAGCAGCACGCCGAGCGCCAGCACCAGCGCCGACTGACCGAGCAGCTGCAGGCTGGCCTGCTGTGCCAGCTCCACACCGCCGTGCAGACCGATGGCCAGCAAGAGAATGATCGACAGCGTCTCGTACAGCGCCGCCGGCAGCTTCAGCTCACTCTTGAGCAGGCCGGCGACCAGGCCGAAGACGAAAAACAGCACCACCGGATCCAGACCCACCTCAGTTCACCTCCCCTGCTTCTCAGGGTGCGCTGTGCACACCTGCCACTGTTCACCACCCGCCCCGGTGCGCACGGCGCACCCCACCCGGACGGCCACGTACACGCAAAGGAAAGGGCCATGCCCAGGCACAGGGCAGTGCTGATCGCCCTGCTTTGCCTCGCCACGAAGGCGAAGCGCCGGGGCATGGCCGGAAAGCTTAGCCGGCATACCCGGCTGCCCCCGCGCTGGCGAGTAGCACAAACGCCGTTAGCGTTTTGCGCGGGGCCACCGAGGGGTGAAGCACATGGATGTGCCGTACAAAAAAGGGAGCCTCGCGGCCCCGGGGACAAACCTGCGCCGTGGCGCTGAATAAAAAAGGAGCCCGGGTTACGCCCCGTCAAACTTGCCCATCCAACAGGCCGGGCTCCATAGAGGTTAACCTTCGATTTCCACCAGTACTTCGCCCGGATTGACGCGGTCGCCCTTGGCCACGTGAACGGCCTTGACGGTACCGGCAATCGGCGCCTGCACTTCGGTTTCCATCTTCATTGCTTCGGTGATCAGCACCGCCTGACCAGCCTTGACCATGTCACCTTCCTTGACCAGCACATCGACGATGTTGCCCGGCATGGTGGTGGACACGTCGCCCGGTGCACCGGCCTGCTTGCGCTTGCCAGCGGCGCCTGCGACGTATTCATTGAGCGCCTCGAACACCACTTCTTCCGGCATGCCGTCGATGGACAGATAGAAGTGGCGCTTGCCGTCGCCCTTGACGCCCACACCGGTAATGTCCACGCGGTAGCTTTCGCCATGCACGTCGACCACGAACTCGGTCGGCACGCCTTCACCACCCACCGGCGCGGCCTTGCCCTGGCCATTCGGCACGGGCAGTAACTCTTCCGGCTTGAGGGTGCCGGCCGCACGCTCCTCGAGGAACTTGCGCCCGATATCGGGGAACATGGCGAAGGTCAGCACGTCCTCTTCGGACTTGGCCAGGCTGCCGATCTCTTCACGCAGGCGAGCCAGCTCGGGCTTGAGCAGATCGGCCGGGCGCACGTCGATCACTTCCTCGCTGCCGATGGCCTGCTTGCGCAGTTGCTCGTCGACCTTGCCCGGTGCCTTGCCGTAACGCCCTTGCAGGTAAAGCTTCACTTCGTTGGTGATGGTCTTGTAGCGCTCGCCGGCCAGCACGTTGAAGAAGGCCTGGGTGCCGACAATCTGCGAGGTCGGTGTCACCAGCGGTGGGAAGCCGAGGTCGGCACGCACGCGCGGGATCTCTTCCAGTACTTCGTTCATGCGGTTCAGCGCACCCTGCTCCTTGAGCTGGTTGGCCAGGTTGGAAATCATCCCGCCCGGCACCTGGTTGACCTGCACGCGGGTATCCACGCCGGTGAACTCGCTCTCGAACTGGTGGTACTTCTTGCGCACGGCATGGAAGTACATGCCGATCTCCTGGATCAGCTCCAGGTCGAGGCCGGTGTCGAACTCGCTGCCCTTGAGCGCGGCGACCATCGACTCGGTACCCGGATGGCTGGTGCCCCAGGCCAGGCTGGAGATAGCGGTGTCGATATGGTCGGCACCCGCTTCGATGGCCTTGAGCTGGCACATCGAACCGAGACCGGCCGTATCGTGGCTATGGATGAATACTGGCAGATCCACTTCGCTCTTCAGCGCCTTGACCAGTGCGAAGGTGGCGTACGGCGTGAGCAGACCGGCCATGTCCTTGATCGCGATGGAGTCGATGCCCATCGCCTGCATGGCCTTGGCCTGGGCAACGAACGCCTCGGTGGTATGCACCGGGCTGGTGGTGTAGGCGATGGTGCCCTGGGCGTGCTTGCCGGCAGCCTTCACTGCCTCGATGGCCACGCGCAGGTTACGCACGTCGTTCATCGCGTCGAAGATGCGAAACACGTCGATGCCATTGACCGCCGCCTTGGCCACGAACGCCTTGACCACATCATCGCTGTAGTGGCGGTAGCCGAGCAGGTTCTGCCCGCGCAGAAGCATCTGCAGGCGGGTGTTGGGCAGCGCCGCCTTGAGCTGGCGCAGGCGCTCCCACGGATCTTCCTTGAGGAAGCGCACGCACGAGTCGAAGGTGGCGCCACCCCAGACTTCCAGCGACCAGTAGCCGACGCGGTCGAGCTTGTCGCAGATCGGCAGCATGTCCTCGGTGCGCATGCGCGTGGCCAGCAGCGACTGGTGGGCATCGCGCAGGACGGTATCGGTAACGGTGATCTTCTTGCTCATGATGTCCCCTACAGGCCCGCGTGGGCAGCGATGGCGGTGGCGATGGCGATGGCCAGGTGCGACGGGTTGCGCTTGATCGAGTACTGGGTCAGTTCCGGGTGGCTTTCGACGAAGCTGGTGTTGAACTGGCCGCTACGGAATTCCGGGTTACGCAGGATTTCCTGGTAATAGGGCGCGGTGGTCCGCACGCCCTGCACACGCATGTCGTCCAGCGCGCGCAGGCCACGGTCCATCGCCTCTTCCCAGGTCAGCGCCCAGACGATCAGCTTCAGGCACATCGAGTCGTAATAAGGCGGAATGGTGTAGCCGGTATAGATCGCCGTATCGGTGCGTACGCCGGGGCCGCCGGGCGCGTAGTAACGGGTGATCTTGCCGAACGAGGGCAGGAAGTTGTTCTTCGGGTCCTCGGCATTGATGCGGAACTGCAGGGCATAACCGCGGTGGATGATGTCTTCCTGCTTGACCGACAGTGGCAGGCCGCTGGCGATGCGGATCTGCTCGCGAACGATGTCGATGCCGGTGATTTCCTCGGTGATGGTGTGCTCCACCTGCACCCGAGTGTTCATTTCCATGAAGTACACCTCGCCTTCGGCGAGCAGGAACTCCACGGTACCGGCGTTCTCGTAGCCCACGGCCTGCGCAGCGCGCACGGCCAGGTCGCCGATGTAGGCACGCTGCTCGGGGGTGAGCTGCGGGCTGGGGGCGATTTCGATGAGCTTCTGGTTGCGGCGCTGGATCGAGCAATCGCGCTCGTACAGGTGCACGGTGTTACCGAAGCTGTCGGCGAGGATCTGCGCCTCGATGTGCTTCGGATTGACGATGCATTTTTCCAGGAAGACTTCCGCGCTGCCGAAGGCCTTGGTCGCCTCGGAGATGACGCGCGGGTACGCCTGCTCCAGCTCCTCGCGGCTGTTGCAGCGACGAATGCCGCGACCGCCACCACCGGAGGTGGCCTTGAGCATCACCGGGTAACCGATGCGCTCGGCTTCGCGCAGGGCCTCAGCCAGGTCAGCGACGTTGCCCTCGGTGCCCGGGGTGCAGGGCACACCAGCGGCCATCATGCTGCGGCGGGCTTCGGTCTTGTCGCCCATGCGGCGGATGACTTCCGCACTCGGACCTATGAACTTGATACCGCGTTCGGCGCATATCTCTGCAAGCTCGGCATTTTCGGAAAGAAAACCGTAACCGGGATGCAGCGCGTCGCAACCGGTTTCCACGGCCAGATTGACCAGCTTGCGCGGGTTCAGATAGCCGGCCAGCGGATCTTCGCCAATGCTGTGCGCCTCGTCGGCACGCTTCACATGCAGGGCATGACGGTCCGCATCGGAGTAGATCGCTACCGAGCGGATACCCATCTCGGCGCAGGCCCGCACGATGCGGACGGCGATCTCACCACGGTTGGCGATCAGTATTTTTCTTATCACGATCCAATCCTCAGCGCAGAGCTGCAAGGGCCGCTGCAACAGTTGGTTGCAAACGTGATGAAACCCTATCCGGCTATACGAATTAACAAAAATGAATAATTATTTGATCGTGCATAAGTAATTACTTATGCATTGATCGAACGAGGACGAAACCGTGCGTAAAACCCTGCTGCGCATGACCTTGCGCCAGCTTCAGGTATTCCGTGCCGTGTGCGAGCACGGCTCCTACAGCCGCGCGGCCGAGGAAATGGCGCTGACCCAGCCCGCCGTCAGCCTGCAGATTCGTCAGCTGGAGGAGCTGGTCGGCCAGCCGCTGTTCGAGTACGTCGGCAAGAAGCTCTACCTGACCGAAGCCGCCGACGCACTCAAACGCGCCAGCAGCGATATCTTCGGCCGCCTGGAAAGCCTGGACATGCAGCTGTCTGACCTGCAGGGCTCACTGCAGGGGCAGCTCAACCTGTGCGTGGAATCCAGCGCGAAATATTTCATTCCCCACCTTTTCGCCGAATTTCGCCGCCAATACCCGGAAGTCAGTCTGAATCTCACGGTGGTCAATCACGCGCTGGTGGTGCGTCGCCTGACCCAGAGCCGCGACGACCTGATGATCATGAGCCAGGTGCCGCAGGACATGGCGCTGGACTTCATGCCCTTCCTCAACAACCCCATCATTGCCGTGGTGCCACCGGATCATCCCCTGTGCGAGGCGGACAGCCTGCAGTTGCACGACCTCACGCCCTACCCGCTGCTGATTCGCGAAAGCGGCTCGGGGACCCGCCGCGCCTGTGAGGAGTACTGCCATCAGAAACGTGCGCACTTCCCGAATACCCTGGAAATCGGTTCGCTGGAATCGCAGCGCGAGGCGGTACTGGCCGGACTCGGCATCGCCCTGCTGCCGCGTCATGCCGTGCGCCTGGAATTGCAGCATGGCCTGCTGCGTGAACTGCCGGTGGCCGAGCTGCCATTGCAGCGCAGTTGGTGCGTGGTGAATATCCGTGGCAGGCGCCTGTCGCCAGTGGCGCAGGCCTTCGTCGACTTCATCCGCACCGAGCGCGCGCAAATCGTCAAACTGGCCGAACGCTTCCAGCCCAGCCACGCAGGATCGGGCAAGAATCTCGCAGGATCGGCCTAACCCTTCTTAACTGGCATACGGGACATTGGCAGCCTGGGATCGCTCCACCAAAACCTGCCTGGGAGAAATCAATGCTGTCGGGAATCAGCGCCCTGCTCGGCGCCCTTCGCGCGCTCGAACGCGACAACGGCCAGGCCGTGCTCGCCACCGTGGTCAAGGTCGAAGGCTCAGCCTATCGCCGCCCCGGCGCGCGCATGCTGATCCCGCTCTACGGCGGCACCGTGGGCACCATCAGCGGCGGTTGCCTGGAGTCCGAGGTGGCGAAGAAGGCCTGGTGGCTGACCGATGGCGGCGAAGCCGTGATCCGTCGCTACAGCACCGCCACTCAGGACGACGATGACGATCAGGATGCCGCACTGACCTTCGGGCTCGGCTGCAACGGCACCGTGTATGTACTGCTCGAGCGCCACAGCGCGGAAAAACCGCTGGCCGTGCTCGAACTGCTGCGCCAGGTGCGTGAGAGCGGCCAGGCGGGGGCGGTCGCCACGGTGATCTGCAGTTATCGCAACGCCCGTGTGCGTGTGGGTGAGCGCCTGTTGCTGCATCCATCGCTAAGCGACAATGGCCGCCTGCTCGATCCCGCGCTCGACGCCGAGGTGCGCGCCGACCTGCAGCGAACGCTGGCCACGGGCCGATCGTCACTGCGCAACTACCGCGATGAGCGTGGCGAGATCGAGGTGTTCTGCGAGTACCTGGCGCCGCAGCGGCGGCTGGTGATCTTCGGCGCCGGGCATGACGCACAGCCGCTGACGCATATGGCCAAGGTGCTGGACTGGCACGTCACCGTGGTCGATGGCCGCGCCCATTTCGCCCGCGCCGAACGTTTTCCTGATGCCGACGCCGTACTGCAGGTCGATGCCCGGCCACCCTACGACCTGCACGCGCTCACCGACGGCGCGATGGTGGCGATCATGAGTCACAGCTACAGCCAGGATCGTCATTGGCTGGGCAACGTACTGCAGGGCGCGCCGGCTTACATCGGCCAACTGGGGCCGCGCGACCGTACCGAACGCCTGCTGGACGAGATTCGCCAGCACAGCGAACAACTACCGGCGCTGGAACGGCTGCACTATCCGATTGGCCTGGACATCGGCGGCGACACACCGGAAAGCGTGGCCACGGCGATTCTCGCCGAGATGACCGCCGCCATTAACCTGCGCGCAGGCGGCATGCTCAAGCACCGCCAGGCGGCGATCCATACGCCAACGCCGCTGGACTGCAGCGATATCGAACCCGCGGCCAGACTGACCGCCTCCTGAGCAGCGATAGAGCAGGTGGACAAGCTTCGCGTTGTCCACCCTACGTACTGACCACGGTTGGTGGGCTAAAGCCCACCCTACGGCCTGCAATCCCTCCAGCTCAATTACATCCACTCCACCGCCGAACTCAGACTGGCAGGGTGGGCTTCAGCCCACCACGGCTGGCGGGCCAACGCGGATCGCTGCCCCCACGAGCTGAGTTTGATCCACCTACAGGAGCGAACGGCGGCGCCCCGCTTGATTCGCGCTACCACCGCAGCCCGGATGCAAGCCGGGAAAACCAGCCTCCATAAACGCAAACGCCCGGGATAACCCCGGGCGTTCGTGTTTCCAGTATCGTCCGTCAGGCCTTGATTTGCGCCGGGAACGGCAGCTTGCGCAGACGCACGCCAGTGGCCGCGAACAGGGCGTTGGCCAACGCTGGCGCCAGCGGCGGTACGCCCGGCTCACCGACACCGGTCGGATTCGCCGCCGACGGTACGATATGTACCTCGACCTTGGGCATTTCGTTCAGGCGCAACACCTGGAAGTCGTGGAAGTTCGACTGCTCGACCCGCCCTTCCTTCAAAGTGATCGCGCTGTGCCGGGCGGCCGCCAGGGCGAAGCCGATACCGCCCTCCATCTGCGCCTTGATCACGTCCGGGTTGATGGCGATGCCGCAGTCCACCGCGCACACCACGCGATCCAGACGGTAGCTGCCATCAGCCTTCACCGTGACTTCGGCCACCTGCGCCACGAACGAACCAAACGACTCGTGCACGGCAATGCCACGCCCGCGTTTCTCGCCCTCGGCACCCGCCGCCAGCGGCTTGTCCCAGCCGGCTTGTTTGGCGGCCAGCTCCAGCGCACCGCGATGACGCGGATGACTGTCCAGCAACGCATGGCGGAAGGCGTAAGGGTCCTGGCCTGCAGCGACGGCGGCCTCGTCGATCATGGTTTCAGCGACGTAGCCGGTGTGGGTATGGCCGACCGAGCGCCACCAGAGCACCGGCACCTTGATATGGGTCGGCGTGCTCAGTTCCACCTGCAGGTTGGGCACCGCGTAGGACAGGTTGGAGATCCCCTCCACCGAGGTGTGGTCGATCCCGTCCTTGACCAGGAACGGCTCCATCGAGGTGCCGGCGATGATCGACTGACCAACGATACGGTTGTGCCAGGCCTGCAGCTTGCCGGCTTCATCCAGGCCAATGCGCACGCGGTGCAGGTACAACGGCCGGAAGGAACCGCCACGGGTATCGTCCTCGCGCGTCCAGACCATTTTCACCGGGGCATCCACGCCCTTGTCGCGCGCCGCCTTGGTAATCGCCACCGCCTCCAGCAGGTAGTCCGACACCGAGCTGGCGCGACGACCGAAGCTGCCGCCTGCATACAGTTGGGTCAGCGAAACCTGCTCGGGCGTCAGGCCCAGATAGCTGCTGATGATGGCCTGGTCGACGGTCTGGAACTGCTCGCCGTTCCAGATTTCGCAGCGGTCATTGGACAGCTTCACCAGGCAGTTCATCGGCTCCATCGCCGCGTGGGCCAGATAAGGAAACTCGTACTCGGCCTCGACGGTTTTCGCCGCCCGGGCCAACGCCGCATCGGCGTCGCCTTTGCTCGCTGCTGGCAGGCCTGGCTTGCTGGCGCTGTCGCGGTACTGCGCAAAAATCTCCTCGCTACCCAGAGTGAAGGCCTGGCTCTCGTCCCACTCGATCACCAGCGCATCACGACCCTGCCGCGCCGCCCAGGTGTTCTTCGCCAACACGGCGACACCGGAACGACCGTGGGGCAGATCGCGAAACTCCACCACCTCGACCACATCACGCACGGCTTTTGCCTTGCTACTGTCGACCGAACGCGGCACGCCCCCGAAACGAGGCGGATAGGCGACCATGGCCACCAGCATGCCCGGCAGCTTGAAGTCCTGGGTGAAGATGGCGCTGCCATCGGTCTTGCCCGGGCTGTCCTTGCGGCGCAGCTCGCGTTTGCCGATCAGCTTGAAGTCCTTGGGGTCCTTGAGTTGCACCTGCTCCGGCACCGGCAGTGACGCCGCCGCCTCGACCAGTTCACCGAAGCCGGCGCTACGGCCTGAGCCCGCGTGACTGACCACGCCCTGACTGACGCTGATTTCACCGGCCGGCACGCCCCAGCGCTGTGCAGCGGCAGCCACCAGCATGGCCTTGGCGGTCGCACCGGCATTGCGCATCTGCTCCCATGAGTTGGCCATGGCGGTGCTGCCGCCAGTGCCCTGCATGGGGCCGAAGGCGAGGTTGTTGTAGCGCTTGGCGTCGGCCGGCGCACCTTCGACGCGCACCTTGTCCCAGTCGGCATCCAGCTCTTCGGCGAGCAAGGTGGCCAGGCCGGTGTAGCTGCCCTGGCCCATTTCCAGGTGTTTGGCCAGCACGGTCACGGTGCCGTCGAGGTCGATACGGACGAAGGCGTTCGGCTCCAGCGGGCCGCCGGCCGCCAGCGCGTCCGTACCGCGGATCAGCGGTGCGAAGAAGATGCCCAGCGCCAGGCCACCTGCCCCCTTGAGCAGGGTGCGACGACTGACATTGAGGATGCCGCGAGTGGCGCTATCGGGGGTTTCGATCTTGCCCATGTCTATGCGCCTCCTCAGGCCAGTTTGCCGGCAGCTTCGTGAATGGCGGCACGAATCCGCACATAGGTGGCGCAGCGACAGATGTTGCCGCTCATAGCCGCATCGATATCGGCATCGCTCGGCGCCTTGTTGCTGCTCAGCAGCGCTGTCGCTGCCATGATCTGCCCGGACTGACAGTAGCCGCACTGCACCACGTCCAGTTGCCGCCAGGCTTCCTGCACCACCTTGCCCACGGCGTCTTCGCCGACCGCTTCGATGGTGCTGATGCGCTTGCCAACCACCGCCGATACCGGGGTTACGCAGGAGCGGGTCGGCTGGCCTTCTACGTTCACCGTACAGGCGCCGCACAGGGCCATGCCACAGCCGTACTTGGTGCCAGTGAGATTGGCGACGTCGCGCAATGCCCAGAGCAGCGGCATGTCAGCGGCCACGTCCAGCTCGTGGTCCTGGCCATTGAGATTCAGGGTAATCATGGTCTGCCCACCTTGTTCTGATGGTGTCTGATAGTTCCGGCATGGCGTGCCGGTGGTCACGGTCAACCCCGCACACAGGGGGCCAGATCACCACTGTAGTGGGCGCAAAACCTGCTGTCGCCGCCGATCACCGAGATCGGCAGAACCGGGCAATAAGTTCGTAGAATCGGGCAAGCTCAATGCCCTGCCCGCAGGCAGGGCAACAAGAAAGTCAGGCGGCGCGGCGCGAATCAGCTTCGGCGTGCGGGAGGTAGCTGGCAGAAATCAGCTCGGGGAAGTCGGCAAGCTCGCGTTGCAGCTGGCACTGCTCGGCATAGTGCTCGATGGCCCGGCGATAGGCCATACGGCGCTGGTCTTGCAGTTTGCGCCGGGTCTTGGCGTCAGGTTGGTCGTGCAGTTGCGCGTCATCGAAGATACGAGGCATCTCGGTTCTCCCGGAACGAGGACTGGAGGCCTCAGCTTGTTCCGCGAAGATGACGCTTTGACGGCGTGAAGATGAACAGGCGGTGAACCCGTTTCTCTCAATCCTCGGTGTTGCGCAGCGACTTCGGCGAAAGGCGCAAGCTGCGCAGGCTGCGCTTGACGCTCTTGAGGTGGTTGACCAGGCTCGGCCCGCGCGCCATGGCCACGCCCATGGCCAGCACGTCGATCACCACCAGGTGGGCGATGCGCGAAGTCAGCGGGGTGTAGATCTCGGTATCTTCCTGTACGTCGATGGCCAGGTTGACGGTCGACAGCTCCGCCAGCGGTGTCTGGCTAGGGCACAGGGTGATCAGGCTGGCGCCAGACTCACGCACCAGGTTGGCGGTGATCAGCAGGTCCTTGGAGCGGCCGGACTGGGAAATGCACACCGCCACGTCGCCCGGCTGCAGGGTCACCGCACTCATCGCCTGCATGTGCGGGTCGGAATAGGCCGCGGCGTTGAGCAGCAGGCGGAAGAATTTGTGCTGGGCATCGGCAGCCACCGCGCCGGACGCACCGAAGCCATAGAACTCCACGCGCTGAGCCTTCGAGCAGGCGGCGATGGCGCGCTGCAACGCCTCGGGGTCGAGCTTCTCGCGCACTTCCATCAGCGTATGCAGGGTGGTGTCGAAGATCTTCAGACTGAAGTCGGCGACCGAGTCATCCTCGTGAATCGCGAACTGACCGAAGCTGGCCCCGGCGGCCAGGCTCTGCGCCAGCTTCAGCTTGAGGTCCTGGAAGCCGCTGCAACCGATGGCACGGCAAAAACGCACGATGGTCGGCTCGCTGATGCCGACGCTGTGCGCCAGCTCGGCCATGGAGCTGTGCATCACTGATGCAGGATCGAGCAAGACGTGATCGGCCACCTTGAGCTCGGACTTGCGCAGGAGGTGGCGCGACTGGGCGATGTGTTGCAACAGATTCACGGAGATAGGCTCTATGCAGAAAAGGGTCTACCGCGGCACTCGGCGAGTCATGGCTCGGTTATGATCGGCGGTCGGCGGTTGTAGTGACCTTGTAGTTATACTACATAGCCCGCGCCCGCGCACAGCCAAGCGGCTGCCAATTCGCTGAACGAACTTTCCGGCAGAGGGGCGCACCCGATCTTTTCACTGCCTCTTTGCTGCAAACGCAGGTAGCGTGCAACGGCCTGCCACAACGAGTCGGAGTCTTCCCTTGAGCATCCCCTGCGACATGCTGGTCTTCGGTGGTACGGGCGACCTGGCCCTGCACAAGCTGCTGCCAGCGCTCTATCACCTGCACCGCGAAGGACGCCTGCACGCCGATGTGCGCATCCTCGCCCTGGCCCGAAGCAGCCACAGCCGCGAAGCCTACCAGGCGCTGGCCGAGCGTCACTGCCGCGCTCAGGTGGCGCGCGCCGATTTTGCCAACGAGACCTGGGCCAGCTTCGCCGCACGCCTCGACTACTTCGCCATGGACGCTGCGCAGAGCGCCGACTTCGGCCGCCTGGCCAAACGCCTGGGGCGTGATGACGCGCGCGTACGGGTCTACTACCTGGCCACCGCGCCAAGCCTGTTCGAGGACATCGCCGCACACCTGGCCAACGCCGGCCTGGCAGGCCCGGCGGCGCGCATCGTGCTGGAAAAGCCCATTGGCCACTCGCTGGAATCGGCCCGTGCGATCAACACCGCCATCGGCGCCGTGTTCGACGAAGCGCGGGTGTTTCGCATCGATCACTACCTGGGCAAGGAAACCGTGCAGAATCTCATGGCACTGCGCTTCGCCAACGCCCTGTTCGAGCCGGTATGGCGCGCCGGGCATATCGATCACGTGCAGATCAGCGTGTGCGAAACCCTTGGTGTGGAGAACCGCGGCGGCTACTACGACAAAGCCGGCGCCATGCGCGACATGATCCAGAATCACCTGCTGCAACTGCTCTGCCTGGTGGCCATGGAGGCGCCGGTGCGTTTCGACGCCGAGGCGGTGCGCAACGAAAAAGTGAAGATCCTCGAAGCACTGAAGCCCATCTCCGGCCTCGACGTGCAGGACAAGACCGTGCGCGGCCAGTACACCGCCGGCAAGATCGGTGGCCATGACGTGCCCGCCTACTACTTCGAGAAGAACGTCGACAATGACAGCGACACCGAAACCTTCGTCGCCGTGCAGGTCGAGATCGACAACTGGCGCTGGGCTGGCGTGCCCTTCTACCTGCGCACCGGCAAACGCCTGGCGAAGAAGGCCTCGGAAATTCTCATCCAGTTCAAGCCGGTCCCGCACCGCCTGTTCCACGAAGGCGAAGCCAACCAGTTGCTGATCCGCCTGCAACCGGAAGAGCGCATCAGCCTGCAACTGATGGCCAAGAATCCCGGCAAGGGCATGCACCTCAAACCGGTGGAGCTGGATCTCAACCTCGCCAACGCCTTCAACCAGCAACGTCGCTGGGACGCCTACGAGCGCCTTCTGCTCGATGTGATCGACGGTGATTCGACGCTGTTCATGCGCCGCGATGAAGTGGAGGCGGCCTGGCAGTGGGTCGATCCGATCCTGCAGGGCTGGCACCAGCACTACCAGAGCCCGCGCCCCTACCCGGCCGGCAGCGACGGCCCGGAGCAGTTGCAACACCTGCTGGAACGTCACGGCCGGCACTGGGCCTGAAGGCGTAGCCCGGATGCAAACCGGGGGCTTTCAGCACCGCCACGGATTTCATCCGGGCGACTGGCTTGCAGCTTGTAGCCTAAGGCTGCCTCGGTGTAGCAACACCATCGCCAGCACCAGTACGCCCAGCGCTCCGGCGCCGAGGAACACCCCCTCGTACCCCAGCGCCTTGGCCAGTACCCCGCTGCTGGCCCCGACGAAGCCGGACAACAGCACCTGCGCCGACGCCTGCAGGGTGAAGTCGGCGCCTTCGTGTTCGGGGCGACACATGCGCATCATCGCGGCGAACAGGGCGACGGTGGACATGCCGTCAGCCAGTTGTTCAAACAGCGTCACGGCGTAGACCAGCCCGGTATTACCACCCTGTCCCACCAGCAAGGCCAAGGCGGCAATGCCGATGGCCTGCAGGGCGCCGAACAGGATCAGCGCACGCAGCACGCCGATACGGGCGTAGAGCAGGCCGCCAATCATCGCGCCGACGATGCCGGCCAGGCTGCTGATCAGCGTCAGTTGGCCAAGCTCACTGGTGCTCCAGCCCTGATCCACCAGCATCGGTTTGATCATCGGCGAGCCGAGTGAGTCGCCGAGCTTGAAAGTCAGCACCACCGCCAGCCACAGCAGCATGCCGGGCTGCGCCAGCAGCCCGCGATAGTGGTTCAGCAGCAGACGCGGGCCGAGGGCGGTTTCGGCCAGGGCTGGCTGGAAGGGCAGCACACGACGCTCGGGAAACAGCCAGATCGGCACAGTCATCAGCAGAATCAGGCCGGCCAGCAGACCGAGCGCGAGGCTCCAACCCAGCGGGTCGATCACCAGCAACAGGCCGCTGCCGCTGACGATCATGCCGACCTTGTAGCCGCCTACCTGCAGGCTGTTGCCCAGGCCGCGCCAACGTTCGGGCAACAGGCGCACGGTAAGGCCGTCGGTGGCGATGTCCTGGGTCGAGGCCAGCAGGTTGATCACCAGCAGCAAGCCGAGCAACAACCACAGGCCGGAGCCGAACAGCGTCTGCGGGGCGAGCAGCGCCAGTGCTGCGACACAGGCGATGACGCCGCTTTGCAGCGGCAGTATCCAGCCACGGTGGTGTCCCAGGCGGGGTGATGCCAGTCGATCGACCCAGGGTGCCCAGCACACCTTGAGCAACCAGGGCAGCGCCAGCAGCTTGAGCAGGCCGATCAGGGCCAGGTCGACGCCATGTTGGCGCAGCAGCACCGGCAGCGAGTGGGCGATCAGCCCGGAGGGCAGGCCCTGCGCGCAGTACAGCGAGGCCAGCAGCACCAGTGTGGCGTTGGACGGACGAGGTGCGGTTGGCGACATGGCGAGCGCTCGCGGCAAAAGCGCAAGCCTAGTGGCTTGCGCCAGCGAGCGGCAACGTGAGGATGGTTACAGTTCGTAGGGTGCGCCGTGCGCACCGGGGATGAAGTCAGGCATGGTGCGCGCGGTACGCTCGGCAGGCTACGCGAGGAAGGCCGCGGTGCGCACAGCGGACCCTACAAGCTATTCAGGCACTCGCTCAGGCCGTCGGCCAGGTTTTCCAGCAATTGCTCGTAACCGGTGGCATTCACTGGCAAGGTACCGCCCAGCGCATCCAGTTCCGCCAGCTTGACCGGCAAACCGGCGCTGAGTGTTTCGGCCAGGCGCGGACGCAGCGGCGGTTCGCTGAACACGCAGCTCGGGCCAGCTTCTTGCAGCGTCTTGCGCATGGCAGCGACATGGCGCGCGCCGGGCTGTACTTCGGTCAACACGCTGAATACGCCGGCGTGCTTGAGGCCGTAGGCAGCCTCGAAATAATCGAAGGCCTCGTGGAAGACGAAGTACGGCTTGCCCTGCAAGGCAGCCAACTGCGGACGGATACGGCTATCGAGCGCATCCAGGCGCGCTTCGAAGGCTTGCAGGTTGGCAGCGTAACGCGCGGCGTTGGCAGCATCGAGCTGAGCCAGGTCGGCCGCCATGCGCGCGGCGATCACCTTGGCGTTGTCAGCGGCCAGCCACAGGTGAGCATCCAGGCTGCCTGGGCGGTGATCATGGTCATGACCCAGGTCGTCACCGGCCTGTTCGTGCGCGTGATCATGATCATCGTGGCCATTTTCATGCTCTTCATGACCTTCACCGAAGTGACGCAGGGTCATGCCGGGCAGATCCTGCACCGCCACCTGCGGCTTGTCACGACTGCCCAGCATGCGCGGCAGAAAACTCTCCATGTCCGGGCCGATCCAGTACAGCAGGTCGGCATCATGCACTCGCCGTACGTCGGATGGGCGCAATGCATAGTGATGCGGTGAAGCACCAGGCGGCAGCAGCACCTCAGGCTCGCCAACACCGTCCTGCACTGCCGCAGCGATCAGTTGCAGCGGCTTGATAGTGGTCAGGACACGCACTTCGGCCTGGGCAGTGGCGACGAAAAACAAGGCAAAGAGACAGAAAAGACGCAACACGGGGCATACTCGGATGGACATGAACGGGTAATATAATAACGTCTCTTATCAGCGCCGTCCTTGCCCATGACCGACACGCCCCTGGCAGCACGCCCTCACGACCACTCCCGCTGCGTCAGCCATGCGCTGGCCGAGGCCGAAGCCATCTGCACTCGCCAGGGCCTGCGCCTGACCGCCCTGCGCAAACGCGTACTGGAACTGGTGTGGGCCAGCCATAAGCCGCTCGGTGCCTATGACATTCTCGGCGTGCTGAGTGACGAAGACGGTCGCCGTGCCGCGCCACCTACGGTTTACCGCGCGCTGGATTTCCTGCTGGAAAACGGCCTGGTGCACCGCATCGCCTCGCTCAACGCCTTCGTCGGTTGCAGCCACCCCGAGCACGCGCATCAGGGCCAGTTCCTGATCTGCCGCGCGTGCCATGCGGCGACCGAACTGGAGCAACCGGCGATCAGCCAGGCCATCGTCGACGGCGCGGCCGGCGTCGGTTTCGTCGTCGAAAACCAGACCGTGGAAGTGGTCGGCCTCTGCGCAGGCTGCAAGGGCGCGGCATGAGCGATGCGCTGATACAGCTCGACGGGGTCGCTGTCAGCTTCAACGGCCAGGTTGTACTGGATGACGTGCAACTGAGCGTTCAACCTGGCGAAATCGTCACCCTGATCGGCCCCAACGGTGCCGGCAAGACCACCCTGGTGCGCGTGGTGCTCGGCCTGCTGCAGCCTGAGCGCGGCAACGTGCGCCGGGCGCCACGCCTGCGCATCGGTTACATGCCGCAAAAACTCCACGTCGACGCCACCCTGCCGCTGTCGGTGCTGCGCTTCCTGCGCCTGGTGCCGGGGGTGGATCGCAAGCGCGCACTGGCGGCACTGGCCGAGGTGGGCGCCGAGCAGGTGATCGACAGCCCGCTGCAGAGCATTTCCGGTGGTGAGATGCAGCGCGTGCTGCTGGCTCGTGCCCTGCTGCGCGAGCCGCAACTGCTGGTACTCGACGAGCCGGTGCAGGGCGTCGACGTGGCCGGCCAGGCCGAGCTGTACCGGCTGATCTCGCGGCTGCGCGAGCGCCATGGCTGCGGCGTGCTGATGGTCTCGCACGACTTGCACCTGGTGATGAGTGCCACCGACCAGGTCGTCTGCCTCAACCGCCATGTGTGCTGCTCCGGTCACCCGGAGCAGGTCAGCGGCGACCCGGCCTTCATCGAACTGTTCGGCCAGGACGCCAAGAGCCTGGCCGTCTACCACCACCATCATGACCACGCTCACGACCTGCATGGCGGCGTAGTTCAGCCAGGCCTGACCATCCACGGCCCGGCCCACGTTCACGGCCCTGGTTGCAAACACTGATGCCCGATTTCCTCCTCAACGCCCTGCTCGCCGGCCTGACCCTGGCCCTGGTGGCCGGTCCGCTCGGCTCCTTCGTGGTGTGGCGGCGCATGGCCTATTTTGGCGACACCCTGTCCCACGCCGCCCTGCTCGGCGTGGCATTGGGGCTAATGCTCGACGTCAGCCCGACCCTGACGGTAACGGTCGGCTGCGTGCTGCTCGCGGTGCTGCTGGTCACCCTGCAACAGCGCCAGCCGCTGGCCTCCGACACGCTGCTCGGCATCCTCGCCCACAGCACGCTGTCGCTGGGTCTGGTGGCGCTGAGCTTCATGCATGACGTGCGCATCGACCTGATGAGCTACCTGTTCGGCGACCTGCTCGCCGTCAGCCCCACCGACCTGGCCTGGATCATCGGTGGCAGCGCATTGGTGCTGGCGCTGCTGGCCTGGCTATGGCGACCGCTGCTGGCAATCACCGTGCACGAGGAACTGGCGCGGGTCGAAGGCCTGCCGGTGGCGGCGATTCGCCTGGCGCTGATGCTGCTGATCGCCGTGGTGATTGCCGTGGCGATGAAGATCGTCGGCGTACTGCTGATCACCTCGCTGCTGATCATCCCCGCCGCCGCCGCCCAGCGCCACGCGCGCACACCGGAGCAGATGGCCGTGGGCGCCAGCCTGCTCGGCCTGCTCGCAGTGTGCTGCGGCCTGGCGCTGTCCTGGTATCAGGACACGCCGGCCGGGCCATCCATCGTGGTCAGTGCCGCTGCGTTGTTCCTGGCCAGTTTCGCATTACCCAAGCGCAACACCTGATCGCGTGCTCTGCGTAGCCCGGATTACATCCGGGCTACGGCCCGACCGATCGAGATGAAATCAGCGGTACGAACCTGTATGATTGCGCGTTTTTTGCACAATTCGAGACGCGTAGTTATGAAGTCGTTCGCTTTTCGTGGTCTTCCGCTTTTTCTGGTTCTACTTCTGGCCAGTTGCCAGAGCAGCCAGCAGCACAGCCTACCGCCAGTCGACGATCTGGTCGTCGCCTTCCGCCAGCTCGACCTGAGCCTGGCCGAAGAACGCCTCGACGACGCGCGCAGCCAACTGAGCACGCTGCAGCAGCGCGCCAGCGGCGACACGCGCCTGGAGCAGTACCAGCGCCAGCTGGCCGAGGCTTATATGGAGCAGGGCCACGAAGCGCTGCAGCAGGGCGATCTGGACCGCGCCGCGCAGGCACTGGGCCAGGCCCGCAGCCTGATGCCTCAGGCGCCAGCCCTGAGTCATGACCTCAACCAGGCCATCGACAGCGCCCGCACGGCGCGCCAGGCGGCTGCCGAGCAACAGGCGCGCGATGCGGCCGCCAAGCTCGACGCCGAGCGTCAGGAACGACTGCGCCAGCAGCGCCTGACCAGCGAACGCCAGGCCGCGGCGAGCGGCGCGGCGATACCTGCAAGCCAGCCGACGCCCGTGGTCGAGAGCAAGCCGACAGCACGTCTGATCGATCCGAGCGCGGCCACCAGCATCGTGGCCATGCCTATGCTGGACAGCCAGGACAACGAAAACCTGCGCCGCCTGCTCGACAGCGTGGCCGCCGATGTCGTGACCTTTCGCTGTGCGGTGCGCATCGAAGTACGCGAGGCCAAGGATTACCCTTGGGTCGCTGCACTGCTCTCGGCACGCATCAAGAAACTCGACCCGAGTTTCCGCCCGCAGTTGAGCCAGAAGATCGTCCCTCAGCAGATACCACGCCTGCTGTTGAGCCCAAAGCGCAGCTGAGGCAGTCCGCTGATCGTTAATGCCATTTTGTAATAACCATAGGCCAACAAAGATTTTCTCGGCCTAAACACCGCCGGGTAGACTAGCGCCCTTTTGCGTCTACCCGGCGCCAACGGCCGCTTCAGCAATCCCGGAATTCGGCCCTGAACATACCCAAAAGGTCGTTCGCGTGATCCAGTTTCAATCCGTCCACAAAGCCTACCGCGTCGCCGGTCGCGAGATTCCGGCCCTGCAGCCCACGACGCTGCAGATCGGCAGCGGCCAGGTGTTCGGCATCATCGGCCACTCCGGTGCCGGCAAGAGCACCCTGCTGCGTTTGATCAACCGCCTGGAGGAACCCTCCGGCGGGCGCATCGAGATCGACGGTGTCGACGTCACCGCCCTCGATGCAGGCGGCCTGCGCCGCTTCCGCCAGCAGGTCGGGATGATCTTCCAGCACTTCAACCTGCTGTCGTCGAAGACCGTGGCCGACAATATCGCCATGCCGCTGCGCCTGGCCGGTGAGCTGAGCCGCACCGAGATCGACGCCCGCGTCGCCGAGCTGCTGGCCCGCGTCGGTCTGCAGGATCACGCCAACAAATACCCGGCGCAGCTCTCCGGCGGGCAGAAGCAGCGCGTCGGCATCGCCCGCGCACTGAGCACCCGGCCGAAGATCCTGCTGTGCGACGAGGCCACCAGCGCCCTCGATCCGCAGACCACCACCGCCGTGTTGCAGCTGCTGGCCGAGATCAACCGCGAACTGGGCTTGACCATCGTGCTGATCACCCACGAGATGGACGTGATCCGCCGCGTCTGTGACCGCGTGGCGGTGATGGATGCTGGCGTGATTGTCGAGGAAGGCCCGGTGGCCGAGGTGTTCCTGCACCCGCAGCATCCGACCACGCGGCGCTTCGTGCAGGAGTCCGAGCATGTCGACGAGGCCGAGCAACGCGACGACTTCGCCCATGTCGAGGGCCGCATCCTGCGCCTGACCTTCCAGGGCGAAGCCACCTACGCACCGCTGCTGGGCACCGTGGCCCGTGAAACCGGGGTGGACTACAGCATCCTCGCCGGGCGCATCGACCGCATCAAGGACACCCCCTACGGCCAACTCACCCTGGCCCTGACCGGTGGCGACATCGACGCCGCGCTGGCGCGCTTCGAAGCTGCCGACGTGCATCTGGAGGTACTGCGCTGATGCTCGAACAACTGCTACCCAACGTGTTCTGGCCGGAAATCTGGCAGGCCAGCCTCGACACCCTGAACATGCTGCTCGGCTCGATGCTGTTCACCGTGCTGCTCGGCCTGCCGCTCGGCGTGCTGCTGTTTCTCACAGGCCCGCGCCAGCTGTTCGAGCAAAAAGCCCTGTACGGCGCGCTGTCGCTGGTGGTCAACATCCTGCGCTCGGTGCCTTTCGTCATCCTCTTGATCCTGATGATCCCCTTCACCGAGCTGCTGGTCGGTACCTCGCTGGGTGTGGCCGGCGCCATTCCGCCGCTGGTGGTGGGGGCCACGCCGTTCTTCGCGCGCCTGGTGGAAACCGCGCTGCGCGAAGTGGAGCGCGGCATCATCGAAGCGACCCAGGCCATGGGTGCCAGCACCTGGCAGATCATCACCCGCGCACTGCTGCCAGAGGCGCTGCCCGGCCTGCTCGCGGCCACCACCGTCACCGCCATTACCCTGGTGTCCTACACCGCCATGAGCGGCCTGATCGGTGGCGGTGGCCTCGGCGACCTGGCCGTGCGCTACGGCTACCAACGCTACCAACCGGACGTGATGGCCGTGACCGTGATCCTGCTGCTGATTCTGGTGCAGGTGCTGCAGATGGTCGGTGATCGCCTCGTCGTACATTTTTCTCGCAAGTGACTATGAAAAGCGGCGACTCGCCACCCGCGAGACCCGCGCCAACTTTCCCAAAAGGAACCTTGAAATGAAGAAACTGCTGACTGCCCTGGCTGCCTGCGCGGCCTTCTCGGCCCAGGCCGAAACCCTCAACGTCGCCGCCACCCCGGTGCCACACGCCGAGATCCTCGAGTTCGTCAAACCGGCCCTGGCCAAAGAAGGCGTGGAACTGAAGGTGCGCGTATTCACCGACTACGTGCAGCCCAACCTGCAAGTGCAGCAGAAGAACCTCGACGCCAACTTCTTCCAGCACCAGCCGTACCTGGACGAGTTCAATGCCAGCCGCAAGACCGATCTGGTCAGCGTTGCCGGTGTGCACGTCGAGCCCTTCGGCGCGTACTCGAGCAAGATCAAGGACCTCAGCGAGCTGCCGCAGGGCGCCACCGTGGCCATCCCCAACGACGCCACCAATGGCGGCCGCGCCCTGCTGCTGCTGCAGAAAGCCGGTGTGATCACGCTCAAACCGGAAGCCGGCATCCTCGCCACACCGAAGGACATCGTCGAGAACCCGAAGGCGATCAAGGTGCGTGAACTGGAAGCGGCCACCCTGCCGCGCGTGCTGAGCCAGGTCGATGTCGCCCTGATCAACACCAACTACGCCCTGGAAGCGAAGCTGAACCCGACCCAGGACGCCCTGGCCATCGAAGGCAGCGACTCGCCGTACGTCAACATCCTGGTGACCCGCGCCGACAACAAGGACAGCGAGGCCGTGCAGAAGCTGGTCAAGGCCCTGCACAGCGCCGAGGTGAAGCAGTTCATCGAAGAGAAGTACAAAGGCGCCGTCGTCCCGGCGTTCTGATCACCGCTGACGCTGTACCCGATGCCGCGCCGCTGCAAAGCTGCGCGGCATTTTCATGTGCGGCATGCTTCGGCAAGCCCTCGGCGATCCGTAGGGTGCGCCGTGCGCACCAGGGCGCAACGCAGTAACCGCCCCGGATTGCATCCGGGCTACGATCATCCGAAATCGTCGGTGCGCACGGCGCACCCCTACTTGGCTCTGGTTTTTTCCGGACGCGTCCAGATGAACAGTGCGCCGCAACTCATGCCGGCAGCGGCGAACAGCACGGAAGGCAGGTGATCGACGGTCAGCAGCAGGATGATCAGCGCTAGCAGCATGCTGCCACTCGCCACCCACTTGGTACGCCGGGCGATCAGGCCGCCGTTCTTCCAGTCGCGCAGCGGCGGGCCGAACACCCGGTGGTTCTCCAGCCAGGCGGCCAGACGCGGCGAACTGCGCGACGCTGCCCAGGCCGCCAACAGCACGAACTCGGTCGTGGGAAGGCCCGGCAGTATCACTCCGAGCATGGCCATACCAATGCTCAGGTAGGCCAACAGCAGCCATAGCCAACGCTGCCAGGCCGAGCGCGCCAGCGTGATTTCAGGCAAAGCAGCGTTCCAGGTGTACGGTGAAACGCTCGAAGGCCGCGATGGCCGCTACCTCGGCCAGACGCTCCTGCTCGGCATCCAGTTCGACGCTGTCGAGCACGGCGGTAAACGCCTTCCAACCCTGAGCACGACCACCTTCCGGCTCGCCCAGATGACGCGCGCCAAAGGTCTCGCTCAGGCCCAGCGCCGGCATGCGTTTGAGCAGGAAAGCGGCGCCCAGCTTGGAGCCTTCGGAAACGAACAGCCAGGCGAGCGCTTCGCCGGTGCCCATGACCTTGTTGCGGATGGCGTCATCGCCCTCTGGCAGCGCGCGCTGCAGATCGGCCAGGTCCAGCACAGCCTGCTCGACACGGCAGCGCTGCGGCAGATCAGGCACCAGCCTGATCAGCTGCGGGTCGTTATAGAGCTTTTCCAGATCACGCTGGAACAGATATTGGGCGGCCACGAAGTGGGAAAACCGCTCCGGGCTCCCGAACGGATCATGGCTCTTGACCAGGTTGTCGAGGTGACTGTGCGGCTCGTGGGTAATCTGGTTCAGGCGCTGCGAACGCAGCGGATGGGACAGTTGCGAAGAGGCGGTCATGGAAAGCTCGCTGATGACTGGCATGAAGTAAGGCAGCCCGTCCCCTGCACCGCTCGATGAAGCCTGCAGGACGTTAGACCGCCACTGCCTTATAAAGACGAACGAACCTGCCAAGCTCCGTAAAAATAAAGCGAAACACATGGATATGACGCTGCAGACGGGCTTCGCGCACGCGCTCGCTATCCGGCCTTATTAAAAGTGATTATTATTCACGAAGTAGTCGGCGAATCAGGCTTGCCAGTGACCATCTCCAATCTAGACAGCGTATTCATCAGCCAGCGCACCCCGCTGCTGCGCACGCTGGTAAAAATCGTGAAGAACGCCAGCATCGCCGAGGAGCTGGTGCAGGAAACCTACCTGCGGGTCGCCCGTAGCCTGCGCGACAAACCGGTCGATCACCTCGAACCCTTTCTCTTCCAGACAGGCCGCAATCTGGCGCTCGACCACTTGCGCCGCGAGCGCATGCAGTCACGCACCATGCTCGATGACGTGCCGGACGCCATCATGCAGGCCGTTCCCGCTCCGGGTTCATCCAGCGAAGACAGTCTGCACGCCGAACGCCTGCTGCAACGGCTGGGCAACGCACTGGAGCAGTTGAGCGAACGCCAGCAGCGCATCTTCATCCTCAGCCGTCTGCATGGTCAGGGCTATGCCGAGATCGCTGCAGAGCTCGGCGTGTCAGCCAGCACGGTGCAGAAAGAGCTCAAGTTGATCATGACCCTGTGCATGACCCTGCTCGAGCGCCTCGCGCCTCCGACATGAGCAACTATCGCTCACCCGCACCTTCGGCCAGAATATCGCCCCCCGGTTTCGAGAACAGCCCGATGCACCCGCAGCAGGGAACCCCCAACGACAGCGACGCATCGCTGAGCCAGGCGCTGGACTGGCTGCTTCTGCTGGAACATGCGGACGATGATTGCCGGGCGCGATTCACCGAATGGCTGGCCGCCTCCCCTGCCAATGCCGAAGCATTCGAGCGTGCGCAACAGTGCTGGCAATCATCCACGCTGGTCACCGCAGCCGCGCGCCTGGAGCAGCGCAGACAACCGGCGCCCAGGCGCTCGCGGCGCATCGGTAGAACGCTGGCGATCGCCGCCTCGCTGCTGCTGGTGGTCGGCATCACCCTGCAAAGCGATCTGCTGCTGCGCCTGCGCGCCGATCATGTCACTGCCGTTGGCCAGCGCCAGAGCCTGGATCTGGCCGATGGCTCGCACGTTCTGCTCAACACCGGTAGCGCGTTCTCCAGCCAGATCGACGCGAGCCAGCGCGTCACGCAGTTGCTCAGAGGCGAAGCCTATTTCGATGTCGCCAAGGACAGCAGCCGTCCATTTCAGGTTGCCGCTGGCCCCGTTCTGATATCGGTACGCGGCACCGCATTCTCCGTGCGCTACCTCGACGATACCGCCGAAGTCAGCGTCGAGCGGGGCGAGATCGAAGTACATGCGCGCGGCAACGACACGCGCATCTACCTGGTAAGCGGCGATAGCATCCGTGTCGGCCCGGACGGTGTCGGCAAGCGCATACACGGTGCCACAGCCAATCAGCTCGCGTGGGTTCAGGGCCGCCTGATCTTCGATGACCGCCCTTTGCACGAAGTCCTGGATGAACTGCGCCGCTACTACCCCGGCTGGATCATCAACCGCAACGCCCGTCTGGATGATCTACGCATCACCGGCAACTATCGCCTGAGCGAACCGGCCGACATCATGCGCTCGCTGGCGCAGGTGACCTCGGCGCAGCTTCAAGAGTACCCATCGCTGCTGATTCTCAACTGATAAAAAGAATTTTTACGCTCCAAGAGGGCTTCGTTCGTCCCGTCATAACAATGCAAATAATTCGCATTAACTGACCTTCCGACGACACCCGCAGAGAGCACAACGATGCCCCTTCACACCAGGCGCCCGCATTTCCCGCGACTGTCCACCGCCAGCCTGTCGCTGCTGGCACTCTCCATCGCCTGCGCCAGCCTGCCGCTGGCCAACGCTGCCGAGCCGTCGCCTGCAGCACAGCAGCAGAGCCAAAGCGGTTACCGCTTCGCCATCGAGCGCCAGCCCCTGGTTTCGGCGCTGAACGCATTCAGCGACGTCACGGGGTGGCAGATCGGCCTGCCGGCACAATTGGCCGACGGCATCGACTCGCCGGGAACCAGTGGCCGCCAATCGCCGGAGCTGGCCCTGGCGCGCCTGCTCGAAGGCACCGGTTTGAGCTACCGCAGCGTTGGGGAACGTAGCGTGGTGCTGGTGAAGAATCCTGCGCAATCGCTCGCCCTCCAACCAACTACGGTCACCGCCACGCTTCACGAGCAGGATGTAAACGCCGTTCCCAGCACGGTCAGCGTGCGCGATCGAACAATCCTGGACCGCAACAACATCAACACCATCAAGCAGCTGGTACGCGACGAGCCTGGCGTCTCCGTCGGTGGCACTGGTCAGCGCTCCGGCCTCACCGGCTACAACATCCGTGGCATCGATGGTAACCGGGTGTTGACGCAGGTCGACGGCGTCGAGATCCCTGCCAGCTTCTACTACGGTCCCTATGCCAATACCCAGCGCAACTATGTCGACCCGGAGATCATCAAGCGGGTGGAAATTCTCCGCGGCCCGGCCTCGGCCCTGTACGGCAGCAATGCCATTGGTGGTGCGGTGAGCTACTTCACCCTCGATGCTGACGACATCATCAAGGATGGCCGCAACAGCGGCGCCCGCCTGAAGACAGGCTACAGCTCCGCCGACGAAAGCTGGCTGAACTCGGCCACCGTCGCCGGTCGCCATGAGGACTTCGATGCGTTGCTGCACCTGTCACAGCGCAACGGCCATGAGACCGAATCCTACGGCAATCACGGCGGTACCGGCCTGGATCGTACTGCGGCCAATCCGGAAGACGTACGCACCACCAACGTCCTGGCCAAACTGGGTTGGAACTACAACGGCAGCGACCGCCTGCAGTTGACCTATGAGAAATACAAGGATGATCGCGACAGCAATCAACTCAGCGCCGTCGGCGGGCCGTTCAACGCCCCGACCATCGGTGCAGGGCAGAACTACTACGCGAGTCGTGCTGGCAACGACACCATCATCCGCGAGCGCTTCGGCCTGGAGCACAGCCTGGCGCTGGACAGTCTGCTGGCCGACAGCCTGAAATGGAGCCTGAATTACCAGATCGCCAAGACCGACCAGAGCACCCAGGAGCGCTACACCCCCAGGAACTTCTTTACCCAGGCCATCACCCGCGACGTGATGCGCTATCGCAGCACCGACTACAAGGATCGCCAGTGGGTGCTCAACGCACAGCTGGACAAGGCCTTCGCCCTGGGCGAAACCGATCACCTGCTGACCTACGGCTTCAACCTCAAGCGCCAGGAAGTCACCGGCCAGCGCAGCGGTTATGGCGTCTGCCTGCGGGCGCTGGGCGCCAACTGCCCCACCGTCGGCGCGATCAGCAGCAATAGCGGCGATACCCTCACCACCCAGAGCGACTTCCCGGATCCAACCATCGATGTCTACGGCGTATTTGCGCAAGACGAAATCCGCTGGAACCAGTGGACGTTCCTGCCGGGTGTTCGCTACGACCGGACCAAACTCAAACCCGATCTGACCGACGAGTACCTTGCCAGCGCCCCCGCAAGCAGTACCTTCGACCCCACAGACGCGAGCACGACCTGGCAGCGCGTTTCACCCAAGCTCGGCGTGACCTATGCCTTCGATGAGCACTACACCGGCTTCGCCCAGTACGCCGAAGGCTTCCGCACACCTACGGCCAAGGAAATGTATGGCCGCTTCCAGAACAACAACCCGCCCTACATCGTGGAGCCCAACCCCGACCTCGACCCGGAAACCAGCCGCAGCCTGGAGACCGGTCTGCGTGGCAACTTCGAGGGCGGCAGCTTCAGCCTGGCCGTGTTCTATAACCGCTATCGCGACTTCATCGACGAGGATGCCGTAGGTGCAGCTGGCGGCCTGACAGTGTTCCAGAGCCGCAACATCAGCCGTGCCAGCATTCGTGGTGCGGAAGCCAAGGGCCGCCTGAATCTGGACAACTTCGGCGCACTGCCGGGTCTGTACGCGCAAGGCTCGATCGCCTATGCCCGTGGTCGCGACGAGGAAACCGGCGAGCCGCTGAACAGCATCAACCCGCTGACCGGCGTATTCGGTCTGGGCTACGAGCAGGAACGCTTCGGCGGCCTGCTGAACTGGACACTGGTCAAGCGCAAATCCCGCATCGACCAAAGCGGCTTCAACTCTCCGACCGGCGACGGCAGCCAGTTCGCCACACCCGGCTATGGCATTGTCGATCTGACCGGCTACTACAAGCTGACCGACGATCTCACCGTCAATGCCGGTCTGTACAACCTGACGGATAAGAAGTACTGGCAGTGGGACGACGTGCGCGGCTACGACGGTAACGGAGAGGCCGGCGTGACCGCCCCCGCCAATCTCGACCGCCTGACTCAACCGGGGCGCAACTTCTCGATCAACCTGGTCTGGGACATCTGAGCCGGCAGCCGGAAGTGACTGCAACTGTCACTTCCGGCGCAGACAGCAGTGCGCGGCCATTACCCAGGCGCATCTCTCGACAGCAGACAGCTCAACAAACAATCCAGGGCCGGCTGGCGCTGCGCACGGCGCACCAGGGCGACGAGCTCGCGATGGAAGGTCAGCTCACCCAGCTCGATCACCCGCAGACGCGTCGGCCTTTGCAGCCACAGACCCGCACGCGGTACCAGGGCCACGCCCATGCCGTTTTCCACCAGCCGCACGATGGCTTCCAGTTCATCCAGCTCCAGCGCCTCGCGCACGTTCAGGCGTTGCTCACGCAGGAAGCGCGTCACCTGGCGCCCGCCGAACGAAGCGCGGTCGTAACGCACGAAAGGCTGCTTGGCGAGCAGGCGCAATGGGTCTTCCCCGTCCACGTCCAAGGGTGCGATCAGCACGAAGGGCTCGCACGCCAGCGGTACCTCCAGCAGCTCCTTGGGTAAGGCAAACGGCGGTTTGATCAACAGCGCCAGATCCAGCTCACCGGCATCCAGCTGGCTGAACAGCTGCAAGGACACGCCCGGCACCAGCTTCAGTTCGACCCGCGGTGCCAGTTGCCGAAAGCGCGGCAGCGCCTCGGCCAGCAGACCGGTCTGCAAGGTGGCGATGGCGCCGACGCGCAGCTCGCCCTGCCACTGATCGGCCGCCTGCGGCAGCGCCATCTGCGTGTACAGCGCAAGCATCTGCTCGGCCAGCGGCAGGGCGTGGCGGCCGGCTGCGTTGAGCACGGCGGCGCGACCGCTGCGGTCGAACAGGCGCACGCCGAGGTGCTGCTCCAATACGCGCATCTGCGCGCTGACCGCCGACTGGGTCAGCCCCACCTGCTGGCCAGCGGCAGCGAAGGTGCCCAGGCGAGCGACGGTGATGAAAGTTTTCAGTTCACGCAGCATCGGCGTCTCGAATGATCAAAATTATTTGAGCTTGCGCGCAAGAATATTAGCTTTCCGACAATTTCGCTGTTGGTAGGCTGGTGCAATAAAGATCGATGGCGGGTTGCACCCGCCCTACCCATAACAAATCAGAGGTATTGCGTGATGGCCCTTGCTCCCTTTCACCTGGCGATTCCCGTATACGACCTGGCCGCCGCGCGGCATTTCTACGGCGAGGTGTTCGGCTGCGCCGAAGGTCGTAGCAGCGAACACTGGGTGGATTTCGATTTCTTCGGCCACCAGTTGGTGATCCACGAAGCGCCGAAGATGGCTTATCAGGAATCGGCCGCCAGCAACCCGGTGGACGGCCACGATGTGCCGGTGCCGCATTTCGGCGTGGTGCTCGGCTGGGCCGACTGGGAAGCGCTGGCCGACCGTCTGCGCAGCCGCGAGACGACGTTCGTCATCGAGCCCTACGTGCGCTTCAAGGGCCAGGTCGGCGAGCAGGCCACCATGTTCCTCCTCGATCCTTGCGGCAACGCCCTGGAGTTCAAGGCGTTCAAGGACATCGGCCAGCTGTTCGCCAAGTAAGCGCGAGGAAATCCTTCAATCCAGTGGATTGTCGATCTGCGCGCGCAGCAGTTCGGCGAAGGCGCTCGCCTCCACCGGGCGGCTGATCAGAAAGCCCTGGATCTCGTCACAGTTCTGGCTCTTGAGGAAATCCATCTGCGCCTGGGTTTCCACGCCCTCGGCCACCACTTTCAGCTCCAGGCTGTGGGCCATGGCGATGATCGCGCGGGTGATCGCCGCATCCTCGCCACCGGGCGACAGATCGCGGATGAAGGTCTGGTCGATCTTCACGTAATGCACCGGGAAGCGCTTGAGGTAGCTGAGCGAGGAATAGCCGGTGCCGAAATCGTCGATGGCCAGTTTGACCCCCAGCTCACGCAGCTGACGGAAGGTGACGATGACGCTGTCGACGTTGTCCAGCAGCTGGCTTTCAGTCAGCTCCAGCTCCAGGTACTGTGGCGCCAGGCCGGTTTCTTCGAGCACCTGGCGCACCAGGCTGGTGAGGTTGCCCTGGCGCAACTGGTACACCGAGATATTCACCGACACCCGTATCTGCGCCAGCCCCTCCTGCTGCCACTGGCGCGCCTGGCGGCAGGCCTGACGCAGCACGAACTCGCCAATCGGCGCGATCAGCCCGGTCTCTTCGGCCAGGCCAATGAACTCGCCAGGCGCCACCATGCCCTGCTGCGGATGGCGCCAGCGCACCAGCGCCTCGGCGGCGTTGAGCTGGTCATCGGCGAGGTTCAGCTTGGGCTGGTAGAACACTTCCAGCTGGCCTTCGTCGATGGCCTTGCGCAGCTGGTTCTCCAGTTGCAGGCGCTCCAGGGTGCAGGCCTGCAGGTTGTCGGTGAAAAACTGGAAGGTGTTGCCACCCAGGTGCTTGGCATGTTGTACGGCCATGTTGGCCTGGCTGATCAGTGCACTGATCTCGCGGGCGTAGTCCGGCAGCAGACTGATGCCCAGCGAGGCGCTGATCACCAGCTCGTGCCCACCGACGGTCATCGGCACACGCAGCTTGGCCAGTAGTCGACTGGCCACCCGCGCCAGGCTGGAAAGGCTGCCGTAGGCATCGAGGATGATGGCGAACTCGTCGCCCGAGAGCCGCGCGATGCAGTCGGCCTCGGGCACGGCCTGGGTCAGGCGGCGGCTCATCTGCCGCAGCAACTGGTCCGCCACTTCATGGCCGAGGCTGTCGTTGAGCAGCTTGAAACGGTCGAGATCGATATGCACCAGGGCGATGCTGCGGCCGCTCTGGCGGGCGCGCTGGCTGGCATCGTGCAGACGCTCCTTGAACAGACTGCGGTTGGCCAGGCCGGTCAGGTCGTCATAGTGCGACAGGTAGCGCAGGCGCTCCTCGGCCTCGCGCCGCGCACTGAGATCGGCGAAGAAACCGACGATATGACTGGGCCGACCTGTTACATCCCGCACCAGGTTGAGCTGCAGCCATTGCGGGTAAAGCTCGCCGCTCTTGCGCGTCTCGATCAGCTCGCCCTGCCAGGTGCCGCTGCTGTCCAGCTCCTGGCGGATCATCTGGTATTGCCGGCGCATTTCGCGGCTGCCGATCAGGCTGGTCACCGTGCGCCCGACCACTTCTTCGCGGCTGTAACCGGTCACCGCGCTGAACGCACGGTTGACCGCCAGCACGCGGTAGTCGGGGTCGAGAATGAAGATGCCTTCGCTGGCCGCTTCGAACACGGTCGCCGCCAGGCGCTGCTGTTGCTCCTGCTGACGCCGTGCGCTGACATCGCGCCGCGTACCGAGCATGCGCCGTACACGGCCGGCGGCATCGCGCTCGACCGCACGGCCACGGTCCTCGACCCAGACCCAGTGGCCATCGACATGGCGCACGCGGTACTCGATCTGATAATCCTCGCTGCGTCCCTTGAGGTGCCGGACCAACGCCCGGCGTAGCCCCGGCAGATCATCCGGGTGCAGGCGCGGGGTCAGGTCGCGCAGCATCACTTGCACCTGGCCCGGCTCCAGACCAAACAGCTCGCGCAGGTGCGAGTGGTGCACATGATCACTCTCCAGGTCCCAGTCCCACAGGCCCAGCTCGCTGGCTTCCAGCGCCAGGGCCAGGCGCGCCTGGCTCTTGCCCAGGGCATGGGTCGCTTCGTCCAGCTCCAGGGTGCGTTCGGCCACGCGCATTTCCAGCTCGCCATGGGCGCCACGCAGTTCGCGCTCGGCGCGGCGACGTTGCTCCACCTCGCGCGCCAGTTCTTCATTGAGTCCTTCGGCGCGCTGCTTGGCGTGCTCCAGATTGCTGATCAGCGCCAGGTTGTGAAAACGCTGCAGCAAGCTGCGCTGCACCAGGCGGTTGACCTGCCAGGCCACCACCAGCAGGGCGAGCAACAGCATGACACCGAGCAGACCCCAGCCGCGCTGCAAGCCGTTATCGCTGAGCAGCAGGAAGGCCGCCGAAGGCAGCAGGCAGGGCAAGGCGAACGTAAGGAAAGCGGACAGGCTGACGGCATAGGCCACGCTGGCCGAGAGAATGGCGGCGGCGATCAGGCCGTAGACCAGCGCCTGTTGGTAGAACACATCGGTAGGCACCAGCACGATCACGGCAAAGGCGAGGGTGAGGCCGGAAGCACCGGCGCCGAAGAGAAAGATACGTCGCCAGTAAGGCTCGGCCTGGCGACTCGGCAGCGCCTCGTTGAAGGCATTCACCTGAGTCAGGCGCAGCAGCGCCAGCAGCACGACCCAGCCCAGCCAGACCGCAAGCATCGGTGCGCTCTGCTGACTCCACAGCAATAGGCTGCAGGCCAGGCCAACCAGCAGCATGAGTAACGTGGGCAGGCGCGACCCCTGAAACAACAGACGGGTACGCTCGACGGCAATGTCCGTGGCGAACTGACGTTCAGCCTGATGCGGGTCCAGCGTCACCTCTTGAACTACGGCGCTAGTCGTGGCGGTCATAGGCGATTTTCTTGTAATGGTTGCCTGAGGGTATCGGGCGTTTTTTCGGCCCCCTCAACCCTGACGTCGCCGGAGAATACCCGAGACAGACGCCGTGCCCAACAGCGATGTGGGCAATTTCAAGGCTTGGCGCCTGACTGGCGGCGCCAGTGCTGGCCTTTTGCCTGACTACAACTACCCTTTGCAGCCTGACCCGCCGGTCGTCGGCTGCTCGGCGCATTTTCCGACGGTTCACCCACAACCCCCACGAGCGACTTGCGGCGCCCCCGCAACAGCTCCTAGGATGGGCACCCTCCGCACTCAGGGAAGCACGGCCAAACGCCCATGGATGACTTGCAACAACGCTGGCTCTTTGCCCTTTCCGCGCCGATGGTGGCGATCAACACCCACTCGGGCGCGCAATACGGGCAGCCTGATTTCTATCCGGACAGCGAGTTCGTCGACCTCAGCGAGTCCTGGGATATCGCGGATCGCCCCGCACTTCTGGCGATGATCCAACGCATGACCGACGACGGCCATGCACGCGATCTGAGCGGCGCCTACTGGGATAACGCGCGCCTGCTACCGGGCGAATGGCAGGCGCTGGTCGACAGCCTCGACGAAGGCCAACGGGTGGCCTATCGCTACGTCGCCGACACCATACTGGTCTGCGGCTCCGGTGGCATCCGCGCCTGGGACCTGGGGCGCATGAGCTTTCTCGCCCGCATCGGTCAGTTGAACGGCTGGCTGAGCCTCGAGGAAAACCTCTGGCTGCATAGTCGCCTGAGCCTGCGGGCGCGCTACTACTACCAGGGCTGGCACAGCTATCTGGCCGGTTTTCTCATCGGCCGCTGCTACTGGAACTGCCTGGGCCACGAGCAACCGGACGAACAGGCGCTGTGCATCAGCCGTCAGGGCAGTGACCCGACGCACCGCGCCCTGGTGCGCGAACTGACACTGAGCCCGGCCGCCGGATTCGACCAATTGCCCTGGGACATGGAACTGGATCTGCCGGAAAAACCGGCATCGCTGGAGGCGTTCGACTGGTCATGAGTTGCTGGGAACACCTCGGCATAGCGCCGACTGACGATCAGAACAGCATCCGCAGCGCCTATCGCGCACGCCTGCCCGACGTCCACCCGGAGCGCGACCCCGAGGGCTTCCAGGCCCTGCGCGGCGCCTACGAGGACGCTCTGCGCCAGGCCCGCGGCGAAGTCCCGGCGACAAGCGAACGGAGCGCACCACCCAGCGCCAGTGAACAGGCCGTGCAACAGTTCGTCGAACTGCTGCAGGACGCCGGCCGGCGCTTTCGACCCGAAGCCTGGCAGGACTACTGCCGGATGCTCGACCAGTTGCCGCTCGACGTACTTGAAGGTCTCGATGGCTCGCTGCGCGGTCTGCTGCTGAGCAACGGGCCGCTGTCGCATCGCTGCGTGAACCTGCTCACCGAGCGCATGGCCTGGGCCAATCGCCTGATGCAAATGCCCTTCGAGGAAGCCGAGGCACTGGATCAGTTGCTCCAGCGCATCGCCGAACCCGACCCGTTCGACCTCGCCAGCCTGTCCGAGTGGCCGACCGTCGCGCAGGTGGAAAACCTCTGGTACGTGCGCACCCTGGAGCATCTGTTCAGGAACCGGCCACTGCAGGAATTTCGTGGCTGGTGCTCGCTGCACCTGTGCCTGCCAATGCCGGCCGACCCGGACTACTATCCGCGCCTGTATCGCCAGTGCACCCTGGCCGGGGTGGCCCTGGGCGGTGCCCTGGAGCACTACCAGGCGCTGCATGACGAGACACCCGACGACCTCGACATCCAGTACCTGCTGGCGCTGCAGAAGCAGCACCATGACCTGGACGCCCTCGACCTGTGGACGCGTCTGTGGCATGAACGCGAGATACCCGAGGCGGCCGCCTGGATGCTGGCCTGGTGCGCTCATCACTCGCCTGAACGCCTGCCGCTGCTGATCCTGGCGTTCAACCGCAGCCAGATCGAGCTTGGTCATGAGCATCCGCTCGACGCCTATCAGTTAGCCGATGGCGAGCCCGCCCAGACGCCGCAAACCCTGGCGCGCTGGCAGCGCGCCGCCGTCAGCGAACTGCCGCCGCTGGCGCGCACGTTCATCGCCTGGCAGATGGGGGACAGCGAGTGGCCATTCCTTGCCGAGTTGCTCGGCGCTGCGGACACGCCGCTCACGCGGCTCTATCGCCAGGCCTGGCTGCTGCAACGTGGCGACGACAGTGACCTAGAACACCTGCTGAACCTGCAGACCGGCGACCATCCGCTCGATGCCGTGCTGGTGCAGGGGCTACAGCACCACGCCCGGCAACAGCGCCAGTGGCTGCGCGAATCGCCTGCGCTGCAGGCGCTGCAACAGGCATCGAGCAGCCCAGGCGCGAAACTGCCGCAGGCGCTCGGTGACAACACCGTGGCTCGTGCCCAGATGTTGCGCGGGCTCAGGCGCTTGCGCCGATACGACGAGGCGACGCTGCAACGCCTGGGCGAACTGCTCGCGCCACTGCCAGGCTGGTTGCTGCCGCCCTGCCTGCAGTTGCAAATGGCCCTGCAGCGCAGCGGTCGCAGCCTGCCAGAGCTTCCCGACGATGGCGACGCTCGCTGGCACTGGCAGCGCCAGACACTGTTGCTGCTGGGCCTGCTGGAACAGCCTGAACAATGGCTGGAGCAACTGGATCAAACTCTCGCCGACCTGCCCACCGATGCCGAGCATCCGGCCCACGAGGCCAAGGCGCAGTTGCTGGCGAATACCACCACGCCTCGTCGCTGGCTGCTGGATCTCGACGAAGCTGATCCACTGCAAGGGTTGATCGCCGCCGGGCAGGTCAGCCCGGACATTCTCCTCGGCAGCCCGCGTCTGCCGTCGGTCGCCCGTATCGGAGCCTGCGCCGAGCAACACAGCCACGAGCTGGCAGGCGACCCGTTCGGTCAGATGCTGCTCGACGCCCTGCTCCATCACGACCCGGATCTGCCGCAAGAGGAACGCAACCTGGCCTTGCAACGGCTGCTGGCGTTCACCTGCCCTGGCACCTGGTTCGAGCCCTTCCGCGAGGGACTGGTCAAGGGCCGACCACAGAACCTGGCGCAATCGATCTGCACCGATAACGGGCTGGTGTTCGCCACCATGCAGGCGATCTTCGATGGCATGCGCGATCTGCTCGGCGGCGCCAAACCGCATCTGCCCTCGACCAGCCAGTTGCGCAAGTTGCAGCAGGCCAAGGACTCCAGCGCCACACCGACGGCCGTCCGCCTGGCGATCACCTTGCTGCTGTCGCGTTGTGAGCGCCTGCTACCCAAGCACGCGCCGGCCACCTGGCGTTCACAGTGGCAGATATGGCGACTGGGCGGACGCCTGAACCGGATCAACTTCACCCTGCAGACTCTGGCCCTGGCAGGGGCCGCACTGCCACTGAGCTTACTTGTCGACAAACTCAGCAGCGACCTGGCGCTGGCGGTGCTCGCCGGCGCCGTCCTCGTCCTGATCACCTGCATGCTGCGTCGGCTGCATGACATGAGCCGTGGCGTGGGTACGTTACTGATGTTGCTGCTGGGCAGCTTCATGCTGCCCTACATGCTGCTGGTGCTGTTCTTCTGGCCCAGCGACCCATTGCCCAACCGTTACGGCCCGCCCGGGGGCAAGGCGGCCAGCACACAGGGCCTGCAGGCGCGCCTGCGGCGCCTGAACGGGGTCAGGGACTGAATCTCGTCAGGCTCGCGGGGACGCTTCGCTACACTTGGCGCACCCTGCGAGGCCTTCGGAGCACCCGCCGGGTCAGAAGCGCAGCGCGTCCAGCGCCTGCTCCAGACGCTCACGCGCGGCAGTGATCGGCTGCTCCTGCTGGGCGCCGAGCACGCTCTGAAACTCGTCCAGCCACTGACCGATCTGCTCGCGCTCAGTACCCAGGGTCTGCATCCAGGCACGCTCCAGGCGGGCCAGAAGGGTACGGTTGTGCAGCGTGTCACGCGGATGAATCTTCAGGCTGGCCAAGCGCGCCTGGCTGGCGGCACGCGCCTCGGCACTCAGCCCGGTGGGGCTGCGGTCGATCACGTGGCCATGGCGCTGGCCACTCTCCAGGGTCACGTCCACTTCCAGCAAACCGTTGATGTCGTAGCTGAAACGCACGTCCAGCGCCTGCACCTGGCCGGTCTGGGTCAACTTCACCTCGAAGGCGTCTACGAAGATGTTGTCGCGCACCCAGGGACGCTCGCCCTGATAAACCTCGATGCGGATGTATTCCTGCTGCGCGTGGGTGGTGTAGTAGCGCTGCACGCGCGACGCCGGGATCACCGTGTTGCGCTCGATGATCGGCGAGAAGGCGCCCGGCTGCTCATCGCTGCGCCGCGAGGAAATACCCAGCGTGTAGGGGCAGACATCGGTGAGGATGATCTCCTCGATGGCCCGGTCGCGCGCCTTGCACGCCGCCTGCGCGGCGGCGCCGAGGGCAACGATGGTGTCCGGGTCGAGGTGACGATAGGGCAAGCGGCCGAACAAGGTGGCGACCAGTTGCTGCACCACGCTCATGCGCGTGGCACCGCCGACCAGCACCAGGCTGTCCAGATCACGTGGGTTGAGCCGCGCATCGCGCAGCGCCTGCTCGATGGGCTGGCGCAGGCGTGCCAGCAGCGGCGCCCAGATCTGCTGCGCGCGGGCGTCGTCCAGCGGCCACTGGCGGCCATTCCACTCGAGCGTCTGCGGCCCTTCGGCAAGACGTCGCTTGAGCTGCTCCAGCGCATCTTCGAGGCTGGCCAGGGCCTGGCCGTCCAGCTCGCTGCGCGACAGCCCCCAATCGCCCAGGCAGGCCTTGAGCAGGGCTTCGGTGAAATCCTCACCGCCGAGGAAGTTGTCACCGGTGGAAGCATGCACCTCGATCAACGGCAGGGAGTATTCCAGCACGGTGACGTCGAAGGTGCCGCCGCCCAGGTCGAAGATCAGCGTGCGCTCGAACTGCTGCTCATGCAGCCCATAAGCCATGGCCGCTGCGGTGGGTTCGTTGATCAGGCGCTCGACGCGCAGCCCGGCCAGCTCGGCGGCGAATACCGTACGTTTGCGCTGTTCGTCGCTGAAATAGGCCGGTACCGAGATCACCGCCGCGCTCACCGGCACCCCGAGATACGCCTCGGCGTCCGCCTTGAGCGAGCCCAGCATCAGCGCCGACAGTTCTTCCGGCGTGAACTGGCGATCGCCCAGGGTGAAGCGTTTGTCGCTGCCCATGAAGCGCTTGAAGGCGGCCACGCTGCGCAATGGATGGGTGGTCAGGCGCGCCCGGGCGGCAGCGCCGACGAGAATGCTGCCGTCCTCGTCCAGGCTCACCGCCGAGGGGGTCAGTACATCGCCGAGCGCATTGGGGATCAATTCGGCTCGCCCGTCACGCCAGACGGCGATCAGGCTGTTGGTGGTGCCCAGATCAATGCCCAGCAGCGGGCTGTCACCAGTCGACATTGCTATCGCGACTCCCTCAAATCCATTGAAGGGCGCAGTCTACCCCGCACACGGGCCCCGGCAAACTGCCTCGTCGCTGGCGTTTGCCCTACCCTGCAGCGCCCCCTAGAATGCCGCGATGCAAAACGACCTCGATCACAGACTCACGACCCTCAATCCCGCCCAGCACCATGCGGTTACCACGCCGCCTGGTCATCAGCTGGTGCTGGCCGGTGCCGGCTCGGGCAAGACCCGCGTGCTGGTGCACCGCATCGCCTTCCTGATCCAGCGCCTGGACGTCTCGCCGCACAGCATCCTGTCGGTGACCTTCACCAACAAGGCGGCCGCCGAGATGCGCCACCGCATCGAAGACGTGCTGGGCCACGCCCCTGCCGGCATGTGGGTCGGCACCTTCCACGGCCTGGCTCACCGCCTGTTGCGTGCGCACTGGAAAGAAGCAGGACTGGCCGAGAACTTCCAGATTCTCGACTCCGACGATCAGCAACGCCTGATCAAGCGAGTGATCCGCGACCTCGGTCTCGATGAACAGCGCTGGCCGGCCAAGCAGGCGCAGTGGTTCATCAACGGGCAAAAGGACGAGGGCATCCGCCCGCAAGGCATCCAGGCCAGCGGCGATCTGTTCCTGGCCACCATGCGCAGCATCTATGAAGCCTACGAGGCGGCCTGTGCGCGCACCGGCGTCATCGACTTCGCCGAGCTGCTGCTGCGTGCCCTCGATCTGTGGCGCGACAACGCCGGGCTGCTGGAGCACTACCAGCGTCGCTTCCGCCATATCCTGGTCGACGAGTTCCAGGACACCAACGCCGTGCAATACGCCTGGCTGCGCTTTCTGGCCAAGGGCGGCGAGAGTCTGATGGTGGTGGGCGACGACGATCAGTCGATCTATGGCTGGCGCGGCGCGAAGATCGAGAACATCCAGCAGTTCGACAGCGATTTCGCTGATGCCGAGATCATACGTCTGGAGCAGAACTACCGCTCCACCGCGAACATCCTCAATGCCGCCAACGCGCTGATCGCCAACAACCAGGGACGCCTCGGCAAGGAGCTGCGCACCGACGTCGGTGATGGCGAGCCGCTGGCCCTGTACGCTGCTTTCAACGAGCATGACGAAGCGCGCTACGTGGTGGAAACCATCGAGGACGCCCTGCGCAAGGACGGCCTCAAGCGCAGCGAGATCGCCATTCTCTATCGCTCCAACGCCCAGTCGCGGGTGCTGGAAGAGGCGCTGCTGCGCGAAAAGATCCCCTATCGCATCTACGGCGGTCAGCGCTTCTTCGAGCGCGCCGAAATCAAGAACGCCATGGCCTACCTGCGCCTGCTCGACGGGCGCGGCAACGATGCAGCGCTGGAGCGCATCATCAACGTGCCAGCACGCGGCATCGGCGAGAAGACCATCGAGACCATCCGCGAGTACGCCCGCGCCCATGACGTGCACATGTGGGAGGCGATTCGCCTGATGCTGGCGGTCAAGGCGCTGCCTGGCCGCGCCTCGGGCGCACTGACCGGGTTCATCGAACTGATCGACGGCCTGGCCGAGCAGGTGCTTGCCATGCCGCTGCACCAGATGACCCAGGTGGTCGTCGAAAAGAGCGGCCTGCTCGCCTACCACGAAGCGGAAAAAGGCGAGAAAGGTCAGGCCCGGGTCGAGAACCTGGAGGAACTGGTCAGCGCCGCACGCGCCTTCGAGAACGATGAAGACGACGAGCTGACCCCGTTGCAGGCCTTCCTCACCCACGCCTCGCTGGAGGCCGGGGACACCCAGGCCGCCGAGAACGAAGACAGTATTCAACTGATGACCCTGCACAGCGCCAAGGGCCTGGAATTCCCCCTGGTGTTCCTGGTTGGCATGGAAGAGGGTCTGTTCCCGCACAAGATGAGCCTGGAAGAACCGGGCCGATTGGAAGAAGAACGCCGCCTGGCCTATGTCGGCATTACCCGTGCCATGCAGAAGCTGGTGATCAGCTACGCCGAAACACGGCGTCTCTACGGTAGCGAGACCTATAACAAGGTGTCGCGCTTTGTCCGCGAAATCCCCGCACCGCTGATTCAGGAAGTACGCCTGAGCAACAGTGTCAGCCGCCCGATGAGCACCAGCTCGATGGGTGGCGGCAGCCTGTTCGCCGGCAGTGCCATACCGCAAACGCCCTTCAACCTGGGTCAGCGCGTACGTCACAGCCTGTTCGGCGAGGGCACCATCCTCAATTTCGAGGGTGCTGGTGCCCAGGCGCGGGTCCAAGTGAATTTCGAAAACGAAGGCAGTAAATGGCTGATGCTGGCGTATGCCAAGCTGGAAGCCTATTAGCACACCGTATCTGGAGATAATCGATGAATCGCCGCAATCTGTTCGGCGCTGTACTGGCTCTGATCGCCGCCATCGGCCTGGTTGGCTGCAAAGAAGACAAGCCTGCCACCCAGCAGGCCGCTGCCAAGCCGGCAGAAGCCATCCACTGGAAGATGGTCACCTCCTGGCCGAAGAACTTCCCCGGCCTGGGCACCGCTGCCGAACGCCTGGCCGAGCGTATCAATGCCATGAGCGCCGGACGCCTGACCGTCAAGGTCTACGCCGCCGGTGAGCTGGTGCCGGCGCTGGAAGTGTTCGACGCCGTATCCCGCGGCACCGCCGAGATGGGCCACGGCACACCGTACTACTGGAAGGGCAAGGTGCCGGCTGCGCAGTTCTTCAGCAGCGTGCCGTTCGGCCTGTCCACCCTGGAAATGAACGCCTGGCTGAGCAAGGGCGGCGGCCAAGCGCTGTGGGACGAGACCTACGCACCGTTCGGCGTGAAGCCGCTGTCGGCCGGCAACACCACCATGCAGATGGGTGGCTGGTTCAACAAGGAAATCAACAGCCTGGGCGACATCAAGGGCCTGAAGATCCGCATGCCGGGCCTCGGCGGCGAAGTCTGGAGCAAGCTCGGCGCGATTACCGTCAACCTGCCCGGCGGTGAAATCTTCACCTCCCTGCAGACCGGCGCCATCGATGCCACCGACTGGGTCGGCCCTTACAACGACCTGGCCTTTGGCCTGCACAAGGCGGCCAAGTACTACTACTTCCCGGGCTGGCAGGAGCCACAGGCGGTGGTCGAATCCATGGTCAACCAGAAGGCCTTCGACGCGCTGCCGGCCGACCTGCAGGCCATCGTCGTCGAAGCCGCGCGCGCCGCGACCCTGGACATGATGGACGACTACGTATTCAACAACGCCAAGGCGCTGCAAAGCCTCAAGAGTGAAGGTGTGCAGTTCAAGCGCCTGCCGGACGAGGTACTGCAGGCCATGCGCGAGCAATCTGACGTGGTGCTCGAGACCCTGGCCGCCGAAAACGACCTCAACGGTCGCATCTGGGCTTCGCAGAAGGCCTTCCTCGAAGAGGCCAGCGCCATGCAGGCACTGACCGAGAAAGAACTGTACAACTGGCGTTGAGCCAACTGAACGGGGCCTGGAAACTGGCCCCGTTTTTCATAGGGATTGTGCCCATGCGTCTTCGCTTTCTGCTCTTCCTTCCCCTGCTCGCCTTTGGCCTGATCGGCTGCAAGGACGACTCCGCGCCGGCCGACCAGGCCGCAGCCCCCGCCCAGACCTTCCACTGGAAGATGGTCACCACCTGGCCGAAGAACGCACCCGGCACCGGCACCGCAGCCGAACGCCTGGCCGAGCGCGTCAACGCCATGAGCGCCGGGCGCCTGACCATCAAGGTCTACGCCGCTGGCGAGCTGGTGCCGGCACTGGAAGTGTTCGACGCGGTATCTCGCGGTACTGCCGAGCTCGGCCACGGCACGCCCTATTACTGGAAGGGCAAGGTACCGGCCGCGCAGTTCTTCGGCGCGGTGCCCTTCGGCCTGTCCACCCTGGAGATGAATGCCTGGCTGAACAAGGGTGGGGGTCAGGCCTTGTGGGACGAAGCCTATGCGCCATTCGGCCTCAAGCCCCTGACTGCGGGCAATAGCACCATGCAGATGGGCGGCTGGTTCAACAAGGAAATCAACAGCCTGGCCGACATCAAGGGCCTGAAGATCCGCATGCCGGGGCTCGGCGGCGAAGTCTGGAGCCGCCTGGGTGCGACCACCGTGGTGATGCCGGGTGGCGAAATCTTCACAGCCCTGCAGACTGGCGCCATCGATGCCACCGACTGGGTCAGCCCCTACAACGATCTGGCCTTCGGCCTGCAAAAAGCCGCCAGGTACTACTACTACCCCGGCTGGCAGGAGCCGCAGTCGGTGCTCGAGCTGCTGATCAATCAGAAGGCCTTCGATGCACTGCCGGCCGACCTGCAGGCCATCGTCACCGAAGCAGCGCGTGCGGCGACCCAGGACATGATGGACGACTACGTCTACCACAACGCCCTGGCACTGGACGAACTGAAGAAAAGCGGCACGCTGCTCAAGCGCTTCCCCGACGAAGTGCTGCAGGCCATGCAACGTGAGAGCGAACAGGTGCTGGGCGAACTGGCCGCGCAGAGCGAGCTCAACGGCCGAATCTGGGCCTCGATGCAGGCGTTCCAGGCGCTGGCCACCTCGATGCAGGCGCTGTCGGAAAAGGAGCTGTACGACTGGCGCTGAACTGGCATTGCAGCGTAGACGGTGCGCGTGACGCATCCTACCCGTGCCTCACAACGGAGACGCAACCCAGGGCGCTCCGCGCGCACCAGCCGTCAGAGGCTCCGTTTGTCGTTCCAGGCTGCGCCTCATGCCCCGGCGGCCATACTTCCCGGATGAAACAGAAGCCGACCGACCCCGCCCGGATCCTAGATAGCGCCCTGCAACTGGCCGACGTCTGTGGCTGGGAGCGCCTGCACCTGTTCGACGTCGCCGCCGCACTCGACATTGGTCTGGACGATATCGCCCGTCACTACCGCGACAAGGACGATCTTGTGGAAGCCTGGTTCGACCGCGCCGACCAGGCCATGCTCGGCCATGCGAGAAATACTGATCTGCAGGGCCTGAACGCCGAACAACGCCTGGAAAGTTGCCTGCTGGCCTGGCTCGACAGCCTGGCAGCACATCGCGCAGTGACCGGACAGATGTTGTTGTACAAGCTCGAACCCGGGCATATCCACCTGCAGGTGCTCGGTCTGATGCGTATCAGCCGCACCGTGCAGTGGTGGCGTGAAGCCGCTGGCCGGCAAAGCCTGCACCTGCGCCGCATCGCCGAAGAAACCCTGCTCACCGGCGCCTACCTGCGCAGTTTCGTACACTGGCTGCGCCATCCCGAAGAAGATGCAGCAACCTTCCGCGCCTTTCTCCGTGGCCAACTGCGCTGCGGCCCGCTGCCTCTGCTGCTGCAACGCCGGTAGGGTGCGCCATGCGCACCGGGGCCGCTTCGATACTGAACCGGGCGCGCATGGCGCCGCCTGGAATAGGCAAAAGCCGGAAACATTCTGTCACTGGTCATGCGCCCCCGTGGCGGGCAAGATGCCGTCCAAGCTTTTCCACAAGAGAGAAAACCGTGATGCAGCGTTTCCTCAGTATCGCCATGGTGCTGTGCCTGGCACTGACCTTCAGCTTCGAAGCCCACGCCAAGCGTTTTGGCGGTGGCAAATCCTTCGGCTCCGCACCCAGCCACCAGACCCGCCAGGCCACACCGCCGGCGCAGTCCACTGCTCAGGCGCCCGGCCGCCAACAACCTGCCGCTGCCGCCAGCGGTGCTTCGCGCTGGCTCGGCCCGCTGGCCGGTCTGGCCGCCGGTGGACTGCTGGCCTCGATGTTCATGGGTGATGGTTTCGAAGGCCTGCAGATCATGGACATGCTGATCTTCGGCCTGATCGCCTTCCTGCTGTTCCGTTTCCTCGCCGCCCGTCGTGCCCGCCAGCAGCCGCAAATGGCCGCTGCCGGTGCGCCCTACCAGCGTGAAATGCCGAACGCCGACAACGCACCGGCCGCTGGCAGCAATATCTTCGGTGGTCGCCTGGCTTCGGCCACTCCGGTGATCAACGCCCCAGCCTGGTTCAACGAGCAGAGCTTCATCGCCGCCGGCCGTGAGCACTTCATGAACCTGCAGCAGCACTGGGACGCCGACGAGATGGACAAGATCGCCGAGTTCGTCACCCCGCAACTGCTGGAGTTCCTCAAGCGCGAGCGCGCCGAGCTGGGTGATGGCTTCCAGTCCACCTACATCGACGAACTCGACGTGCAGCTCGACGGCGTCGACGACAATGCCGAGAAGACCATCGCCACCCTGACGTTCAGCGGTGTCTCGAAGACCTCGCGCTTCGACCAGGGCGAGCCGTTCAGCGAAAGCTGGCGCCTGGAGCGCGCCCAGGGCGATAACCAGCCCTGGCTGATCGCTGGCATTCGTCAGAACTGATCGCTACGACGCACAAAAACCCGGGCTTGCCCGGGTTTTTCATTTCAGGACTTGCCGGTTATCGCGGCTGAAGCCGCTCCTATAGCCTGATTACCTGCCCATCACGACAGCTCTGTAACAGCCCGGCGCATGCCGATATGCGGGATGTCGTCCTCCAGATAGACCTCGGTCACCGCCACGAAACCGTAACGGCCGTAGTAGCCCTGCAGATGCGCCTGCGCCGACAGATAGACCGGCACGCCCGGCCAACGCTGGTGGCACTCGAGCAGCGCCTGCTCCATAAGCCGGTGACCCAGCCCGGTGCCACGCGCCCGCTCGGCGATCACCACCCGACCGATCACCACCTCGCCCTCCATACGCTGCGGATCGAGCAGGCGCAGATAACCCACCAACCCCGACTCGTCGCGTGCCAGCAGGTGGCAGGTGTCACCGACCAGGTCCTGGCCATCGGTTTCCAGATAGGGACAGTTCTGCTCGACCACAAACACCTGGGTACGCAGCGCCAGCAGTGCATAGAGGGTCGCGGTATCGAGTTCGCTGTGGTGCAGGCAGTGCCAGGCAAGAGATGACATAAAAGGGCTCCGCAAAAGCGCCAGTATGCAGTGACGACGACATGTTTTCATTCTGCCGGCCAGCTACTGTATAAAGCCGATCCCCCCTGATGAGGAGCCGACGCCGTGGAAGAAGTCATCGAACAGCTGCGCGAACTCAACGAGCCGGTACCGGTACCGCTGGAGCTGCCGGAAGAAGAAACCCTGGTGGAGATTCAGGAGCAGATCCTCATCCACTTACCCTTCGAGCTGCGCGAATACCTGCTCAAGGTCAGTGATGTGGTCTATGGACGCCTGGAACCAGTGACCGCCAGCGATCCGCAATCGCACACCTATCTGCCGGAAGTCGCCGCCGAAGCCTGGAGTCTGGGCCTGCCACGCGATCTGGTGCCGCTGTGCCAGGACGGCCGCGATTATTACGCCGTGGACGTGGAGGGCCAGGTCTGGCTGTGGGACGGCGACGAAGGCGAACTGACCGACGAAAGCTGGGACTCGGTCTGGCACTGGTGCCGCGACGTCTGGCTGGAGAGCTGAGAACACCTTCGCCGTAAGGTGCGCCATGCGCACCAGCCTCGCGGAAACCATCAGCATGCGCGGTGCGCGCAGCGCACCCTACACGTACTGGTGCCGCGACCTGTGGCTGGAGTCCGCGAGAGGGGCTTCAGCGGCGAGCCCCATAAAGTGAGTGACGCGAGCGAGCATCGTCCTCACACCTCGCCCTGCTCCAACGCCAGCAGGTTGAGCAGGAATCGCGCGAAATACAGCAAATCCTGCTCCATGGCCTGGCGCGCGCCCTTGGCATCGCCGGCCTCGATGGCGGCGAAGGCGTCTTCATGAAAGTCGTTGAGCCGTAGCGACAGGTCGGCGCCAGTGAACAACCGGTTGAAGAATGGTCCGATCTGCAGCCATAGCGACTCGATCGAACGCATCAGCACCGGGTTGCCGCAAGCGCCGTACAGATGCAGGTGAAACTGGCTGTTGGCGCTGAGGTAGTCCTGCACCTGGCGGGTCTCGATGGCCACATCCATGCGTTGCACGCAGTCACGCAGCAGAGCCAGGTCATCGCGGCTCAGGCGTGGCGTGGCCAACTCCACCGCCAGGCCTTCCAGCGCCAGGCGCACCTGAAAGATGTTCTCGTAGCGCTCGCGGGTCATCGAGGGGACCCGCACCGAGCGCTGCTGCTCGCCCTCCAACGCGCCCTCGGCCACTAGCCGCTGCAGGGCCGCGCGCACCGGCATCGGGCTGGTACCCCACTCGCTCGCCAAGTCGCGGATCTTCAACCGCTCTCCAGGCTGGAAGCGCCCGGCCAGAAGACCTGAGCGGATGTTCTGATACAGCTGTTCCTGCAGATTGTCAGCCATGCGCTACCTCCCTCGGTGGCGCCGGCAGTTGAGCGAGGGTCAGGCTACAGTCACGCATGAAAGGCTCCAGTGGGAAATGTGGCGAGTCTACGTCAGGAACTTATTTTGTGTGAAAAATGGCTGACCATTAAATATTTAGTGATCACAAATACAGGCTTATAGATGAAATATCCGATTATAATCAAGATATTTACTATTTTGTGATCACAAAATATCATGCGAGCAGCATTCAATCGAGGTATGCCCCATGACCACCGCCAGTGGTATCAGCCCAATCGCCGTTGACCGTTTCGTCGCGGCCGAGCGCGAACTGTTCCTGTCACGCAACCCGAAGTCCGTGGCCCTGGCCGAACGCGCCCGCCACTCGCTGTATGGCGGCGTACCGATGCACTGGATGGCCGACTGGTCAACGCCGGTGCCGCTGTTCGTCGAGCGCGCCAAGGGTGCGCGCTTCTTCGACGTGGACGGTCATGAGTACATCGACTTCTGCCTGGGCGACACTGGCACCATGTTCGGTCACTCGCCCGATCCAGTGGCCCGCGCCCTCGCCGAGCAGGCCAACAACGGCCTGACCACCATGCTGCCCGGCGAAGACGCCGTGGTCTGCGGCGAGCTGCTGGCCCAGCGCTTCGGCCTGCCGTACTGGCAGGTGACCGCCACCGCCACTGATTCCAACCGCTATGTACTGCGCTGGGCGCGCGCCATCACCGGGCGCAAGACCCTGCTGGTGTTCGACGGCTGCTACCACGGCACCGTCGACGACGTGATGGTGCGCCATCGCGATGGTCAGACCGTGCACCGCTCAGGCCTGGTCGGCCAGGCCTATGACCTGACCGAGCACAGCCGCGCCATTCCCTTCAACGATGTCGAAGCCCTGGAAGCGGCGCTGGCTCAAGGCGACGTCTGCGCCCTGCTGTGCGAGCCGGCGATGACCAACATCGGCATGGTCCTGCCCGATCCGGGCTTCATGCAGAAATGCCGCGAGCTGACGCGCCAGTACGGCAGCCTGCTGATCATCGACGAAACCCACACCATCTCCACCGATATCGGCGGCTGCACGCGTCTGTGGGGCCTCGACCCGGACTTCTTCGTGGTCGGCAAGCCCATCGCGGGTGGCGTGCCGTGCGGCATCTTCGGCTGCAGCGCGGCGATGGCCGAAGCCATGACCCAGGCACGCCTGCGCGCCAGTGAGGCAAGCCATGGTCACGGCCACAGCGGCATGGGCACCACCCTGTCGGCCAACGCCCTGGCCATGCACTGCATGCGCGCCAACCTGGAGCAGGTGATGACTCAGGCTGCCTACGACCACATGCTGCCGCTGGCTGCTCGTCTGGCCGAAGGCTTCCGTCAGTTGATCGACAAGCACGGCCTGAAGTGGTCGGTGACCGAGCTGGGTGCGCGCTGCGAATTCCAGTTCTGCGCCACGCCGCCGCGTACCGGTGCCGAGGCCGAAGCAGCGTTCCATGACGAGCTGCAGATGGCCCTGCACCTGTACCTGATCAATCGCGGCATCCTGATCACACCCTTTCACAACATGACCCTGTGCTGCCCGAGTACCACCGAGGCCAATGTGGACAAATTGATCACTATGCTCGATGCGGCCCTCACCGAGCTGCTGGCCATCCCCGGCGCCCGCGAGTAATACAGCTTGTAGGGTGGATGACGCTTTACCCATCCACCACGCGCGGTGAAACGGTGGATGAAAAGAGCGTCATCCACCCTACGCCCTTGAACATCCCCGGCGCCAGGCTCTGAACATCCCTTCTCCCTCCGGGAGAAGATGCCCAAACAGCGGATGAGGGTCTTCCCTCACCCCTAGCCCCTCTCCCAAAGGGAGAGGGGCAGAAAAGCAAGGACACCACCATGCAATTCGCCCATCCCCAGGAAGCCCGCGACTTTCTCGCCAAGCACCCAGAAGTTCGCAGCATCGAGCTGATGCTGATTGACGCCAACGGCATCCCGCGCGGCAAGCTGCTGCACCGCGACGAGCTGCTGGCCATCTACGAGAACGGCCGACCACTGCCCAGCTCGATCCTCTCGCTGACCATCCAGGGCGAGGACGTCGAGGCCAGCGGCCTGGTCTGGGAAGTGGCCGACGCCGACTGCTGGACCTATCCACTGCCCGGCAGTCTGACCCTGCAACCCTGGCGCGCGGTGCCAACCGGCCAATTGCAGGTGAGCATGCACCCGACCCAGGGCCTGCCGGCCACGCCGGGCGATCCACGCCATGTGCTGGTGCGCGCCATCGACGCGCTCAAGGCCGGCGGCTATCACCCGGTGATGGCGGTGGAGCTGGAGTTCTACCTGCTGGACAAGCAACGCGACGCCAATGGCCGCCCACAGCCGGCCGTGCAGATGAACGGTGTGCGCCCGCAGGCGCCGCAGGTCTACGGCGTGTATGAGCTGGAGCAGATGCAACCCTTCATCGACGACCTCTACGCCGCCTGCGAAGCGCAGGGCCTGCCGGTGCGCACGGCGATCTCCGAATACGCGCCGGGCCAGCTCGAACTGACCCTGGAACACCGCTTCGATGCCCTGCAGGCGGTGGACGAAGGCGTGCGCTACAAGCGTCTGGTCAAGGGTGTGGCCAATAAACATGGACTGCAGGCCTGCTTCATGGCCAAGCCGTTCGGTGATCTGGCCGGCAGCGGCATGCACATGCACGTCAGCCTGGCGGATGAACAGGGCAATAACCTGATGGCCTCGGAAGATCCCCATGGCACACCGCTGCTGCGTCACGCCATCGGCGGCATGATGGCCACGCTCGACGACGCCCTGGCGATCTTCTGTCCCAACGCCAACTCCTTCCGCCGCTTCCAGGCCAACAGCTACGCGCCGCTGGCCAAGAGCTGGGGAGTGAACAACCGCACAGTGTCATTCCGCGTGCCGGGCGGGCCGGCCAACAGCCGCCATGTCGAGCACCGCATCTGCGGCGCCGACGCCAATCCCTATCTGGCGGCGGCGGCGATCCTTGCCGGTCTCCACAAGGGTATCCGCGAGCAGATCGATCCGGGCGCGGCCATCGTCGGTAACGGCTACGAGCAGGCCCGGGAAACCCTGCCCACCGACTGGCTCACCGCGCTGCGCAACCTGGAAGGTTCGAGCTGGGCGCGCGAAGCGCTGGGCGAGGAGTTCCTCAAGGTATTCCTGGCGATCAAGTGGGCGGAGTATCGCCAGTTCATGGGCGAGGTCGGCGAGCAGGACTGGCGCTGGTATCTGAGTCACGCCTGAGTCGGCCAGGTGGATGAAAACCCTACGCTCAGCTCACAGCAGCAGGCAGCGCGCGCCGTCATCCTCCAGCATGGGACCGGCAAAGCACAGCCGGCCCTGCTCATCGAGCTGTGCTGGCTGCCCCGGATAGTAGGGGTTGTCGAAGGCGCGCAACTGCTCGGCACTTGGCGTACCTTGAGGCAGTTGGGACAGCCCCTGCAGCAGGCGACGATAAGCTTCGAGGTCCTGTAGTCGTACCGCATAGCGGCGATAGTCAGGCGCCCCAATTTCAAGCAACACGTTACCCATTGGGTTGCGCCAGCTGCGTTGCCACTGGGCAGCGGGCAACTGCTGCAGCTCCCCGACAAACACTTCAGGTGAGCGCCGCGACAGCTCGGCCGCCGGCTGATAGAACGTCAAGCTGGCATTGGTGCTCATCTGTGGACGCAGGCCCCACCGCAGCATCAGCCACTCTCCCAAGCTGTTCTCGGCCTCGGGCAACGCCTCGAAAAGTAACGCCATGCCCTGAAACTCATGCTGCAGCGGCATCAGCAGGCTGCGTTCAGCGTCATCGAATGCAGGCACACTGCTCGGCACCGGCATCAGCCCCTTACGATAGAGCACGGCCTGCCAGAACATGTTGCGCTCGACCATGCGCGCCAGAATCATCTTCGCGATCAGCGTATCAGCGCGGCGCAGTTGGCCTCGCAGCAGGTGCAGCTCCTCATCGAGACGCGCCCGAACCTGCTCACCTTCGCCCTCCTGAGCCACCTTGAGCAGTTGCAGAGTCAGCAGCTGCTGGCCACTCAGGAGGTAACGGTGCGGCGGCAACGGGGCAATGAGGCTGGCCTCCAGAAGATTGCGGTAGTCATCGAGCTGGAGAAACTCCCAGTAGCGCTCGCGCAGAAGACGCTGCTCATCCGTCTCGACCCAGCCAGACACCCCGCTCAGCAGCGTGGTCAGACAGCCCTCTTTCTCTACCGCACAGAACAAAGGTCCCTGCGGTAAGGCCAACGTGGCAACCCGCGGCTCTGCAAAGCCCTCATCCAGCGGACCGTGGCTGCGGCGCCAGTCGCGATAGGCCTGTAGCCGCGCGGCACCCAGTGCCTCTGGCGTTTGCCCAGGGTCAGCATCCAGACCATTGAGAAACACGTAGGCGCGACTCTGCCTGTCATCGACCTGAGCCTGTTCGAGCCAGGCTCGAGCGTCGGCACTCAGCGGCTCATCCCGCACCCAGGCGTAGCCACCCGCGACCAGCAGCACGGGCAGGCCCACGAGCAGCGCAACGATCCCTGTGCGCATCACCGATCCACCTTGATGTACTCGCCCGCCACACTGATACCCATGCCGCCGTAGTCCTGGCAGCTATCGGCGAACACCTCCTGCACGCGCAACTCGATGCCCTCGCGCAACAGCTGCACCGCGCAATCGCTGCCCAGGCCAGCATCCTCCAGGCGCATCTGCACGCCGTCGCCGACCAGCTTGCCATCCAGCTCGCCGATGGCGGCCGGGCCGTACTCCTCGACCCGGGCACCGGCGCGCACGGGCGAGAAACTGGCGTGATAACCGCCATTGCCGTCCTCGCTGATCTGCAGCTCGCTCCACACCGCCTGGCCGCCATAGCGCAGGTAGCGGCCCACGGGGCTGGCGCTCAGCACCGGATAATCCAGTGCCTCGGCTACCTTGCGCAGGTGCAGGCGGGTCGAGGAACCGCTTAGGTTGTTAGCCAGCGCCACGCCCAGCCAGGCGCGCGCCATACCCGCCTGACCGGCGCGCAGGTTGGCCAGGATGAGATTGTTCAGCGCCAGCTCCAACTGTGCCGTGTCGCCGTTCTCGACGCGTCGTAACTGACGTTCGAACGCTTCGATGGCCTGCTCATGGCGACCGTCCTGGTAAGCGACGCTGCCGACCTGATTGCACTGCACCACCGTGGCGCATTCTTCGGTCGCCTGCACGGCACCGGCGAGCCCCAGCAGCAGCGGTAGAGGCAGAAATTTCGAGCGGATCGGCATGGATGACATCCTTGCAATAGTGAGTGTGTATCTTGCATCCCCAACGCCAGCAGGCCTTACTCTCATAAGCCCCACACGTACTCGGAGCAACGATGGAAGCCGGAACCGCGCAACTGACGATGACCGTACTGATGACCCCGGATATGGCCAATTTCTCCGGAAATGTCCACGGTGGCACCCTGCTCAAGTACCTAGACGAGGTCGCCTACGCCTGTGCCAGCCGCTATGCCGGCTGCTACGTGGTGACCCTGTCGGTAGACCAGGTGATGTTCCGCGAACCGGTACATGTCGGTGAGCTGGTCACCTTCCTCGCCTCGGTCAACCACACCGGCCGCACGTCAATGGAGATCGGCATCAAGGTGATCACCGAGAACATTCGCGAGCGCTCGGTGCGCCACACCAACAGCTGCTTCTTCACCATGGTCGCGGTCGATGCTCATGGCCGCCCGGCACCGATCCCGGCCCTGCAACCGGATACTGCCGATGGCCTGCGCCGTCAGCGCCAGGCCAAGCAGCGCCGGCAGATTCGCGACGAGTTGCAGCAGCGCTACCAGGCGTTGAGCGACGAAAAGAACCAGGCCTAGGCGTGTAACGGGCGGGGTATCGCTCCCTCAATCGTGACCGATATAGAACAGCAGCTCGCGGCGCTGCGGATGATCCTTGAGCCAGGCACGAATCTCGTCGGCGCGGACGATGGCTTCTTCACCGGCAATGCGGCTGAAGCGCTCGCGGCGGGCCTGCTCGCTGGCCTGCTGGCGCACCTGGCGCTGCCAGGCCTCGGTGAAGATCGCCGGCATACGCTGGCTCAGCTCCAGGGCCTTGAGCAATTGCCATTCGCCGCTGTCCAGCCAGGCTTCGTCGCACGTGGCGCATAGGTCGAGACGGTTGGCGCGGGTGCCGCTGATCTGAAACTTGCTCATCAGCTTGGCGCACTTGGGGCAACTCAGGGCATGACGGGTTTCGCCCACTTCGGCCTCGGCGGCCAGCTCGGTTGACGTCTCGTGTGCTGGCTGGCGCTCGGCCCAGTCGCGATAGTGCAGCAGACTGACCAGCGTGCCTTGGCACTGTGCGCAACCATGGCCAAGCAGGCCATCTTCGAGTTTTGCCGGTTGCAGGCGACTGGTGCGGCAGGCGGGGCAATGCATGGTGACGTCCTTTTCATCTGAAGAGAGCGAACGCTAATGCAGAGCCGACACATGGGCAAGCCACGATGCTGAGAAACAGGTAGCAGATAAGCTAAGCTTTGTGTCCCCGATCTGGAGTCGCCATGATCAATCTGTTCGATGTCTTCCTGCTGATGCTGTTCGCCACTGCCTGCGCCTGGCTGTGGCGCGGCCACGGCATTCGCGAGCGTGCGCTGAGCTTCGCCAAGCAGCACTGCGCCAAACTCGATGTCGAACTGCTCGACGGCGCCGTGGCGCTGCGCCGCCTGGCCATCCAGCGTGATGCCAAAGGCCATCGCCGCCTGGCGCGACTCTATGACTTCGAATTCACCGTCACCGGTGAACAGCGCCTGCGCGGGCATATCAGCATGTTCGGTCCGCACCTGGGCCGCATCGAGCTGGAGCCTCACCCGGTGCTGGAACCACAGCCCGAACCGGTTGCGGTGCAGCAGCCGGGCAACGTCATCCGTCTGGAAGACTGGCGGCGCAAGGCGCAATAAAGCAGCGCGCGGCCTTGCCCGTAGGTGTCCTCGATAGCCGGCAAGCCGGCTCCTCCGTGATGTAAAAACCTATCGGCCGCGTTGCAGCAGGAAATCGGCCACGCGCTCGGCGCTGTCCACCGGCTGCTCCTGCATGAAGCAGTGCCCGCCCGGCACCACCTGACTGCGCACATGGGCGTTGCTCGCGCACCAGCGCGCCACCGATCTGGCGACGAAGGGATAGGTATGCACGCCCTGTATCACCTCGGTCGGTGTCGTCACCTTGGCCAGCGACGGCCACAGGCGCCGTGGGAAGGAGCCAAAGATATCGGCCTCGCGGCTTGGCCGGCACTTGAGCTCGACGCCGCCCTCGACGTCCTTCAGCGCATGCTCGATATAGGCGTCGAACGCCGCTTCTTCCCAGCCACGGAACATGCCACGGCCATGCAGCGCAGCGTGCGCGCTGGCACGGTCCGGCCACTGCCGGCGGCGTTTCTGTGCCTTCTTCGCCATGCCGGTACGCTGCGCCAGGCCGACCACATCGGACAATGCCATGACGCCGATCATCGCCGGGCTGAACAGCACCGGATCGAGCAGCACCGCACGCCGGAACAACTCGGGATGACGCGCCAGGATCAGGCTGGTGAGCACGCCACCGAAGCTGTGACCAAGGGCGAAGCGCGGCACGTCACCGAACGGCCCACGCAAGGTGTCAAAGGCTTCCACCGCCAACTCGGCGCTGCGGTTCCAGCCATGGAAGCGACCGCCATGGTCGCTGTCGCCATGGCCCTGTACATCGCATAGCCATAGGTCGAAATCCTCGGCCAACAGCGCCAGCATTGGCGTGTAGACACGCCCGCAATAGCCATTACCGTGCAGGAAATGCAGGAGCGGCTTGCCCGACGGCGGCGTGTGCCAGCCACGCAGGGTGAAGCCGGCAGAGGTGTCATGAGACCAGGGCAGCAGTTGCATTCAAGGTTATCCACAGCGACGAAAGCGCGGCGAGTTTATCAGCCTGTCGTGGGGATTCGGCAGGCGGTGAACGAGGCCGTCAGCGCGTCGGCGTTCTGCGCCTGCTCGAAGATCAACTCCAGCCGTGAGTCCTTGCGCCATTCACTCGCAGGCCAGGCCTGGAGCACTTGCCCCTGCAAGGCATTCAACGAGCGCCAGCCCTCGGCGCCGTGCAGCACGGCCTTGGCCCTGCGCCAACTCAGGCTCTGCAGCCATTGGCTGACCTGCGCGAGATCGAAACGCTGGCTCGGGTGCCAGCGCCAGCCGATGCTCCAGCCTTCGGGCTGGTCCTGCACCTGACAGATCGGCTCGGCGGCGTTGCGCCAGATCTGCGCCATGCCCGTCATGCCTGTGGGGAACTCGGCACTCACCTCGATGGGCGAGGCCTGCGCCGCCAGCCCCGGCAGCAGGGCCAGGTCGAGCAAGCCCTGTTCCGTCCAGAGCAACGGCACGGTCGGCAACTCGGCGGCGATCCGCGTTCGCGTCGCCTCGTCCAGACACTCACTCTTGTTCAGCAGCAGCAAACCAGCAGCACCCAACGCCTGGCGCTGCACATCAGGCAGCGGTTGACCTGTCGCCAACGCAGCAGCATCCAGCACCATCAGCGCCGGCTGCACGGCCAGCACGCCGAGCCACGGCCGCTGACGCAATTGCGCCAGCAACTGCGCCGGATGCCCCAGGCCGGACGGCTCGATCAGCAGGCGATCGGGCTTCGCTTTGCGCAGCAGGCGCCCGAGGCCAACCTGAAACGGCGCGCCATTGACGCAACACAGGCAACCACCGGCCACTTCGGCCATGGCGATGCCGTCGTCGCCTCGTTCCAGCAAGGCGGCGTCCAGGCCGATCTGACCGAATTCGTTGATCAGCACCGCCCAGCGTTCGTCCGCCGGTTTCTGCGCCAGCAGGTGACGGATCAGCGTGGTCTTGCCGGCACCGAGCGGGCCAGCGATGAGGTGGGTAGGGATTTGACTGAGCATGAATCTATGTTCGGCGGTTCGCCAGGCAAGTGCCAGCAAAGACTGCAAAGAACCAGCATGTTAGATTCGCCGGCAGTTTTTCGGGAGTCGAAACGATGCGTGCATGGCTGTTGCTGTTTTCCCTGCTGCCGGGCCTGGCCCTGGCCCAAGCCTGCGTGGTGCATAGTCAGGCCGAGCGCCTGAGCGTGCAGATCTGCCAGGAGAATCGCAACATCCCCGACACCCTGTTTCGCGAAGGCTTCTGCCAGCCGCAGTTGCAAGGCCAGACCGTCGAGGTGGAGTTCGTCGAACAGTGCCCGAAAGGCGCCCACGGCGTCTGTCAGAACGCGCGCGCCGGTAGCGGTCTGTACCTGCAGGATATCCACTACTACGGCGCTGCCAGCGACGCGCTGTACCTGGAGCCGGCCTGCAAAACGCAGTATCAGGGCCAGTGGATCAAACCCTGACATCAAAGCGTCACCAATTAAGCGCCTAATGACTCCGGGTACCTCACGTAACCCTCATGTCGAGTCACGCGTCGACATGATCTCTTGGTGCTTAAGGCCGGGGCAGTTGCTCCGGCCTATTTTTTATGGCTCTCCACCAGTAGGGTGTCGCAGGCGACGTCAAAGAGTGTTCCCGGCGATTACCGCTGGCGCACCTGCGCGTAGGGTGCGCCGTGCGCACCGCCAAACACCGAAGTATTCGCGATGCGCGCAGCGCACCCTACGGAAAGAGCACGCTCACGCCAGCCAGTCCAGGGTCAGCAGCAAGCGCCGCTGCCCGGCAGGCGGCTGCGGCGAGCGATGGATCAGCCCGCGCCCTTCGTTACCGTGCCATTTCTCGCCCTTGGCCAGCGCCACATGGCCGGTGTCGAGACGCCGGATCAAGGCCTCGTCCTGCGGCTCTGCACCCGGCTGACCGAGCTTGCTGCGCGGCATGGCGCCCTCCTCCAGCCAGTCGCTGCCGACACCGGCATAGCTGGTAATCAGCCGTACCGGTACATGGTCAACATGAAAACGCGGGCACATGGCCTTATCCAGCGCGCGCAGGCGCAGGCCAATGCGCTCGGCATCGAGCAGGCAGGCATAGGCGCGCACCAGCCAGGTCACGTCGGCGAGAAAGGCCGCCTGGCCCGGCAGATCGGCGTACTGCGCCACCAGGCCGTCGAGGTTCGGCTCGCTGTCCGGCTGCGCCAGCTCCAGGGTCATGGACTGCGCCAGCGGTTCGCCTTGCGCCAGCAGGGTCTCGGCGAAGTCGATGATCTGCGCCGGCAGACGGCGCTGCCAGACGGCCAGATTGATGCAATCGTGCAGCACCTCGCCGAGCACCTGAATGTCCTCGCCCAGCACCTGCCGGGACACTTTCGGCAACTGCAGGGCGAACATCAGGCGGCCTCCTGCTGCCAGGCACCGAAGGGGTCGGCGAGCAGGCGCCAGGCTTCCGGGCCGCCGGCCATTTCCTCGTCGGTGAGCAGGCAGTCGTCCAGCTCACGCACCAGCCGCGGGAAGTCGATGTTCTGGCCGATGAACACCAGCTCCTGGCGGCAGTCGCCGACCTCGGCGCTCCAGTGCTTCATGATCGCCTGCAAGCCTTCTTCGTCCTGCGGCCAGTGCTGCTTGGCCACGAAGCGCCACCAGCGCCCGGCCAGGCCATGGCGCATCAGCCCGCCGGCCTGCGACCAGCTGCCGGCCTCCTGATACTTGCTGGCGAGCCAGAAAAAACCCTTGGAGCGCAGCAGGCGGCCATTGCGCCATTCCTGAGACAGGAAGTCGAAGAAACGCTGCGGATGGAACGGCCGGCGCGCACGGTAAGCGCTGGAGGCGATGCCGTATTCCTCGGTTTCCGGCACGTGCTCGCCACGCAGTTCCTTGAGCCAACCCGGGGCCTGCGAGGCGCGGTCGAAGTCGAAGCGGCCGGTGTCGAGGATCTTGTCCAGAGCGATCTGGCCCATGCTCATGGCCTGGATGTCGGCGTGGGTATTGAGGCCACGGAGGATGGCCATCAGTTCTTCGCGCTCGGCCTGGCTGATCAGGTCGATCTTGCTGATGAGGATGACGTCGGCGAACTCCACCTGCTCGATCAGCAGGTCGGTGATCGAGCGTTCGTCCTCCTCGCCCAGTGTCTCGCCACGGCTGGCCAGGCTGTCGGCCTCATGGAAATCACGCAGGAAGTTCACCCCATCGACCACCGTGACCATGGTATCCAGCCTCGCCAGGTCGGACAGGCTGCGCCCCTGCTCGTCACGGAAGGTGAAGGTTTCGGCCACCGGCAGCGGCTCGCTGATGCCGGTGGACTCGATCAGCAGGTAGTCGAAGCGGCCTTCGCTGGCCAGGCGGCTGACCTCATCCAGCAGGTCTTCGCGCAGTGTGCAGCAGATGCAGCCATTGCTCATCTCCACCAGCTTCTCTTCGGCACGGTTGAGGCTGACGTCCTGCTGGACGGTGGCGCCGTCGATGTTGATCTCGCTCATGTCGTTGACGATCACCGCGACCTTGCGACCTTCGCGATTCTTCAGCACATGGTTGAGCAGGGTGCTCTTGCCGGCGCCAAGAAAGCCGGACAACACGGTAACGGGTAGACGCTGATTCATGGGGTATTCCTCGTTCAGTCACGGTCACGCTGATGTTTTTCGCGCTGCTCCTGCCGCTCCTTGGCTTCGATGCACAGGGTCGCGGTGGGGCGCAGCAGCAAGCGCTTCAGGCCGATGGGTTCGCCGGTCTCGGCGCACCAGCCGTATTCGCCACGCGCCAGGCGTTCGAGCGCCTGGTCGATCTTGTCCAGCAGCTTCTTTTCCCGCTCCAGCAGGCGCAGCTGCCACTGACGCTGCTCCTCGGCGGCACCGATATCGGCGACGTCGCTGCTGGTATCGGGCTGACGCAGCTCGGTGAATTCCTCGTCGATGCGCGCCTGCAACTCGGCTCGCTGAGTCAGCAGCAACTCGCGGAAGAACTGCTGCTGGGCGTCGTTCATGTAGTCAGCGGCTGGCTGGGCCAGCAGCTCGGCTTCGGTAGTCGCGGTCAGGGTCATGGCAAATCGGCTGGCTTGTTTTAATTGTTATAACATAACATTAATTTCTGACAGCTACTCACGGATTTGCGATGAACGAACAGCCCCTGCCGGATATTGCCGCCCAAGCCACCCACCACGACCTGCCGCTGGACTGGGTCGGCATGGCCGGCATCGCCCTGCCCATTCGCCTGGCGGACGCCGCCGTGACGGCCAGCGTCGATATCGGCGTCAGCCTCGACGATGCCGGCGCACGCGGCATCCACATGTCGCGCCTGTACCTGGCGGCGCAGCGTCTGGTGCATCAGTCATTGAATGTACCGGCGGTGCTGCAGGTGCTGGACGACTGCCTGAGCAGCCACCAGGCGCTGTCCGACAGCGCCACCCTGACCCTGCGCGGCGAGGTGCCGCTCAAGCGTCCGGCGCTGGTCAGCCCATTGAACGGTTGGAAGGGCTACCCCTTCGAGGTACGTGCTCGTCAGGACGGTCGCGGAGTGAATATCGAATTACAGGTCGAGGTCGGTTACTCCTCCACCTGCCCTTGCTCGGCAGCGCTGGCACGGCAGCTGATCCAGCAACGCTTCGCCTGGGACTTTCCCGATCAGCAGGTGGATTACTCCAGCGTGCTCGACTGGCTCGGCTCGACCCAGGGCATCATCGCCACGCCGCACAGCCAGCGCAGCACGGCGACCCTGCAACTGCGCCTGGCGCCAGGCTGCGTCGACCTGCCCGTACTGGAGTTGATCGACAGTGCCGAGCAGGCCCTCGGCACGCCGCTGCAGACCGCGGTGAAGCGCGCCGACGAACAGGCCTTCGCCCTCGCCAACGGGCAGAACCTGATGTTCTGCGAAGACGCCGCACGCCGCTTGCACCGCACGCTGCGCCAGTTGCCGCAAGCCAGCGCGTTCCGCCTCAAGGTCGTGCATGCGGAAAGCCTGCATGCCCACGACGCGGTGGCGCACAGCTGCTGGAACTGGAACTGAGCCATGACGGCCGACGCCTGCTGGTTACAGCTGGAATCCGCCGAGGTCGGCCACGCCGTGGCGCTGAGCAAGGTCCTGGGGCCATCGCCTGCAATGAAGCCGGATTGATCCGGTGATCGCCCTGCGCCACGACAGCTGCGAGGTGCTCACATGCTGCATATCACCGACACGCGCGAGCTGGGCCTGCTCCGGCCAGGTACGGGAGGATTGCCAGGAGCGGCCGCTGCGCTACCGACGCGTCTGAGTTACCAGCCGCCGCCTCCGCCGCCGCCAGCCCCTCCGCCGGAGGAGCCTCCGCCATGGGAGGCGGACGAGCCGTAGCCGCTGCCACTGTTGCTGGAACCGGAAAAGCTGTCGACGGATCTCGGCACCTCTGGCGGTACGGAAGCCGTCATCAGCATCCGGTCGAGACTCCAGGCAAGCGCCATGGCCTCACCCGAGGTCATCATCCGAGTGAAACCCTGTGGCTGGTAGTCCACCTCCACAGGCGCCAGCGTGCCCTTGCGCAGCTCGGCGGTGAACCGCTGGGTCCACTGCTGCTCGACCCCCAGAGCCATGGCGTAGGGCAGATGCCGTTCGTACAACGCAATGCTCATCACGGGAGCCTGGCCTGCCTTGTCCAGCACGTCCTTCTCGGCCAGGCTCAGGTAATTACGGTAGCCCTCCAGCTCATCGAGCAGGCGCCGTCCGGCGATGGAGGGCGAGCGCATGAACGTGCGTGCCACGGCGACGATGACGAACAGTGCCAGACACTGCAGCACCGCCGCACCGCCCACAAGTCCTGCGGCCAGACCCAGGCTGATCAGGACGAACAGCATCAGCAAGAGTGCCGAACCGATCATCTCGTGGGTCAGGCAGTAGAACATCCCGGCCCCCAGCAGTACCCCCAGCAGCATCACCCAAACGGCGGTGTTCGCAGCCTCCGAGTCGCCCGTGGAGGTCACCAGCAGAGCGATCCCCGTCATCAGGGCGAAGAACGCACCTAGCAACCAGGACCCGGTATGGTTACTGAAGTTGTTTTGCTCGATCCCTTCGAAGCTCTTGAGCAACACCTCCAGAGCTTTCGTCAGACGCGGTTCATAGCGGCCACCCAGGGTCAGCGAGCCATTTTTCTGTGCTATCAGGGCATCGAGCATGCGCCGCTCTTCCTCGCGTATGGCATCCCCGTCTGCCTCACCACGCGTCAGCACCAGGCCGTCGGCGTTGCGCTGCAGGCTCAGCCAGCCGCGAATGGCCAAGTCGGTGAACATGATGCTCAGCGCACGCACGCCCTTGCGGTCATTGCCCAGGCCGCGGCGCCACACGTACCCGGCCATCAAGGGGCTGACGCCCCGAGGCAGCTCGAACAGGGGGATCACCAGGCCTCTACCCGGCCCCCGGCCGTCTGTCCACCAGAGGCGTGCGTAGAACAACAACAGCCCGCTGAAAGCGAGCACCAGCAGGATAAGACGCAAGTTGTCGGCCAGCAGTATCAGCAACTCGTCCCACCAGCCGGGTCGGGCGACCAGCCCCGCCTGCCAGGCCAGGGCGACGGTAAAGCCTTCGCGCGCGTCCAGCTCGCGCGTGGTCGCCAGGCGCAGACGGTTACCCTGCTGCTCGATCACCTCGTAGGCGCCCTCACGCGAACCCTGGTAGCCGGTATAGCCATGTGCCGCCTCGATGTGCGCGCCCTCCGGCAGCAACACCTCGACGCTGGCCCGACGGATCGGCAGCTGCCAGTCATTGCCGGTGACGTTCCAGTAGAGCTCATCGACGCGGGCGTGGTGCAGCAGTTGCGCATCCATGCGGTAGGTCAGCTCGTAGACATAGGGGCCGGGCTGAAGCATGACATCGGCACGGCCCAGACGCAGGCGAACGCCGTGCTCATGCGCCTGTTGCGTGACAGTTTCCGGCTGACCGTCACGCGTGGCCGAGAGCAGCGTCAATGGCGTGCTGCGCAGCAGACCAGTGCCCAGGCTGTAGCCTGTGGGGATGTCACGATAGATGCCGCGAGATATCTGTCGCCCTTCGGCAATCACGGCGATGCGCTCGGTCACCCGCACCTCGCCACTGGGCTCGACCTGCAGGTGCACGTCATAGCTCTGGATGGCCTCTTCGGCCTGCGCACTGAAGGCGCAGAAGCAGCACAGCAACAGCAGAATTCGCAGTCTTCCTGACATCACACTCTCCTTGGCGCTCACAACCGCCTGCCTGGGCGAATCGAGGCGGCACCCTACCCCAGTCAACTCGGCAGAAAAAGCGAACGTCGCACATCAGCGGCACTCGCCACAGACGCCTCTACCAACCCCCACCGCCACCGCCGCCACCTCCGCCACCCGAGGAGCCGCCCCCGGACGAACCGCCGCCGCCCGACGAACTGCTCGACGGCGGCGACGAAGCCAGGGCCGTGGCGCTGGCGAGGCCGGCGGCCAGCGCGCCACTGAGGGCCTGCGGTGAACTGTAGTTACTGCGGCTGTGGTACCAGCTCGGTTGATAGTCGCGCTGCGCCGGGTCGATCAGGCCGCTGGCCAGGGCCTCGCTGAAGCGCGCGCTCCATTTGTCTTCCACGCCCAGGGCCATGGCGAAGGGCAGATGGCGCTCGTACAGCGCGATGCTCATCGCCGGGGCGTCGCCTGCCAGGGCCAGGGCGTCACGCTCGGCCAGTTGCAGGTAATCACGGTAGCCTTCCAACGCATCGAGCAGACGCCGCCCTTCCAGGGTCGGTGCCGGCAACAGGTAATAGAACACCAGCACCAACACGACATAGGCGACGACCAGCAGCAACGCCGGCACCGACACCGACGCAGCGACCATCATCAGCCCCACGGGCACCGGCCAGCCGAACATCAGCGCGACCAGATACAGCCCCATCTGCTTACCGAAGCTGGGCTGGTGACGGGCCATGTTGAACACGATCAGTGCCGGCACGCCAAAGCCCAGGCTGAACACCAACCCGGCCAGACCTGTGCCCCACTCATCTCCACCCTGGCCACTCAAGAGCACGGTGGCCGCACATGCCAATGCGGCCCACACCAACCCCAAGGCCCAGATGCCGCGGTTGTTGGCGAACCAGGCCTTGCCCTGCTCGCCCAGCTGGCTGCTCAGCCCGGCCACCGCGTCCGCCAGGCGTGGCTCGTACTCGGTGCCGATGATCAGTGCGATGCCGGCCTTGTTGGCCGGGAACAGGCGCTTGCGCAGGTCGCGATCCAGCTCGCTCATGTCGCCGCCCGCGCCCTGGTCGCGGGCCAGGCTGAAACCACCACCGTGCGGCTTGTCCTCGATATGCAGGTGCTTGCGGATGGCCATGTCGGTGAGCCATACGCTGAAGGCGCGCGCCTCGCCGAAAGCGCCACGCAACCCACGATGCCAGAGATAGCCCGCCTGCACCGCGCTCATGCCCTGCGGCCCCTCGAACAGCGGGATGATCACGCCCTTCTGCGGATCGCGGCCGACGCGCTTCCAGGCGCGCAGGTAGAACAGCAACAGACCGATCAGCAACACGCCGCCGATGCCAACCCCCAGATTGTCCAGCACGGCGCGGCTGGCGTTCTGCACCAAGCCTGGACGTGGCACCAGTCCGGCCTGCCAGTCCACGGCCACGGTCAGGCCGTGATAGGCCGGCAGCGTCTCGGTGGTGGCCAGGCGCAGGTAGTCATCGCGCCGTTCGAGTATCCGGAAGTCCTGGCCCCGATCGCCCTGGGCCCCGGTATACGCAGCCAACTGACCGATGCGCGCCCCCGCCGGCAGGCGCACCTCCACCGTGGCCTGGCGAATGGGGAAAAGCCAACCGTTGCCGGTGACGTTCCAGTACAGCTCGTCCGTATCGGCGTGATGCAACAGGGCGCGGCCAACCCGATAACGCAGCTCGTAGCGATAGCGCCCCGGCTCCAGCAGGATGTTCGGCGAGCCCAGGTAGAAGCGCACCCAGGCGCCGTTGCGCTCGCGGCGTACCGACTCGGGCCGGCCATCGCGGGTCACGCCCAGCAGGGTGATCGGGCTGCTTTGCTCCAGCCCCATCGGCAACGCATAGCTGACCGGCAGATCGCGATAGATGCCACGGCGAATGTCCCGACCTGCGGCACGCACGGTAATGCGCTCGGTCACCAGCAGGTTGCCGTCCGCCTCGACCTGCAGGCTCACGGCAAAATCCTCGATGGCCTCCTGCGCCAGCGTCACGCCAGGCAAAAGAACCAATAGCAGCAACAGGCCACGCAGCCATCCGTGCATGTTCAGAACTCCATCTTCGGCGACTGACCGTCAAGCGGATCATCCAGCGTGAAGTATTCGGCCGGGGTAAAGGAAAACAGGCGCGCCACCAGATTGCTCGGCACCGACTCGACCAGCACGTTCAGCTCACGCACCGCGCCGTTGTAGTAACGCCGCGCCATCTGGATATGGTTCTCGACCTCGCTGATGTTGCCCTGCAACTCGCGAAACTGGTCGTCGGCCTTGAGCTCGGGGTAAGCCTCGACCAGGGCGAAGAGCTGGCGCAATTGGCTGCCCAGTTGCGCCTCCACTGGCGCGCGCTGGCCCAGCGGCGAGTCGGCCAGTTGCACCGCACGCATGCGCTCCTGCACCAGCGCCTGCAGCGTGCTCTGCTCGTAACTCATGTACTGCCGTACGCATTCCACCAGCGCCGGAATCAGGCTGGCGCGGCGCTTGAGTTGCACATCGATGCCGCTGCCGGCCTCGGCCACGCGGTGACGGTTGAATACCAGGCGGTTGTAGTAGAAAACCGTGGCGCCGCCGAGCACCAGCAGCGCGCCCACCAGCCACCCTAATCCTGAAACCTGCATAGCCTCTCCTTGATTGGCCGATGACCACTCACTTTGCGCTGACATCGTGGCAGCCCGTATCCTGTAGTGCCAGCCAGTCAGCGAGGCCCGCATGCAGATCGAGTTGATCGAGATCCGCGACCACCTGAATCGCTTCGCCCCTTTCGACAATCTGCCGGAGCAGACTCTCGACGAGATCGCCCGCCAGGTGCAAGTGGGCTACTTCAAGGCCGGTAGCGAAATCCTCGCCGTCGGTGCGCCGATCCACGAGCTGCACTACGTACGCAGCGGCGCTGTGGAAATCCACAGGCGTGGCGGCGAGCTGCACAACCGCCTGACCGAGGGCGACATCTTCGGCCAGGCCGGCCTGCTGCGCGGCAACAAGGTGCGCCTGGGCGCCACCGCGCTGGAAGATAGCCTGATTTACTTCATCCCCGGCGTGTTGTTCCAGCAACTGTGCGAGCAGTTCGACAGTTTCGCCGACTTCGTCGAGGCCGAAGGTCAGTCACGGCTCAAGTCCGCGCTGGAAGACAGCCACGGCAAGGCTAGCGAGCTGATGAAGATCAAGGTGCGCAAGCTGATCTCGCGCGGAGCGGTCAGCGTGCCGCTGGACACGCCGATCCAGCAGGTGGCGCAGGTGATGACCGAGCACAGTGTGTCCTCGGTGATCGTCGTCGATCCCGGCACGCGCTGGCCCGACCCGCACCAGGTGGACGTGGCCGAGCAACAGACCCAGGTGATGGCCGGCATCCTTACCGACCGCGACCTGCGTACCCGCGTGGTTGCCGCTGGCCTGCCCAGCGACACCCCGGTCAGCCAGATCATGACGCCCAACCCCATCACCCTGCAGGCCGACGACTCGGTGTTCGAGGCCATGCTGTGCATGCTGCGCAACAACATCCACCATCTACCGGTGCTGCATCGCCGCCGCCCGGTGGGCGTGGTGGCGCTGGCCGACATCATCCGCTACGAGTCGCGCAGCAGCCTGTATCTGGTCAACGGCATCTTCAACAAGACGTCGGTGGAGGGGCTCAAGAGCCTGCTGCCTGACCTGCGCGCCACCTTCGTGCGCATGGTCGCCGACGACGCCAGCGCGCACATGGTCGGCAGCGCCATGAGCGGCATCGGCCGCGCCTTCAGCCAGCGCCTGCTGGAGCTGGCCGAACAGAAACTTGGCCCGCCGCCAGTGCCTTACTGCTTCATGGTCGCCGGCTCCATGGCTCGCGACGAGCAACTGCTGCTCACCGACCAGGACAACGCCCTGGTGCTCGACGACCGCTTCGATGCGGACGAACACGACGCCTACTTCGCCGAACTGGCACAGTTCGTCAGCGACGGCCTGGCCGCCTGCGGCTACAGCTACTGCAAGGGCGGCATCATGGCCACCAACCCCAGGTGGCGACAGCCGCTGAAGGTATGGCGGCAATACTTCAGCGAATGGATCGAGCGGCCCAACCCGGAAACCCTGCTCAACGCCAGCATCTTTTTCGACCTCGACGGCCTCTACGGCGAAACCGAGCTGGTGGAAAACCTCAAGGACCTGCTGGCGCAGAAGGCCAGCGCCAGCGCCGCCTTCCTCGCCGCGCTGGCGCGTAACGCGCTCAACCGCACGCCACCGCTGGGCTTCTTTCGCACCTTCGTGATGGAAACCGACGGCCGCCACCGCAACATCATCAACCTCAAGGGCCGGGGCACCGCGCCGCTCACCGACCTGATCCGCGTGCACGCCCTGGCCTGCGGCTCCAAGGCGCAGAACTCGCTGGACCGTCTCGACGCCATCGCTGCCACCAAACTGCTGCCCAAGGAGGCACTGGAGCACCTGCGCTATGCCTTCGAGTTCCTCAGCCTGGTGCGTGTGCGCCATCAGGCCCGTGAAGTCGAGGCTGGCAACGCGCCCAGCAACTACATCGAGCCGGAACAGTTCAGCGCCAGCGAACGCCAGCACCTCAAGGAAGCCTTCCAGGTGATCAGCAACGCGCAGAAATTCCTGCGCTTTCGCTATCCGGCGCAACCGACGGGCCGCCCGCGATGAGCGAGCGCGCGGCCCAGGACTGGCCGCAACTGTTCGCCAGCCTTGCCGACAGCAGCCGCGACCCGCGCCTGCGCGCCTTCTACGGCGCCGGCTGCGTCGCGGCTGATACACCTCTGCAGGATGTCCCACTGGTGGCGCTGGACGTGGAAACCACCGGCCTCGACCCACGCGAGAACGCCATCGTCAGCCTTGGCCTGGTGCCGCTGAGCCTGCAACGCATCCGCTGCAGCGAGGCGCGCTACTGGGTGGTCAAACCCACCGGCGAGCTGAACGCCGAATCGGTCACCTTCCACCACATCACCCACAGCGACATCCGCCACGCCCCGCGTCTGGCCAGCGTACTCGACGAACTGCTCGAAGCTCTGGCCGGCAAGGTCGTGGTGGCGCACTACCGCAATATCGAGCGCAGCTTCCTCGACCAGGCCGTGCGCCAGCACCTGGGCGAAGGCCTGGTCTTCCCCATCATCGACACCATGGAACTGGAAGCCCGCCTGCACCCCAAGCGCACCGTGAGCTGGTGGGACCGCCTGCGCGGCCGCGAGCCCCTCTCCATCCGCCTGGCCGACAGCCGCCTGCGCTACGGCTTGCCGCTGTACTCGGCGCACCATGCACTGACCGATGCCTTGGCCTGTGGAGAACTGCTGCAGGCGCAAGTGGCAACCCACTATCCGGCGCATACGCCGATCAGCGCACTCTGGAGCTAAACTCCAGCTTCCACGCAACGCGTGAGAACTCTCGAATCAAGACAGCGCAAACACTCCCATGAATCGCCGCAAAAAGATAAAGCAACTACTCGAGGCCCACGCCAAGAAGGCCAATGCCAAACTCGCGCCTAGAAGCAACAAACCCAAGTACATCAGCAAAGCTGACAGGGTGAAGTTGGAGGCTGAAGCAGCACAAGAACCCGTCACGTCCATTGAGTCAGTAGACCGTATATGCAGCGCACAACCGGTGGATGAAAAAAGCGTCATCCACCCTACGTGAAGACGCATTCGAACTTTCGGGCGTAGGGTGGATAACGCGAAGCTTATCCACCGTCAGACGGGCCTCTAGCAGACCTACAACCGAAAAGCGCCTTCTCCCCTGGCTCCTGGGGAGCCAAAGTCTCGCGGCTGAAGCGGGATGGGGTTAGCCGAGGACTTTGTCGGCGGTGTACACCGCCTCGTCGAGAAATACATTCACCGCCGGGTGATCACGCTCGCCCTTGCGGTAGGCGAGAAACACGCCACGCTGGATAGCCGGCAGCAGCGGTATGGCGGTGACGCCGGGTAGCGTCCGTACCAGGCGCAGGCCGGAGACGATGGAGATGGAGTTGCCCGAAGCGACCATGGCCGCGACCATCTCGAAGCCGGCGCAGTGGGCGTTGATGCGCGGCGCATAGCCCGAACGGCGGCACAGGTTGGTGATGAATTCGCCGAAGGAGCTGCCGGTGGAGTCCAGCGCCCAGGCTTCGTCGCGCAGCTCGGCAATGGTCAGGCTGTCGCGCCTGGCCAGTGCATGGTCGATGGGCAGCAGGACGTGCAACTGATCCTGGGTCAGGGGAATCAGCGCGTAGTTCTCGCGGTTCTCGTCGGGCTGCACGGCCAGGTCGTCGATCACTGCCACGTCGATCTGCCAGGCGCCGAGGGCACTGAGGCTTTCCTGCGGTTCCAGCTCCAACACCACCACGTTCAGCCTAGGGTAGGCGCTGCGCAGCGCACGCACGGTTTCCGCGATCACCGCCACGGCGATCGAGGGGAAAGCGGCCACACGCAACTCACCGGCGATTTCCCCACGCAGCAGCGCCAGCTCCGAGCGCGCTTCGTCGAGCACCATCAGAATGCGTTCGGCATGCGCCACCAGGCGCTCGCCAGCCGGGGTAAGCACCACGCCGCGACCGCGCCGTTCGATCAGCGCCATATCCGCTTCGCGTTCGAGCTGGGAAACCTGCTGCGAAACCGCCGAAGGCGTCAGGTGCAGCGACTCGGCGGCCGCCGCCATGGTGCGGCAGCGGGCCAGTTCACGCAGGGTGCGCAGGCGGGTGATGTCCATGGCGCAATCTCAATAGTTAAGGGTCGCTAACGAATAGGTTAAAAATAAATCAGTATACATAATGATATGGCCGGCCTTAGATAGAGATATCCACACGCGCTGAACCGGGCGCGTGGTTCACCCACATACAAGGCATCACTGAAAACCCGATTTTCAGCCGTGCCTACAGAAGAAGAATCTCGCCATGGCTATCAGCGTTTTCGACCTGTTCAAAGTCGGTATCGGCCCCTCCAGCTCCCACACCGTCGGCCCGATGCGCGCGGCCGCGCTGTTCACCCACGCGCTGGAGAACCACGGCCACATGCCGCAGGTGACCCGTGTCGCCGCCGAGCTGTACGGCTCGCTGGGTGCAACCGGCAAGGGCCACGGTAGTGACAAGGCGGTGTTGCTTGGCCTCAGCGGCCATGAGCCGGACACCGTCGACGTCGATCAGGTGCCCGGCTATATCGAGGCCATTCGCCGCGACAAGCGCATCCTGCTGGCCGGCAAGCATGCCGTCGCCTTCGACGAAAAGGCCGACCTGAAGATGTTCCGCAAGGCGCTGCCGCTGCACGCCAACGGCCTGCGTTTCGCCGCCTTCGATGCTGCCGGCATTCAGGTGCACGAGGCTACCTATTACTCGGTGGGCGGTGGCTTCGTGGTCAGCGAGGCGATCCTCGCCGACGGCTCCAAACACAAGGTCATCGCCCCGGACGCCACCAGCCTGCCGTTGCCGTTCAGCAGTGGCGCCGACCTGTTGCGCCTGGCGCGCGAGAACGGCATCGGCATCGCCGAGGTGATGCGCCGCAACGAACGTCACTGGCGCAGCGACGAACAGACCGACGCGGGCCTGCTGGAAATCTGGAAGGTGATGCAGGCCTGCGTCGACCGTGGCTGTCGCACCGAGGGCATCCTGCCGGGCGGTTTCAAGGTGCGCCGCCGCGCCGCAATCCTGGCGCGCAAGCTCGGTGGCTTCCAGCGCAGCTACCTGGAAGACCCGCTGCGCATGCTCGACTGGGTCAATCTCTGGGCCCTGGCGGTGAACGAGGAGAACGCCGCCGGTGGCCGCGTGGTGACGGCACCGACCAACGGCGCCGCCGGCATCATCCCGGCGGTGCTGCACTACTATGCCAACGCCATTTCCGGCGCCAGCGAGCGCGGCATCATCGACTTTCTGCTGACCGCCGGCGCCATCGGCATCCTCTACAAGGAAAACGCCTCGATCAGTGGTGCCGAAGTCGGCTGCCAGGGTGAAGTCGGCGTGGCCTGTTCGATGGCGGCCGGCGCGCTGTGCGCAGTACTTGGCGGCACCCCGGAGCAGGTCGAGAACGCCGCCGAGATCGGCATGGAGCACCACCTGGGCCTGACCTGCGACCCGGTCGGCGGCCTGGTGCAGATCCCCTGCATCGAGCGCAACGCCATCGCTTCGGTCAAAGCCATCAACGCCGCGCGCATGGCGCTGTACGGTGACGGCTCGCACTATGTGAGCCTGGACAAGGTGATCAAGACCATGCGCGAAACCGGTGCAGACATGCTGACCAAGTACAAGGAAACCGCGCGTGGCGGCCTGGCGGTGAACATCATCGAGTGCTGATGCACTCTCGCCAGATGCGAGAACGCCGCGAACCCTGACAGGTTCGCGGCGTTTTCGTTTGTGGCCTGGTTTCCCCGCTCCCATTTATGGGAGAGGGGATCAGACCACACAGCGACGTTTTCCTCGATGCCCTTCTCCCTTGGGAGAAGGTGGCGCCAAGCGCCGGATGCGGGGGTAGGCCCGCCTAACGCGGCTCGCTCATCAGGCCTTTGACGATGGAAATACAACCCACCAGCAGCACGATAGTGAACGGCAACCCCGTCGACACGGCCATGGCCTGCAGCGCCACCAGGCCACCGCCGAGCAGCAGGGCAATGGCGATAACGCCTTCGATGCTGGCCCAGAACACGCGCTGCGGCACTGGAGCGTTGACCTTGCCGCCAGCGGTAATGGTGTCGATCACCAAGGATCCGGAGTCCGACGAGGTAATGAAGAACACCACCACCAGCACGATGCCGATGAACGAGGTGATGCCGGTCAGTGGCATCTCGCCGAGCATGCTGAACAGCTTCAGCTCCAGGCCGGCGTCCTGCGCACCGGTGAAACCATCGACCAGCAGTTGGTTGATGGCAGTGCCACCGAAGGCGGTCATCCACAGCACCGAGACCAGCGACGGCACCAGCAGTACGGCAACGAGGAATTCACGCACACTGCGGCCACGACTGACGCGGGCGATGAACATGCCCACGAATGGCGACCAGCTGATCCACCAGGCCCAGTAGAAGGCGGTCCAGCCCTGGCTGAAGTTGGCGTCTTCACGGCCGACCGGGTTGGACAGCGCCGGCAGGTACTGCAGGTAAGCACCCAGGTTCTTGAAGAAGTCAGTGAAGATCACCAGGGTCGGCCCGGCGATGATGATGAACAACAGCAAGGCCATGGCCAGGCCCATGTTGATCTCCGACAGGCGCTTGACGCCTTTGTCGAGGCCGGCGACCACCGAGGCCAGAGCGATCAGGGTGATGGCGACGATCAGCAGTACCTTGGTGGTGTCCGTGGCCGGAATGCCGAACAGGTACTCAACACCCGCCGCCGCCTGCTCCGCGCCCAATCCCAACGAAGTGACCAGACCGAACAGGGTGGCGAACACCGCGAGGATATCGACGATGTGTCCTGGCCAGCCCCAGACGCGCTCACCGAGGATCGGGTAGAAGATCGAACGGATCGACAGCGGCAGGCCCTTGTTGAACGAAAACAGCGCCAGTGCCAGCGCGACGATGGCATAGATCGCCCAGGGGTGCAGGCCCCAGTGGAAGATGGTCGCGGCCATACCCAGGCGCACGGCTTCCTCGGCGTTGCCGGCGGCGCCGCCAAGCGGTGCCCAGTCGGTACGCACGCCGTCCTCACCAACAGTGATCCCACCCATCGCCGAGCTGTAGTGCGACATGGGTTCGGATACGCCGTAGAACATCAGGCCGATGCCCATACCGGCGGCGAACAGCATGGAGAACCAGCCCATGTAGGTGTAGTCGGGGGTCGCGTCCTTGCCGCCGATGCGCACCTTGCCCAACGGCGAGACGATCAAGCCCAGGCACAGCAGGACGAAGATGTTGGCGGCGCCGATGAAGAACCAGGCCATGTGGTGGGTGAGCCAGTCGCGCACACCGCTGAACAGTGGTTCGATCTGGTTCTGCAGGGCCAGGGCGAGGATCACGAAGATCACCGCGACCAGCGCGGAGATGGTGAAGACCTTGCCATGAATGTCGAGGGCGAAGACGAATTGCCCTTTGATGTTGTCCTGACCGATGACGTAATCGGTGTCGATCAGGTTGGCTTCACCGGTCGGTGCCGGGATGCCTTCGTGGGTTTCCGCTACGGGTGGCGGGGTCGTGTCATGCGAAGGGACGTTTCCCATACTTGGCGTGCTCCTTGATGCGTTTGACTCGCTAGACGAGCGTGAACAGGACGGATGCCCTCCTCCAATTAAAGACGACCTGCAAACGGGTCGAACCGAAAAGGGTAACACATGAATTCCGCTCACTCAGACTCACAGACACATGAAAGTCTCGAATAATTCCTCGAAAGGTGGCAATTTGCCCGACACTGCCATTCTCCAGATGCCCATGGCAGGATGCTTGCGAACGCTGCGCAACCCCCGTGGTCAGCTGCACACAGCCTGTGCAAAGGAAGACCCTGCATGCCTGCGGATTTCGGCATCCCCCATCTGTTCGCGTACCTGATCGCTACCATCCACGCCCTTGGCGTACTGGCCGCGATCCACGCCGTGCTGACCGTGCGCACCGCCCAGGGCGCGCTGGCCTGGGGGTTATCGCTATTCTTCATGCCCTACCTGACGCTGCTGCCGTATCTGGTGTTCGGCCGCAGCCGCTTCGATGCCTACGTCAAGGCGCGGCGCCAGGCCGACAAGGAAATGCACCACGCCATGGCCGAGCAGGACTGGCGCCCCTGGGTCGAGGAAGCCAAGGCAGCGCACCTGTCGCCGGCCTACGACCGCCTGCGCGCGCTGCCACGCCTGTCGCATCTACCCGGCCTGACCGGCAACCGCGTCGAACTGCTGATTGATGGCGAGGCCACCTTCGCAGCGATCTTCGCAGCCCTGGCCAGCGCCCAGCAGGTGATCCTGCTGCAATTTTTCATCATCCGCGACGACAGTCTCGGCCGACGCCTGCACGGCGTACTGCTGGAGCGCGCAGCCGCTGGCGTGCAGGTGCACGTGCTGTACGACGGCGTCGGCAGCCATTCGCTGTCCGCCGCCTTCATCGACCGCCTGCGCCGCGGCGGTGTGCAGGTACACGCCTTCCCCACTCGCTCCGGGCTGTTCAACCGCTTTCAGCTGAATTTCCGCAACCACCGCAAGATCGTCGTGGTCGACGGCGAGATCGGCTTTCTCGGCGGGCTCAACGTCGGCATCGAATACCTCGGGCAGAAGCCACCACTGGCACCCTGGCGCGACACTCACGTCGAAGTACGCGGCCCGGTGGTGGCCAGCCTGCAGGAAGCCTTCGCCGAGGACTGGTACTGGGCCTGCCAGAAGCTGCCGCCGCTGCTGATGCCGAGAAAGCAGGATGAGCCCGGCCTGCTCTGCCAGGTGATCGCCAGCGGTCCGGCCGACCCGCAGGAAACCTGCTCGCTGCTATTCGTCGAGGCAATTCACGCGGCGCGCGAACGGGTGTGGCTGAGCAGCCCCTACTTCGTGCCCGACGAGGCGCTGTTCGCCGCCCTGCGCCTGGCGGTGATGCGCGGCGTGGACGTGCGTCTGTTGCTGCCGTCGCGCCCCGATCACCGCATTGTCTATGCCGCCTCCAGCCTCTACGCCTTCGAGGCGCTGCGCGCTGGCGTACGCATCTTCCGTTACCAACCGGGGTTCCTGCACCAGAAGGCGCTGCTGATCGACCACGATGTCAGCATGCTGGGCAGCGCCAACCTGGACAACCGATCCTTCCGCCTCAATTTCGAGGCCAGCCTGCTGACCTTCGACGAGGGCTTCAACGTCCAGGTGGCGAGCATGCTGGAAGAGGATTTCAGCCGCTCACGCGAACTGGTCAACGCCGACCGGCGCAACCTGCACCGCTTGCAGCGGCTCGGTATGCGCGTCGCACGACTGATCTCGCCGATTCTCTGAGCACTGCGCCAACCTGATGCCTGCAAGACTTTGAACAGGCCCCGAGGCACGGCTATGGTTATCAGGCCAACCGCTGTTAGCTGTCAGCGAGAACCTGCCCGCCATGACCAAGTGCCTTGCGCTGTTGCTCTGCCTGTTCGTCCTGCCCGCTCTGGCCCAGGAGGACATTCACGTCGGTGTCGAACTGCAGCCCTACCAACCTTACTCGGATGTGGAGAACGGCGAGTACCGCGGCTACGCACGCGATCTGCTGGACGCTTTCGCCGCCGAGTACGACTACCGCTTCGTCTATACGCCGTTGCCGGTCAGGCGCCTGCTCAGTGATTTTCTGTCCGGCCGGGTCGACCTCAAATTCCCCGATCACCCACAATGGAACGCCGACCAGAAAGCCGGCCATCGCATCCACTACAGCGCCCCGGCGGCGCCCTACATAGATGGCATTCTGGTCAAGCCGCAGCACCTCGGTCAGGGCCAGCAGCGGATCGAACTGCTCGGCACGCAGAACGGCTTCACGCCCTGGCCCTATCTGCAGGACATTCGTGCCGGAAAAATCCGCCTGATCCAGGCCAACCAGATCGACTCGTTGCTGCGCATGGCAGAAAGCGACCGCGTCGACGGGGTCTACCTCAACCCCAAGGTAGTGGCTTACCAACTGGTGCAGATGCGCATGGCCGCCGACAGCCTGGTGTACGACCCAGACCTGCCGCATGTGGAAGATCACTACTACCTGTCGAGCATCCACCACCCGCAGCTGATCGAGCTGTTCAACCGTTTTCTGCTGGAACGGGCCGAACTGGTCGGAGAAATCCGCCGCCGCCACGGGCTGTGAGTCGGCCCGTGGCGCGGCCGCGGCTCAGTACTTCCAACTGACGCTCATGCTGGCATTACGCGGAGCGCCGTAGTAGGCCTGCGTCCAGTACAGGCTGTTCAGGTACTTTTCGTCGGTGAGGTTGTTGAGGTTGGCCGACACGCTCCAGTTCGGGTCGATGTCGTAGCTGGCCATCAGGTCGACCACGGCGTAGGCCTTCTGCTCGGCATCGGCAGTGCCGATGGAGGTCCGACCGTCGTCGGCCGTCAGCGACACAGCGGTCTTGATGCTGTCCTGCCAACGCACCGCCGCACCCACCTTGAGTTTTTCCAGACCTGGCACGCGATAGGTCGCCGCGGCCTTGACCATGTGTTTGGGCGAGTAGGTCACGGCATGCCCGCCGTCGGCATTGGTGATATCGACGAAGGTGTAGCCAGCGCTGAGCTGCAGACCGTCCAGCGGTTCACCGGAGAACTCCAGCTCATAGCCTTCACTGGTCAGGCCTTCAATGGCGCGGTAGTAGGCAACCGAACCGATCACGCCAGCCTGCTCGGCGAAGTTGTCCTGCTCGGTACGAAACACCGCCAGGGAAACGTTGACCTTGTCGTCGAACAATTCGCCCTTGATCCCGGCTTCGTAGTTCACTCCTTCCAATGGTGCCAGACGCGACCCCGTCACGTCGGTCTTGGTCTGCGGGGTGAAGATTTCGGTGTAGCTGGCGTAGACCGAGTACTGCTCGTTGAGGTCATAGACCACGCCGGCATAGGGCACGACCTTGCCACTGTTCTTCGACGACTTGGCCAGACCGTAGTTGGTGCCATCGCTCTTCACATCGATCACCCGAGCACCGGTGATCAGGCTCAAGTCGTCGGTCAGGCTCCAACGGGCAGCACCGTATATGCTCTTCATACGATCAGTGAAATCACTGCCGGCGCTGCCATTGTCATTACGCGGCTTCGGGTAGTCACCACTCCACTGCTCCAGCGGCGGCAGCATGGTGCCGGTGCTCGAGTCATACCAGGACAAGTCCTCCAACTCGGAGCGCGACCAACTGCCACCCACGGCAGCCTCGTGCTGGCGCCCGGCAAAGCTGAACGGGCCGCTAGCCTGCACATCGACGATCAGCTGTTTGTTCTTCTCGCTGTACTCGGACGGATAGGAGTACAGACCGGCACCGGTCGTGCGATTGGGTGTGCCGTAGACGTAGAACATCGAGCCGTCGCTTTTCTTCTCCACATGGGTGACTACGGTCTTGGCCTGCCAGCCGCTGTCGAAGGTATGCGCAAGCTCGGCGAAGGTGCGGTTTTCCTTGTTGTCCCAGTAAGCCCAGTCGGTGGAAGTGCTGGTAGAGCGCGAATAGTGGGTCTTGCCACCATCCTGATAGACCAGCGGCAGCGCGCCCCACATCGGTGAGTTGGCGTCGCTGGTCTGCAGGGTGTGGCCAAGGGTGAAGACGGTGCGGTCGTCCAGATCGAACTCCAGCACGCCATGAAACACATTCTTCTCGCGCGAGTAGCGGTCGAGATAGGAGTTCTTGTTCTCGTTGGCATACACCACGCGCCCGCGCACCGTGCCGGCATCGTTGAGTGCGCCGGATACGTCGGTATCGATACGCCGTTTGTCCCAGGAGCCGGCTGTCAGGTCCACGCGCGCCTGGGGCATGGCGGTTGGCCGCTTGCGCACGAAATTGACGGTCGCCGACGGGTTACCAGTGCCGGAAATCAGGCCGTTGGCGCCGCGAATGACTTCCACACGCTCGTACATGGCGGTATCCAGATCGCCCTCGACGTTACCGTAGACGAACGGCACGGAGATACCGTCGTACTGGAAGTTGGTGATGTCGAAGCCGCGAGCGGTGTAGTAGGTGCGATCCGTCTCGACTTCCTGCACCTGCACGCCCGGCACAGCTTTGAGCGCGTCATTGACGCTGGTGAGTTGGAAATCGCGCAGTTGGGCGCCGCTCAGGATGGAGATCGACTGTGGCGTCTGCCGCGGGGTCAGGTCGAGCTTGGTCGCAGCACTGCTGGGTGTGGATTTGTAGCTATCGACCTCGGCCACCGCACTGCTGCCAACCACGGTCTGGGCATCGAGTTCGAGCTGCTCCTGCTCGGCGGCCATGGTTTGATTGAAACTGCAGGCGGCCGCAATTGCCACGGCCAGGTGGGTTTTTCTGCTGAACAAGGGACGGTCTCCTGATGCGCTGTCGATAGCCGCTGGCAGTCCCTTCGCAGCCAAATGCCTTCCTGGCAGGCACCTGCCAATCGCAAATGCAAATAATTAGCGAAAAATTCTCGCAGCAAGATCGCGCCTCAGTCAATACGAATAATTTTCATCCTCTTCTGTGTGTCAGTTTCTTTTGAGCACCCCGCAATCCGCCCCGACCCAACGGGCTCGGCTTTCCACGCTGCTCGGCTGGCCGTTGTAGGTACCGGTGACCTGGGTGGTGAATTCCTTGTCGCTGACGAAGCGGGTTTCCCCTTCACCCTGAGCATCCGGGCAGTTGAAGCGGAATTTCCACAGTGTCGCGCTGCGCTCAAGGATCTCGTTGCTGCAGCCGGAGTCGGGATCGTGCAGGGGGATTTCCTGCGCCTTGATCTGCTCGGCGGTGAGGCACATCTGTACCCCACCCGCACCGAGCTTGATGCCCTGCTCGGCCATCATGCTCTCCATCATCTGCCGCTGTTCGGGCGGCAGGTTCTGCATCTGCGCCAGCATTTCCTGCATGCCGGGCATAGCCTGGCCACCCACCTGCATGTTGTGCGAACTGACTTCCCAGACGCCGGGCTGGATATCCAGGGCGCTGGCCATGACAGGAGACAGACACAGAGCAAGCGGGAAGGCGAAGCGAACGAGTGGGCACATGACGGGTCTCCTGGGCAAGTGGTTAGCCAAGCCTAGCAGGCCGCAGACGAACAAAACCCCCACCGGCTCGCGCCGTATGGGGGCTTCCTTCTTTCTTTTGCACCGGCACTTGTGGCGCCGGGAGCCTGGGTCCGCTCTGGCGAACCTAACCCGCGTCAGGCGCGGGGGAGCTCAGCTCACAGCTCCAGAGTTCCAACGCCGGCTGGCTCGCTTGTGGCGGGCCGAGCCAGTCGCTCATCGGGCGACAACGCTGGTTGAAACACAGTTGGTAATCCCCGGCTTCAGGCGTACGCCCGACTCGCAGGGGTTGCAAAGGCGGTAGCTGACGCTGGTAGTGCCAGCTGCCATTGCGCAGTTCGGCGCCGTCGGGAATTTCCATTCCGGCGCCGGAACCCTTGACTCGCGCCTCACCGAGAACCAGACCCTCGGCGGTGACGCGGTAATCCTCTTCCCAGCGAATCTTCTCGATGGTGTGGGTCCAGGCCAGGGTGAAGGCCGGTGCGGGCAACTCTACCCATACCGCGCCAGCCAACCCCAGGCACAGACCGATCACGCTGTCGCTGCCTCGGCACGGCGGGCGCGCCAGACGTGCTGAGCGATGAAAATGGCGCTGAGTACGAAGCCGATTTCGTCACTGACCGGGGTGGCGAGAATCAGGCTGGCGCCAGCGGCCAGACCCAGAATGCGCTCCCACCAGGTCAACTTGGCTTGCAGGTAGCCGGTGAACACTGCACCCCAGATACCGATGGCCAGCATCGCCTTGAGGCCGACGTAGGCGGTCGCCAGCAGGCTATCACCCTGCAGCATCAACGCCGGCGAGTAGACCGCCATGAAAGGCACGACGAAGCCAGCCACCGCGATGCGTACGGCCCACAGGCTGATTTTCAGACCACGCTCCTTGGCGATGGGCGCTGCGGCGAAGCAGGCCAGCGCTACCGGCGGCGTGAGGTCGGCCATGATGCCGAAGTAGAAGACGAACATGTGCGAAACGATCAGCGGCACGCCCAGTTCCAGCAGCGCCGGCGCAGCAATCGAGCTGGTGATGATGTAGTTGGGGATGGTCGGGATGCCCATGCCCAGCACCAGGCAGGTGAGCATGGTCAGCACCAGCGACAGGAACAGGTTGTCCTGGCCGATGGCGAGGATGTAACCGGCGAAGGTGGACGCCACCCCGGTCAGCGACACCACACCGATGATCACACCAACCAGGGCACAGGCGATGCCCACCGGCACGGCATGACGCGCGCCCTCGACCAGCGCGTGCAGGCACAGGGTCAGGGTTTCGCGGCCGCCCTTTACGAACCAGCAGATCGCCACCAGCACGGCGATAACGCCGAACACCACGCCGATACCGAGCCGGAAGAAGCCAGCGCAGAGCACGCCGAGGGCGATCCAGAAGGCGAAGCGCATGGCCTTGGACGAAACCTGCAGGATGATCGCCGAGCCAAGGATGACCATGGCGGTCAGGGCCAGGCCGACGGTACCGGAGAACAGCGGGGTACGACCGGAGAACAGCAGGTAGATGAGAATGAACAGCGGGATCAACAGGAACCAGCGTTCGCGCACGGCCTTCCACGGGTTCGGGCATTCGTCCTTGGGCAAGCCGCGCAGGTTGGCGCGCTTGGCCTCCAGGTGAACCATCCAGAATACCGAGCCGAAGTACAGCAACGCCGGGATCAGCGCGGCCTTGGCCACTTCGAAGAAGGGCACATTGATGGTCTCGGCCATGATGAAGGCCACGGCGCCCATGATCGGCGGCATGATTTGGCTGCCCATCGACGAGGTCGCCTCGACGCCACCGGCGAAGGCCGAACGGTAGCCGAAACGCTTCATCAGCGGGATGGTGAACTGGCCGGTAGTGACCACGTTGGCGACGCCGGAGCCGGTGATGGTGCCCATCAGCGCCGAGGACACCACCGACACCTTGGCCGGGCCGCCGACCTTGTGGCCGAACAGGCCCATGGCGAAATCGGTGAATAGCTTGATCATCCCGGCCTGCTCGAGAAAGGCGCCAAACAGGATGAACAGGAAGATGTAGGTCGCCGACACGTATGTCGGCGTGCCGTACAGGCCTTCGGTGCCGAACGACAGCTGGTTGACGATCTGGTCGAGGCCGTAACCGCGATGCATCAGCTCGCCCGGCAGATACTGGCCGAGCATGCCGTAGGCGAGGAACAGCGCGCAGATGATCGGCAAGGCGATGCCCATGACCCGGCGGGCCGCTTCGAACACCAGTGCGATCAGGATCAGGCCGATGACCATGTCGCCGGTGGTCAGGTCGCCCGAGCGCTGGATCAGATCCGCCTCGAAGTACCACTGGTAGATCGCCGTGGCCATGCCGGCCAGGCCCAGCAGCCAGGCCATGGGCTGCCACGGACGACCCTTGCCGAGCGCCGGGAAGCTGATGAACACCAGCAGCAGCAGGAAGCCGACGTGCACCGCACGCAGCACCTGGGTCGACACCGGGTGAAAGGCTGCGGTGATGATCTGGAAGATGGAAAACAGCAGGGCGACGGCAAAGAGCGCCTTCGGCCAGTCGGACGGGCTGGCAGCCAGGCCGTTGTTTTGTTCACTCATGGAGTGCAAACCTCATGACTACTTCGATACGGGGACAGAGTCGCCAACAAAACCCACCGTCCATGAACGCCGGTTTTATTCGCGATTCTGGGGGTCTGTCCGTTCCGACCTTTGCGCTCAAAAGCAACATCGGCGTGGATGCAGAGCAGGCAGGCCGCGACCCATGCCGCGGCCTGAACCGGCATTACAGCGCGCCGGCTTCCTTGTAGAAGCGCTCGGCACCCGGGTGCAGCGGGATCGGCAAGTTCTTGGTAGCGGTTTCCAGCTTGATGTCCTTGGCCGCAGAGTGAGCGGTGCCCAGGCGATCGAGGTTGTCGAACATCAGTTTGGTCATCTGGTAGGCCACTTCGTCGGAAACGCCTTCATGGCTGACCAGGATGTTGGTGATGGCAACGGTAGGTACGTCGGCGTCCTGGCCATCGTAGGTACCGGCCGGGATGGTGGCAGCCTGGTAGGCAGCGTTGTCGATCTTGGTAGTCACTTCGGTCGGGATGGCAACGAAGCTGATCTTCATGGTCGAAGCCAGGTCACGAATGGCGGCCATGCCCAGGCCCGAGGACTGCAGGGTGGCGTCCAGTTGGCGGTTCTTGATCAGCTCGACCGACTCGGCGTACGGCAGGAATTCGACCTTGCCCATGTCCTCGTAGGTCAGGCCAGCCGCTTTGAAGATGGCGCGAGCGTTGAGCTCGGTACCGGACTTCGGCGCGCCGACGGAGATGCGCTTGCCCTTGAGGTCTTCCAGGGTCTTGATGCCGGATTCGGCGTTGGCAACGATCTGGATGTAGTTCGGGTAGGTACCGGCAATGGCGCGGATTTTCTTCAGCGGCGCCTTGAAGCCTGCGTCTTCGACGCCGTTCCAGGCATCGGCTACCGAGTCGCCCAGAGCGAAAGCCAGCTCGCCACGACCGGCTTGCAGCAGGTTGAGGTTTTCCACCGACGCCTTGGTCGCCTGGACCGAGGTCTTGGAGCCCTCGATGCCGTTGCTGTAGAGCTGCGAAAGGGCCACGCCAATCGGGTAGTACACACCGCTGGTACCACCGGTGAGCACGTTGATGAAGGTCGGGGCGGCAAGCACAGCGGTGCTGGCAGTGATGGCCGCGGCGGCGGCAAACAGGCTGAGTTTCTTGGTCAGTCGCATGGAAGTATCTCCGTCGTTGTTATTGGCTGTATGCAGAGTTTCACTCTAGACGACGCCGCACAGGCAGCGTCGACATTGCGCGATCAGCAGCGCAGGGTGCAGCTTCGGACAAGAGCCGCGGCAGGCGCAGCACGGAGGCCCATGCACGGCAGCGGATGCGGCATGGCGCGAGGGACATGGCAGTTCATGGGCTGACCTCTTGTCGTTGTTATGGTCGCCACGTCGGCAAGATGCTGCGCGGCTACAACTGTCATAGCAGATGCCGTGCCAGGGGCTGAAAAGCCCGAGATAGAGGGGTTTTATCGATAGACCCATGGGTCACTGAGCGGGAAACCGCTTACATCCGAGCAAGCATAGGCAACAATCCGCTCACCGGGTAACCGGACGCAATCCGAGAATGAGGTGATCGCTACCTCCCGGATCGCATCCGGGTTACGGCTGCCCGCCAGACCGTAGGGTGCGCCGTGCGCACCGGCTGGCTCGAGAGCGTGGCACAAGGTGCGCACCGAGCACCCTACATGCGCCGCGCCTGACTATTCCTCGCCGCCCGGCAGGTAATCACCGCGTGCCAGGCCATGACGCTGCATCTTCTCGTTGAGGGTGCGGCGCGGCAGTTGCAGCATTTCCATTACGGCAGCGATGTTGCCCTGGCATTGCAGCAGGGCGTTGTGCAGACATTGCGCTTCGAAGGCCTCCATCTGCTGCGCCAGCGCCTGGCCGGCGAAACGCTCGGCCGGCGGCGGACTGGAAAGCCCCAGGGCATGCCGCTCGGCAGCGTTGATCAGCTCACGCACGTTGCCCGGCCAATCATGACCGAGCAACCGGGCCAGCTCGCTCGGGGCCAGTGGCGGCGCTTCGCGCCCATGACGCAGCGCCGCCTCGTGGGCGAAATGTTCGAACAGCAGGGGAATGTCCTCGCGGCGCTCACGCAGCGGCGGAATATGCAGTGTGGCGACGTTCAGGCGATACACCAGGTCCTCGCGAAAACGCCCGGCCTTGACCTCGTCGAGCAGGTCCGGCTTGGACGCACTGATTACCCGCAGATCGACCTGGATGCTCTTGTTCGAGCCGAGGCGCTCCAGGGTCTTTTCCTGCAGCACGCGCAGCAGCTTGACCTGTTGCGCCAGCGGCAGGCTCTCCACCTCGTCGAGAAACAGGGTACCGCCATCGGCATGCTCGATACGGCCGATGCGCCGTGCCTGGGCGCCTGTGAAGGCGCCGCTTTCGTGGCCGAACAGCTCGCTTTCGAAGATGGTCTCGGGAATCGCCGCACAGTTCAGCGCCGCGAAGGCCTTGCTTGCACGCGGACTGAAGTCGTGCAGACAGCGCGCCACACGCTCCTTGCCGCTCCCGGTCTCGCCACGGATCAGCACATTGACCGAGGTACCGGCCAACTCGAGGATCTGCCGGCGCAGGTTTTCCATCGACCGCGAAATGCCGATCAGTTGGCTCTCGATACGGCCCTTGTCGGCCACCTGCCGACGCAGCTGACGGTTCTCGCAGACCAGCCGGCGCTTGTCCAGTGCGCGCCGCACGCTGTCGAGCAGACGCTCGGGGGTGAAGGGTTTCTCGATGAAGTCATAAGCACCCTGACGCAGCGCCTGCACCGCCATGGGCACATCACCGTGACCGGTGACGAGGATTACCGGCAGGTCGGTGTCCACCTGCAGCAGCTTGTCCAGCAGTTGCAGGCCATCGCTGCCGGGCATGCGCACATCGCTGACGACGATACCGGGGAAGTCGCGGTCGACCAGCGCCAGCGCTTCGGCCGCGCTGGCGCAGGTCCGCACGTCGAAACCGGACAGCTCCAGCCACTGCTGCACCGCCTCGCGAATCGCCGCTTCGTCGTCGACCACTATGACCTGAGCGCTCATGGCACCTCCTGTTCAAAACGGCGGGCAGTGTAGCCCGACGAATACAATCCGGGGGAGCGACCGGTGCACACGGCGGCGCCCGATCGTAGGGTGCGCCATGCGCACCGAGCAAAAATCTGTCGCGGCTAAAGCCCCTCCCACCGGCATCAAGGTGCGGCCGGCAGCCTCAGGGTAAACACCGCGCCCAGCTCACCATTGTGCGCCTCCAGCATGCCGCCGAGATCGCGCACGATACCGTAGGACACCGCCAACCCGAGCCCCAACCCCTGCCCCACCGGCTTGGTGGTGAAGAAGGGTTCGAATACCCGACCCAGGGTTTCCTCGGCGATGCCACCGCCACTGTCCTCGACGCTGAGCAGGCAGCCGTCGTCTTCGCGGGCGATGCGCACCAGGAGGATGCGCGGCTCGCTGTCGGCCATGGCATCGAGGGCGTTGTGCAGCAGGTTGAGAATCACCTGCTCGATGCGGATCGCATCACCCAACACCTCGGCCTCTTCGTCGATCTGCGTGCGCAGCTCGACCTGCTCGCTACGCATGCGTGGCGCCAACAGTTGCAGGGCCTGCTCCAGCACGTCACCCAGGCACAGGCGCTCGCTGAGGCCGGCCGGGGTCTTGCGGGCGAAGGTCTTGAGGTGGCCGGTCAACGCGGCCATGCGCTGCAGCAGACCATCGATACGCTGCAGACCGTCGCGCACCGCTTCCGGCCGACCACTGCCCGCCAGCAGGCGCAAGCTGCCGAGTTGCATCTGCAGGGCAGTCAGCGGCTGATTGATCTCGTGCGCCAGGGCCGCCGACATCTGCCCCAGCGCGGCCATCTTGGCAGCATGCACCAGGCCGTCCTGGGCTTCGCGCAACTCGGCGGTGCGCAGCGCCACCTCGCGCTCCAGACGTTCGCGGATACCAGCCTGCAAGCGCTGGTTCTTGCGCCGCTGGGCGAGGAACAGAAACAGGAAGGCTAAGGTCATCCACACGCCGGCAGCGGCCAGCCGATAGCTGCGCACACTGTCTGCCAGGCCGACCGGCTCGCTGAGCAGATGCAGGGTCCAGCCCTCCTCGGGCATGTGCAGGCGCTGCCAGAGATAATCGCGGTTGCCGTCAGGGCCATCCACACGCGCCCAGTCCGCATCGGCGTCAATATGCCGATGCACCTGATGCGCCAGCGGCTGCAACGCCTGCTCGGCATAGCGGCGCACCTCCACCAGTTCAGCACGCGCCTGCTCGTTGAGCGGCTGCAGAGCGCGGAAACGCCAGATCGGCTTGTTGCTGAGGATTACCACCTGATAGCTGTCGGCGACCATCAGCACCCCGGGCTGGCCGACCCATTCTCGCTGCAGGTCTTCCAACTCCAGCTTGACCACCAGCACGCCGAGCAGTTCGCCCTTGTCGTCGCGCACCACATGAGAAAGGAAGTAGCCGGGAATCCCCGTGGTCACACCTACCGCGAAGTAGCGCGCGCCGCCATCACGCAAAGCGTTCTGAAAATAAGGGCGAAAGGCGTAGTTATTGCCGACGAAGCTGCTCCAGTCGCGCCAGTTGCTGGCCACCAGGGTTTCACCCTGGGCATCGAGCAGGTACAGCACGGTGGAGCCGGCGGCCGCGTTGAGCCGCTCCAGGCGCTGGTTCAGCGCCAGGCGCAGCTGACGGTCATGCGGTGCGCGCAGCAGGCTACGAATGTCGCTGTCCAGCGCCAGCACCTCGGGTACCGAGCTGAAGCGCTCGACCAGGGTTCGGATCGACTGGGCATAGAGCTGCAGTTGCCCGCGCGCCTCGACGCTGCGCTCGTCCCAGGCGCGGTGCTCGGCATAGCGTCCACCCAGCCACAGGCTCACCAGCAGGCCGGCAAGAATCGCCAGGACGGTGAGCAGAACGCGGGAGCGATAACGGGGACGCTGCGGCAAGGGCATGGGCGGCTCGCGGAATCAGGACGAGCCGCATGTTACCCCATCAGGCGTAGAGGTCAGCACGTGTCCATGGCAGATCATGACCACCATCATCGCGCGGCTTCACCGCCAGGATCTGATGCAGGTTCATCCAGCCATGCTGGAAGCCATAAGCGCAGCCGGCCAGGTACAGGCGCCAGATGCGCAGGGATTTTTCCGGTACCCACTGCGCCGCCTTCTGCAGTTGCCGCTCCAGGCCCTGGCTCCACAGCTGCAAGGTGCGCGCATAGTGCAGGCGCAGGCTCTCGACGTCGACGATCTCCAGCCCGACCTCGCTGATCGCCTTGCTGATGGTCACCAGATGCGGCAGCTCGCCCTGCGGAAACACGTAGCGGTCGATGAATTCGCCGGCGCCACGACCCACCGGGCGGCCGTCGGTGAAACGCGAGGTGATGCCATGATTCATCACCAGACCACCGGCCCTGACCGCGCCGAACAGGCGCTGGCAGTACAGCGGTAGATTGGCGTGGCCAACGTGCTCGAACATGCCGACGCTGACCACTTTGTCGAAGCGGCCATCTTGCGGCAGATCGCGGTAATCCAGCAGCTCCAGGGTCACGCGCCCTTCCAAGCCCTCCTCGACCACGCGCTGGCGCGCCAACTCCAGCTGGGCGTGACTGAGCGTGATGCCATAGACCTCGACACCGAACTCGCGCGCGGCGAAACGCGCCAGGCCACCCCAGCCACAGCCGACGTCGAGCAGCCTGTCGCCCGGTTGCAGGCGCAGCTTGCGACACAGGTGGCGCAGCTTGGCCTGCTGGGCCTGGTTCAGGTCTTCCTGGCCGGTTTCGAAGTAGGCGCAGGAGTAGACCATGTCGCGGTCCAGCCACAGCCGGTAGAACTCGTTGGACAGGTCGTAGTGATAGCTGACGGCCTCGGCGTCGCTACGCTTGTCGTGGGCGAGGTAATGCTGCGCGGGTGCGGATTCATCACCGAGCAGTGCCGTGCTCAGCGCATCGCCAACTTCGATGGCTTCTTCAATGGGGCCTTCCAGATCCACCCGTCCTTCGACGTAGGCCGCGCCCAGTGCATCCAGGCTGGGGTGAGCCAGTTGCGTGACCAGCGTGGGATCCTTCACGACCAGCGTCACTCTGGGCTTGGGCCCAAGGTCGATCTGCTTGCCGTCCCACAGTTTCAGGCGCAGCGGCAGTCGTAGATCACGAAGTGCGGTGGGCAATTGCGCGAGCATGGTCATCTCTCCTGGCCAGGAGTGCGTCTTACAGAGACTAGCTTAGATGACCTTTGCACCCTTCCAGCCGTTCGATCCTGGCGACTAGCGGCACGTGAGATCGAAGTGACTGGCGCAGAGTACGTCTGAGTTCGCTGGCGGATTGCGCAGCAATGCCTAAGCCGGCAGCGACTGAGCGCTATCGACCCGCTGCAGCAGGCCGTCAGCCAGCCACTGGCGCAACCAGCTCACCGCTTGAACCGGTGCCTGTTCGCCCAGGTGCGCCAGCTCGCCGCACAACTCGGCAAAGCACCAACCCTGCACGGCCATACCCTGCAACGCTGCCGCTTCATCGGCGGCCAGACTGCGATAGCGGGTAATCAGTTGGTCGCGCCAGATCACACAGGTCTGCGCCTCGGCCAGTGGCTGGCTACCGGGGAAGTCGCCCTGCCCCTTGCACGCACGCCAGATCGCCAGGCTGTTATACCGGCACTCGAGCCACTGAACGCTCGGCAACAGGCGGACTTGCAAGGTCGGCCACGCCTCGGCAGGCAGCTCTGCCACCTGCGTCAGGCTCAGGGGCTGGCCCTCGGGCGCATCGAAGGCCAGGGTAAAGGCCCATTCCAGCTGCGCCAGTTCGCTGAGCGGCGCGGCTTGCGCGGGTATCAGGTAGCCATCGATGAACGCCGCCAGCTGTGCGCCGAGCCAGCGCAGGCTGAAGTGTTGCGAGGGGTGCGCATCGAGGTAAGACAGGGCCAGGGTGTCGAATTCGTCGTCACCAAGCCAGCCATGCACCGCCGGAAAATCACCACGCAAGGCTTCCAGCAGGCGCGCACGGTAAGCGTTGTGATAAATCGCCAGACCCTGTTCGGCACTCAGCGCCGCGCTGCCCAACAGGCTGGCCTGCAAGGCCGGGTTGGGCTGGGCATCGGGGCTGAGCAAATAGGCCTGAACCTGCGCCTGCCAGTCACTCAGGCGCATTGCGGCGTGCCTTGCAATGCTTGAGCGGCGAACCGGCGCGCGGTATTCAGCTCGTCGAGCAGTACGTCCAGATCGGGAAAATGATCGTCGCGCTCCAGCAGCGTGGACACCGGGCCGAGGTGCTGCAGCGTGCGCTGATAAAGCTGCCAGACCGGGTCGCTGACCGGCTGATCATGGGTGTCGATCAGGTAGCTGCCGTAATCACTGTGGCCGGCCAGGTGCAACTGACGGATGCGCGACCTGGGCAGGCTGCTGATAAAAGTCCAGGCGTCGAAACCATGATTGCGCGCGCTGACGTAGACATTGTTGACGTCCAGCAACAGCTCACAGCCACTCAACTCGCTGAGCGCGGCGAGAAATTGCCATTCGCTGAATTGATCATCGGCGCAGCGCAGGTAGCTGGAGACGTTTTCCAGCACCAGCGGCCGCTCGATCACGTCCTGCACCTGGCGCACCCGCGCGGCCACATGCTGCAGGCTCTCCTCGGTGTAGGGCAGTGGCAGCAGGTCATGCAGTTGGTGGGCATTGCCCTGGCTCCAGCACAGATGATCGGAGATCCACGCCGGCTGCACGCGCGCAGCCAGTTGCTTGAGCTGACGCAGGTAGTCGCGGTCCAGCTCGTGCGGGCCACCAATCGACAGCGACACGCCATGCATGACCAGCGGGTACCGCTCGCCGATGGCATCGAGAAAGTAGAGGGCCTTACCGCCCGCTACCAGATAGTTTTCCGAGACGATCTCGAACCAGTCGATGGCCGGCTGCTGCTCGAGAATGGCTTGGTAGTAGGTGCTGCGCAGGCCCAGGCCGAAACCCAGATTGCCGCGTTGAGCATTCATCGCTGGCTCCTCGCTCGGTGATGCGGGGCAACCGCAGCGCGGCCGCCCCTGCTCATTTACTCGCCGACAGTACCGCCTGCTGCATCGCACTCGGCCTTGGTCATCGCCTTGAAGCCGTGCCCCTTGCAAGCGCCCTGGCCTTTGCAGCTGTTCTCAGCGGTCTTGCAGTCGTTCTGGCCTTTGCAGGACGTGACGCCGTAGCAATGCACCTTGGCTTCTTCAGCAGCGACGACAGTGCCGGACATGCCTGCAAACATGGCAGCAGCAGCGAAGGCGATGGCGGCACCAGTAGCAGCGGTGGATTTCATGGTCATGTGCGTATCCTCGGGTGATCTGGGTTAGCCGGGCTAAGGTGTTTTGCGTGCCGGCACTGAACTAGAGCGACGGGGCGAACTGGCGTTACAGCAGCGCTGAAAAAACTTTCGCGACTCAGCGCCGACGCAGCAACAGAACGAAGAACACCCCACCGATGGCGGCGGTGACGATGCCGATGGGCAGGTCCTGCGGCGCCAGCCAGGTGCGTGCGGCGACATCGACCCAGACCAGCAACAGCGCCCCCAGCAGCGCCGCCACCGGCAACACGCGACGATGCTCGGCGCCGACCAGAAAGCGCGCCACGTGCGGCAGCATCAGGCCGACGAAGCCGATGGCACCGGACAGCGACACCAACACCCCGGTGAGCAGCGAGGCCACCACGAACACCAGCAGGCGCACCCGGCGTGGCTCCAGGCCCAGGCTCACGGCGCTCTGCTCGCCGGCCATCAGCGCGTTCAGCGCGCGGCCCAGGCCCAGCAGCACGACCAACGCCAGCAGCAGGCACACGGCCGGCAGCCAGAGCAGCTCCCAGCGCGCCAGCCCCAACCCGCCAAGCATCCAGAACAGCACCGAGCTGGCCGCGTGCGGGTTGCCCAGGTACAGCAGCAGGTTGCTCGCCGCCATCATCACGAACGACACCGCCACTCCGGCGAGCAGCAGCCGATCACTCTCCAGCCGACCGCCACGACTGGCGATGGCCAGCACCAGCAGCATGCTCGCCAGCGCACCGGCGAAGGCCGCCAGAGGCAGGCTGAGCAGGCCGGCGAATTCGCCCAGGTAGAGCACCACGAGCACCGCGCCGAAGGCTGCGCCGGAACTGACACCGAGCAGATGCGGATCGGCCAGCGGGTTGCGCGTCACCGCTTGCAGCGCCGTACCGACCAGCGCCAGCCCGGCGCCCACCAGCGCGCCAAGCAGCACCCGCGGCGCGCGCAGCTGCCAGACGATGCTGTCCTGGCCGACGCTCACCGCCGCATCGGGCGCGCTACCGAACAGGTGCTGTCCCAGGATCGCCAGCACGCGCTCGAGCGGTACCTGCGCCGCACCGAAAGCCAGCGAGACGGCGCAGGACAGCGCCAGCAGCGCGGTCAAGCCGAGCAGCAACAGACGAAATCGACTCACCGGGAAAAAATCTCAGGGTGCAGCGCCGCCGCCAGCGTCTCGATGGCCATCGCATTGTCCAGGCTTGGAGTGACGGCCAGGTACGACAGCACCACGAAACGCTGCTCGCGGATCGCCGTCACGCCCTGCAGCGCCGGATGCTGCATGAGAAAATCGCGCTTCTGCGCCGCCGTGCGCTCACCATAATCGACGATCAGGATCAGTTCCGGGTCCTGCTCGACCACCGACTCCCAGCCGACCTTCATCCAGTTGGCCGCCACCCGATCCATCACATTGCGCCCACCCGCCGCCTCGATCAGCGGCTGCGGCATGCCCAGACGTCCGGCGCTGAAGGGCACGTCTTCGCCGCTGTCGTAAACGAATACGCGCGGACGCGTCGGCTGCTCACCGAGCTGATTGCTGACGGCGGCCACGCGCGCCTGCATCCCTTGCACCAGTGCTTCGGCACGATCCTCGACGGCGAAGATGCGGCCCAGGTTGCGCAGGTCGTTGTACAGATCATCAAGACTGGCGACGCGACCCGGCATGACATGCGCACAGGACTCGCTCAGCTCGTACACCGGAATGCCGAAGCGCTCCAGACTGGCCGGGGTGACCTCGCCGCCGATGCGCATGCCGTAGTTCCACCCGGCGAAGACGAAATCGGCGCCCGCGCCCAGCAGGTTCTCCAGCGAGGGATAACGCGCGGCCAGCTCGGGCAGATCATCCAGATCGGCCTGCAGCTCCGGCGTCGGCGTCTTCCAGCCACTGACACCGCTGTAGCCGACCATGCGCTCCTTCAGGCCCAGAGCCAGGAGCATGGCGGTCAGGGTGATGTCGTGGCTGACCGCACGCTGGGGCGGCTGCTCGATGGTCAGTTGGCGGTCGCAGCTGGTGACGGTGACGGCCCAGGCGGGGCTGGCCAGCAGCAGTGCCAAGCCGAAGGTGAACAGGCCCATCAGACGACGGCGGATAGGCTCCCCTCCCCCATGTATTGGGGGCGCGCCTGGTGAAGAGGGGCTGGGGGAGAGGGCAAGAAGGCCAGCCCCCTCTCCCCGGCCCTCTCCCACAAGCGGGAGAGGGGGTAAAGCTAGCGCGCGAACATTCATCAAACGATCCAGGTAATACGCGGATGACCCGCCAGTGGATGGGTATCGACCAGCGCCTGCACGCCGAACACCTGCTGCAACAGCTCGGCGCTGAGCACGTCGGCGGGCGTACCGATGGCCACCAGACGGCCCTGATCCAGCACGCAGAGACGGTCGCAGAAGGCCGCCGCCAGGTTGAGGTCGTGGAAGCTGGCCAGCGTCGCCAGGCCCAGCGCCTTGATCTGGCCGAGCAGTTCGAGTTGGTAACGCGGGTCGAGGTGGTTGGTCGGCTCATCGAGAATCAATAATTGCGGCTGTTGCACCAAGGCGCGGGCCAGCAGCGCGCGCTGCTTCTCACCGCCGGACAGCTGGGCAAAAGGCTGCCGCGCCAGCGCAGCGAGGCCGACCTGCGCCAGTGCCTCGCTGACCAGGCGCTGGTCGTCGGCATCGTCGCCATCGAACAGGCCCTTGTGCGGCGTGCGGCCCATGGCCGCCACCTCATGCACGCGCAGGCCGAAGTCCTGCGGAAACTCCTGCAGCACCACCGCCACCCGCTGCGCGCTCCAGCGCGGCGAGCGCTGCCACAGCGCCTCGCCGTCCAGCTCGACGCAGCCGACGCTGGGCCGCTGGAAGCGGTAGGCGCAACGCAGCAGGCTGGTCTTGCCACTGCCGTTGGGGCCGATCAGCCCCAGCAACTCGCCGTCGCCAACGTCCAGGTCGATGCCGTCGAGCAGCGGACGCTGCCCATCAGGCGACCAGGCCAGCTCGCGGATGTGCAGGCGCCCCATCAGAAGCTGTAATCCGCAGTGACGAAGAACGAGCGCGGCGCCCCCAGGTACCACTGCTCGCCGTCGCTGTTGGCGCTGGTGGCGTACTGGCGGTCGAACAGGTTGTTCAGCTCCAGGCCCAGGCGCACGTCCGGCAACGCCTGCCAGGCGATGTTGGCGTCGACCACGGTATAGCCGGGCACCGTGGCGGTATTGGCCGTGTCGGCATAACGCGCATCGACATAACGCGCGCCGATGCCAGCGTCGACCCCGCTACCAAGGTCCTTGTTCAGCCACAGGTTGGCGGTGCGTCTGGGCACGTTGGTCGGGCGATTGCCGCTGCGGTCACCACCGCCTTCGACGAAGTCGTCGTACTCGGCACGCACCAACGCGGCGTTGGCCGACACCTGCCAGCCCTGACCCAGCGCCAGTTCCAGCGTGGCTTCCAGACCATCGGAAGACTGCTGGCCAATCTGCTCGGTGGGCGAGGTCGGGGTTTCGCGGCTGAGCAGCTTCTTCTTGACGATGTGGTAGGCGGCCAGCGTCCACTCGCCCTGGCCATTCCAGAACATCTGCTTGAGGCCGATTTCGCTCTGCCTGGCTTTGCTCAGGTCGAACTGCTGCTGGCTCGGGCTGAGGGTCAGCAGGTTGTTCACCCCTTCGGTGCTGGTGGCGTACTGGCCGTACAGTGACAGATCGGGCGTCAGCGCGAAGACCAGGCCGGCGCGCCAGTTGCCGCCACTCAGGCTGCGGTCAACGCTGCTGCCATCGATCAGGTTGTCGCGCTGGATATGCACCTGGTCACGGCGCACACCGGTGACCAGCGACAGGCGCTCGCTGAGCTGGGTACGGTTCTCGGCGAACAGCGAGAACTGCCGCGCCAGGTTGCGCTCACGCGACCCGTAACCGCGCGGATCACTGCTCTGGTAATGACCGCCACCGGAGCCGGCCAGTGGCACGCTGTCGCTGAAACTGCTGGCAAAGTCGTGCTGGCGGGCGAAGTGGATGCGGTTGTAATCCACACCGACCACCGTGCGGCTGTCGAGGCCGAACAGGGCGTGGTCGAGGGTAAAGGTCTGGCGGTCGCCAACCTGCTCCTGGGTGTGCTTGATCTCGTAGAACTCGCTGCGCTCGACCGTATCGCCCGGCTGCCAGCGGTAGGCTTCGGCGTTGCGCCAGTAACGCTGGGTCTTGATGTAGTAGAGCTGGTTGCTGGCACTCAGCACATCGTTGATGTGCCAGTCGGTGGTCAGGCGGGTGATCTGGTCGTTATAGCGAATGTCGGCGTTGGCGACGTTGTAGTTACGCTCGCGGATGCTTTCGCGGTAGTGACCATCGACCAGCGGGGTGCCGAAGTAGCGCTCGGGACGCTGGTCACCGTGATCGTGAGACAGGGTGAAGCTCAGGTCATCACTGGCGGCCCAGCGCAGGGCGGCACTGAGTGCAATGCTGTCCGAATCCCCGCGGTCGACCCAGCCATTGCTGGCCTGTTGGTTGACGTTGAAGCGGTAGCTCAACGAATCGCTCAGCGAGCCACCGCTGTCCAGCGCGGCCTGACGGCGGTCGTCGCTGCCGTAGCCGAGGCGCAGCTGGTTGCGAATCTCACCCGCGAAGGGCTTCTTCGGCACCACGTTGATCACCGCGCCCGTGGCGCCTTCGCCATAGAGCACCGACGCCGGGCCACGCAGCACGTCGATGCGCTGCACCGACCAGGTGTCCACCGGGAAGGTTACGGTGCCGGCGCCGATGTACTGGCGAGTGCCGTCGTACAGTTGCATGGTCGAGGAATGGCCGCTGAAACCGCGTGCCGACAGCGCCGTACCGCCATTACCCGGCGTGCCGATGCTGCTGATGCCCGGCGTGCGGGTCACGGCATCCTGCACGCTACGGTTGTTGCGCTCGCGCACGTCTGCACCGCTCAGGCTGGTGGTGCTGGCCGGCGTTTCCATCGCCGACAGGTCGAGGCGTGAGCCGGACGTGGTCGGCGTGTGCAGCGTGGTCTCGCCCTCCTCCGCGGCTTGCGCCTGGACGGTTACAGCGGGGAGATCGACAGCGGATTCGTCGGCCATGACGGTACCGCCAGCCAACAGCAGCAATGGCAGAGAACAGAAACACAAGAGGGGCTGCACGTGAAGAGTTCCAGGGCGTTGAAGAGGCTCGTCGAGTCGCTTCGAGGCGTTGGAATCGGGCCTTGCAACGGCCAGTGACGACCGCTGATGACCCTGGCCTGAAGCGATAATGTTATTGTTATAACATAACATTATCTTGTTTTGCAGGTAACCGGAGACGGCCTCAGGCCCTTCTTTCAGGCAGGAAGAAAAGAGGTTCTTGTAGCGGAAATGGCGCGCCATATTGCTTCCATCGCAAAGAGAAAAGGCACGGCAATCCGATGGAAATGCGCAACAGCAGACAGGGGCACGAGGGCGCCCTACTGGAGTCAACGCCCGCCCACCGCGGGTTGCCAGACACAAACGACTCCAGGCCGGTCTCCGGGCTTGCGAGGGTCATGAACGCATCGCCTTCCCATGCGCGTGGCGCACAGTGGCGTTTCGATGCGGTCGCTCGCTTACCGTTGCGGGGGCAGCGTCGGACTTCAACCGACTTCCCGTTTCACCTCACGCGCGGCGGCGTGAGACACCTGAAGCGGGGCGGATATGACCACCCGCACCCGCTCAAGTCAAGGCGCTGGGGCAATTGTGGGAGGCACTTTGGGGCAGACTTAAGCGTAGGGTGGACAACGCGCAGCTTGTCCACCGTGACGACACCTCACCTGGACTATCCGCAGGTGTAACTAATGGCCGCCCTGCTCATCGATACGCAACTCTGGCAACGCCCTACCCGCCACCAGGCGCTCATCCACCAGACGAATCACCGCCGCCTCGTCCTTGATGCCATACCACTCGCCCTGTGGATAAAGGCTCGCGGTCGGGCCCAGATCGCAGGGGAACTGGCACTGGCTGCGGGTGATATGCACGCCGCCCTCGCACTCCAGCTTGCCGGCAGCCTTGAGCCGCTGGCGCAGGGTTTTCCACAGGCCCAACGCGCCCTTGCGCGTGCAGCGCGGACCGTTGCACAGCAACAGGCGCTGCGCATGCGGCGGAATCTGCGACCAGGCGTGATGCGCCGGCACAGGCGGCACATCGCTGCAGGGGATATGCGCTTCGCGCTGTTCCAGTAGCGCGCCCAGGCCATCGAGCCAGGTGTCCTCCAGCGCCGTGCAGACCACGAACACCTCGGCTGCGTCACCGCGTTCGGCGATGCGCTCGCGCAGCCAGTCGCGGTGCGCGGCATCGGCGCGCGGCTCCAGATCGACCACCAGCAGCGGTCGCGGCGCCTCATCGATGGCCTGCCAGAAACCGTCCTGCTCGCTGTCATGCAGATGCGCCTCGCCCAGCAGCGCGGTGATGCGCTGCTGCAGACGCTCGGACGATGCACCACGACCCAGGCCGGGGGCGATGAACAGAATGCGGGCGTAGGGGGTTTGGCTCATGACGGTCTCCAGAACGGGCCGGCAGTCTAGCAGCGCGTGTAGGGTGGATCGCGCTTTATCGATCCACCGTTGCGGTGGACGTGAAAAGCGACGTCCACCCTACGCAATTGCGCGCAGCGCGTAGGCCGTCGTTGGCGGGTTTACCGATGGCACCCACGCGCTGCGTGGGCATCTGCGCGTGTGACGCTCCGCGTCGTGCCTGGCGAGGTTGGTTGCTGTGCCAACGTGATGGACGCAGAGCGTCCAGAACTGAATTCCCACGCAGAGCGTGGGAACGATCAGCGGCAGCCGTCCAGTTACCGCTCGAGCGCCTCCCACAGGGCGTTCGGCTCGGCGAACTCACGCGTCACCACCGGCAACTCAGGCCGGCGCAACAACAACACCGGCAGACCCAACTCACGCGCCACCTGCAACTTCGGCTCGGTGGACGCGCTGCCGCTGTTCTTGCTCACCAGCACGTCGCAGCGGATACGGGCGAACAGCGCGCGCTCCTCGTCCAGCGTAAATGGCCCACGCGCACCGATGATCTCGGCGCGCGGGGGCGCCGGCTCGGCCTGCAGGCAGCGCATCGTCCAGTGCTGGTGCTCGGGAATTTCGTGCAGGTGCGCCAGCGGCTCGCGCCCGGAGGTGAAGAATGGCCGCTCGAAAGGCGCCAGCGCACGGGTCAGTTCTTCCCAGTCGTCCACCTCGCGCCAGTCATCCCCGGCGCCAGGTTGCCAGCCAGGACGACGCAGCGCCCAGCAGGGCACACCGGTGATCTGCGCAGCACGCGCCGCGTTATGGCTGATCTGCGCCGCATAGGGATGGGTCAGATCCAGAAGCAGCTCGATGCCTTCAGCCGCGATAAAGGCAGCCAGCCGCTCGGCGCCGCCAAAGCCCCCGACGCGCACGCGGCACGGCAGGTCATCCGGCACTCGCCCCAGACCGGCCAGGCTGTAGACCGTCTCAGGCCCCAGACGACGCGCCAGGCGCAGCGCCTCGGTGGTGCCGCCGAGCAGCAGGATGCGCGTAATCATGGCTTGCGCACCGCCAGCAGAGTGATCGGCAGTGCCGCGCGCCAGGTATCGAAGCCGCCCAACGGCTGTGCCTGGGCCACAGTGAGCCGCAGCAGCTCGCCGCCCTGCTGTTCGCGGAAGGCCACCAGCGCCATCTCGCTCTGAAGGGTCACGGCATTGGCCAGCAGGCGCCCGCCCGGCTTGAGCGCAGCCCAGCACTGCTCCAGCAGGCCGGGCACAGTGACGCCGCCACCGATGAAGATGGCATCCGGCGTCGGCAGTCCGGCCAGCACCTCGGGCGCATGCCCGGCGACCAGTTGCAGCCCGGGTACGCCGAAAACGTCGCGGTTGTGGCGGATATGCGCCTGACGCCCTTCGTTGGCCTCGATGGCGATGGCGCGGCAGGCTGGGTGCGCGCGCATCCATTCGATGCCGATGGAGCCGCAACCGGCGCCAACGTCCCACAGCAGCTCGCCGGGCAGCGGCGCCAGGCGCGCCAGGGTCACTGCGCGCACGTCGCGCTTGGTCAGTTGCCCGTCGTGGCGATAGGCCTCGTCCGGCAGACCGCAGGTCGGCGGCAGCAGTTGCGCTTCGGCGTCAGCCAGGCAGTCCACGGCCAGCAGGTTGAGATCGGCGCCACGCGGCAGGTTCCAGCTCGCGGCCAGGCCATCGAGGCGGCGCTCGTCAGACCCGCCAAGGTGCTCCAGCAGGGTCAAGCGGCTGGCGCCGAAACCGCGCGCACGCAGGGCTTCGGCAACCTGCGCGGGCGTGTCGCCATCGGCGCTCAATACCAGTAGGCGCGTGCCGGGATACAACCGGGCATTGAGCGTGGCCAGCGGACGGCCGACCAGTGACAGCACCTCCACCGCCTGCAATGGCCAGCCCAGGCGCGCCGCCGCCAGCGACACCGAGGATGGCGCGGGCAATACCCGCAACTCGTCGGCAGGCACCTGGCGCGCCAGACTGGCGCCGACGCCGTAGAACATCGGGTCACCACTGGCCAGCACGCACACCGCCTCGCCACGCCGCGCCAGCAGCGGCTCAAGGTCGAAGGGGCTGGGCCAGGTTTCCCGCTCGCCGCTGATGCACGGCGGCAGCAACGCCAGTTGGCGCGGCGCGCCGACGATGCGCGTGGCTGCCAGCAGCGCGCGGCGCGCGGCCTTGCCCAGGCCGGGATAGCCGTCTTCGCCGATACCGACCAGGGTCAACCAGGGTTTCATCCAATGTCCTCGCACAGGCCCGACGGACCGCCTGTCCGCGCTCCGGGCAAAGCGGGCATAATAGCGCCTTCGTCGGTGCCCTTTATAAGTGGGCCTAAGAGTCTGTTTACGATCTCGCGAGCTAGAGCCATGCAAGGCGCAACGACCAACGGGAGTAACAGCCAAAGGCTGGCCCGGAGGGTGAGCGCCAGCGAATAAAAGCAGGCGAGGAAGCGCAGTGTGCTGTAGCACATGAGCATTCCGAGTCTGCTTTTAACGCAGCAGGGCCGACGCGCCGCAGATCGTAGACAGGCTCGAAGAGGGAATCCGGAGCGATCACTGATCGCCACCGAGCTGCCCCCGCAACTGTAAACAGCGAGTCCAATGCAATCAGCCACTGGGTAACTGGGAAGGCGCGGCGGACGAAGACCTGTCAGCCAGGAGACCTGCCGACGAACGCTGGTCGCGAGTGCCAACATCGGGCGGGGTGTACCGATGCCATGAAGTCTCCTATGGGATTTCGCTGGTTAGGTCGCCGCGTCTTTGTTGCTGGTGAACCCTGTGCGCGACCGCTCCATCACTGTCGAATCAATCCTGCCCCGGGCCTCTGCCTGCCCCGGTCTGCTGCGCATCGTACCTGCGCTCGATGGCGGCATCTGCCGCATCAAGCTGCCCGGCGGCGTGCTGAACAGTGCCCAGGCGCGGGCGATTGCCGAAGCTGCGCGGCTACATGCCAGCGGCGTGCTGGAGCTGACCAACCGCAGCAACCTGCAGATTCGTGGCGTGCTCCCCGGCCGGGAAGGTGCACTGATCGATGCACTGCTGAGCGCCGGACTCGGCCCGCGCGTGGCCGCCGCTGACGATGTGCGCAACCTGCTGCTCAGCCCTGCTGCCGGCTTCGATCCGCAGGCGCGAGTGGACGTGCGCCCGCTGGCCAACCAGTTGCTCGACCTGCTGCAGGACACTCCAGCGCTGCATGCCCTGTCGCCCAAGTTCGCGCTGCAACTGGACGGCGGCGAAGCCCTGGCCATGCGCGCACACCCCCACGACCTGTGGCTGGCCGCCGAGAATGAACGGCACCTGTTGCTGGGCCTGGCCGGCTGCCCCCTCGACACGCCATTGGCGCGAATCGAGGCGACCCAGGCGGTCACGCTGGTGCGCGAACTCCTGTTGCTGTTTCTCGAACTGGCGACTCCCGAGCAATCACGCATGCGCCAGTTGCTGACGCAGATCCCTGCCGACGAATTGCTGCAACGCCTGCAGGCACGTCTGGATTTCACCCTGCAGGCCCCACCGGCGTGGCAGCCTGCCGCAACGATCAAACACACGCCGGCAGGGATTTATCCACAGGCGCAGAATGGCCTGCACATGGTGTTGGCCGGTGCTCGGCTCGGTCGACTGCACGCCGAACAACTGCTGGCGCTGGCCGAGCTGAGCGAGCGCCACGGCGACGGCGAGCTGCGCCTGACACCCTGGCAAGGCGTACTGCTGGGCAATGTGCCCGAACCCGCCAGCCGTGAACTGCTGGCAGCACTGGGCGAACTGGGCCTGCTGACCCACGTCGACGAGCCGCTGCTTGGTCTGGTCGCCTGTACCGGCTCGGCCGCCTGCGCACGCGGCCTGGCCGACAGCAAGCACCATGCCCTGCACCTGGCCGACCTGCTGCGCGAAAGCGGCGCGCGACCACAGGTGCACCTCAGCGCCTGCCCGCGCAGTTGCGCCAGCGCCCGCGTGCAGCCCTACACCCTGCTGGCCAGCACGCCCGACCACTACCAGCTCTATCAACGCACGCCCGAGGCGCCCGGTTTCGGCCGTCTGCTGGTGCCCGCCATGACCATCGACGAGGCTGGCGCCTGGTTCGCCCGCCAACACTCCGCAGGAACACCCGATGCTTGATTACATCCGCGACGGCCAGGAAATCTACCGCCGCTCCTTCGCCACCATCCGCGCCGAAGCCAACCTCGATGGCATTCCCGCCGACCTGGAAAAACTGGCCGTGCGCGTGATCCACGCCTGCGGCATGGTCGATGTGGTGCAAGACCTGCGCTTCTCCCCCGGTGCTGGCGCTGCCGGCCGTGCGGCCCTGCTGGCTGGCGCGCCGATTCTCTGCGATGCACGCATGGTCGCGGAAGGCATTACCCGCCCACGCCTGCCGGCCAACAACCCGGTGATCTGCACCCTGCACGATGCCGGCGTGCCGGAGCTGGCCCGCGAAGTCGGCAATACCCGCTCGGCGGTGGCCCTGGAGCACTGGCGCGAACACCTGGGCGGCAGCGTGGTGGTGATCGGAAACGCGCCCACCGCGCTGTTCTACCTGCTGGAAATGCTCGACGCCGGCGCGCCGAAACCGGCGCTGATCATCGGCATGCCGGTGGGCTTCATCGGCGCCGCGGAATCCAAGGATGCCCTGGCCGAAGACAGCCGTGGCGTGCCTTACGTGATCGTCCGTGGTCGTCGTGGCGGCAGCGCCATGGCGGTAGCAGCGGTCAACGCCCTCGCCTCGGAGGTGGAGTGATGGCCGGTCGTCTGCTCGGCCTCGGTGTCGGTCCCGGCGACCCCGAGCTGCTTACCCTCAAGGCCCTGCGCCTGCTGAAAAGCGCACCCGTGGTGGCCTACTTCGTGGCCAAGGCCAAGCACAACGCCGGCCATGGCGGGAATGCTTTCGGCATCATCGAAGCGCATCTGGACGCCGCCCAGCAGCGCCTGCCGCTGGTCTACCCGGTGACCACCGAGAAGCTGGCCCCGCCGCTGTCCTACGAGGATGTGATCGCCGATTTCTACGACACCTGCGCCGAGCAGATCGCCCGCCTGCTGGACGCCGGCCAGGACGTGGCGGTGATCTGCGAGGGCGACCCGTTCTTCTACGGTTCCTACATGTACCTGCACGACCGCCTGGCCGGCCGGTATGAGGTGGAGGTGGTGCCCGGCGTGTGCTCCATGCTCGGCTGCGCCTCGGTACTCGGCACGCCGCTGGTGTATCGCAACCAGAGCTTGAGCGTGCTGTCCGGCGTGCTCCCGGAGGACGAGCTGGAACAGCGCCTGCGCGACGCCGAAGCCGCCGTGGTGATGAAGCTCGGGCGCAACTTCGACAAGGTGCGCCGGGTGCTGCGCAAGCTCGGCCTGGACCACCGCGCCCACTATGTCGAGCGCGCAACCATGGCCAGCCAGAAGATCGTCGCGCTGGACGAGGTGGAGCCGATGGATTCGCCGTATTTCTCGATGATCCTGGTGCCTGGCCAGAAATGGCGGGGGTGAAACCGTAGAGTGGATGACGCTTTTTTCATCCACCATCGCGGCGGTGGATGGGTGAAGCGTCATCCATCCTGCGCCCTACCGCAATTTGCTTGAACGTAGCCCGGATGCAATCCGGGACACCCATTCCCCGGATTGCATCCGGGCTACAGGATTTGCAGCATGAACATCGTCATCCTCGGCGCCAGAGCGCTGGCCACTGCACACCGCCTCCAGGCGCTTTATCCACAGGCCGTGATCCATGGCCTGCGCGGGCGCGCCGACGGCGCCGAGCGCCACTACGACGATTTCGGCGACACCCTGCGCGCCCTGTACCGTGCAGGCGAGCCGCTTGTGGCGCTGTGTGCCGCCGGCATCGTGATCCGCAGCCTCGCCCCGCTGCTCGCGGAAAAGGGCACCGAACCGCCGGTGCTGGCCCTGGCCGAAGACGGCAGTGCAGTGGTGCCGCTGCTCGGTGGCCTGGCCGGGGTCAATCGCCTGGCCCGCGAGATCGCCTCGCACCTGGGCGTGACGCCGGCCATCACCACCAGCGGCGAACTGCGCTTCGGCACCTGCCTGCTGGAGCCGCCAGCCGGCTATTCACTGGCCGACCTGCAGCAGGGCAAGCGCTTCGTCAGCGACCTGCTCGGCGGCGAGACGGTCCGCATCGAAGGCCAGGCGCCCTGGCTGGAGGCCGCGCAACTACCTGTGGATAAAGCCGCCTGTCGGGTTATCCACATCACCGCAGAAGCGCGCCCCGCGCAACCGGACGAGTTGCTGATCCACCCGCGCTGCGCCGCTGCGCTGATCGAACGCCCCGGTGCCGACCTGCTCGTCCGCCTGCAGCAGGCGCTGGCCGCCGCCAAGCTGGCGCCGCCAGCGCTGGCCGTTCTGCTCGCGGACAAAGGCTGGATGGCCAACGCCGAACTACACGCGACGGCACAGGAGCTGAAACTGCCGCTGCGCTTTATCCACAGCACATCCGCGCTGCCAGCCGAACATCATATTGGTGACGGCCTACGCCTGCTGCTGGACGAGCAGCCGCTGGATATCGAGCGCCTCGGCCAGCGCCGTGGACGCCTCAGCGTGGTTGGCCTCGGCCCCGGCGCCGCCGAACACATGACCCCCGCCGTGCGCCGCGCCCTCGACGAGGCCGAAGACCTCCTCGGTTACGACACCTACGTGAAGATGGCTGGCCCGCTGCGCGCGGATCAGTGCGCACACCCCAGTGACAACCGCGAGGAGCTGCAACGCGCCGCCCACGCCTTCGAGTTGGCCGCCAATGGCCGCCGGGTGGTGATGATTTCCTCGGGTGACCCCGGCGTTTTCGCCATGGCCGCCGCCGTGATGGAAGCGCTGGAAAGCCCGCAAAGCGACGCCTGGCAGGGCGTTGAACTGGAAGTGTTGCCGGGCGTCTCCGCCGCCCTGGCCACCGCCGCCAAGGCCGGCGCGCCGCTGGGTCATGACTTCTGCCTGATCTCGCTTTCCGACAACCTCAAACCCTGGGCAGTGATCGAAAAACGCCTGCAGCACGCCGCCATCGCCGACCTGGCCATGGCCTTCTACAACCCGATCTCCAGGGCCCGCCCCTGGCAGCTCGGCCGCGCCCTGGAGCTGCTGCGCCAGCACCGCGAACCGCAGACCCTGGTGGTGCTCGGTCGCGATATCGGCCGGCCCGCCGAAGCGCTGCGCAGCCTCACCCTCGGCGAGCTGACCCCGGAGATGGTCGACATGCGCACCCTGGTGATCATCGGTTCCAGCCAGACTCGCCGTTTCCCCCGCGCAGATGGCGGCGAGTGGGTCTACACGCCGCGCTGGTATCCCGATCTGTAGGAGCCCGCTTGCGGGCGATCCAGCACCGTCGAACACCTTGATCGCCGGCAAGCCAGCGCCTACGAAAGGCGCCTGCACAAACCTTCTAGTCCTGCTCGCCGAACGCGCTAAGCTCTGACGTTCACAGCACAAACGGGCAGCAGGCGATGAACGCGCAGTCATGGGTCGACCTCAAGCAGGATGCCGATACCGGTATTGAGGTGATCCGCGCGCATTTCGAGGGCCACGCCTACGATCCGCACTGGCACGACAGCTACCTGATCGGCTTCACCGAACAGGGCGTGCAGCAGTTTCACTGCCGCCGAGCGCTGTTCAGCAGCGTGCCGGGACAAACCTTCTTCCTCGAGCCCGGCGACATCCACGACGGCCATGCACCGACACCAGGCGGCTTCACCTACTCCACCCTCTATCTCGAGCCAGCCTGGCTGGAGCGCGCGCTGCCGGCGCTGTTCGAGCAGGCGCCCAGCGATTGCCTGCCCGGCGTACCACTCACCCAGCCGGACGACCCCGGCCTGCTGCCGTGCATCGCCAATGCCCTGCAGGCGCTGAGTGACGACGAGCCGCGCATGGTGCGCGACGCCGCACTGGATGCGCTGCTGGAGCGGATCTCGCGCAGCCTGCACTGGCGCCAGCGCCTGCCGGGCAACCCGCAGATCGCCAGCGTGGCCCTGCGCGCACGCGAGTACCTGCATGCGCACTTTCACGAGAACATCGGCCTCGACGAACTGGCGCACGTCTGCGGCGTCGACCGCTTTCGCCTGAGCCGCGCGTTCAAGGCTGCCTTCGGCATCGCCCCACACGGCTACCTGATCCAGCTGCGCCTGGTGCGCGCCCGCCGCCTGCTGGCCCTGGGCACGGCGCCAGCGGATGTCGCCAGCGACCTGGGTTTTGCCGACCAGAGCCACCTGGGCCGCTGGTTCCGCCGCGCCAACGGTCTCACCCCGGGCGCCTACCGCAACCTCTGCACAAAGCTTCAAGACCACTGAGATAGCTGCCCGGAAAATCGCGCCATAGCGGCGTTGCCCTGACATTCGCCGCGAGAACGCGGCACCTACAAGTTGGAGGATTTTGCGCCGCCCTGACGGCGGAAGGTGCCGGGCGCCAGACCGAAACGCTGGCGGAACAGCTTGCCCAGGTGGCTGGCATCGCTGACGCCAATCTCGTCGGCGAGTTGCGCCAGGCTGTGGCTGGAATTGAGCAGGCGCCAGCGCACGTGCTGAAGGCGCAGCTCGTTCCAGTACTCGCGCGCACTCATGCCCTGGCTGGCGTGAAACAGACGGTCGAGCTGACGACGACTGATGCCGACGCTGGCCGCCAGCTGCTCGATGCCGTCGGCACTGGCCAGGCCGTGACGCATCAGGGCGATGGCGCGGTCGACATGGCGCTCACCGCTCGACGTCGTGTGCAGCGAACGCAGCGCGTGCTGACCGCTGCGTGTCTCGTCCACCAGCATGTCGGCCAGGCCCTTGAGCGCACGCGCCCGGCCGCTGCCCTGGGCCAGCAGCTCCACTGCCAGGTCGATGGCCGCCGTGCCTCCCGCGCAGGAGATCCGCGCGCCATCGAAGCAATACAGGCGCTCATGAGCCAGACGCAGGTGCGGGAAGCTGGCACGGAATTCCGCCTCATGGCGCCAGTGCACCGCCACCCGATGGCCGTCGAGCAGGCCGCAGGTGGCGAGCAGAAAGCTGGCGTTGTCGATCGCTACCAGCTTCACTCCGGCGCGCGCCGCACAACGCAGCAATGGCTGGTAAGCCGGTGCCAGCGCGGCGGTGGCCTGCGCGTTGCGCCCGCCGAACAATACCAGGTAGTCGTAGTCGGCCAGCTTCAGCTCATCCGGCGTAGCCTCGATGCGCAGCGCTGCACCGCTGCTGGACAGCACGTGTCCCGGCTGCAGGCCGAGGATCGTCCAGGCGCAGTAGCGCTGGCGGCTGTAGTCCTCGTCGTCGGCGCTGAAGCGCAACTTGTCGAGAAAACCACCGAACGGCAGCAGGGCGAACTCCGGCAACGGCAGCAGGAGAAAACGCAGATCGGGTTTTTCGGTCATGCTCAGTCCATAACCAACCGTTAGATGACCAGAATCTACCTCATTCTTGCCCCTACCGCCGACTAGACTGGCCGCGCACTCACAGGAGACCCGCATGGCCCTCGAACTCTGGCTCGTCTACTTCGTCGCCACCCTCGGCCTGGCGCTGACGCCCGGCCCCAACAGCCTGCTGGCGCTGACCCACGGCGGGCTGTATGGCGCACGCATGGCGCTGGCCACCATCCTCGGCGGTGTGGTCGGCTTCAGCACGCTGATCGCCCTGGCCATGTTCGGCCTCGGTGCCCTGCTCAAGGCCGCGCCCAACGCGCTACTGGCGCTGAAGTGGATCGGCGGCGCCTACCTGATCTGGCTGGGCGTGCAGCTGTGGCGCTCGCCGCCGATGAACCTGACGCTGGCCGATAGCGGCGCCCGCCCCAGCGCCAGCCGGCTGTTTCGCCAGGGCCTGCTGTCGGCGTTGTCGAACCCCAAGGTGATCCTGTTCTACGGCGCCTTCCTGCCGCAGTTCGTCGACCCGCAGCGCGGCCTGGCCGTGCAGTTCGTGGTGATGGCAGCGACCTTCGCCGTGGTCGAGTTTCTCGTCGAGCTGCTACTGGCGCTGCTGGCGATTCGCGTACGCCCATGGCTACAGCGCGGCGGCCGTGCCTTCAACCGCAGTTGCGGCGTGCTCTTCGTGTTGATCGGCGTGGCGTTGCCGTTGGCGCGCTGATACAAGGAAGGACGGTTGCGAGTGTTACCTGCCTCACAGCCTGAGGACGCAACCTTGCCAGGATGACGCTGACCGATAGAATGCCGCCCTACCGATGCACCGGACGACCAGCGTCCGGGCATATCCAACCAGCGATTAAGGACGATCAATATGCGGCACTTTCACTGCCTGCCAGTAGTTTTCTCCGCTCTGATGCTCGGCTGTGCCAGCACGCCCGAGCAGCACGACACGACTGCGGATCTCAACGCCACCCTGCCCAAGTTGACGCTGAAGACCGTGCTGCCCCCTGCGCAGGCAAATTCGTACTGCACAGCGCAAATGGACAGCGACATTCTCTATGGCTTGGGCATGCAGCTGTTCAACGCCAACGACACGGCAAACGCCAAAAGCTGCCTGATTTTCGCCGCTCCCGAACACAACCGGGCCTTCTGCTACCTGTCGCTGATTGCCGACAGAGACCAGGAAAAATCCCAGGCCGAGAGGGATCAGGAATCCTTCAACTACATCGCCTATGCCGCGAGCCAGAACGATTGGTGCGCAGAGTACGGCATGTGGCGCATCTACCAGATCGGTAGCAAAGGCGTGGAGCGGGACCCGGAGCGTGCCAAGCGCTGGCTGGAGCGCTCGGCTCTGCACGGCTATGGTGAATCGCAAAGCGCTCTTGCCTATCGCTACGAGGCGGACGAGGACTTGGCCTCCAGCCTGGCCTGGTCACGCATCGTCGGCGACGACCACGCCGAACAGCAAGAGCAGCTGCGTCAGAAGATGGATGCCAAGCAACTCGATTCCAGCGACAAGCTCTATGAGAGCCTCCAGAAACGGGTCATCAGCAAGGAAGCCATGTACGCAGAAGCGCGCGAAGAGGATATAGGCCGCTATTCGGCGACCATCCACCTCAACGATCCCGAGGTTCTGCAGGGCATGGAGACGGAGCAGCGTCGCGACTTCATCCGCCAGGCCATGTTCACCGCGCTGGAACTGCCCTACGTAGAGACGCGCGAGCAGGTCACCCTGTACATGGTGCTGTCGCGCCGTGCCCAGATGCTCGAACCGGGTGCCGACATCCTGCAAAACCCGCAACTGGTGGCGCTCCTGCAGAATACGGAGCTGTCGTTTGAGCAGGCGGATGCCGATGCTCGGCGGATCATCGAAGACACTTATCGCTGAAACGCCCTCTCCAAGGCCCATGATCCTCATCATGGGCCCTGTCACTTCAGGCCTTGAGCGCCTCGCCAATCGCGTAGTAATGACCGCCCGCCACGTGATGCAGACTGCGCAGGCTCGGGTCGGCCGTTTCGAAATGCCAGCGACCGTCGCGGAACACGCGCTCGTCCGCCCAGGCCGCGATCACCTCGCCGATGAACAGGTCGTAGGCCTGCTGATTGTGCGGCTCATCGAGCAACCGGCAGACCAGCCAGGCCGAGCAGCCCGCCACCAGCGGCAGGTCGTGGCCTTCCATCGTGAACAACTCGACGCCGGCATGGGCCAGCTTCGCCGGATCGTCGGCCAGGCTGGCGTTGCCCACCGCCTGGGTCAGTTGTAGCTGCGCCACCGTCGGCACCTGGATGGCGAACAGGCCGCTGCCCTCGATGAGCGCGCGGGTGCGGGTGGCCTTGTCCAGCACCAGGGTGAGCTTCGGCGGGTCGAAATCCAGGGCGCAGCACCAGGCAGCCGCCATGACGTTATCCACAGCCTGATGACGAGCCGACACCAGCACGGTGGGGCCGTGGTTGAGCAGACGGTAGGCCTTGGCCAGGTCGACGGGACGGATAGGCACGCTCATGCAGACTCCTCGAAACAAAAAAAGGCGCTCGCATGCTGGCCCGTGAAGGCCCGCATCGCAAGCGCCTGCCGCAGCGGCTGTGGATCAGAACTCCTGCACGGTCGGACGCAGGACGATCTCGTTGATGTCGACGTCGGCCGGCTGTTCGATGGCGTAGGCGATGGCGCGCGCCACCGACTCAGCCGCAATCGCCTGCTTGTAGAAGTCGACGACGAAGTCGCGGCTCTGCGGGTGGGCGCTGCCGAACTTCAGCTCCGAATCCACCGCGCCCGGCTCGATGGTGGTGGTGCGGATACTGCCGCCGACCTCGTGACGCAGGCCTTCGGAGATGGCGCGCACAGCGAACTTGGTGCCGCTGTAGACGGTACCGCCCGGGCTGAACACCTTGATCCCGGCCACCGAAGCGATGTTGATGAAGTGCCCGGCGTTCTGCTGCTGGAACACCGGCAGTGCAGCAGCGATGCCGTACAGCACGCCCTTGATGTTGATGTCGATCATGCGCTCCCACTCCTCGACGCGCACGTCGCTCAGCGGCGCGATGGCCATCAGCCCGGCGTTGTTGACCAGCACATCGACGCGACCGAAGGTGTCCAGTGCGCCCTGGATCAGCGCTTTCACCTCATCGGCGCGGGTCACGTCGGTCTGGTAGGCCACGGCCTCGCCGCCACCGGCGACCAGCTCACTGACAAGCTGCTCGAGACGCTCCTTGCGCCGCGCCGCCAGCACCACCTTGGCGCCCAGTTGGCTGAGGTGACGCGCGGTGGCTTCGCCCAGGCCGCTGCTGGCGCCGGTGATGACCACGACCTTGCCGGAAATGTTGTTGCTCATGGGTAAGCCCTCTCTCGATTCGTTGGAGTGTCCGTGCCATACGCCGGACATGGGCTCACGTTAGAGGTGATTTCAGTTTCAATGAATGGAAGAGTTTGGATTAGGCTATTCCATATTCTGGAACACATAGGCACCCCGACATGCTCAACCGCATGGAGATGATCCGCATCTTCTGCAGCGCGGCCGACTGCAGCAACTTCCGCGAGGCGGCCACTCGTCTGGGGGTTTCCCCGCAGGCGGTGACTCGCGCGATCAAGGCGCTGGAGGAGGAGCTCGGCGAGATTCTCTTTCACCGCAACACCCGCCAGGTGCATATCACCGCTTTCGGCGAGGCCTATGCGGTGCGTGCCCGGCAGATGCTGGAGGATTTCGACGCGCTGTTTCGCGGCCACCGCGCCGATGCCGAATCGGCCATTGCCGGGCGCATCGGCATCACCGCGCCGCAGGCCATCGGCAAGCGCTTTCTGGTGGCGTTCCTGCAGCCCTTGCTCAAGCAGCACCCACAGCTGGTAATGAACCTGCGCCTGGAGGACGAGATCACCGACGCGGTGGACGCGCAGATCGACATCGGCATCCGCGTCGGCTTCCTGCGTGACAGCCGCTATGTCGCCCGCGCCCTGGCACCCGTGCCCCTGCAGGTGGTGGCCACACCGGAACTGATCGCTGCCAGCGGCGCGCCGCGTGACCTCGACGAGTTGCAGCAACGGCCGCTGTCGGTGCTGATCGACCGCAAGAATGGTCGTCCCTGGCCATGGACATTCGCCCATGGCCCCAGCCTGCATCCGCCCACGCCCGCGCTGGTGTGTGACGACCCCGAAGCCGAGCTGGAGGCCGTGCTCGCCGGCCTGGCCTACGGCCAGTTGCCCGCCTACCTGGCGCAGCCCTACCTGCAGAGCGGCCACCTGCAGGCGGTGCTGACGGAGCAGGCGCCCGATCCCTGGCAGTTGTTCATCTACCGCCCACAGCAAGGTCCCGTGCCACCGCGTGTACGCCTGGTGTTCGAGCACCTGCGCGCCTGCTTTTCGGATCCGGCGCAGTTTCCCCAGGGCTGAGGTCGCGATATGTCAAACGCCGAGAAAGTGGACCAGTAAAAATCCACGAAAATGGATCTATGTGGCTAGACCACTGCTGCGTACATTCGTCCTCACCGGGCCGCAGTGGTTCTGCCAGTTGCAGAGGGGCATCGGTTTCTTCTCAACTCGCATAGGGATCAAAACCATGAGCCAGCGCCTCGACTACTTTGCACTCTCCCCCAAGGCCTCCGGCAAGTACGCCGAGTTCTCCACGCTGCTGACCCGCAGCCCGTTCCTCGCGCCGCTGGCTCATCTGGTCATGCTGCGTGCCTCGCAGATCAATGGCTGCGCCTTCTGCGTCGACATGCACGTGAAGGAAGCGAAGATCCATGGCGAGCGCGAGCTGCGCCTGCACCATGTCGCCGTCTGGCGCGAATCGCCGCTGTTCTCCGCGCAGGAGCGCGCCGCGCTGGAGTGGACGGAAGCCCTGACCCAGCTGTCGCCGCATGGTGTGTCCGATGCCATCTACGCCAGCGTGCGCGAGCAGTTCTCCGAGCAGGAACTGTCGGACCTGAGCTTCCTGGTGGTCGCCATCAATGGTTGGAATCGCCTGAGCGTGGCCTTCCGTAATGTGCCGGGCTCCGCCGACAAGCAGTTCGGCCTGGACAAGGCTGACCTGGCCTGAAGCCCGATCTCAGAGAGGTTACGCCCATGCCTGCGACTATCCGTGTGCTGCGCCTGATCAGCAGCCCGCGTGGCGCTGAATCAGAAAGCCTGCGTCTGTCTCACCTGGTGCTCGACGGCCTCGGGGGCCAGCACTCACTGGAGGTGCAGGACGTCGACCTCAACGATCTGCAACATGTCGACCGGGACTATGCCATGGCTCTGGCCTCTCCCTCTGACAGTGACCAGACAGAGCCCGGCAGCGCCCTGCGCCGCTCCGCCGAGCTGATCCGCCAGCTCGACGAAGCAGATGTGCTGCTGATCGCCACCCCCATGCACAACTACACCGTCCCCTCGACACTCAAGACCTGGGTCGATCACGTGGTGCGAATCCGCATGACATTCAACGGCACGCCACAGGGTAAAGTCGGCCTGTTGCGTGATCGTCCGGTTTACGTGGCAGTGGCTTCGGGCGGGCTGATCAGCGGAGAACAGGCACGCCAGCCTGACTTCCTGCGCCCCTACCTGCAGGTGGCGCTGGGCACGGTGGGGCTCAAGGATATCCACTTCTTCTGCGTCGAGGGCACGGCCAGAGGAGAACAGGCATTGCTGGAGGCGCGCGCTGTGGTGCAGTCACAGGTCGCCGCGTTTTTCTCCGCCAAGTGAAACGGCTGGCACTACGTCAGGCATCTGAGCGAAGGATTCCGTAGGGTGGCGGACGGTGGTGACGAATCGCCTGCGTCATCCATCAGACAGACTCGTAGCCCGCTCAATGGAACCTTCGCATGTTGCCCCAGCCGCTGTACGCTCGACCGGCCCGCCTGGCCCTGCTGACCTTCAACTGCCTGGCAGCGCCAATCGCCCTGGCTCAGCAGCCCGTGCAACTGGACGCCATGCAAATCAGTGGCGCACCGCTGAGCGAAATCGAGGCCGCGCAGGAAGCGCTGAAACAGGTCCCCGGCGCCACCAACCTGGTGGACATGGACAAGGTCGAGCAGGGCCGCGTGGCCGGCGTCGCCGACGTGCTGGCCTACCAGCCGGGCGTCTACGCGCAGTCGCCGGGCAACGAGGGCGTGAAGATCAGCGTGCGCGGCTCGGGCATCAACCGTGGCCCCGGCTCGCATGCCTCCGGCACCCATATCCTGCTCGACGGCCTGCCGCTGACCGGCCCCGGCGGCACACCCTACGAACTGCTGGAACCCCTGTGGATAAGTCGCGCTGAAGTGTTGCGTGGCGCCAATGGCTTCGACCGCGGCTCGCTGGCCCTGGGCGGCGCCATCGACTACATCACCCACACCGGCTACACCGCGCCCAAGCTGCAGCTGCGCTATGAAACCGGCAGCCGTGGCTACCAGAAACGCAACATCGCCTCCGGTCAGGTGCTGGGCGATTTCGACTATTACCTCGCCCTCACCGACAGCCACACCGATGGCTATCAGGATCACTCATCGGGCAAGGGCAAAGGCGTCGCCGGCAACTTCGGCTACAGGCTCAACGAGAATCTGGAGACGCGCTTCTACCTGCGTTACCGCGAAACCGAGCATGAAACGCCGGGCCGCCTGAGCAAAGCGCAACTCAAGGACGACCCGCGCCAGGCCGCTGCGGCCAACCGCAGCATCGACGCCCATCGCGACCAACCCGGCAGCACCTGGCTGGCCAACAAGACCACCTGGCGCATCGACGACGACGCCACCCTGGTCGCTGGCCTGGCCTATCACCACTATCCCATGGATATCACCGAGACCGCCTACCGCGGCGGCGCCTACCGTATCCGCGTGGACTACAGCGACGTCAGCGGTAGCCTGAATTACACGCGCCGGCATACCCTGTTCGGGCTCAACAGCAGCACCACCATCGGCTGGCGCAGCACCACCAACCTGCCGAGCAGCAAAGCGAAAGAGACCGCAGCGTTGCCGATCAACGTCAACGGCACACCCTATCCGGCCGGCACCCTGATGCGCGACTACGAGCACCTGGGCTCAGACAACGTGCTGCATATCGGCAACGAGCTGGAGCTGACCCCCGACCTGTGGTTGACCAGCGGCCTGGCGCTGATCCATACCCGCCGCGACGTGCAGGTGACCTGGCCAGCCAACGGCGACAAGCTCGACGAAAGCACCTGGGACTACGCGCCACGTATCGGCCTGCGCTACCAGCTCAATCCCGATGTGCAGCTATTCGGCAATATCAGCCGCTCGGTAGAACCGCCACATGCCTGGTCGATGCTCTGGGGCTCGCCGCTGCGCTTCTCCAGCACCACCACGCAGCCCTATGCCGCGCGCCAGCGTGCTGCCATCAGCCTGGACAACCAGACCGCCACCACCTTCGAGGTCGGCGGGCGTGGTGATTCCGCACTGGGCCAGTGGGAGCTGACCTACTACTACTCGCAGGTACGCCATGAACTGCTCACCGTCGAGATCGAGCCCAACGTCTTCGCCGAATCCAACGCCAGCCCCACCGTGCACCAGGGCATCGAAGCCGGCCTGACCAGCCCGCTGTGGCAAGGTGGCGCCGCTGGCGCCCTGAGCCTGCGCCAGGCCTACACCTTCAGCGACTTCCACTACGAAGGCGACGATGCCTTCGGCGACAACCGCCTGCCCGGCCTGCCACGCCACTACTTCCAGGCCGAACTGCGCTACGACCACCCGAGCGGCTTCTACGCCGGGCTGAACACCCAGTACGCCTCGAAAGTGGCGGTGGACTATGCCAACTCCTACTACGCCGATGCCTACGCCACCTTTGGCGCCACCCTCGGCTACGCCTCACCGAAGGACGACTGGCAAGCCTGGCTCGACCTGCGCAACCTGACCGACAAACGCTATGCCGCCACCGTGACGCCGGGCTATGACGACAAGGGCGCGGATATGGCGCGCTCCACGCCCGGGGAAGGGTTTGGGGTGTATACGGGGGTTTCCTGGAGTTGGTTGTGAGCCCGCCTGGTGGATGTAAACAGCGACATCCACCCTACGCACAACAGGCATAGGGTGAGCAACGCTCTTCTTGTCCACCGCTTCAGCCCTCGGCCCTACGCCATACCGTCCTTACGCAGCAGATAACTGTCCATGATCCAGCCATTGCGCTCGCGCGCCTCGGCGCGGGTCATGGCAATGCGTTCAGCCACCTCATCCAGCGGCCCGGCGATGAGGATTTCATCGGTGGTGCCGACGTAGGCGCCCCAGTAGATATGCAGGCCGTGGCCAACGAAGCGGCGGTAGCTGTCCTTGGCGTCGAGCATCACCGCCACGCTGTCCACGCCCTGCGGCCAGCCCTCGGCGAGCAGGCGGCCGGTGGTGATTTCCACGGCGCGGCCGATGCTGTTGAGCGGGATGCGGTGGCGCGCGGTCAGCGCCTGCAGGCTGGTGATGCCAGGTATGACGTCGTAGGTGAAATCACTTCGGCGCGCGGCGATGGCCTCGATGATGCGGATACTGCTGTCGTACAGCGAGGGGTCGCCCCAGACCATGAAGGCTGCCGTCTCGCCATCGGCCATCTGCTCGTCGATCAGTTGCTCGAACACCGCCTGCTTGTCACGGTTGAGTTCATCGACGCTGGCGCGGTAGTCGGCGGCATCGCGTTCACGTTCCGGCTGCTGGCCTTCGGCGAAACGCGGCGTGCGGCCATCGAGAAAGCGTGCGCAGATCTCCCGACGCAGGGCGTTGAGCTTGTGCTTGGCCGCGCCCTTGTCCATCAGGAAGATCACGTCGCTGCGACGCAGCGCCTTGATCGCCTGGAAGGTGATGTAGTCCGGGTCGCCGGCGCCGATGCCGACCAGCAGCAGGGTTTTCATGGGGTTCTCCAGGTAACGGACAACCCGTAGGAGCCGGCTTGCCGGCGATCATCACCCGCGAGGCCAGGTGCCCCCGCAGCTCCTACAGGCAGTAAATCATCGATATGTTGGTACTCGGCCTGCAGCGCCTGCGCCAGCTGGCGGGCGCGGCCCAGGCGGATGGGCGCGCGTTCGGTGTCGAGCAGCAGGGTCGGACACGGCAGCGGCGCGAGCGTTGGCCAGTCGCGCAGGCGGCCATCGGTGAGGATCAGCAGGCGCTGGCGCTCGTGCGGTTTCGCGCGCTGGCGGCGCAGCAGCCAGTCGCCGGCCTGATTCAGCGCGTCGAGCAGCGGCGTACCGCCTCCTGCGCCCAACTCGTGCAACCAGCGATGCAGCTCGGCGCTGGCCTTGCGTCCCTGCCACAGCCACCGAGCTTCGCGGCCACCAGCCTGCAGCACGGCCAGGCGCGCACGCTGGCGATAGGCGCTGTCGAACACTTCGGCGAGCACGCCCTTGGCCCGGCTCAGGGCGCCATGGCGCCGGGTCGAGGCGGAGGCATCGACCAGCACCAGCCAGAGTTCCTCAGCCTGCTGGCTGCGCGGGCGCAGTACCAACTGTTCGCGGCGTTGCGGTCGGCCCTTCCGCAGAGTGGCCGCCCAGTCGATACGACCTTGCGAGCCGCTGCGGGCAGCGCCGCGATGGCCGCCGCCGAGTCGTCCGGGCCGGTTACGGGCATCCGCGCCAGTGGCTGTGCGCGGGCGGATGCTCAGGGCTTTTTTGGCCAGCGCGGCGGCACCCGCCGCTCACCCATGGCCTGCGGCTGCGCCAGCAGTTCGCCCCACTGGCCTTCGCCTTGGCTTTGTTCCTGCGCCTGCTGCGGTGCCGGGCTCTGCTCGGACGGCTTGGCAGCAGGCGGTTGCGACTGGCGACGGCGATGGCGCAGAACGAAATCTTCCACCGCGTCGATATCCACAGGCTCGATAGCCGCCGCGCCACGCCAGGCCGCATGAGCACGGGCAGCGCGCAGCCAGACCAGATCGGCACGCAAGCCATCGACACCAGCAGCGAAGCAGCGTTGGCTGATCTCGCCCAGCGCCGCGTCATCCAGCGGGATATCGGCCAGGCGCTGGCGGGCATTGCGGCAACGTTCGCCCAGGGCGTTCTGCTCATCCTGCCAGCGTTGCAGGAACGTGACGGGATCAGCATCGAACGCCAGGCGACGGCGCACGATCTCGGCACGCTCAGCCGGCTGCGGCTGGCCATCCAGCGCCAGGTTAAGGCCGAAGCGGTCGAGCAGTTGCGGGCGCAACTCGCCCTCTTCGACGTTCATGGTGCCGATCAGCACGAAGCGCGCGGCGTGGCGATGGGAGATGCCGTCGCGCTCGACGTGGTTGATGCCACTGGCGGCGGCATCGAGCAGCAGATCGACCAGATGATCGGGCAGCAGGTTGACCTCATCCACATACAACACGCCGCCATCGGCACGGGCCAGCAGGCCTGGGGAAAACTGCGCGCGGCCCTCGCCGAGGGCCGCATCCAGATCCAGGGTGCCAACGATGCGTTCCTCGCTCGCCCCCAGCGGCAGGGTGACGAAGCGCCCACCGTCAAGCAGATCGGCCAGGCCCCGGGCCAGGGTCGATTTGGCCATGCCACGCGGGCCTTCGATCAGCACGCCGCCAATGGCCGGGTCGATGGCCGCCAGGCACAGCGCCAGCTTCAGCGAATCGGCACCGACCACGGCGGCGAGGGGGAAATGATGTTCGGTCATGGACGTGATCCGTGGATATGTACGTAGCCCGGATGCAATCCGGGGCCTTTGGTCGCGCATTTCCCGGATTGCATCCGGGCTACGGGCTGCATGCCCCCGTAGGGTGGGTTAGCGCCGCAGAACGCCGGTCTTATATCTGCAGAAAACCTCGGCGCGCCGCGTAACCCACCGGGCGATGTAACGCGTTGCGCCAATGGTGGGTTACGCCGCACCCGCTTCAGTGAGTTGGCTGGCAACCGCGCCAGGCGGCTAACCCACCCTACGGAAACGCGTCGCTTCATGACTCCTCACTATCGAGCAACAGATTCTCCAGCGCTTCGCGGTACTCGCCGGGATTCTCCCAAAGGCCGCGCTGCTGGGCCTCCAGCAGGCGCTCGAGAATATCGTTGAGCGCGCCTGGGTTGTGCTGCTGGATAAAGTCGCGGGTATCCCTATCGAGCAGGTAGGCATCGGTCAGCAGCGCGTACTGGTGATCATCGACCAGCTCGCTGGTGGCGTCGAAGGCGAACAGGTAGTCGATGGTCGCGGCCAGCTCGAAGGCGCCCTTGTAGCCGTGGCGCTTCATGCCCTCGATCCACTTGGGGTTGGCGGCGCGGGCACGCACCACGCGATTCAGTTCCTCTTTCAAGGTGCGGATGCGCGGCGTATCCGGCTGGCTGTTGTCACCGAAGTAGCTGGCCACCTTGAGCCCACGCAGGGTCTCCACCGCCGCCAGCATGCCGCCCTGGAACTGGTAGTAGTCGTTGGAATCGAGGATGTCGTGCTCGCGGTTGTCCTGGTTGTGCAGCACCGCCTGCATCTGCTCCAGCCGTTCGATGAAGCGCTGCCGTGCCGGTGCGCCCTCCGCGCCGCTGCCGTAGGCGTAGCCGCCCCAGTTGAGGTAGACCTCGGCCAGGTCGGCGCGACTCTGCCACAGGCGTTCCTCGATGGCGTTCTGCACCCCGGCGCCATAGGCGCCCGGTTTGGCGCCGAACACCCGCCAGCCAGCCTGACGCCGCGCTTCGCCGTCATCCAGGCCGCTGTCCTTGAGCGCCAGCGACTCGCGCCAGACCCGTGCCGACAGTGGATTCATGTCTTCCGGTTCATCCAGGTCGATCACCGCTTGCACGGCGTCGTCGAACAGGCGAATCAGGTTGCTGAAGGCATCGCGGAAGAAGCCAGAGACGCGCAGGGTAACGTCCACCCGGGGCCGACCGAGTTGCTCCAGCGGCAAGACCTCGAAGCGTTCGACGCGCTGGCTGCCTGGCTGCCACACCGGGCGCACGCCCATCAGTGCCAGCGCCTGGGCGATATCGTCGCCGCCGGTACGCATGGTCGCCGTGCCCCACACCGACAGGCCGAGCTGGCGCAGGTGGTCGCCTTCGTCCTGCAGATGGCGCTCCAGCAGGCGGTCAGCCGCCTGCACGCCGAGGCGCCAGGCGGTGGGCGTGGGCAGGTGGCGCACGTCGACGGTGAAGAAGTTGCGCCCGGTAGGCAGCACGTCGACGCGCCCACGGCTCGGTGCGCCGCTCGGCCCGGCGGGCACGAAACGCCCTGCCAGCGCGGCGAGCAGGCCACCCATTTCGGCATCGCCGCAGGCATCCAGCAAAGGCGCGATATGCTCGGTCAGCCCGTCGAGGATCAGCGCCACCTCGGCGCCGAAATCTCCAATGCACTCGCCGGCCAGGCGCTGCTCGATCAACCTCAGCGCCAGCAGCTCCAGGCGCTCGCGGGTGTCGCCGACGCTGCGCCACAGGCTGTTATCCACAGACTGCAATGTCTGTGGACGCAGTCCCTCCCAGGGCAGGCCCATGTCGCAATCCAGCGGGTCGAGGCCCAGCTCCAGGCCACGCGCCAGCGCGCGCAGCAAGCTGGCATTGGCGCCCTGGCCATCGCCACGGGGGATGCGTAGCAGCGCCAGCAGGGTGTCACGGCGTAACTGGCCAGAAGGCGACTCGCCGAACACATGCAGGCCGTCGCGTATCTGCGATTCCTTGAGGTCGCACAGGTAAGCGTCGAGCTGTGGCAGCCAGCTGTCGCCGTCATCGTTGAGTTGCAGGCCCAGCTCGCGGTCGAGGCTGGCCTCGCGCACCTTGGTCAGGATCTCGCCACGCAGCTCCACCGCGCGGCGCTGGTCGAGCTGGCTGGCGTCGTAATACTCGTCCGCCAGACGCTCCAGATCGCGCAGCGGGCCGTAACTCTCGGCACGGGTCAGCGGCGGCATCAGGTGGTCGATGATCACCGCCTGAGTGCGGCGCTTGGCCTGCGCGCCCTCGCCCGGGTCGTTGACGATAAAGGGATAGACGTTGGGCAGCGGGCCGATCAGCGCCTGCGGCCAGCAGTTCTCGGACAGGCCGACGCTCTTGCCCGGCAGCCACTCCAGGTTGCCATGCTTGCCGACGTGGATCAGCGCATCGGCGGCGAACGCCTTACGCAGCCAGGCGTAGAAGGCGATGTAACCATGCGGCGGCACCAGATCGGGGTCGTGATAGACCGCCGCCGGGTCGAGCTGATAGCCGCGCGCCGGCTGGATACCGACGAAGGTCAGGCCGAAGCGCAGGCCGGCGACCATCATCCGTCCGCTGCGGAACATCGGGTCGGCCTGCGGCTCGCCCCAGCGCTCGCGTACTGCCTGCTGATTCTGCTCAGGCAGTCTGTGGAAAAACCTCAGGTAGTCGTCCAGCGCCAGGCTTTGCGCGCAGGGCCGCGAATCCAGGTCATCGAGTTCGTTGGTGACGCCGCCGAGCAGGCTGTGGACAAGTTCGGTACCACTACCCGGCAAGTTATCCACCGGATAGCCCTGTGCCTGAAGCGCGCGGAGGATGTTCAGCGCGGCAGCGGGCGTATCCAGACCCACGCCGTTGCCAATGCGGCCATCGCGGGTCGGGTAGTTGGCCAGGATCAGACCAACTCGCTTCTGATCGTTAGCTTTTAGCGCCAACTGACACCAGTTGTTAGCCAGTTCGGCGATGAAAGCCATACCCGACTCGTGTGCCTGGTAGCACACCACGTCACTCTGGCTACGCTCACTGTGCCAGGCCAGGCCCTTGAAGCTGATGGCGGTGCCGATCAGCCGGCCATCCAGCTCGGGCAGCACCACGTGCATGGCCAGGTCGCGCGAGCCCAGGCCCTGGGCGCTGGCCTGCCATTGCGCCTGGTTGTCCAGCGAGCAGATGGCCTGCAGCACCGGGATATCGCGACGGAACACCCGTGCCTGCGGCGCCTCGGGGTTGGATAGAGCGAAGCCGGTGGTGTTGATGATCAGCGCAGCGCTCATCTCGTCCAGCCAGGCCTGTACCTGATCCAGGCAGGCCGACTCCTTGAGGCTGGCCACGGCGATTGGCAGCGGGTTGAGTCCCTGAGCGACGAGGTGCTCGCAGAAGGCATCGACGAAGGCGGTGTTCGCTGACTGCACATGGTTACGGTAGAACAGCAGCGCCACCAACGGTGCGTCGGGTTGCCATTGCGCGTGCCAGTCAGCCAACTGAGCGGGGCTGTGCTGCGGGTGATAGAGACCAACACGCGGCAGCGGCTGCGGCTCCTGCCAGCTGTCAGCTCGGCCCAGCCAGCGGCTGCCGATGCAGCGGAACAACTGGCGGGCGTTATCCAGCCCGCCCTGGCGCAGGTACTGCCAGAGACGCTGGCTGTCTTCTTCCCCGACGTTGCCGAGTGCATTCAGCTCCGGGTCCGGCTTGTCGTCGCCGGGCACCATGATCACCTTGGCGCCACGCGCCCCCAGTTCCACCAGGCGCTCGACGCCATAGCGCCAGTAGCTGACCCCGCCATGCACCGAGATCAGGATGACCCTGGCGTGCTGCAGCACCTGCTCGACGTAGTAGTCCACCGAGGCGTTGTTGCTCAGCTGCGCCGGGCTGGCCAGGCGCAGGCTGGGGTAGTCGTCCGGCAGTTGCCGGGCGGCTTCGGCCAGCAGGGAGAGATGCGAATCACCCGTGCACAGGATTACCAGCTCGGCAGGCGTCTGGCCAAGATCGGCGATGCTGTCGGCCGGCAATTGAGCGCCGGGCTGGGTGCGTAGAAGATGCATATTCGTTCCGTGGCAGGCGCGAATCGTGGGAGGGGCTTTAGCAGCGACTATCCGCGAACCGAATCGCGGCTAAAGCCCCTCGCACAATCACTCAGGCCAGCGCTGCTTGCAGCTCGGCCTCGATAGCCAGGCGGTCGAGCTGCTGGCCGATCACCACCAGACGACTCACTCGCGGCTCGTCGGCCTGCCAGGCGCGGTCGAAATGACGATCGAAGCGCTGGCCAACACCTTGCACCAGCAGACGCATCGGTTTGCCAGGAATGGCCGCGAACCCCTTTACGCGCAGGATGCCGTACTTGGCCACCGCATCCTTCAACGCGGCAAGTAGGCGCGCCTCCTCGGCTTCCGGTAGTTCCACGTGGAACGAGTCGAATTCCTCGTGATCGTGGTCCTCGTCTTCATCGTCATGATGGGTGCGGCGACTGTCGATATGCAGCTCGGTTTCGCTGTTCAGACCCAGCAGCACGTCCAGCGGCAGCTCGCCGCCGTGCGCCTCGATCACCTTGACCGCCGGCGGCAGCTCCTCGGCAACCTCGGCGCGCACCGCAGCCAGCGCCTCGGCGTCGAGCAGATCGGCCTTGTTGAGGATCACCAGGTCGGCGCTGGCCAGTTGGTCGGCGAACAGCTCGTGCAACGGCGATTCGTGATCCAGATTGGGATCGAGCTTGCGCTGCTCGTCCACCTGATCGGGGAAGGCGGCGAAGGTGCCAGCGGCCACAGCAGGGCTGTCGACCACGGTGATCACCGCATCGACCGTGCAGGCGTTGCGGATTTCCGGCCAGTTGAAGGCTTGCACCAAAGGCTTGGGCAGCGCCAGGCCACTGGTCTCGATAAGGATATGGTCGAGGTCGCCACGGCGCGCCACCAGCTCGCGCATCACCGGGAAGAACTCTTCCTGCACCGTGCAGCACAGGCAGCCGTTGGCCAACTCGAAGACACGGCAGTTGGCCTCCTCCTCGCTGCAGCCGATGGAGCACTGCCTGAGGATCTCGCCATCGATGCCCAGCTCGCCGAACTCGTTGACGATCACCGCGATACGGCGGCCGCCGGCATTGGCCAACAGGTGACGCAGCAGGGTGGTTTTGCCGGCACCGAGAAAACCGGTGACGATGGTGACAGGCAGTTTGGCGAGGGTTTTCATGGATGGCCCCGTGGCGTCGGTAAGTTCGGCGGACGGGTACGCGCAGGCGGGCACGCAAGGGCGCGCTGGCCGCGTCGGATCACCCCGTCCGAGCAGTTGGCTGGTCAATCGAGGCAGGTCTCCTGGCTCACGGTCTGCGCGTTGCGCGCCCTTCACCTTCCCGCCAGAGGCAGTGGTATCTCGAAGGGTTTGAGACCGTTCACAGTTGCGGGGGCAGCCAGGGCATAGACCCTGTTCCCTCTTAGCTCCCCGACGCCGTGCCGGGAAGAACCTCGAAAGCGAGAAGGCTACGCAGGCCTTGGCGGCCGGTCAATCGCGGTTGACCGTTGGAATGCGCCATGGTGAGCTACGCCGCTGCACAGCATGAGCTCCCTTGATGATGCCAAGCCCCTCGAACCCCGGCCCTGACGCCTCGCCCATGGTGGTAGCCGGGCTTGGCTGCAGGCGCGATTGCCCCCGGCAAGACCTGCTCGCCCTGCTCATCCACAGCCTGGCACAGCATGGGCTGACTGTGGATAACCTCGCTGGATTGGCCAGCATCGCCCACAAGTGCGACGAACCGGGGCTGCATGAACTGGCCACGCACCTGAATCTGGAGCTGACATTCTTCACCGCCGAAGCGCTTACGCCCCACCAGCCGGAGAAAGCCGGCAGTCCCCTGATCCGATCCGTAACGGGCAGCCCCGCTGTAGCGGAACCCTGCGCTCTGGCGCTGGCAAGGCGACAGGGCACGGCAGCTCAACTACTGGGCGAGAAAACCCGCACGGCCAACGCCACCTGTGCGTTGGCCACCTTCGATAGAGCACCCGTAGCATGACCGTCTATTTCATCGGCGCCGGCCCCGGCGATCCCGAACTGATCACCGTCAAGGGCCAGCGCCTGATCCGCTCGTGCCCGGTCATTCTGTATGCCGGCTCACTGGTGCCCGAGGCAGTCATTGCAGGCAACAGCGCCGAACAGGTGGTCAACACTGCCGAACTTCACCTTGGCGAAATCATCGAACTGCTGCATCAGGCGCACGAACGCGGCCAGGACGTGGCCCGTGTGCATTCCGGCGACCCATCACTGTACGGCGCCATCGGCGAGCAGATTCGTGAACTGCGTGCTCTGGACATTCCCTTCGAGATCATCCCCGGCGTCACTGCCACCGCTGCCTGCGCGGCGCTGCTGGACAGCGAGCTGACCCTGCCAGGCATCGCCCAGACCGTAATCCTCACCCGCTATGGCACCACCTCGCCAATGCCCGACGGTGAGCAACTGCATGACCTGGCGCGGCACCGCGCAACCATGGCCATTCACCTCGGCGTGCGCCAGCTGCCGGCCATAGTCGCCGAACTGCTGCCGCACTACGGCGCCGACTGCCCTATCGCCGTTATCCACAGAGCCAGTTGGCCGGATCAGGACTGGGTACTGGGCACCCTGGCCGATATCCAGGAGAAGGTCGCCGCCAAGGATTTCCGCCGTACGGCGCTGATTCTGGTCGGCCGCGTGCTCGATCCGGGCGCCTTCGCCGAATCGGCGCTGTACGACGCGGCGCATCGCCACCTCTACCGCCGCGGTATTGATTGAGCTTGGCGAGAAACCGTACAAAGCGCTGAAGGCCTTGCCATATAGGGCTTGCAGATACTTATCAACAGGATAGAAAGCCTGTTATCCAAGCACTCTGTGGATAATGGGCATACAGGCGAGCAGTTTCTGTACAAGTCGCTGAAAGCCCCTGTTTATCAGGGCTTTAGCCAGGTATCACAAGGATATCCACACGTTGATCCACGACAACTGTGAGCAACTATTCAGAGCTGCACCTCGACCCGCTTGATACCCAGCACCCGCAGTTCCGGCATCAACTCATCAAGACTGGCAAAGGTCTCGACCTGATCGGCCTCATCCACCAGAAAGAAGCTACGCCCCGCGTCCTTCTTGAAGAATACGATCCACTCAGCGGTATTGGCCGGGTTGACCATGACCTGGGTGTCGAACACAACACCCTCGGTCGTTCTGCGTTTCACATCGCTACGCTTCATCCTCTCTCCTGTTCCAGCGCGACTCAGGCGACCCGACTGCCGCTTATAAGCAGCGGATACGGCCCCCAGTGTAATGGATGAGGGAAGGCACGCCCTGCCGGTTAATGATCGACACGTGATTTCAGGCCCACACTTATATATGATTCATATACGAAACATATATAAGGAGATTTTCATGGGCATCGTCAACATCGATGACGAGCTGCACGAGCAGATACGCAGGGCAAGCAGCGTGTCGGGCCGCTCTATCAATGCCCAGGCAGGTTTCTGGATTCGCATCGGCATGCTCTGCGAGATGAACCCGACGCAGAGCTTCAACGAAGTGATCGCAGCCGAGATGCGTGCAGCTGGCGTGGTGGCTCCGCCAAGAATGGCGGACGCCTCATGAGCAAGACGCCGCAACAGATCACCCTTATGGCGGAGTCCGGCAGATTGCTGGCGTCCGTGTTCGGCTATCTGGATCGCCTGGAACTACTTGGCATGTCCACTCTGCAGGTCAACGACCTTGTGGATAACTACATCGTGGACGAACTCAAGGCGCGCCCGGCGAGCAAGGGACAGTATGGTTTCGCCTACGCCATGAACACGTCGCGCAACGAGGTGGTGTGCCATGGCGTACCCAGCGCCGACGATATCCTGCGCGACGGCGACCTGGTGAACTTCGACATCACCCTGGAGAAGAACGGCTACATCGCCGATTCGAGCAAGACCTATCTGATCGGAGAGGTGTCGGACCAGGCGCGTCAACTGGCCCAGGTCACCTATGAGGCCATGTGCAAAGGCATCGAAGTCGTCAAACCCGGCGCCCGGCTCGGCGATATCGGCCACGCCATCGAACGGCATGCCCGTGCCCATCGCTACTCCGTGGTCAGGGAGTACTGCGGCCACGGCATCGGCCGGGAAATGCACGAGCCCCCCGAAGTGCTGCACTGGGGCAAAGCCGGTACCGGCCTGACGCTGCGCGAAGGCATGACCTTTACCATCGAACCCATGCTCAACCGGGGAACTGAGGATGTACGCACGCTGCGCGACGGCTGGACGGTGGTGACCCGCGACGGCCAGCTCTCGGCGCAATTCGAACACACCGTGGCGGTCACCCGAGACGGCGTTCGCGTACTTACGCTGCGCCCCGAAGAGCTCCACCTGAGCAGGATTTCGGCGTGTTAGAAACGCAAAAGCCCGTCCAGATGGACGGGCTTTTCTTCGCCAGCGGTCTTATTCGACCGTGACGCTCTTGGCCAAATTGCGCGGCTGATCGACGTCGGTGCCCTTGAGTACAGCGACGTAGTACGACAGCAGTTGCAGCGGCACGGTGTAGAGGATCGGTGCGAGCAGGTCATGGATATGCGGCATGGCAACGACGTGGGTGCCCTCACCATTGCTCATGCCGGCCTGCTGGTCGGCGAAGACGATCAGCTCGCCGCCACGGGCGCGGACTTCCTGCAGGTTGGACTTGAGCTTTTCCAGCAGCTCGTTGTTCGGCGCCACGGTAACCACCGGCATGTCGGCATCCACCAGCGCCAGCGGGCCATGCTTGAGCTCACCGGCCGGATAGGCCTCGGCGTGGATATAGGAGATTTCCTTGAGCTTGAGCGCGCCTTCCATGGCCACTGGATACTGCGCGCCACGACCGAGGAACAGGCTGTGGTGCTTCTCGGCGAACAGTTCGGCGATCTTCTCCACGGTCTTGTCCATGGCCAGCGCTTCGCCCAGACGGGTCGGCAGGCGACGCAATTCTTCCACCAGCTCGGCAGCCAGCGCCTTGTCGAGGCTGCCGTGCACCTGGCCGAGGGCCAGGGTCAGCAGCATCAGCCCGACCAGCTGGGTGGTGAAGGCCTTGGTCGAGGCCACACCGATTTCCGGGCCGGCCTGAGTCAGCAGGCACAGGTCGGATTCGCGCACCAGCGAGCTGGTGCCGACGTTGCAGATCACCAGGCTGGCCAGGTAGCCGCCCTGCCCTGGTGCCTTCTCCTTGGCGTTGCGCAATGCGGCCAGGGTGTCGGCGGTTTCACCGGACTGCGAGACACTGACGAACAGGGTATCAGGCTGCACCACCACCTTGCGGTAGCGGAACTCGCTGGCCACCTCGACCTGGCAGGGAATGCCGGCCAGCTCTTCCAGCCAGTAACGGGCAACCATGCCGGCGTGGTAGCTGGTGCCGCAGGCAACGATCTGTACGTTCTTCACCTTGGCGAACAGCTCGGCAGCCTGCGGGCCAAAGGCCTGCACCAGTACGTGATCGCTGCCCAGACGTCCTTCCAGGGTGCGTTGCACCACCTTGGGCTGCTCGTGGATTTCCTTGAGCATGAAGTGGCGGTATTCGCCCTTGTCGGCGGCTTCGGCGCCTTCGTGGTACTGCACCGCTTCGCGCTCTACCGACTGACCGCTAGCGTCCCAGATCTGCACGCCGTCGCGGCGAATCTCGGCGATATCCCCTTCTTCCAGGTACATGAAGCGGTCGGTCACCTGGCGCAGGGCCAACTGGTCGGAGGCGAGGAAGTTCTCACCCAGGCCCAGGCCGATCACCAACGGGCTACCACTGCGGGCGGCGAGCAGGCGATCCGGTTGTTTGGCGCTGATCACCGCCAAACCATAGGCACCATGCAACTCGGGAATCGCGGCCTTGAGCGCGGCAGCGAGATCGCCGAGCTCTCGCAGCTTGTGCTCGAGCAGGTGGACGATGGTTTCGGTGTCGGTATCGGAGGTGAAGACGTAGCCCAGGCCCTTGAGGCGCTCGCGCAGCTCTTCGTGGTTCTCGATGATGCCGTTGTGCACCACGGCCAACTCATGGCCAGAGAAGTGTGGGTGAGCGTTGCGCTCGCTCGGCGCACCGTGGGTGGCCCAACGGGTGTGGGCGATGCCCAGACGCCCCGCCAGCGGTTCGGCCTGCAGCGCGGTCTGCAGTTCGCTGACCTTGCCGACGCGGCGGCGGCGATCCAGCGCGCCCTGCTCGGTCAGCAGTGCTACACCGGCGCTGTCGTAGCCGCGGTATTCCAGGCGCTTGAGGCCTTCCACTAGAACAGGGGTGATATTGCGCTCCGCGATGGCGCCGACGATTCCACACATGGTTTATCTCCTCAAGTTTCCAGCGGCGCGAGAATCAGCTGGATGCCGCGCGCGCTTATCTGTTCGGCAGCCTGGGAATCCAGGCGCTCGTCGGTAATCAAGGTACGGAAGCTGCTCCAGGGCAGTTCCAGATTGGGTATGCGCCGGCCGATCTTGTCGCTCTCGACCATGACGATGACTTCTCGGGCCACTTCGGCCATCACCCGCGACAAACCGAGCAGCTCGTTGAAGGTGGTGGTGCCACGCTCCAGGTCGATGCCATCAGCGCCGATGAACAGTTGGTCGAAGTCGTAGGAACGCAGCACCTGCTCGGCTACCTGGCCCTGGAAGGATTCCGAGTGCGGGTCCCAGGTGCCACCGGTCATCAGCAACACCGGCTCGTGCTCGAGTTCGCGCAGGGCATTGGCGACGCCCAGCGAGTTGGTCATCACCACCAGCCCCGGCTTGTGGCCGAGCTGGGGGATCATCGCTGCCGTGGTGGTGCCGCTGTCGATGATGATGCGCGCGTGCTCGCGAATCCGCGCCACACCGGCACGGGCGATCGCCTGCTTGTAGGGAGAGATGGGCTGCGTCGACTCGCCGATGAGCTCCTGCGGTACTGGCACCGCACCGCCATAGCGACGCAGCAGCAGACCGTTCTTCTCCAGGGCGGCGAGGTCCTTGCGAATCGTCACTTCGCTGGTGGCGAAGTGCTGCGCCAGGGCGTCCACCGACACTTCACCCTGCTCGGCGAGCATGGCGAGGATGGTGTGGCGACGTTGCGGCGTGTTGCGCTTCGACATGTTTAAGTTTCGATTCGAAAGATAATGGCGCGAATCAAAACATATGATCGAAATGCCCGCAAGCGTCCGCTGGTCAGTTCAGCGTCAGTTTGACGCCGAAACCGATCAGGCAAAGCCCAGCAAATTTCTCCAGACCACGCGCGATACGGGGATTTGCGCGCATGCGCTCGGCGAGAAAGTGCGTCAGCAGCACGATCAACAAGCCGTAGAGAAAGGTCAGTGCCATGATGGTCACAGCCATGAAACCGAAAGTAATCAACCCCTGATGGCGCTGCGGATCGATGAACAGAGGGAAGAAGGCCATGTAGAAGATGATGGCCTTGGGGTTGAAGACGGTGATCACCAGGGTTTGCCACAGGTATCGCCGCGGCTTGATGTCCAGCGTCGGCGCCGCACCAGGCTTGGCCAGGATCATGCGCAGGCCGAGGTAGACCAGATAGCCGGCGCCAAGCCACTGCACCACATGGAAGGCTGCCGGATAGGCCTTGAGCAGCGCGGCGACCCCGGCCACCGCCAACCACAGCAGCACCTGGTCGCCGAGCATGATTCCGAAGGTCGAAGCCAGCCCGCCGCGAATCCCGCCCTTGCCCGTGGACAGGATCAACGCCAGGTTACCCGGCCCGGGAATGGCCAGCAGGATGATGAAGGCCACCACGAAGGCGGGGTAATCCGTCACACCGAACATACAGGACTGCCTCCGGCAGGTTATCCACAGGCCTGGTCACCCCCAGGCCAGAGCGGGTTCACTTCTTGGTGGGGCGCTTCCAGCCTTCGATATTGCGCTGCTTGGCACGGCCTACTGCCAGCGTATCCGCAGGCACATCGCTGGTCACTACCGAACCGGCACCGGTGGTCGCGCGGTCGCCCAGCGTAACCGGTGCGACCAGCGCACTGTTGGAACCAATGAAGACATCCTCGCCCATTACCGTGCGGAATTTGTTGGCACCGTCGTAGTTGCAGGTGATGGTGCCGGCACCGATATTCGTCCGCGCACCGATCTCGGCATCGCCCAGGTAGCTCAGGTGACCGGCCTTGGCGCCCTGGCCCAGCACCGCGTTCTTCAGTTCGACGAAGTTACCCACATGGGCCTTGGCGCCCAGTCTGGTGCCCGGACGCAGGCGAGCGAACGGGCCGCAATCGGCGCCCTCGCCCATCTCGGCACCGTCCAGGTGGCTGTTGGCTTTGACGATAGCGCCCCTGCGCAGCACCGAGTCCTTGATCACGCAGTTCGGGCCGATCTGCACATCGTCCTCGATGATCACGCGGCCTTCGAGGATGACGTTGATGTCGATGGTCACGTCGCGGCCGACGCTGACTTCACCACGCACATCGAAGCGATGCGGATCGCGCAGGGTGACGCCCTGGGCCATCAGGCGGCGGGCCATGCGCTGCTGGTAATGGCATTCGAGCTGAGCCAGCTGGATGCGGTCATTTGCACCCAGCACTTCCATTTCGTCGGCAGCGCGCTCAGTGGCCACCACCAGACCGTCGGCCACCGCCATGGCGATCACGTCGGTCAGGTAGTACTCGCCCTGGGCATTGCTGTTGGACAGACGCCCGAGCCAGTCGGCCAGGCGCTTGCCCGGCACGGCGAGGATGCCGGTATTGCCTTCGCGGATCTGCCGTTGCACCTCGCTGGCATCCTTGTGCTCGACGATCGCCTGCACCCCGCCATCGGCGTCACGCACGATGCGGCCGTAGCCCGTCGGGTCGGCCAGCTCGACGGTGAGCAGGCCCAGCTGATCATCGCTGACCAGGGCCATCAGCCGCTGCAGAGTGGCAGTTTCGATCAGCGGTACATCGCCGTAGAGAATCAGTACGGTATCGGCGTTGAGCTGCGGCAGAGCCTGAGCCACGGCGTGACCGGTGCCGAGCTGCTCGGCCTGGATGACGAAATTCAGGTCATCGGCGGCCAGACGCTCACGCACGGTGTCGGCGCCATGACCGATCACCACCTGGATGCTTTGCGGCTGCAGGCTGCGTGCAGTGTCGATGACATGACCCAGCATGGGTTTGTCGGCGACCGGGTGCAGCACCTTGGGCAAAGCGGAACGCATCCGCGTGCCCTGGCCAGCGGCAAGAATGACGATATCCAGACTCATAGAAAGCTCCTTGCTGGGCAAGAGTTGGCCGCGGCCAGAGAGCCGCGCGAAGAAAACGCTATTTTGCCAGAAACGCAAAGGGGCGACCTAAGTCGCCCCTTTGCGTGATACCGCGATACGCGATCAGCGGCTGCGGCCGCCGAACTTCTTGCGCATCTCGTCGATGGTGCGCAGCTGGGCAGCAGCCTCGGCCAGGCGTGCCGAAGCACTGCCGTAGTCGAACTCGGTGCCCTTCTCGCTCAGCGCCTTCTCGGCCGCCTTGCGCGCCTCGATGGCAGCGGCTTCATCCAGGTCGCCGGCACGAACGGCGGTGTCGGCAAGAACCTTCACCATGCTCGGCTGAACTTCCAGGAAGCCACCGGAGATGTAGAACACCTCCTCGGTGCCACCCTGCTTGATCACTCGCACCGGACCCGGCTTGAGATCGGTCAGCAGCGGGGTGTGGCCCGGCAGGATACCCAGGTCACCAAGGTGACCGTGGGCGATGACCATTTCCACCAGCCCCGAGAACAGCTCTTCTTCCGCACTGACGATATCGCAGTGGACTGACATAGCCATAACAATGCCTCGGTTGAGAGGCCGGATCAGGCTGCTGCCCGCTCCGGCCCGGACGCCCCCTGGGGGGCGCACCCGTTACTTACAGTTTCTTGGCTTTCTCGATGGCTTCGTCGATGCCGCCTACCATGTAGAACGCTTGTTCCGGCAGGTGGTCGTAGTCGCCTTTGAGAATGCCGCTGAAGCCGGCAATGGTGTCCTTAAGGGACACGTACTTGCCCGGGGCACCGGTGAAGACTTCAGCCACGAAGAACGGCTGGGACAGGAAGCGCTGGATCTTACGAGCGCGCGATACCAGCTGCTTGTCGTCTTCGGACAGTTCGTCCATACCCAGGATCGCGATGATGTCCTTCAGCTCCTTGTAGCGCTGCAGAACATACTGAACGCCACGAGCGGTCTCGTAGTGCTCCTGGCCGATCACGTTCGGGTCCAGCTGACGGCTGGTGGAGTCCAGCGGGTCAACGGCCGGGTAGATACCCAGGGAAGCGATGTCACGGGACAGAACGACGGTGGCGTCCAAGTGGGCGAAGGTGGTCGCCGGGCTCGGGTCGGTCAGGTCGTCCGCAGGTACGTATACAGCCTGGATCGAGGTGATCGAGCCTTTCTTGGTGGAGGTAATACGCTCCTGCAGAACGCCCATCTCCTCGGCCAGAGTCGGCTGGTAACCTACTGCCGACGGCATACGGCCGAGCAGTGCGGATACTTCGGTACCGGCGAGGGTGTAACGGTAGATGTTGTCGACGAACAGCAGAACGTCACGACCTTCGTCACGGAACTTCTCGGCCATGGTCAGGCCGGTCAGCGCTACGCGCAGACGGTTGCCTGGTGGCTCGTTCATCTGACCGTAGACCAGGGCTACCTTGTCGAGAACGTTGGAGTCCTTCATCTCGTGGTAGAAGTCGTTACCCTCACGAGTACGCTCACCCACACCGGCGAACACGGAATAACCGCTGTGCTCGATGGCGATGTTACGGATCAGTTCCATCATGTTCACGGTCTTGCCGACACCGGCACCACCGAACAGACCGACTTTACCGCCCTTGGCGAACGGGCAGACCAGGTCGATAACCTTGATGCCGGTTTCCAGCAGCTCGTTGGAGCCAGCCTGTTCGGCATAGCTCGGCGCAGGGCGGTGGATTTCCCACTGCTCTTCTTCACCGATGGGGCCGGCTTCGTCGATCGGGTTGCCCAGCACGTCCATGATCCGGCCCAGGGTCGCTTTACCGACCGGTACGGAGATGGCCTTGCCAGAGCTGGTGACGTCCAGGCCACGCTTGAGGCCTTCGGTCGAACCCATCGCAATGGTACGTACCACGCCGTCGCCCAGCTGCTGCTGAACTTCCAGGGTGGTTTCGGCGCCAACTACTTTCAGCGCTTCATAAACACTCGGCACCTTGTCACGCGGGAATTCCACGTCGATGACGGCGCCGATGATTTGAACGATACGTCCGCTACTCATCTTTGGTTCCTCTGAATATTTGAACCGTTCTTAAACCGCGGCAGCGCCGCCGACGATTTCCGAAATTTCCTGGGTGATCGCTGCCTGACGAGCCTTGTTGTAAACCAGCTGCAGGTCTTTGATGAGATCACCGGCGTTGTCGGTGGCGTTCTTCATCGCGATCATCCGCGCAGCCTGTTCGCACGCGCTGTTCTCGACCACGGACTGATAGACCTGCGACTCGACGTAGCGTACCAGCAGCGCATCCAGCAATTGCTGGGCGTCCGGCTCGTACACGTAGTCCCACAGACCTTTCTGTACACCTTGCGCATCGCTTGCGGCCAACGGCAACAACTGCTGCACTTCCGGCTTCTGCGTCATGGTGTTGACGAACTTGTTCGACACCAGATACAGACGGTCGATACGGCCCTCGGCGTAGGCATCCAGCACGACCTTGACACTACCGATCAGGTCGTTGATGGACGGCTCTTCACCCAGCTTGCTGATGGCGGCAACCACATTGCCCCCGTTGCTGCGGAAGAAGCTCGCGCCTTTGCTGCCCACCACGCAGAAATCAGCCTCGACCTTCTGGTCGCGCCATTCCTTCAGGCTTCTGAGCAGCGCCTTGAACAGGTTGATGTTCAAGCCACCACACAGACCACGGTCCGAGGTCACCACGATATAACCGACGCGCTTTACATCACGCTCCACCATGAACGAGTGGCGGTATTCCGGGTTCGCCTTGGCCAGGTGACCGATCACCTGACGAATACGCTCAGCGTAGGGGCGACCGGCAGCCATGCGCTGTTGAGCCTTGCGCATTTTGCTGACCGCCACTTTTTCCATGGCGCTGGTGATCTTTTGCGTGCTTTTGATGCTCGCAATCTTGCTGCGAATCTCTTTTGCGCCTGCCATTTCACACCTTTTGGTTCAAGCAGGCGGGGGCCGAAGCCCCCGCTGCGGTTACCAGGTTTGGGTGGCCTTGAACTTCTCGATACCGGCTTTCAGGCCAGCGTCGATTTCGTCGTTGAAGTCACCCTTCTCGTTGATCTTCGCCATCAGGTCGGCGTGATCACGCTTGAAGAAGGCGATCAGGGCCTGCTCGAAGCTGATGATCTTGGCGACTTCGACGTCCTGCAGGAAGCCGCGCTCGGCTGCGTACAGTGACACCGACATTTCGGCAATGGACATCGGCGCATACTGCTTCTGCTTCATCAGCTCAGTGACGCGCTGACCATGCTCGAGCTGCTTGCGGGTGGCTTCGTCCAGGTCAGAAGCGAACTGGGCGAAGGCCGCCAGTTCACGGTACTGAGCCAGAGCGGTACGGATGCCACCGGAAAGCTTCTTGATGATCTTGGTCTGAGCCGCGCCACCCACACGGGATACCGAGATACCGGCGTTGACGGCCGGACGGATACCCGAGTTGAACATGGCCGATTCCAGGAAGATCTGACCGTCGGTGATCGAGATCACGTTGGTCGGAACGAACGCGGAAACGTCACCGGCCTGGGTTTCGATGATCGGCAGAGCGGTCAGGGAACCGGTCTTGCCCTTCACGGCGCCATTGGTGAACTTCTCGACGTACTCTTCGGAAACGCGGGAAGCGCGCTCCAGCAGACGGCTGTGGAGATAGAACACGTCGCCCGGGTAGGCTTCACGGCCTGGCGGACGGCGCAGCAGCAGGGAGATCTGACGGTAGGCAACGGCCTGCTTGGACAGGTCGTCGTACACGATCAGGGCATCTTCACCGCGGTCGCGGAAGTATTCGCCCATGGTGCAACCGGAGTACGGCGCCAGGAACTGCAGGGCAGCGGATTCGGAAGCCGAAGCTGCAACCACGATGGTGTTGGCCAGCGCGCCAGCTTCTTCCAGCTTGCGTACCACGTTGGCGATGGTCGATTGCTTCTGACCAATGGCGACGTAGACGCAACGGATGCCGCTGTCTTTCTGGTTGATGATGGCGTCGACGGCCAGAGCCGTCTTACCGATCTGACGGTCACCGATGATCAGCTCGCGCTGGCCACGGCCTACCGGGATCATGGCATCGACCGACTTGTAACCGGTCTGCACCGGCTGGTCGACCGACTTACGCCAGATCACGCCCGGCGCAACCTTTTCAACGGCGTCAGTAGCGGCGGCGTTGATCGGGCCTTTGCCATCGATCGGGTTGCCCAGTGCGTCGACCACACGACCCAGCAGCTCCGGACCAACCGGAACTTCAAGGATGCGACCGGTGCACTTGGCGCTCATGCCTTCGGCGAGGGTCAGGTAACCACCCAGTACTACGGCACCTACGGAGTCTTGCTCCAGGTTCAGGGCCATGCCGTACACGCCACCAGGGAATTCGATCATCTCACCGTACATGACGTCGGCGAGGCCGTAGATGCGCACGATACCGTCGGAAACGCTGACGATGGTGCCTTCATTACGGGCTTGAGCGGATACATCAAGCGACTCAATGCGCTGCTTGATGATTTCGCTAATTTCGGAAGGATTCAATTGCTGCATGCCAGTTCCCTCAAATCAGGATTTCAACGCTTCGGCCAGCTTGTTCAGCTTGCCGCGGACCGAACCGTCGATGACCAGGTCACCTGCACGAATGACAACACCGCCGATCAGGGCGGGATTGACCACGGGCGTGGGCTGGACGGTGCGATCGAGCCGCTTGGAAAGGGCGGCAGCCAGAGTTTGCAATTGCTCAGCACTGAGTTCGAAAGCCGACTCGACCTCGACATCGAGGGCGCGTTCGGCTTCAGCCTTCAGTACAGCGAATTGTTCGCGTACTACCGGCAACAGCGACAGTCGGTCGTTGCTGCCCAGCGAGCGCAGGAAGTTGCTGAACGAAGCGTCGATGTGACCGGCACAGAGCTGCGCCAGCACATTGACTTTCTGCTCATCGGTCAACGCCGGGTTGACCAACTGCTGAGCCATGGCCGGCGCTTGAACCGCGGCCGCGGACAGCGACAGCATGTTCAGCCAGGCATCGGCCTGCTGTGCAGCACTGGCAAACTCAAACGCAGCTTTCGCGTAGGGCCGAGCGAGCGTGTTGGTATTGATCATCGCGAGCCTCGCTTAGAGTTGAGAGGCCAGTTTTGCGACCAGATCGTTGTGCGCAGCGCCGTCCACGGAGGACTGCAGGATCTGCTCGGCGCCGGTGACAGCCAGAGCTGCTACCTGCGAACGCAGTTGATCCTTGGCACGGTTCACTTCCAGATCGATTTCGGCTTTGGCGCCAGCGATCAGCTTTTCACCTTCAGAGCGGGCCTGGGCCTTGGCTTCTTCGACGATTGCGTTGGCGGTCTTGTTCGCCCGATCGAGAATCTCGGCAGCTTGCTCTTTGGTTTCACGAAGCATCTGGGCAGCGCGTTCCTGGGCCAACTGCAGATCGCGCTCAGCGCGCCCGGCAGCATCCAGACCTTCTGCGATTTTCTTCTGGCGTTCCTGCATGGCCAGCGTCAGCGGCGGCCATACGAACTTCATGCAGAACCAGACGAAAATAGCGAAGGCAATCGTTTGACCGAACAGGGTCAGGTTAATGTTCACAGCGATTTACCTCGTGCTATCTCGTGTTCAGGGAAGAAAAGCCTGAAGAGGCAGCACTCATCATGCTGCCTCGAACTCAGGAACTCTTAACCCGCGACAACGAAGATCAGGTACATCGCGATACCAACACCGATCATCGGAACGGCGTCGAGCAGACCGGCCATCAGGAAGGTCTTGGTTTGCAGCTGCGGGCCCAGCTCAGGCTGGCGAGCGGTGGATTCCAGCAGCTTGCCGCCCAGCAGGGCGAAGCCGATACCGGTACCCAGGGCACCCAGACCGATCATGATGGCAGCGGCGATGTAGACGAGTTCCATAGTTAGCTCCAGAGTTTTTAGAGGTTAAGGTTACGAGTTAGGGGTTTTCGGGTTTTTCGATGTCGATCAGTGGTGATCTTCGTGCGCAGCACTCAGATAAACCACGGTCAGCACCATGAAAATGAACGCCTGCAGCGGTATGACCAGGATGTGGAAGATAGCCCATGGCACGTTGAGCCCCCACTGAACGTAGAAGGGCAGCAGCGCGATCAGGATAAACACCACTTCACCGGCATACATGTTGCCGAACAGACGCAGGGCCAGGCTCAGCGGCTTGGTCAGCAGGCCGATGATTTCCAGGAACAGGTTGAAAGGAATCAGCGCCCAGTGATTGAACGGGGTGAACGACAGTTCCTTGGTAAAACCACCGATGCCCTTGACCTTGATGCTGTAGAAGATGATCAGCAGGAACACGCCCAGGGAGATACCGAAGGTACCGTTAGGGTCGGCGGTGGGGACGATCTTGAAGTACGGCAGGCCCATGGCATGGGCCAGGCCCGGAATGTAGTCGACCGGGATCCACTTCAGGCTGTTCATCAGGAACACCCAGACGAAGATGGTCAGGGCCAGCGGCGCAACCAGTGGGTTCTTGCCGTGGAAGGTATCCTTGACGATGCCCTGGACGAACTCGATGCACATCTCGGCCATGTTCTGCAGGCCGGTCGGTACGCCGGTAACGGCGCGCTTGGCGGCAATGCGGAACAGGGTGATGAAGATCAGGCCCATGAACAGGGACCAACCCAGAGTGTCCACATGGACAGCCCAGAAGCCCATCGCTTTCACCTCTTCCGGGGTCTGGGCAATGATCCAGCCCTTATCCGGGTGAGAGCCGTAGACCAGGTTCTGCAGGTGATGCTGGATATATTCTGCTGGGGTATCAGCCATAAACGCCTCAAACGGTCCAATGCTTCAGAAAACTTTCATGAGTAGGGGGGCACAGGCTGCAGCCAGAAGGCCAAGCAGGTAACCGATGAACAGCTGCATCGGTGCAAGTGGTTCAACCCCTACGAACGCCAGTGCAAACAGCACTGCCGTGATAATCCATTTACCCATGGCCCCGGCCCAGATCGACTGGACGATGGCTCGGGCCGAACGCGCGCCAAAGTAACGAAAGGCCTTGAATGCGAAATACGCGTTGGCCAGCAGGGCGATCAGCCCTCCCAGCAATGCCGAATAGGCCGCAACCCATCCGCCACTGACGGCAAAAATCACTGCAATCACAGCCGTCACGATGGCCTGAAGAATCAGGATCGGAAAACCTGGCTGACGATGAAACGGGACCTTACTGGGGATGCCCATCGACCTCTCCCTGCAAGGTGCCGAAACTCGGCCCGTAGCCGACAAAATTGCGCGGGGAGTATAGGGTTCAGCCTGCGCCCGATCAACCGTGCTGTAGTAGGAGTGAAGTAGGACTACAGACTGAATTGTTTCAACGAATGTGCGCCAGTACACCCTGCAATTCGTCGAGGGAGCTGTAGCGAATCACCAACTGCCCTTTGCCCTTGCTGCCGTGCTTGATCTGCACGGGCGAGCCCAGACGCTCTGCGAGCTTCTGCTCCAGGCGACTGATGTCCGGGTCTGCCTTGGCCTTGACCGGGGCTGGTTTGGCGCTGAGCCACTGTCGCACCAGTGCTTCGGTCTGACGAACGGTCAGGCCACGTGCGACAACATGTCGCGCAGCTTCAACCTGCTGTTCGAGGGGTAAACCGAGCAGTGCACGGGCATGCCCCATCTCCAGGTCGCCATGCGAAAGCAGGGTCTTGATCTCTTCCGGCAGGGCGATCAGGCGCAGCAGGTTGGTGATGGTGACGCGGGATTTGCCCACCGCATCGGCGACCTGTTGCTGGGTCAGCTCGAATTCCTGCTGCAGACGCTGCAGGGCCACGGCTTCCTCGATCGGGTTGAGGTCTTCGCGCTGGATATTCTCGATCAGCGCCATGGCGATGGCGGCTTCATCCGGCAGTTCACGGACCATGGCCGGAATCTTGTCCTGACCGGCCAGCTGGCTGGCACGCCAGCGTCGTTCACCGGCGACAATCTCGAAACGTCCACCACCGATGGGGCGCAGGACGATGGGCTGCATCACGCCCTGGGCACGAATGGAGGCAGCGAGCTCTTCCAGAGCGGTCTGGTCCATGTCACGGCGAGGCTGGTACTTGCCGCGCTGGATCAGCTCCAGCGGCACGTATTGCAGTTCACGCGTGTCGACCTGAGCGGCCTCTTCCTGCAATGCATTGACGGTGTTGCCGCCAAGCAGTGCGTCCAGACCTCGACCCAGACCTCGTTTCTTCGCAACCATGCGGATGTTCCTTAAGCGGTAGCAGTTTTCGCGGCGGCACGCTGACGGCGCACCAGCTCGCCGGCCAAGGCCAGGTAGGCGATGGCACCACGGGATTGTTTGTCGTAGACCAGCGCCGGCATACCGAAGCTCGGTGCTTCGGCCAGCCGTACGTTGCGCGGTATCACGACGTCATACAGCTTGTCACCGAAGTGCTGCTTGAGCTGAGCCGTGACGTCGTTGGTCAGGCTGATACGCGGGTCATACATGGTGCGCAGCAGACCTTCGATCTGCAGCTTGGGATTGAGCAGCTGGGCGATGCGCTGGATGCTGTTGACCAGATCGGAAAGCCCCTCGAGCGCGTAGTACTCGCACTGCATGGGGATGATCACACCATCGGCAGCGACCAGGGCATTGATGGTCAGCATGCTCAGAGACGGTGGGCAGTCGATGAGGATGTAGTCGTAGTTCTCGCGGATCGGCGCCAGGGCATAACGCAGGCGACTCTCCTTCATCTTCATTTCCAACAGGGCGACTTCGGCGGCCGTCAGATCGCGGTTGGCCGGCAGCAGCTGGTAGCCACCGTGTTCGGAGAACTGCATGGCCTGGCTCAGGTCGCATTCGCCGATCAGTACGTCGTAGATCGAATGTTCGAGTCCATGCTTGTCGACACCGCTGCCCATGGTCGCGTTGCCCTGCGGATCCAGATCGATGAGCAGCACACGGCGTTTGGTCGCTACCAGAGAGGCGGCCAGGTTGATGCACGTCGTGGTTTTGCCCACGCCGCCTTTCTGATTGGCGATCGCGAATACCTTGGCCATCTTCTTTCCCCTTAGACCGAGCGACGCAGTATCAACAGATGGCGCTGGCCTTGGCAACCGGGAACCCGCAACACATGCGTGGCACTGAGACGGAAGTCAGTCGGCAGAGCTTGCAACTCGTCATCCGGGTGCACGCCTTTCATCGCCAGCCAGTGGGTGTCGACGCTGCCGAGGTGACGCGTCCAGTTGCTGAAGTCTTCCAGGCTGCTGAACGCCCGCGAGCTGATACCGTCGAACGGCTGCTCGGGTCGATACGCTTCGACCCGGTTGTGGACAACCTCGAGGTTGGCGAGTTTCAGCTCCAGCTTCACCTGCACTAGAAAACGGGTCTTCTTGCCGTTGGAGTCGAGCAGGGTAAAGCGCCGCTCGGGGAACATGATTGCCAGCGGAACACCGGGCATGCCACCGCCGCTGCCGACGTCCAGCCAGTTATCCCCACGCTCGGCCACGAACGGCACCACCGACAGGCTGTCGAGCAGATGGCGCGAAACCATCTCGTCGGGGTCGCGCACCGCAGTGAGGTTGTAAGCCTTGTTCCACTTGATCAGCAGGCCCAGGTAGGCGAGCAGTTGTTCCTGCTGCTGCGCGCTGAGTTCGATACCGAGCTCGCGGGCACCCTGGATCAGTTCTTCGGCGTGACGCTGAGTGACCGACATCAGGCGCTCTGCTCCAGCTTCTGTCCGGCGCTGCGTTTTTTCAGGTGAATCAGCAGCAGGGAAATCGCCGCCGGGGTGACCCCCGGTATCCGTGAAGCCTGGCCAAGCGTGGCTGGGCGGGTGCTGCCGAGCTTGAACTGGATTTCCTTGGACAGCCCGGAGATCGAGGCATAGTCCAGGTCATCCGGCAGTTTGGTGTCTTCACTGGCACGCAGTTTGGCGATCTCGTCCTGTTGGCGGTCGATATAGCCGGCGTACTTGGTCTTGATCTCGACCTGCTCGGCCACCTGGTTATCCACAACCGGTGCTTCAGTCAGTTCGACCAGCGTGGCGTAATCGATCTCCGGCCGAGCCAGCAGGTTGAGCAGGTTGTATTCGTGAGCCAACGGCGTACCGAAACGCGCGGCAATGGCATCGCCTTGCGGCGTGCCTGGGCGCACCCAGGTGCTCTTCAGGCGCTGCTCTTCCTGCACGATACCTTCACGCTTGGCCTCGAAGGCCGCCCAGCGCTCGTCGTCGATCAGACCCAGCTCGCGGCCTTTCTCGGTCAGGCGCAGGTCGGCGTTGTCCTCACGCAGAATCAGCCGGTATTCGGCACGCGAGGTGAACATGCGGTACGGCTCCTGGGTGCCCAGGGTGATCAGGTCATCGACCAGCACGCCGATGTAGGCTTCGTCACGACGCGGACACCAGGCTTCCTTGCCCTGCGCGCGCAGGGCGGCGTTGCAGCCGGCAAGCAGGCCCTGAGCGCCGGCTTCTTCGTAGCCGGTGGTACCGTTGATCTGGCCAGCGAAGAACAGCCCGCCGATGACCTTGGTTTCCAGGCTGTACTTGAGATCACGCGGATCGAAGTAGTCGTATTCGATGGCATATCCAGGGCGCACGATGTGGGCGTTTTCCATGCCACGGATGCTGCGCACGATCTCCAGCTGCACGTCGAACGGCAGTGAAGTGGAGATGCCGTTGGGGTACAGCTCATGAGTGGTCAGGCCTTCCGGCTCGATGAACACCTGGTGGCTGTCCTTGTCGGCGAAGCGATGGATCTTGTCCTCGATCGACGGGCAGTAGCGCGGGCCTACACCTTCAATCACACCGGAGTACATCGGCGAGCGGTCGAGGTTGGCGGCGATGATCTCGTGAGTACGTGCGTTGGTGTGGGTGATCCAGCAACTGATCTGCTTCGGTTGATGTTCACGCTTGCCGAGGAAGGACATCAGCGGCGTAGGGGTATCACCCGGCTGCTCGGTCATTACCGAGAAATCCACAGAACGACCGTCGATGCGTGGTGGCGTACCGGTTTTCAGACGACCGACGCGCAGTGGCAGTTCACGCAGGCGATGCGCCAGGGCGATGGAAGGTGGATCACCGGCACGACCGCCAGAGTAATTCTGCAGACCAATGTGGATAAGTCCGCCGAGGAACGTGCCTGTGGTCAACACCACGGAATCCGCGTGGAACCTGAGGCCCATCTGGGTAACCACGCCTTTGACTTCAGCGTTTTCCACAATCAGATCATCAGCAGCCTGTTGAAAAATCCACAGGTTGGCCTGGTTTTCCAGAATCTCGCGTACTGCGGCCTTGTACAGCACGCGGTCGGCCTGCGCGCGGGTCGCACGTACGGCTGGGCCTTTGCGGCTGTTGAGAATACGGAACTGGATACCGCCCTTGTCGGTAGCGATGGCCATGGCGCCGCCAAGGGCATCGATTTCCTTGACCAGGTGACTCTTGCCAATACCGCCTATGGCAGGGTTGCAGCTCATCTGGCCGAGGGTCTCGACATTGTGGGTGAGCAGCAGGGTCTTCACGCCCATGCGTGCTGCAGCCAGAGCTGCTTCGGTACCGGCATGACCGCCGCCGATCACGATCACGTCAAAACGGGAAGGGAAATCCACCACGCACCTCGTGCCTGTTGAGAAAGGGATCTTTTGTAGCGTGAAAGTCGCGTAGCGACGCCCTCCATGATGCCCTTCTCCCCGGGGGAGAAGGTGGCGCGTAGCGCCGGATGAGGGCGGGCATGCTGCGAAGCTTCCATCGTTCGGGGGCGCTTGCGCCATGCCCGATCAGAAAGGCGGCAAGTATAGGGGCTTCAGCCTGCTGAATGAAGCCTTCTGCACAAAAAATAGCCAGCTGGTTGGCTATGTTCTGCTCTGCTTGAGCCTTTACCTGATGACCCTATCCAGATGAAAAGTGCGCTCAGGCTTATAAAGAATAGAAAAGAGAGAATTTTTATAAAGCTTGTTCTTTATGTTTATGTATAGAGAGAGCCTTTTCTGTGGATAAAGCTTTCTAAGCCATGCAGCTACTGGTGTACAGCGAATGATAAGCCTGTGTCATTCCTGCTCGGTTCCGCTGGGAAAGCTGCTGAACCACTGTGGATGAAAGGGCCAGTTACCCACAGGGGGAGTTGCGCCCAGCTTTGTCATAGGGTTATGGGCAGGGTTCAGGTGCGGTTTTCCACAGGGTTTATTTCGCGATGAATAAATCTTCAGACCACCTGGAATTCGGCTGAAAGCCGGGCATTGTCACAACGCCGTGTTAGCCCTTGATGGGGCTCAAGCTTATGTAAGGAGGGCTGGGCGAGCCGACGATTGCCATAGGTATCAGTCTGGGACGCAGCCTGCGTCTGGCCTGCAGTTCGTAGCCCGGATGAAATCCGGAAAGGCGGTAAGAGCAGGATTGATGACGCGACCTATGCTCTTCTCGCGGATAAATCCGCTCCTACAGGCTAGCTGTGGATAAGAGGATGGCGAGTGCAGAGCGCCTGAGTATGTGGCTTCACTTGCCGATGCAGAAGCTGGAGAAGATGCGTCCCAGCAGGTCGTCGCTGCTGAAGGCGCCAGTGATCTCACCCAGCGCTTGTTGGGCCATGCGCAGATCCTCTGCCAGCAGCTCGCCCGCGCCCATCAGGGTGAGCTGGTTGCGGCCGTGTTCGAGGTGATGTTCGGCCTTATGCAGTGCTTCGAGATGGCGGCGTCGCGCGCTGAAGCCGCTCTCTGCGGTCTGTTGATAACCCATGCAGGCTTTCAGGTGTTCGCGCAGCAGTTCCAGGCCGTCTGCGGATTTGGCCGACAGGCTGAGGGTGACGTGGCCATCGGCGCTGGTTTGCAGTGTGACTGTCTCACCAGAGAGATCGGCCTTGTTGCGGATCAGGGTGACGCGTGCAGGATCCGGGCGCTGTTCCAGAAACTCTGGCCACAGGGCGAAAGGATCAGCCGCTTCCGGTGCGGTGGAGTCCACCACCAGTAGCACGCGATCAGCCTCGCCAATGGCTTTGAGCGCGCGTTCCACGCCGATGCGCTCGACCTGATCGTCAGTGTCGCGCAGGCCGGCGGTGTCGACCACGTGCAGGGGCATGCCATCGATGTGTATATGTTCGCGCAGCACGTCGCGGGTGGTGCCGGCGATATCGGTGACAATGGCCGCTTCACGCCCGGCCAGTGCATTGAGCAGGCTGGATTTGCCGGCATTGGGCCGGCCGGCGATGACCACGGTCATGCCGTCGCGCAGCAAGGCACCCTGGCCGGCTTCGCGCAGCACTGTGGATAAGTTTGCACGCACGCTGTCGAGCTGGCTTAGCACATGGCCATCGGCGAGAAAGTCGATCTCCTCCTCGGGGAAGTCGATGGCGGCTTCGACGTAGATGCGCAGCTGGATCAAAGACTCGGTCAGTGCATGCACCCGTTTGGAGAACTCGCCCTGCAGCGAACGCAGTGCATTGCGCGCAGCCTGTTCGGAGCTGGCCTCGATCAGATCGGCGATGGCTTCGGCTTGAGCCAGGTCGAGCTTGTCGTTGAGGAAGGCGCGCTCGCTGAACTCACCTGGTCGTGCCAGGCGTGCGCCCAATGCCATGCAACGGCGTAGCAACAGATCGAGCACGACTGGGCCACCGTGGCCCTGAAGTTCCAGTACGTCTTCACCCGTGAAGGAATTGGGACCGGGAAAGTAGATGGCCAGACCTTCGTCCAGCGTCAGCTCGCTCTCGCCATAAAACGGCCCGTGATGAGCGAAGCGTGGCTTCAACTCGCGCCTGCAGATGGCCTGGGCCAATTGACCCGCAAGAGGACCAGATACTCGCACGATACCTACACCACCCCGACCTTGGGCGGTTGCGACGGCAGCGATGGTATCTCGGGCGTGGTTCATGGCGGTTTTCTCGGTGCGTACGACTGAATATAGGAGCGAGGGGAAGCCTGGTTCTCTGCTCGCAAAGCCTGTGGATACAGAGATTCGCGAGCAGAGCTCGCTCCTACGACAAATGCCTGGATAGCAAAACGCCCCAATCATGGGGCGTTTGCTTGATGCTTGGAAGTCTTGGCGAATCAGGCGTTGGCCGGTTTCGCTGCTGCTTCGATCTTGCGCGTAATGTACCACTGCTGGGCGATGGACAGGCAGTTGTTGACTACCCAGTACAGCACCAGACCTGCAGGGAACCACAGGAAGAAGAAGGTGAAGATGATCGGCATCAGCTTCAGCACGCGGGCCTGCATGGGGTCCGGCGGCGTCGGGTTGAGCTGCTGCTGGATGAACATGGTCGCGCCCATGATGATCGGCAGGATGAAGAACGGATCCTTGATCGACAGGTCGGTGATCCACAGCAGCCAGGGCGCCTGACGCATCTCGACCGATTCCAGGAGCACCCAGTACAGGGCGAGGAAGACCGGCATCTGCACCAGGATCGGCAGGCAGCCGCCCAGCGGGTTGATCTTCTCTTTCTTGTACAGCTCCATCATCGCCTGGGACATCTTCTGGCGATCGTCACCGTGCTGTTCTTTCAGCGCCTGCAGTTTCGGCGATACGGCACGCATGCGCGCCATGGAACGGTAACTGGCGGCAGACAGCGGGAAGAAGATCAGCTTGATGATGATGGTCAGGAAAATGATCGACCAGCCCCAGTTGCCGAGCACGCCATGGATCACTTCCAGCAGCCAGAAGATCGGCTGCGCGAGGAACCACAGGAAGCCGTAGTCGACGGTCAGCTCCAGGCCCGGAGACAGGGTGCCCAGGTGCTCTTGCAGCTTGGGACCTGCGTAGAGGATCGCGCCCGTTTCGCCCTGAGCGCCGGCCGCGACCTGTATGGACGGACCAGTGAAGCCGACGATGTAGTTCCCCTGGCTGTCCTTGCGAGTCTGTACCAGATTGGTGCTGTCCTTGTTCGGCACCCAGGCGGTGACGAAGTAGTGCTGCAGCCAGGCGACCCAGCCACCCTGCACGGTTTCCTTGAAGGACTGCTTGTCGATGTCCTTCATCGACACCTTCTTGTACGGCTCTTCGGTGGTCCACAGTGCGGCGCCGAGGTAGGTGGCGGTGCCGGTAGCGGTGGTCGAGGACGGATCGCCGCTGTTGTCGCGTTTGAGCTGGGCGAACAGGTTGCCGCTCCAGGCTTGCTCGCTCTGGTTGTCGATCAGATAGCGCACGTCGACCTGATAGGCGGACGGATCGATGCAGCCAGGCTTCTTCAGTTGTTGCTCACGCGCCGAGCATTGCGGATTGAGACCGCGCTTGAAGCTGTAGCGCTTGATGTAGTTGACGCCGTTCTCGCTGAACGTGAGATCGACCACCAGGCTGTCCTGGCCTTCGGCCAGTTCGTAGCTCTGCTTCTCGCTGCTCCACAGGGAACGACCGCTGGATTTGTCCGGGGCGTTCTGGCCAATCAGGCCGCTCTGCGCCAGGTAGGTACGCTCGTTGCCGTTATCGAACAGCTGGAACGGCACGTCCGGGCGATCCTGACGACGCGGGTACTGCGGTAGACGCAGTTGCACGACATCACCACCACGCGGGTCGATGGCCAGGTCCAGCACATCGGTCTTGACGCGAATCAGCTCGTCGCTGGCAGCAGCGGTAGGCGCAACGGCAGCTGCAGTCGGCTCGGCCACGGCAGTTGGGATGTCGTCGCCGCTGGTGCTGGCGGTTGCAGCGGGTGTGTCGGGCAGGGCAGGCGTCGCAGCGGTCGAGGTACTAACCTCGGCTGGCAGGGCAGCCTGGCCATAGTCCTCGTTCCATTGCAGGACCATGAGGTAGGACACGACTGCCAGGGCGACGATCAGGATCGAACGTTGGATATCCATGATTATTCGGCCATCGAAGGGGAACGGGATGTTTTAACGGGTGGAACCGGATCGAAACCGCCGGCATTCCAGGGATGGCAGCGACCAAGACGGCGTGCTGCCAGCCAGCCACCACGCAGGAAGCCATGTTGCTCGATGGCTTCGTAGGCATAGCAGGAGCAGCTGGGATAGAAGCGACAATGACTGGCCATCAGCGGACTGATGGCGTAGCGATAAACCTGTATACAGGCTAGAGCCGCTTTACGCATGGGGATTGTCGCTTGTCCCGGGGGATAAGTCTGCGTCGCGACTGGGCCGGCTTCGGGCCAAGCGTTTCCAGAGTTTGCCGAACTGCTGAGCGAGCTCGCCATTCCCCAGATCACCTAGCCCTTTGCGGGCGACCACCACGATGTCCCAGCCTGTCAGGTTGTCCTGATTGAGGCGAAAGGACTCGCGGATTTGACGCTTGATGCGGTTGCGCTCGACGGCGAGCTTGACGCTCTTTTTGCCGATCACCAAACCTAGGCGGGGATGATCAAGCTGGTTATCGCGCGCTAGCAACAGGACACTTTTGCCCGGAGCTTTACCGCTTGGGGAGTCGAAGACTGCCTTGAATTGCCGGGGAGTCAGCAGTCGCTTTTCCCGGCCGAAGCCTCGACTCACCACCTGTCTGGATTAATTAGACAGCAAGACGCTTGCGGCCCTTGGCGCGACGACGCGACAGGACGGCACGGCCGTTCTTGGTGGCCATACGGGCACGGAAACCGTGGGTGCGAGCGCGCTTGATGGTGCTGGGTTGGAAAGTGCGTTTCATGGTGCGTTACCTGGGTGATCGACTAGGGTCGGTATGACCCCGGTTTTAAGAGACCGGCAATTCTAGAGAAAGCCGCGCGGTAGGTCAATTTCCAACCAGCCTTATTCGCCAGATAGAAATAGAAAGAAGGAAAAGGGTTTAAAGCTCTTTTTCTATGTTTATGTTGAATGGTGTTGCCAATGTCTGTGGACAACCTTCTGATGGCAGCGCTCTGCTTGCTCATCCGGTAATGATAAGTCTGTCCAAAAGGCGTGGTACGCCTGTGCGTGTCCTGCATACAGCCTGAGGATAGAAAGCCGGGTTACCCACAGCGTGGTTATCCGACCGTTCATCCCCAGGGTTTTGCAGAAGCTTATCGGATGCTTATCCACAAGGCTTATGGGGTGTCTGATAAGCCTGATGAATGGAACTAAGGCTTTGATTTTACTTGGCCATCTACCCTCTGCTATGTGGATAACTCTGTCGTTGGCCGTTACAATGGCTGCTGTTTTTTGCATCGCCGCCTGGATAGGGGATAGTCAGTGTCAGTGGAACTATGGCAGCAATGCGTCGAGCTTTTGCGCGACGAGTTGCCGGCCCAGCAATTCAACACCTGGATACGTCCTCTGCAGGTCGAAGCCGAAGGCGATGAGCTGCGCGTGTATGCGCCGAATCGTTTCGTACTCGACTGGGTCAACGAGAAATACCTGAGCCGTTTGCTTGAGTTGCTCGGTGAGCGTGCCGGCGGTCTGGTACCTGCGCTTTCCTTATTAATAGGTAGCAAACGCGCAGCCACTGCCCGTGTTGCGCCAACGGCCCCGTTGCCTGCTGCTGCACGTGCCGCTCAGGTGCAGGCAGCAGCCGTCAGCAAGCCAGTGCCGCCGCCGGCGCAGCAAGAGCCGTCGCGTGCCAGCTTCGACTCCATGGCAGGCTCAGCGCCGCAACCGCCGACCCCAGCCGTTGCGCCACGCACCGAACGTACCGTACAGGTCGAAGGTGGCCTGAAGCACACCAGCTACCTCAATCGTACTTTCACCTTCGATAACTTCGTCGAGGGCAAGTCGAACCAGTTGGCGCGCGCTGCCGCCTGGCAGGTGGCGGACAACCCCAAGCACGGTTACAACCCGCTGTTCCTTTATGGCGGCGTCGGCCTGGGCAAGACTCACCTGATGCATGCCGTGGGTAACCACCTGCTGGCGAAGAACCCTAACGCCAAGGTGGTTTACCTGCATTCCGAGCGATTCGTCGCCGACATGGTCAAGGCGTTGCAGCTCAACGCCATCAACGAATTCAAGCGCTTCTACCGTTCGGTCGATGCGCTGCTGATCGATGACATCCAGTTCTTCGCCAAGAAGGAGCGCTCCCAGGAGGAGTTCTTCCACACCTTCAACGCGCTGCTCGAAGGGGGTCAGCAGGTGATCCTCACCAGCGACCGCTACCCGAAAGAGATCGAAGGCCTGGAAGAGCGCCTGAAGTCGCGCTTCGGCTGGGGTCTGACCGTGGCGGTCGAACCGCCCGAACTGGAAACTCGCGTGGCAATCCTGATGAAGAAGGCCGACCAGGCCAAGGTCGATCTGCCGCACGATGCCGCGTTCTTCATTGCCCAGCGTATTCGCTCCAACGTGCGTGAGCTGGAAGGCGCGCTGAAACGTGTGATCGCTCACTCGCACTTCATGGGCCGAGACATCACCATCGAACTGATCCGCGAATCGCTCAAGGATCTGCTGGCCCTGCAGGACAAGCTGGTCAGCATCGACAATATTCAGCGCACCACCGCCGAGTACTACAAGATCAAGATCACCGATCTGCTTTCCAAGCGTCGGTCGCGCTCGATCGCTCGGCCGCGTCAGGTGGCCATGGCATTGTCGAAGGAACTGACCAATCACAGCCTGCCGGAAATCGGTGTGGCCTTCGGCGGTCGCGATCACACCACGGTGTTGCACGCATGTCGTAAGATTGCTGAACTTAGGGGATCCGACGCGGACATCCGCGAGGACTACAAGAACCTGCTGCGCACCCTGACTACCTGAACCAGTTAAAGGCTGCTGCGCGTTGGCTCTGCTGCGTTGAAAACAGGCTCGGAATGCTCATGTACAAAAGTACACTCCGCTTCCTCCCCTGTTTTCGCCTTGCATGGCGCTAGCTCGCGAGACTTTTTACAGGTTCTAATTACGACTATCCACGAGGCAAGGGACTAGACCATGCATTTCACCATTCAACGCGAAGCCCTGTTGAAACCCCTGCAACTGGTCGCCGGTGTCGTGGAACGACGCCAGACGCTGCCGGTATTGTCCAACGTGCTGCTGGTGGTTGAAGGCCAGCAGCTGTCGCTTACCGGTACCGACCTCGAGGTCGAACTGGTTGGCCGCGTCACACTCGAAGATGCCGCCGAACCGGGTGAAATCACCGTGCCGGCGCGCAAACTGATGGATATCTGCAAGAGCCTGCCGAGCGACGCGCTGATCGACATTCGTGTCGATGATCAGAAGTTGCTGGTCAAGGCCGGGCGCAGTCGTTTCACTCTGTCGACTCTGCCGGCCAACGACTTCCCCACCGTCGAGGAAGGTCCGGGGTCGCTGACCTTCAACCTGCCGCAAGCCAAGCTGCGTCGTCTGATCGAACGCACCAGCTTCGCCATGGCTCAACAGGATGTGCGCTACTACCTCAACGGCATGCTCCTGGAAGTGCAGAGTGGCCTGCTGCGTGCGGTCGCCACCGACGGTCACCGTCTGGCCATGTGCTCGATGGAAGCGATCATCCAGCAGGAAGGCAAGCATCAGGTCATCGTGCCGCGCAAGGGTATTCTCGAACTGGCTCGTCTGCTCACCGAGCAGGACGCCGAAGTTGCCATCGTTCTCGGTCAGCACCACATCCGTGCCAACACCGGCGAGTTCACCTTCACCTCGAAACTGGTGGACGGCAAGTTCCCGGATTACGAGCGCGTGCTGCCGCGTGGTGGCGACAAGCTGGTGCTGGCGGATCGTCAGGGCCTGCGTGAAGCGTTCAGCCGCACCGCGATTCTGTCCAACGAGAAGTACCGTGGTATTCGCCTGACCCTGGCGTCTGGTCTGCTGAAGATTCAGGCCAACAACCCGGAGCAGGAAGAAGCCGAGGAAGAGATCGTTGTCGACTATGCTGGCAGCGGTCTGGAGATTGGTTTCAACGTCAGCTATCTGCTGGATGTGCTCGGCGTGATGGGCACCGAGCAGGTGCGCCTGATTCTCTCCGACTCCAACAGCAGTGCCCTGTTGCAGGAAGCTGACAACGACGATTCTGCCTACGTTGTCATGCCGATGCGTCTTTAATGTCCCTAAGCCGTATCACGGTCACCGCGGTGCGCAATCTGCACCCGGTGACCCTTTCCCCCTCCTCCCGCATCAACATCCTCCACGGCGCCAACGGCAGCGGCAAAACCAGCGTGCTCGAGGCGATCCATCTGCTCGGGCTTGCACGCTCCTTCCGCAGCACACGTCTGCAGCCAGTCATCCATTACGAGCAGCCCGCCTGCACTATTTTCGGTCAGGTACAGTTGGTCGAAGGTGGTTCCAGCAATCTGGGTATATCGCGCGATCGCCAGGGTGAGCTGCAGATTCGTATCGATGGGCAGAATGCGCGCAGTGCTGCGCAGCTAGCCGATCTGTTGCCGCTGCAACTGATCAACCCAGACAGCTTCCGGCTGCTGGAAGGTGCACCGAAGATCCGCCGACAGTTTCTCGATTGGGGCGTGTTCCACGTGGAACATCGTTTTCTAGGCGCCTGGCAACGTCTGCAGAAAGCCCTGCGGCAGCGGAACTCATGGCTGCGCCATGGTACACTTGACGGTGCTTCGCAGGCCGCATGGGACCGTGAACTGTGCAGTGCTAGCGAGGAAATCGACACCTACCGACGGGCCTACATACAGGCGTTGAAACCGGTGTTCGAACGGACCCTGGCCGAGCTGCTGGAGTTGGAAGGGCTTACCCTCAGTTACTACCGTGGGTGGGACAAGGATCGGGACCTGAGCGAAGTGCTCGCCACATCCCTCCTTCGCGATCAGCAACTTGGGCATACCCAGGCTGGGCCGCAGCGCGCCGATTTGCGCCTACGACTTGCGGGGCACAACGCGGCAGAGGTTCTGTCGCGAGGACAACAGAAATTGGTGGTGTGCGCATTGCGCATCGCCCAAGGCCACTTGGTTAACGAAGCCAAGCGTGGCCAGTGTATCTATCTGGTGGACGACCTACCGTCGGAGCTGGATGAGCAGCATCGCCAGGCATTGTGCCGGTTGCTGGAAGATTTGCGCTGCCAGGTGTTCATCACCTGTGTGGATCATGAATTGTTGAGGGAAGGCTGGCAGACGGATACGCCGGTTGCCATGTTCCACGTGGAACATGGCCGTATCACCCAGACCCAAGACCATCGGGAGTGAAGGCATGAGCGAGAACCAAACGTACGACTCCTCCAGCATCAAGGTGCTGAAAGGACTGGACGCCGTACGCAAACGTCCCGGGATGTACATCGGTGACACTGACGATGGTAGTGGTCTGCACCACATGGTGTTCGAGGTGGTCGACAACTCGATCGACGAAGCGCTGGCAGGCTATTGCAGCGAAATCACCATCACCATCCACCCGGATGAGTCGATCAGCGTGCGTGACAATGGCCGTGGTATTCCGGTCGATATGCACAAGGAAGAAGGCGTTTCGGCGGCCGAGGTCATCATGACCGTGCTGCACGCTGGCGGGAAGTTCGACGACAACAGCTACAAGGTATCCGGCGGCCTGCACGGCGTGGGTGTCTCGGTGGTGAACGCCCTCTCCAAGGAGCTGGTGCTGACCATTCGCCGTAGCGGCAAGATCTGGGAACAGACCTACGTCCACGGTGTGCCGCAAGCGCCTTTGGCCGCTGTCGGTGACACCGACGGTACCGGCACGCAGATTCACTTCAAACCGTCCGAAGAGACCTTCGCCAATATCCATTTCAGCTGGGACATCCTGGCCAAGCGCCTGCGCGAATTGTCCTTCCTTAACTCTGGCGTGGGCATCCTGCTGCGCGACGAGCGTACCGGCAAGGAAGAGCTGTTCAAATACGAGGGTGGCCTGAAAGCCTTCGTCGAATACCTGAACACCAACAAGACGGTGGTCAACCAGGTATTCCATTTCAACATCCAGCGCGAAGAAGACGGCGTCGGTGTCGAAGTGGCTCTGCAGTGGAACGACAGCTTCAACGAGAACCTGCTCTGCTTCACCAACAACATTCCGCAGCGAGACGGTGGTACGCACCTGGCTGGTTTCCGTTCCGCCCTCACCCGCCACCTGAACAACTACATCGAGTCCGAGGGCCTGGCGAAGAAGTTCAAGGTCGCCACCACCGGTGACGATGCCCGCGAAGGCTTGACTGCGATCATCTCGGTCAAGGTGCCGGACCCGAAGTTCAGCTCGCAGACCAAGGACAAACTGGTATCGAGCGAGGTGAAAACCGCGGTCGAACAGGAAATGGGCAAGTACTTCTCCGACTTCCTGTTGGAGAACCCTAACGAAGCCAAGGCCGTGGTCGGCAAGATGATCGATGCCGCTCGTGCCCGTGAAGCGGCCCGTAAAGCGCGTGAGATGACGCGCCGCAAAGGTGCGCTGGACATCGCCGGCCTCCCCGGCAAGTTGGCCGACTGCCAGGAGAAAGACCCGGCACTGTCCGAACTCTACATCGTGGAGGGTGACTCCGCGGGTGGTTCTGCCAAGCAGGGCCGTAACCGCAAGACCCAGGCGATCCTGCCGCTCAAGGGCAAGATCCTCAACGTCGAACGCGCGCGCTTCGACCGCATGATTTCCTCTCAGGAAGTTGGCACGCTGATCACTGCGCTCGGTTGCGGTATCGGTCGTGATGAATACAACATCGACAAGCTGCGCTACCACAACATCATCATCATGACCGATGCTGACGTCGACGGTTCGCACATCCGTACCCTGCTGCTGACCTTCTTCTTCCGCCAGTTGCCGGAGCTGGTCGAGCGTGGCTACATCTATATCGCTCAGCCGCCGCTGTACAAGGTGAAGAAAGGCAAGCAGGAGCAGTACATCAAGGACGACGAGGCCATGGAGGAATACATGACCCAGTCGGCTCTGGAAGACGCCAGCCTGCACGTCAACGAGAACGCTCCAGGTCTTTCTGGCAGCGCGTTGGAAAAGCTCGTCGGCGAATACCGTGGCGTGATGAAGACCCTGGACCGCCTGTCGCGTGTTTATCCCAAGGACATCACCGAACACTTCGTCTATCTGCCCCGTATTTCGGTGGAGCAGCTCGCTGACCAGGCCTTTATGCAGAACTGGCTGGAAGGCTTTGCGGCGCGTCTGAAGACCACCGAGAAGTCTGGCCAGACCTACAGTGCCAGTCTTCGCGAAGATCGTGAACGCCACCTGTGGCTGCCGGAAGTTGAAGTGAAATCTCACGGGCTTTCCAGCTACACCACCTTCAACCGCGACTTCTTCGCCAGCAACGATTACAAGACGGTCACCACCCTGGGTGATCAGTTGAACAGTCTGCTGGAAGAAGGCGCCTACGTGCAGCGTGGCGAGCGCAAGAAACCGGTCAGCACCTTCAAGGAAGCGCTGGACTGGTTGATGACCGAAAGCACCAAGCGCCACAGCATCCAGCGATACAAAGGTCTCGGTGAAATGAACCCGGATCAGCTGTGGGAAACCACCATGGACCCGGAAGTGCGTCGCATGCTCAAGGTGACCATCGAAGACGCCATCGCCGCCGACCAGATCTTCAACACTCTGATGGGCGATGCCGTGGAGCCGCGCCGCGACTTCATCGAGTCCAACGCCCTGGCGGTGTCGAACCTGGACTTCTGATGGCTACTCTGTTGCCAAGTCAGTCATGCTAGTGGGCGTGAAATGAAAAGCCCCTGTCGATGCGAATCGACAGGGGCTTTTCATTTTTAACGGGTGGTCGGACTCCGGTAGCCAGGCTATGGTTAGCGACTCGCTACCCCGCTTTGCCTGCATCCAGATTGAGCTAGCGTTGACGAGCCTTCCTGTAGCGGTCACGCCAAGCCGCACGCTGACCGCGTACTTCCACCATGGCCGTCAGCATGGTGCGGTAACGCTTGCTGTTGAGTGTCAGCAAGGTACCCAATGACAGCAACAGACCGATGGAATACAGCAGATCAGGTGCGCGCCTGCCCCAATGACCGATGATAATCAGTATGCAAGCGGCCATGGCTACCACTATCAGCCATACAGCCCAGGGACGACCGCGAATCACCAGAAGGTTGGCCGCGCACAGGTACAAGGATATCCCGCAGCTGCCCAGCATCATGTAGATGCCATAGTCTTCCAAGCTGGGCGGATAGACCTCGAGCAGCAGAATTTGGCTGACTGCCATGGAGAACAGTGCCAGGAAGAAAGCACAGATGAATATCGAGAAATGTCGACGCAGTATCGTGAGGAAATCGAGTCCCTGGTTCACTCCGATAGCTCCTCGTAAAGACCGATGGCGTAAGTCTGTACCATGCTGCTGCCAAGCAAGCCGATTCCGGCTCCCAACGCATCTCTGATATTGATAGCCAATGTCGATGAGATTTCACTGGTACTGAAGCGTTTCGGAAGCTCGCCGCTGCTCTGCAACGCTTTACGGAGGGCGGGAGTAAGCGCTGGATTGCGATTCTCCAGGATCTCGTTGGTCAAACGTCGCCGTTCCTGACGGCTCAAGCCATTCAGGCTTTGATACCAGCTTCGCCCTGTCATGGCCCTGCGCATGTTCATCACGCGCAAAATCGTTGCTCCTGCCCCGGCTACACCGCCCAGAGAAATGATATCCAGTGCTCTGGACACGTCCTGATACCACTGCTGGCTGTCCAGTCTATCGAGTGCTTCCGGGTTGTTCACTTCGGTATAGACTCGCGCAGCACCGGCTACACATTGCACAGAGCTCGCTGATGCGGCTGCTACGCCCAGTGTCGTGATCACCAGACTCGCCCCTCCGGTGAACGGCACGATGGCCGTACCACCAATGATCGCGATCCATCCCAACACCGCCCCTGCACAGGCCAGGCTGGTGTTGACGCTCTCTGCAACCAGCCGCGACTCGCGCGGATTGGATTGCACCTGCTGGACGAACTGCTGTGGCGAAACATTGCGCTGGGCTTCACGAATGATGATGCGCTTGGGCCTGATGCTGCAGATCGGGGTGAACTCGCGCAGGGTCACCACGTTGAAATTGGCATCGATGTACACCACCCCAGCACCGGAGATGGCGGGGTCGGCATCGATGGCTGAGTAGAGTTTGCGCAGGTCGATCATGGCTTCGATGCGCTGTCGTGCCATGACCTGTGATGGGGTGTTTCTCAACCCGATCAGGTAGTCGGACATTTGCCCTCCTTGGTAGAAACTCCGATAGCCGCTGCTCCGTCTGGAAAGGGCGGACCAGCGGCGCGTCCGGTCAGTCAATCATCCGCAAGGACTCAGACGTTCGGGCAGGGAATCGGTGCCCAGTCGCCCATATCCGGGTTGCTGCACATGCTGTTGACCTGGTTGCTACCGGCTACAGCCACCTGTTGGCTCTTGCTCTGCTTGGCTTCGGCCTGCTGCAGAACGCGCTCGGTAGTGACGGCTTCGGTAGGCACCTTGGTCTGCTTGACCGGCTTGTTGGCAGGGGCCTTGGCGACTGTGGTCACTTCGGCGCGCTCGACGCCAACGTTCTTCAGGTCAGCCTCGTAAGCCTGGGTGTAGTTGCTCAGGTTCTCACTCGCCTTGCCGTTGACGGCGGTGATCAGGTTGTTGGACTCGTTCAGGCCGGCAATGATTTCGGCCAGACGCTTGCGCCCTTCTACATCGTTGATCGCGCCGGACTTACGCTGCTCCAGCAGGCTGGTGAACTCTTTCTGATAGCAGCTCTGCGAGGCTTCGGCGTAGGCAATGCTGCGGTCGAAGGTGCTGGCACTGGCATTGATGTCGGTGGAGTAGGAGCCAATGCGCTGGCGGTCATCGCTGATCTGCTGTTGCTTGGAGGTGTAATAGGCCGCTGCGCCACCGATCAGGGCACCGCCGGCGGCGCCGATGGCAGCGTTACGCGAGCGATCTTCCTTGTCGGCAGTCAACGCGCCGGTCAAGGCGCCGCCGACTGCACCCAGCACGGCGCCGGTAGCGATCGAGCGAGTCATGTTGGAGTCGGTATCGCGCAGGTGCTGGACGGGTTGGTAGCAGCTTGGGTAATAGGTGACCTCGGTGGTTTTACCGACACGGTTGACGGCGGAGGTGGAGCAGCCGCTGACCAGTACGGTCATCGAAGCAAAACCGATAGCGGCGAGTGTCATGACGCGGCCGCGAGGTTGCGAGGTGAGGTTCTTAGTGGATGGACGCATAGCTAGGCTCTCTCTGCTTGTGGTTGATTGATGTCTGGAGATAAAGGCTGGTGCACTCACGGTTGCGGCACCGCCTGCGTTTCCAGCAACTGCTTGAGGATCTCGGCCGGATTGGCACGTTGTTGGGCGCGGTACAGCGCGACGTGATCGACGAACAGGGTGGCGCGGTTGACCAGGCTGTTGCCGATCACAGGCTTGCGCGCGAGTTCTTCCTTGATGCGCTGGAACTGCACCTGGATCACCGCGTTGGTGTACCGGGTACCGCTGGCCATGTTGTCGATGTAGATCGCTACGGCGCCATTGAGCGCCTTGGTGCCGTTCGCAATCGCGCCAGCGAATATCTGCGCAGAGGCAGCGTCATTGTTCTGCTGCGCCTGGCGTTGACTCTTGCGCAGGTTGGTCAGGCGGATGTTGTAGTTGTTGATGGTCTCGGCCACCAGGGCAGCAGACTGGATCAGGTTGCTAGCGGCCTCTTCGCGCTGGCGGGCGATCAGCGAGACGTTGCGCTTGAGCTCTTCATTGACCAGCCCGAGTTCGGCCTGCAGGCGCGGGTCGGCGGTGCTGGCGATGATGCTGTCCAGGCGTTGGGTCGGATCCTCGGCATCGCCGATGTCATCGGTCAGCCCCGCCAGGCGTCCCTGTTTCTGCCATTGGGCGAAGAGCTCGTCGTAGCGCGAGCGTGGGGCGGACAATGCGCCGATCGCCACACGAAAGCCGGTGGTCTCGTTACGCTGCTCGCTGCCATCGGCGCCGAACAGCGGGTACTCGCGGCGCATGCCGGTAAACAGCGTGCCCTCGCCTTCCAGGTAGTTGCCACCCTTGACCACGAAACCGCCATAGGTGCCCTGGCGGCGCCCGGCACTGACCAGCTGGAAAGACTCCTGCACCATCTCGGCGGCGTTGCCGATCACGTCGAACAGCCCCAGCGGGTTGGCCTGCTTGGTGCCGATCGGCATCAGTCGGGGCGCCTGTCCGGTACCGCCGGCCACCTGGTTGAACACGGCCCAGTTGGCCAGCGGGCCATCATCGTCACTGCCCTCGACCGGACGCGGGAAAAGCCGCCCTTCCAGCTCCTGGCGGCTGACCTGCGAGCCACCCCGGGCAGCGAACTCCCATTCCACTTCGGTGGGCAGACGAACGAACGCCGCGCCGCCCTCTTCTGCCTTGCTGCCTTTACCGCTCACGGGTAGCAGATCACGGTGATTGGCCAGCAGCCAGGCGCTGTAGACCGCGGCAAAACGCTCTGCCTCGAAACGCGACAGTTTCACCTGCGGCAGTCGCCCGCTCATATCGGTGACGGGCACACAGGCAGGTGCAGGCTCGCCACTGGCCAGCGCCTGAGCCTGGGCCATGACCTGAGCATACTGACGGGCTGTGACCTCGTACTTGCCGATGAAATACATCATCGGTCTCAACGGGCTGCCGGCGTCGATCCTGGGCAGGTGCTCGGCGATCTGTTTCTGCCACTGCGGCGCCAGGTCCTGAAGGCTGAACTGGCCGTTGATGAAGTCGCGACGATAGCCGGAGATGAAGGATTGCTTGTAGCCAGCCTCACCTTCGCTGAATGGATAGCCCAGGCTGACTTCGCGGTCGTCCAGGCTGCCCTGGGTGAGCACGTAGACATGGCGGAACAGCATTTCGCCGCCACAGGGCAGCGGTAGGCTGACGTCACCGGGTAACGGTTTGGGGTTGTCCAGTCTGGCCAGTTGCTCCGCATCGAGTTTGCGGGGAGCCTCAGCGTTGGACTGCGCAGGTGTGGCGGGTGTGCTGGCCGCTGGTCGCTCATCGCCCGGCGAGCAGGCCGTCAGCGTGAGCGTGGCGAGTATCAGGGCGGAGGCAGCGAAGCGACTGTCAGACATCACGAATTCCTTGAGAGGCGTCGATCCGGGCCACGCGCACGCCTCCCAGCGCAGCGGCAAGGGCGCTGGCCAGCAGAACGGCACCGAGGGCCACCAGGTAATGTTCAGGCAGCAGACGACTGGCGTAATCGCCCGGTACCTGTACGAAAAGATGGTTGAGACCGCCCTCCGCCAGTCGATACAACAGGGCCGACAGGACGCTGGCGAACAGGCCGCTGTAAAGCGCCTGGAGAATCAAAAACAGCAACAACGCGCCGCTGCCGAAGCCCAGCAGGCGCAGCACGGCCAGTTCACGTTGCTTACGCTCGACGGCGGCCAGGGCGCCGGCACTGGTGGCTGCCACCGCGCCGCCAAGAGCCAGGGTGGTAATTAGCCAGAACAGCAAATCGAGGTTGCGGCTCAGTGCCTGCACCTGCGCGATCTGAGCTGCCTGGGTGACGACCTGCACCTGTTGTGCGGTCAGGAACTGGCGCAGTGGTTCGACGTCATCCAGCGCGCGCGCGTACAGACGAAAACCGGGATAGATGCGCGACGCCTGTGTTGCCGCTGCGCCCGGCCAGCCCAGCGCAGGCACAGACAGACCGTCGCGGTAGTCCTCGATGGCTTCCAACAGTGCCGCTTGCGCGAACAGTGCATCGCGCTCGAAGGCGGCCAAAGGCAACACCGCCAGCACCTGCAGGGTGGTCTGTTGCCACTGCAGGTCGCCGCCATGCTGGCGACCGAAGCGTGCCTGCAGCTGGCCTCCGGGCGTGATGCCCAGCTTCTCGGCAGCGCTATGACTAAGCACCACCTGGTGCAGCGTCTGCGGCACCGGCAGGTCCTGCAGCAGCGGATCGCCTGCCGCCGTCGGAAGCATCTCCACGCCTACCCTCGCCTCCCCTGGCGCTACCTGCAATTCGCTGGTGGCGGCGATCTGCCGGGTACGTGGGATGGCGAACGCGACGTCCTCGCGTTGCCCCAGTGCTTCGATGAACTCTGCCTGCAGGCGCGTGCCGCCCAGCGGGATGATTTCGCGTACGGCAGGGTCGCGTTGCAGGCGCTCGGTAAGGCTGCCGACCAAACCGTGCTTGAGGCCGAACAGCACCAGCAGCGGCGCGATCACCGCCACCAGGGCCAGCACGCTGCACGCTGAAAGGCGCGCTTCGCGGCGATAGTCCTGCCAGGCCAGCCCGGCGATCAGCAAGGGGCGCATCAGGCGACCTGCTCCAGATGGGCGCTGACACCGCCATCGGCATCGCGCCGGCAGTTCATGCGCAGGATGGTCAGCCCGGCGCGCTGCGCCAGCGCCTCGTCATGAGTTGCAACGACGCAGGTTGCACCGGTTGTCGTGGCCTGATCGAGCAGCAGCTGCATGACCCGTTCGGCGTTGAGCGGGTCCAGCGCCGCAGTGGGTTCGTCGGCCAGCAGCAATTGCGGCCCGTGAGCCAACGCCCGTGCACAGCTGACGCGCTGGCGCTGGCCGATCGACAACTGAGCGGGATATTTATCCAGCTGCTCCTGCACATCCAGCGCCTGTGCCAGCCGCCGGACCTGACCGCTGTCTGCCATCCCGAGCAATTGCCGGGGCAGAGCGATATTGCGGCGCACATCGAGAAAACCGAGCAGCCCGCCAGCCTGCAGCACGTAACCCAGATAGTGGCTGCGCAGCTGTGCCAGCTGGCTGTGCCGGCCTTGCCGCCATAATCCGGCGATATCACTGATCGAGCCGGACAACTCGAGGCTGAAGGTTTCGGCGGCATCCGGTGCCAGCACCAGGGCCAGCAGATCGAGCAAGGTGCTCTTGCCGCAGCCGCTGGGGCCAACCAGCGCCACCTGCGCGCCGGCCTCAAGCTGTAACTGCTCGATGGCCAGGCTGTAGCGCTGTGCGCCCTGGCCACGTTGCTTGAGGACCTGCTGCAGGCGAATCATCATGGCAGCGTCGACAGCGGGACGCGGTACAGGGCGTCGCCCGGTTCGGCGTTGCCGAAGCGCACCCAGTTGGCCATGTCGTTGTGGAAGGTTTCGTAGAGGCGAATCTTCGACTCCAGCTCGTCGATGAAATCCTCCTGCTCGGCCACCGACAGCGACAACCAGAGGTCCTGGCTCATGCTCAGTGCCTTGCTGCGATACGGCAGGCCGTCGAGGTACTCGCCGAGCACACCGCTCTGCGCCAGATTGGCGCCCTGGCGCAGCGCCGAGGGGTCGCGACTCATGTAGGCGCTGGCGCTGGCGATCTCGCTGAAGAAGTCGGCTGGCGAGGTCCTGGTCTTGCGCGCGGCGTCGACGATCAGCTTGAGCGATTGCTGCAGGTCGTTGAGCTGCAGCTTGGTCAGCATCACGCACACCTGCAGTGTTGGCAGCGTCGGGTTGCTCAGGTCGCGGTCAGCGGTCCAGGCACTGACCAGCTGCGGTGCCTGGCTGGCGCTGCGGCGACCAAGAAAATCCATGTGCATGGCGTAGCCGATGGCCTGTGACTTGGCCGCCAGGTTGACTCCCCCGGACAGTTCCGGGATGACGGGCGCCTGCTGTGCGCGGACCTGCTGCGCCAGTTCGGCGAAGGTCGAGCCGATCTCGCGCACACGCTCACCGAAGGCCCGCACATCACCGCCCGGCACCGAGACGTAGAGGTCGCCGATCTGCGGGTTGCTGTCGGCCGTCAGCACCCGATACTGCAGCTCGGCCGAGGCGTGGTTGGCTTTGCCGGCGGGGGTGCGCAGGTGCAGTGCGAATATCTTGATCTGCTTGCTCAGTGCCGCCTGACGCACCTCGGCCTCGTTCATCGAGGTGCTGCTGTAAGGGTCATTCTTGCGCAGTGCGCCGGCGTCGCTGACCAGCAGGATCAGGCGGCCGCCATAGCTCGACCAGTCCATGCCTTCTACGGCCTGCATGACGCCGGCGAAGGCATCTTCGTTGAAGGAGTGGCTGGACACGGTGGTCGCCTGCACCTGTTCAGCGGTACGCAGGAAACGCTGCGGATCGCTGCCCTCCTCAAGGCTCACCAGGGTCTTGCTCAGGTACTGCAGGCCCGGTGTGCGCGACGTGCTGTTGCGATAGCCGACCAGGCCGAAGCTGACGTTATCCAGCTCACCGCGCGCCTGCAGCTGAGTCTGCAACTCGCTGACCACCTGACGCACGCGGTCGATATAGGGCTGCATCGACACCGAGGTGTCGACCACCAGCACGATGCCGGTCCGGAAGCCCGTGTCGCTGGCAGCGGTCGGCTGTTCGGCAGGCGTCTGGGCGTCGCTGCCGGGGTCGATCGAGGCGATGTTGAGCAACTGCACCGGTTGACCGTCGGCATCGAAGGTTTCGCGGAAGTCGAAGATCGGCATCAGGTAGAACTGGTCCTGCGGAACCGCACTGCTCGTCGGCTCCAGTGCCACCACCTGTGGCACCTGCTCGGGATCGTTCTGTGCCTGCATCAGTAGCTCGCGCGCCTGGCTGGTGCGGTCGATCAGGCGCTCGACGTCGGAGGCCTGTTGCATGAACAGTACCGGCGCCCGCCCGGAACGCTCGGTGAACTTCAGCACCAGGCTCTGTTTCCAGTCAGCAGCCTGGTCGGCGGCGATCCAGCCTTGCACGCGGCCATCGCTGGCCGCACCGACCTGCATCCAGGACTGGCCGTCCTGGTTGCGCCGGGCATACACATAGAGCACCGAGAAGGCCGGCAATGCTTCGCCGGTGGCGGCGCCCGGAGCACTCATCAGCTGCGCCCCGGGCTTGGCCAGGATGCGTTGGTAGAGCGTGGTCTTGCCCGGCATCAGCAGCGGCCGCTCGCCGGCCTCACCGGTATCGTCAGCCAGTGGCGCGACAGCTGCGCCCTGCCCGGTGCTTTGCGGCGAGCTATCCGCAGCCACCACGGCGGATGGCTGGCCGAGCCACCAGTAGGCGCCGCCACCGAGGCCCAGCGCAGCAGCCACGGCTACTGCCAGCAGCGCCATACGTGGCCCCTTGCTGGCAGTGGACGGTCGTGCCGCTGCGCTGCCGGCAGTGGCAGTCGGTGCGGGTGCCACGGTTGGCGCCGGGCTCGGCGTACTGCGTGGAATCTCGATGGATACCGGTTGCAGCTCCCCCAGTTCACTCGTCGAGGGCGCGCCCAGTGTCGCTTGCTGGGTGAACGCTGGACGGATCAGGGTGGCATCCGAGTCGGGTGCTGGCTGGGCATCGAGCGCGGCCAGCAGTTCCCTGGCATCGTTGAAACGCTCATCTGGGTTCTTCGCCAGCAGGCGTTGCAGCAGGGCCTGATAACGGCTGTGCTGCAGCGGCAGATCTGGCAACGGCTGAGTCAGGTGTGCCAGTGCCGTGGACAGTGCGTCGGTGCCCATGTACGGCAGCTCGCCGACCAGTATTTCGTAGAGCACGACGCCGAGGGCGTAGAGGTCGGCGCGGCCGTCGATATCCAGCCCGCGCGCCTGCTCGGGGCTCATGTAGTTGGGCGTGCCAACGGCGAAACCGACCTGGGTGAACTGGGTACGGTCGTCGAGTGACTTGGCGATGCCGAAGTCCGACAGTACCGCCGTGCCGTCGGCGCGAAAGAGGATGTTGGCCGGTTTCACGTCGCGGTGGATCAGCCCCTGGCTGTGGGCATAGCCCAGCGCCGAGGCGATCTGGCGGATGTACTGCAAGCCCTGCTCGGGGCTCAGGCCGGCGGCGATACGCTCACTCAGGGTACCGTTGGGCAGGTACTCCATGGCCATGTAGTAGTGCTCGCCGGCATTGCCGATGTCGTGCACGGTGACGATATGCGGATGCGCCAGACGCGCAAGGGTCTTGCCCTCACGCAGGAAACGTTCGCAGAACGAGGCGTCGGCCGCCAGCGCCGGGGCCATGATCTTCAACGCTACCTTGCGCTCGAGCGAGCGTTGCAGAGCCAGGTAGACGGTGGCCATGGCGCCTTCGCCAATCATTCTGTCGATGTCGAAACCGGGAATGTTCAGGTCCATGAGACGGGCTCGTTCGCCTTGATGACGATGGCGGTGATGTTGTCGGGAGCGCCGCGTGTCAGGCCTAGATGGACCAGGCTGCGCACCACCTGATAGGGGTCGTTGTGCGCCAGCACATCGCGGATCTCGTGGTCTTCGGCCGTGCGGGTAAGGCCGTCACTGCACAACAGCCAGGTGTCGCCGGGCTGGATGTCGAAGACGCTGCAAGCGAGCTCCAGCTGGTCCTGCACGCCTACCGCGCGGGTAACGACGTTGGCGCGCGGGTGCAGGCGCGCCTCGGCTTCGCTGAGCAGGCCGCTGTCCTGCAGGTCCTGCACGTAGCTGTGGTCACGGGAAACGGCCTGCAGCTCGCCTGCCCGTAGTCGGTACAAGCGGCTGTCGCCGGCCCACAGGCACAAGCCCTGGTTACCGCGGGCGACCATCAACACCACGGTGCTACCCATCATGGTCACGCCACGCAAATGGGTTTGCTCGCGCACGGCAGCGTTGATCTGGCTCAGGCTGAGCCGAAGCACATGCTCGTAGTCACTCAGGGTGTCGCTCGCCCTGATGTGACGCAGGCTGTCGACGATCAGGCTGCTGACGTAATCGCCGGCCGCGTGCCCGCCCATGCCGTCGGCCACCACCCAGAGGCCCGCTTCCGGGCGCTCCAGGTAGGCGTCTTCGTTGATCTGACGAACCAGGCCGACATGGCTGTAGGCCGCTGACTGGTAATGCAGTGCAGTCATTACGCGACGACCTCCGGGCCCAGCAGATAAGCCGCGAAGGACTCGGTCGGTGGCAGCCCCTGGCAACGGCGCAATCCGGGCGCGATGCGTTGCGAGCCACGCCCCCACCACAGGCTGGCACCGCTGCAGGCCTCGGCTGCGAGCGCTGCCAGGCGTCCCGGCACATCGACCACCGGCCAATGCTGCAGACCATGCGCCTGGTCGTAGGCGGGCAGCGTCGTAGCCGGCAGGGGCTCCAGGCTCTGCACCGCTGTCTCGAATTCTTCGAAGCGGGCACCCTCTTCCAGGGTGCTCAGCAGCAGGTCCTCGATCCGCTCGAACCACGCTTCGTTCGCCTGCAAGGCCTGCAGCGGCTGCCCGCCAGGAATACGGCAGGCAACCGTCAGCGGAAAGTAGCGGCCAACGCGGTCGATGCTCGGCATCAGCACCCCGGCCATGGCCTCGCCACCGCAGACGCCTGGGGCGAGTGCGAAGCGCCACAGCGGGCTGGTCAGGTAGGCGTCCAACCAGCTTTCGCCGAGCTGGATCTGGCTGCTCTGCAGGCCAGCCGATAGCCAGGCGTCCCAGCCGCGTTGGAAGTCTTTCGTCAGGTTGCGTTCGATGAAGTCGCCGCGACTGGCGACCTTGCCGTAGAAACCCATCATCGTCATAGCCGCTCCGGAAGGGTGAAGCCGGCCACTGCGCGACTCTTGAAAGGATTGAAAGCACTGCTGGCGCGCAGTTCGTAGGCAACGCTGGAGCGGTCCAGGCGTACGCGCAGGTTGAAGCGATCCGGCGAGGCGCCACCAATCAGCTCGGACTGATCGAGCAGGCGGAACCAGGCCCACGGCCCTTCCAGGGTCAGCGCCGAGCGACCGCCCTCGACCGGTGGCGACACCGTGAGGCGCACCACGCCGATGCTGCCGGGGTTCGGCCATTGCACCGCGACCGGCCGGCTTGGGCCGTGGTCGAAGCCGATCAGCTGACCGTCGAGATCGAGCTGCGACTGGCTGATGGTGGCATCCATGCTCACCGGCTTGAGGTCGAAGCGCACGCTGGGTTGCAGGCCGCCACTGCGGAAATACTCGTCGCGGATCAGCGCCGCCCGCTGGAAGGTCTGCAGCACGCCGGCGGAGATGCCCAACTTCTGCGCCGCGCCCGGCTGCCAGCGCCAGTTGCGTGCCGAGGTGTCGACGTAGGGTTGCAGGTACTTGCGGAAATAGCTGTCCATGACCCCGCCGACGCCGAAGAACTGGCCGAAATCATCCAGCGTGGCGTCGCGCTGGCTGCCCGGCACCATTGGGTAGCGGCCGCTCAGCGACTGCCGCCAGACGTTGACCACATCACTTTGCCAGGCGGCGTTGAGCTGGTTGCGTACCCCGCCCATCATGCTGTTGGTGCTGGCGGCGACGACCGAACGGACCAGTCCCTGGACCAATGCGGGCTGGCGTGCGGCGGTCAGGTTGGCCCGCGCTGCTGCGGCGCTGGCCTGATTCTTCGCTTCGCCGAGCAGCGCATCGCCGCTGGCGCCAACCATGCTGCTGAGTTGCACGTAGAGTTCGTTGAGGTCTGCCAGCAGACCATCGATGGCCATCGGCGCCGACGGGTCCTGGCTGACCAGGCTGTTGAGTTCGGCGAAATGTGCGCTGACGGGATCGATCTGCGTAACCGCAGCCACGGCATTGCCGGCCGGGCTCTGGCCGAGCAGCGAGCCGAGTTTCTGCTTGAGTTGCTCGACACCTTCGTCAGTCGTACCGGCCACGCTTTCGGACTCTGGCGCCTGCTGCAGGTCGGTTTCCCGTGCCACCGCGATCAGCAACTGCTTGAGTGGCGAGGATGGTCCGGACAGGATCCGCAGCACGTCTGCGGCCTGAGCCACGCTGGTGATCGACACGAAGTCGAGGTCGGCCAGCAGCGCATCCCACTGCTGCACGTAATCACGCAGGTACAGCTGGCGCACATCGGCGGCCAGGTTCACGGCATCCTGTGTGCTGTCGAGCTGACGGCCCAGTACCCATTGTTCCTCAGCCACGACACTGGCCTGGCTGACGCTAGCGCGCAGAAAGGCTTCGCGGTAGCCACTGCGTGTGTAGAAACCGCTCAGTGGGTCGCTCAGCGCTTTACCGCTCTTGCGCGTGAAGACCAGTGCGGCGTCGCGCCCGGCGGCCTCGCTGAGGCGGAAGTCGTTGACCCCGGCCGGCAGCTTCTGCCGCTTGACCCGGTCATACACACGCTGCGCCAGCGGCAGGCGCTGCAGCTGCATGCGCAACTCGTCGATCAACCGCTGATCCAGGCGCGCATCCGGTGGGCGCCGTTCGAACAGCGCTTGCAGGTGGCCGTCGAGGGCCTGGCGTTGCTCGCCCGACAGATCGCGCGGCAGGCTCTGATCCCAGTCCAGGCCGATCCAGGCCTTGATGAACTCGGCGTCGTACTGCTCGCCGCCACCGAACATCAGGTAGGCCTTGAGCCCTTCGTAGAGGTAGTCGGAACCGCCGCCCGTACGCAGCTGCTCCTCGATTCGGCTGACCAGGCGCGGGGCGAAGGTGGCTACCAGCAAGCGGCGATAGACGCTCGCGGTCTGCTCTTCGAGCATGTCGCCCTGGTACAGACCCAGGCCCTTGGCCCAGTCCGGCGGGTCACCGGCCAGGTTGCGTACGGCGCTGAGCAGGGGCAGCACCGCCAGCACATCGCGTTGCGCCGGGCTGAGGCTGCGTACCTGCTGCTCCAGAGGCGCAGTGCGGGCACCGACCTGGGCGATGTAGTCGCGATTGGCGTTGAAGCTGAGCAGCCACAGCGTGCTCACTACCAGCACCAGCAGCACACTGGCTGCCAGCGAACCGATGGCCAGCCATTTGCGGCGGCGCTCGACTTTTTGGTCGACGCCGACCAGGCCGCGCTCGGCGAATGCGACGCGGCTGAACAGATGCTGGAGGAAGTAGCTGCGACCGCTGCCACTCTGCCGGGCCAGGTGCTGACGGTCGAGGCTCATACTCTGCGCCATGGCGCCGATCAGGCGGTCGATCGGGCTGCCTTCCTGGGTACCGCTGGTGAAGTACACGCCGCGCAGCAGGGTGCGCTCCTCGTAGGCATTGGGTTTGAACACACCATTGAGGAACTCGCCGAGCAGGCTCTTGATCGCGGCGAACTGCTGCGGGAAACCGTAGATCAGGTCGCGTCGGGCCGGGTCGCGTTCGCGCTGCAGACGCTCGACCAGACGTTGATTGAGGCGTTGCTCGAGTGCGACGAACTCGCTGTCGAAACTCTCTAGCGGGCCGCCGACGCTTTTGCCGTCATCCAGGGCGAAGGTGAAGCCCCAGACCTGGGCGCGCTCCTCACGGCTGAGGTCATCGAAGAACTCCATGAAGCCCGGCACCAGGTCGCACTTGGTGAGCATGACGTAGACCGGGAAACGCACGCCGAGCTGGCTGTACAACTCCTGCACCCGCGAGCGGATCGCCGCCACGTGCGCGGCGCGCTCGCTGTCGCTGCTCTGCAGCAGGTCGGACAGGCTGATGGCGATGAAGGCACCATCGATCGGGCGACGCGCGCGCTGGTTCTTGAGCAGGTCGAGAAAGCCGAGCCAGGCGGCCTTGTCCACTTGGGCGTGACTGTCCTGGGTGGTATAGCGCCCGGCGGTGTCAAGCAGCACGGCCTCGTCGGTGAACCACCAGTCGCAATTGCGCGTACCGCCCACACCACGAACGGCGCCTGCGCCCAGCTGGGCCGCGAGGGGGAAATTCAGCCCGGAGTTGACCAGTGCGGTGGTCTTGCCGGAGCCCGGCGGGCCGATGATCACGTACCACGGCAGCTGATACAGGTTGCGCCGCTCATCGCCGCCCAGGCGCGCCTTCTTCAGCAGCGCGAGGGCTTCGTCCATGCGCTGGCGCAGGGTCGCCAGCTCCTCGGCGGTGGCCACGCTGGCCGCGTCCGGCGGCGTTTGCGCGGCCAGGCTGTCGAGCACCTTGCGCTCCTGCTGGCGTTCGCGCAGCAGGCAGAACAGGCGCCAGCCGAGCCACAGTGCGAACAGTACGACGATCAACGTCCAGCGCGTCCAGGCCGGCTGCAGCACGTTGAGCAGCGGTCCGATGAACCAGATGATCAGGCTCAGGGCGATCAGCCCGAGCACAGGGATGACCCAGCGGGTGATGAATCCGAACAGCGCCTTCACTCCACACCCTCCGCCAGTACGGTGATCTCTACGCGGCGATTCTTCGCCCGCCCCTCGGCCGTGGCATTGGAGGCCAGCGGTTCGGTGTCGCTCAGACCCTCGGCACTGAAGCGCTGGGCCTGGCCGGTGCGCGCCGCGAGCATCTGCAGCACCTCCTCGGCACGGGCGCGCGACAGCGCCCAGTTGGACGGGAAGCGCAACGTGGCGATCGGCTGGTTGTCGCTGTGCCCGGTGATGCGCACCTGGCCCTTGACCTTGGCAATCGCCTCGGCGATGCGCAGCAGCAACGGCTGGAAGTCATCGCGGATGCTGGCGCTGCCGGAGCTGAACAGCTCGTCGCCACGGATGGTGACTACCGAACGGTCGACGCCATCCTCGACCGCTACGCGATTGGCGCGAATGTCGTCGGCGAGGAAGGTGGCCAGGCGCGGCCGCTCGACCACGCGCGGCCTGACCACCGCCGGCTCGATGCTCTGCACCGGCACCTCGCCGAGGGCGTGAATCTGCCGGAACACCGGTTCGGCATCGGCCGTCAGCTTCATCCGCAGCACCAGCAGCAACACCAGCAGCAGCGCCAGTGCCACGGCCAGACCGACCCAGGGCGGCAGCAGCCGCGACAGGCGATCCGGTGCAACGCTGACTCCGCGCCAGTGCGGTGACAGCTCGTGTTCGCGTTCGCCACGTACGCTGCGCAGGGTCGCGGCAGTGCGCTCGCGCAGCGCCTCCAGTTGGCTGCGGCCATCGTGCATGACCCGATAACGGCCTTCGAAGCCGAGGCTGGTGCACAGGTACAGCAACTCCAACAGGTCGAGACGTTCGCGCGGGCTTTGCAGGCAGTGTTCGAGCAGCTGGAACACCTTCTCGCCGCCCCAGGCCTCGTTGTGCACGGTGATCAGCAGGCTCTGCTTGCCCCATTCGCTGGTACTGCCCCACGGCGTACTCAGCACCGCTTCATCGAGCGCGGTACACAGCGCGTAGCGCGCCAGCAGCACATCGTTGCGCGGCACGCCGGCGGCTTCGGCGCGTTGCTCGAACTGGCGCAGATAGCCCAGCAGCTGTGCACGCAGGCTGGCCGGTGCGGGATGGGCGAGGGTGCTGCGCAGTCGGGTGAGCATGCTCAGCAGCGGGCCGGCGGCCTGCTCCAGAGGATTCATGCCACGGGCCTGGCCCGCCGGTAGCGGTGCGGCCGGCATCTGCAGCGGTGCAGCCGGTACCTCGGCGGCGGGCTGCGGCCCACGGCCACCCGGGCGCGGCATGAACTGGGTGCGGTCGTTGTTTTGCGGCTGCGCTGCCGGTGGCTTGTTCAGCCAGTCGTCTTGATCCGTCATGGATTAACCCCGTATCGCCCAGAAGGCCAGGTTCAGGCCGGGGTACTCGCCCGCGACGTGGAAGGCGAAGCCGCCGGAATGTGCCAGCTGCTTCCAGTGTTCGCTGCCACGGTCCAGCTCGTAGTAGGTAGAGCCGGCGTGGAACGGGATCTGCCGTGGGGCCACCGGCAGCGGCAGCAGGTTGATGCCCGGCAGCTGCAGGTTGACCAGGTCGCGAATGTGCTCCACCGAGCCGATCTTGCTCTGCTGGCCGAAGCGTCCGCGCAGGGTTTCGGCGGGCATGTCGGCGCGTACCACCAGGACGAAGCTGGCGTTATCCAGCAGGCTGCGGTCGGCCAGCATGGCCACGTGCACACCATAGGCCTTCTCGACGATGGGAATCGGCACGGCCTTGCTGTCGATCAGCATCGACAGCGCTTCACGCAACGCCTGCATCACCGGGGTGAAACAGCTTTGCAAATCGTCGTGCAGGTAGATCGGAAACTCCGACGGGCGCCGCCCGGCGCTTGCAAAGGTGGCGAATTCACCGGCCAGGGCCAGCAATTCGCTGTACAGGCGCTCCGGGTGCAGCGGTTGCAGTTGGGCCAGGTGGGCGAACAATGGTTGGGCGCGGTTGACCAGCTGCAGCAGCATGAAGTCGGCGATCTCCGAGGCGCCGCCGGCGCTGGAGGCCACCACACGCCCGGCGAGTGCTTCGCCGCGCTGATGCAGCAGGCCCAGCAGCTCGCCACGAAATGCTGCCAGCGGCGCACTTGCTGCCACGTCGAGCAGCGGCGCAATGTACTGTTCGTCCAGCACCAGCGCCCGGTCTGCGCGTTTTTCGCGGACTCGCGCGACGCCCAGTACGGCGTATTCCTGCAGGCCGTCGGCGGCGGTCAGCAAACGCAGTGCGCGTTCGCCGACCATCACCGGTACGCGGCTTTCGAATGCGGCGTTGTCGTCACGCACCTCGCGAACCTGGCCACGGTAGCGCGCGCCACCCAGTGCTTCACCCGCTTCGACGGTGTCACGCACACCCGCCCGGCGCAGCGGCAGGGCCAGATAGACCACGCCGTCGCGCAGGTCGTCGGGGATTTCCAGCGGCGCTGGCGCCACGTCGTCCTGCGGGATATTGAACGGCGTGCCGTCGGGTAGCAGACCACGGGCGCTGACGATGGCCAGTTTGCCTTGTGCCAGTAGCCCCATATCGAGTTGCAGGTCGGCGAAGCCCCAGCCAGCCGCTGACAGTGGGCGGCTGCGTGCATCGATCAGCGCCTCCAGGTAGCGGTCGTGCTGCTGGAAATGCTGGGTGCCGATGAACATGCCTTCGGACCAGATCACACGGTTGTTCCAGGACATCAGGGGGCTCCTGTTAGCGAGAATCAAGGCGAGACGGCGCGGCGAGCTCAGCAGCGCTGGCGGCGTTGATCCCGAGGTCGATGCGGTAATGAGTGTGCGTACCCTGCTTCGGCTCCAGCACCAGGCGCCACTGCGCCCGGTCGATTTCGCGGTAGCCGACCACCAGGCCGAGATGACGGGTTGCCGGATCCAGCACACGGGTCAATTCACGGGTCTGGCCGGGATGCACCAGCCATTCATCCTCAGCCACCCGTTCGTTGCCCAGGCTTGCCGCCGCACGTTCGGCGAGGCTGAAGTAATCTGTCCGGCTGAACGCGGCGGCGCTGCGCAGCTCCAGCAGGCGCACGCGTACGGGCGCGCTGTAGCCGTCGGTGGTGGGGTTCAGCTCATCGCCAGCCTGCAGCAGCAGGACTACGGTGGTCGGCTCCTGCGCGGTGTCGGCACTCTCCATCGCGTCCTTGCTGCAACCACTGCTCAGTGCTGCCAGCAGAAGGCCCAACAGAACGGGCCGGGGTGTTCGTTTGCACACGTTGCTCATCCTTGTCTGCGCCCTCAAGGGCGACGTTGACGGGCGATATGTTGCTCATAGGCCCGGCCGAACTCGCGGCCGAACAGGTCCTGAAAATCGTCTTCGGCTTCGCGCGAAAGGGTCGAGTAGAGTTCGACGAACTGCTGCCAGCACTGCGCCTGGCGAGCGTTCGGCAGCAGGCTGGCCAGCCCGCCGCCCTTGCCCATGCGCGCTTCCAGCTCCTGCGGCTCGAAGCGCGCCAGCAGGTGACGAATGGCCGCCTGCACACCTGCCATGACGGCCAACTGATGGGCGCGCAGATCATCGAAGCCGTCCTGCACGGCCTGGTCGGCCGACATGAACGCCGAATTGCCGCCACGCAGCAGCAGGAGCAGGGCCTCTTCCGCGTTGGGCGCGAACTTCAGTGGGTTGTTTTCCACTGGCTGCACCATGGTCTGCTGCAGGCGGAACTCGCCTTTGAGGCTGCTGCGCGCCCGCAGCACGTCGATCAGACCATCGACCATCAGGCGGTAACTGCGTCCGATGCTTTCCATCTGCGCGCCTGCCTGCTGGGTATCCAGGCGCAGGCGCTCCAGCCCGGCACCGCGGAGGAAGGCCTGCAGCAGCATGTCGTCGTTCTGAGCAACCTGCGGCTGACTGGCGGCAGGAGCAGGCGCGGGGGCAGGTACTGCAGGCAGAGGTGGCAAAGGTGCCGGCTCTGCCTGCAGGGCAAGGTCCACGGCTGGCGCTGCTGCCGGGGTTGCCGCGGCAGGTGTGATGTTGTCGAGCAGGTCCCAGTCATCAGGGATCAGGCCTGGCTCGAGGCTTGGTTTCTGCTCGACCGGAGGGGTTCTGACCTCCGGTGGACGGAAGTCATGCTGCTGCGCCGGGACATGATCGGAGACAGGTACTGGCGCCGATGTGCTTGGGCCGAGAAAGTCGAAAAGATCCGGCAATGTCTCGTGTGGGGCGACGCTCTGCAGGTGGGCGCTGGCCGGGGAGTCGAAGGGGGTTGCCGGGGAGCTGAAAGGTTCGGGCGGAGCGTCCTGACGGCTCGCCATCAGGGCTTCGAAACTGCTCCCGGAAGGGACGGCGGAAAACGGTGCGGCGCCTTCTGCAATGGAACTTTCCAGTGCTACCTGAATTTCGTATTCACCGATGCGAATAACTTCGCCGTGATTCAGAAGTTCACTGTTGCCGCGTTGCATGCGTACACCAGCCTTGACCAGCTCCACACCATTGGTGCTGCTGTCGGTGATGTAGTAGCGGCCATCCTTGTTTTGCACAAGGCAATGCTTCGTCGAAACAAGGCGCGACGGGTCCGGTAATACCCAGTCATTATCAGGCCCGCGGCCAATTGCCAGCGAACCATATTCCAGGGTTTTCTCGGGGCATTGACCAGGGGTGATCTTGTGATAGCTGGTGATGATCAAACGCAGCGCCATGTGGCCTCCTTGCCCGGCTTTCGTGAATCCCGCAAAACTCATGAAAGCCTTTATTCATGCGGCTTTCAGACCGCATACAGCCCTCTTCAAAAGTCCATCAAGCGGGCTCTGGAACGCGAAAACACGCGATGTTACCTTTTGCTTCGTGATTCCCGTATGTGCCGAAGCGCGCAACTTCCCGAAACTTTGTCCTCAGTCACAAAGGTCTTGGGTGGGCGCCAGTCTACCTTGACTTTAAACATTTTTAAGTTGAAAAATGCGCGACGCCATCGAAATCGTGTAGTGGCCAATCAATATTAAAGGTTGATTGGCTTAGTGCAAGCCAGGATGAAGCTACTGCACTTTTGTGACACGGTTCAAATCGATAAGGAGATCGAGTACGTGGAGAATTCGTTGTTGCTCACCGCTGTTTCAGATGCGTCGCCATGTGGTGACGATCTGGAATACGACAGCGATTTTCTCCAGCTCGAGCGCGATGCGCTGGGGCGCCCGGAGCGCGCCATGGGTGATTCCATTCAGCCCGCCGAGCCGCCCGAATGGCGCCAGCTGGAACAGGCCTGTCACCTCCTGTTGCAGCGCAGCAAAGACCTGCGCATCACGCGCTACCTGCTGCAAAGTCGCCTGGCACTGCGCGGTCTCGAAGGCCTTGCCGACAGCCTCGAATTGATCTTCGAACTGCTCTCGCGCTACTGGCCCGAGATTCATCCGCAGCTCGATGCCGATGACGACAACGACCCCACCGTCCGCATCAATACCCTCTCCGCGCTGACCTGCGAGACCACCATCGGCCTGCTGCGCAGTGCCGTGCTGGTTCGTTCGCGGGTGTTCGGCAACATCACCTTGCGCGCGGCGCTGAATGCCGCCGGTCTGCACTTGGCCAATAGCGAAAGCCTGAGTGTCGAAGAACTCGGCGGCGCCCTGCAGGATGCCGACAGCGAAGCCTTGCAGCTCACGCACGAAGCCCTGAAGCGTGCGCTGCACAGTTTGAACGCCATCGAGCAACTGGTCAGCGAACAGGTCGGCTCGGCACAGGGCGTGGATTTCTCTGCGCTGCAGCAGCCGCTCAAGCTGGCCCTGCAGGTGCTCGGCGACAGCCCGGTTGGGGCCGCTTCGGAGGATTACCCGGCAGGCGGCGAAGCTGCGCCAGAGCAGCTTGCGCAGCACGCGCCGGTGCCGGTCGCTGCGCGCGCCAGCGGCGAAATCAGCAATCGCGATGATGTGCTCAGAAGCCTCGAGCGGATCCTCACCTATTACGCCCGCCACGAGCCATCCAGCCCGTTGCCGGTGCTGCTTAACCGGGCTCGCAGCCTGGTCAATGCCGACTTCGCGACCATCGTGCGCAACCTGATTCCCGATGGCATGAGCCAGTTCGAAAACCTGCGCGGCCCCGACGCAGACCAGGCCTGATCGGGCCTGGCATGCGGGATCACGCTTCACCGTAGATGGCCGAAGGCCGACACGCCGCGTCGCGTCAGGCGACCAGGAGAAAATCATGGCGAACAGCAGTTCTCAGAAGTTCATCGCGCGCAACCGCGCGCCACGGGTGCAGATCGAGTACGACGTCGAGTTGTACGGCGCCGAGAAGAAGGTGCAGTTGCCGTTCGTCATGGGCGTCATGTCCGATCTCACCGGCAAGCCGGCCGAGCCTTTGGCGCCAGTGGCCGAGCGCAAGTTCCTGGAAATCGACGTCGACAACTTCGACTCGCGCCTCAAGGCGATGAAGCCGCGTGTGGCCTTCAACGTGCCAAACGAGCTGACCGGCGAAGGCAACCTGAGCATCGACATGACTTTCCAGAGCATGGATGACTTCAGCCCGGCCGCCGTGGCGCGCCAGGTCGATGCTCTCAAGCAACTGCTGGAGGCCCGTACCCAGCTGGCCAACCTGCTGACCTACATGGACGGCAAGACCGGTGCCGAGGACATCATCATGAAGGCGATCAAGGACCCTGCACTGCTGCAGGCCCTGGCTAGTGCGCCGAAACCCCAGGACAACGAGCCCCAGGCCTGATTCGGAAGACCACCATGAGCGAACAGTTGCAACAAGACCAGGCCGCACTGGCCAGCACCGAGCAGACCAGCGAATTCGCTTCGCTGCTGATGCAGGAATTCAAACCCAAGACCGAACGTGCCAAGGAAGCGGTGGAGACTGCCGTGCGTACCCTGGCCGAGCAGGCGCTGGCGCAGACGGATCTGATCTCCAACGATGCGATCAAGTCGATCGAGTCGATCATCGCCGCCATCGATGCCAAGCTCACCGCACAGGTCAACCAGATCATCCACCACAGCGATTTCCAGCAGGTGGAAAGTGCCTGGCGTGGCCTGCACTACCTGGTCAACAACACCGAGAGCGACGAGCAGCTGAAGATCCGCGTGCTCAACATCTCCAAGCCCGAGCTGCACAAGACCCTGAAGAAATTCAAGGGCACCGCCTGGGACCAGAGCCCGGTGTTCAAGAAGCTCTACGAAGAGGAATACGGCCAGTTCGGGGGCGAGCCCTACGGCTGCCTGGTCGGCGACTACTACTTCGACCAGTCGCCGCCCGATGTCGAGTTGCTCGGCGAGCTGTCCAAGGTCTGCGCGGCGATGCACGCGCCGTTCATTTCCGCCGCCTCGCCGACCGTGATGGGCATGGGCTCCTGGCAGGAGCTGTCCAACCCGCGTGATCTGACCAAGATCTTCACCACCCCGGAATACGCCGGCTGGCGCTCGCTGCGTGAGTCCGAGGATTCGCGCTACATCGGCCTGACCATGCCGCGCTTTCTCGCGCGCCTGCCCTATGGCGCCAAGACCGATCCGGTGGAGGCTTTCGCCTTCGAGGAAAATACCGACGGCGCCGACAGCAGCAAGTACACCTGGGCCAACGCCGCCTATGCCATGGCGGTCAACATCAACCGCTCGTTCAAGCATTACGGCTGGTGTTCGCGCATTCGGGGCGTGGAGTCCGGCGGCGAAGTGCCGAACCTGCCGGCGCATACCTTCCCCACCGACGATGGTGGCGTGGACATGAAGTGCCCCACCGAGATCGCCATTTCCGACCGTCGCGAAGCCGAGCTGGCGAAGAACGGCTTCATGCCGCTGCTGCACAAGAAGAACACCGACTTCGCCGCCTTCATCGGTGCGCAGTCGCTGCAGAAACCGGCCGAGTACGACGACCCGGACGCCACCGCCAACGCCAACCTGGCCGCGCGCCTGCCGTACCTGTTCGCCACCTGCCGTTTCGCGCATTACCTCAAGTGCATCGTTCGCGACAAGATCGGCTCGTTCAAGGAACGGGACGAAATGCAGCTCTGGCTGCAGGACTGGATCCTCAAGTACGTCGACGGTGATCCGGCTCACTCCACCGAGACCACCAAGGCGCAGCATCCGTTGGCCGCCGCCGAAGTCGTGGTGGAAGAGGTCGAGGGCAACCCCGGTTACTACAACTCGAAGTTCTTCCTGCGCCCGCACTACCAGCTCGAAGGGCTGACGGTGTCGCTGCGGCTGGTTTCCAAACTGCCGTCGGCCAAGGGCGCCTGAGCCCCGGCAGGCATGCGGGTCCTGCCCGGCGGCATCGCCGCATGAGGCCCGCCTGCCTGATACATGGAAAGCCCCGGGCTTTTCGCATTTCCACACCCTCGTGGCGATGACCACACCCAGGAGAAAACATGGCTGTCGATATCTTCATCAAAATCGGTGACATCAAGGGCGAGTCCCAGGACAAGACCCACAAGGACGAAATCGAAGTACTCAACTGGAGCTGGGGCATGTCCCAGTCCGGCAACATGCACACCGGTACCGGCGGTGGCGCTGGCAAGGTGAGCATCCAGGACCTGTCGCTGACCAAGTTCGTCGACAAGGCAACCCCCAACCTGATGATGCATTGCTCCAGCGGCAAGCACGTGCCCAAGGTCACCCTCACCGTGCGCAAGGCGGGCGGCGACGCTCAGGTGGAGTACCTGATCATCAACCTCGAGGAAGTGCTGATCTCCTCGCTGAGCACCGGTGGTTCGGGCAGCGATGACCGTCTGATCGAGAACATCACTCTGAACTTCGCCAAGGTCACCGTCGATTACCAGCCGCAGAAAGCCGACGGCACCAAGGACGGCGGCCCGATCAAGTACGGCTGGAACATCCGCTCCAACGTCAAGATCTGACATCCTGCCGCCCCCGGGGTCTGCGCCGGGGGCGGTCGGGCTTGGTAAGACTCCGATTCACGCAGTAATGAGACCGTTTCATGGCCAAGCCTTCGTTTATCAATCTGTGGAACGAATATCTCAAGATCTGGAACGAGTACCCCGACGGCAAGGTATGTGATGGCCCATGGGCGAACCAATGTGCCATTCGCATGAGCTACACGCTCAATGCCGACAAGACCATCAAGGTCAACAAGGCCACCTACACCGAACCCAAATGTGCTCACGCACACGCCAGGGGCGCTGAATCATTGGCCAACTGGTTATGGAAACACCACCTGGGCCGCCCGCTGATCATCGGTGGCAGTGCACAGGAGCGTCTCAAGCTGGTCGACAAGACCGGACTGATCTTCTTCAAAGATTGCTTCCAGCAAGCCGGACAGACCCTCGATGAGCGCACCGGCGACCATATCGATCTGTGGAATCGCGGCTTTACGGCAGGCCGTTACGCTGATCCGAGACACATGGCCCGGCAGATCTGGTTCTGGGAGCTGGCATGAGCAAGCGCCTTCGTACACCTTTGCTGCTGCTCGGCATGCTGACCAGCCTCTGTGCATGCGCCGAATCGACTCTACCGCCTGCCACAGGTAAATCCAGCTACCCGGAGCAAGTGGACCTGGAAGGACAGCCTTATAAATTGGAGAACGCCGAGCAGGCCTGCGTATTGCGCAAGCCAGACCTGAGCGTACTGCCACTGAACCTTCCCTCGCCGTGTCATTTCAGTGTCGGCAAGGATGGCCAGGCACATGTCGAAATCTTTCAGAATGTGCCGATCGTCATGGTGCTGCATGTGGCTCCCGTGGCTGAAAACGAGCTGGAGTGTCGCTCGCAATACAAGGCCATTCGACTGATCGAGGGCCAGCTGGAGCCATCGGTGCTGGCTCAGAGTGCCAGTTGCCTGCGCGGTGTCGGTGATCAGAAGGGTTACACCGCGATGTTCGACTGGTAAGCCTGCGTATGACCAGCCCCATGACCCCACGCGAGCGCCTGCAGCCCTCGCTGCTCGATCGCCTGACCGACGATGACCCCGGCAATCCGCAGGAAAGCGCGGATCGCCGCGTGCTGTCGATGAATCAACTCAAGGCTTCGGTGCTGCGCGATCTGACCTGGCTGTTCAATACCATCGCCCTGCTCGATGCCGACACCACGCGGCACACGCCGGCAGGCACCTCGGTGATCAACTATGGCTTGCCGGCTCTGGCTGGCAGCAGTGTTTCGGGGGTCGATATCGCCGCCCTGGAGAACATTATCCAGCGCGCCATCATCACCTTCGAGCCGCGCATCCTGGCGCACAGCGTGCGGGTGCGCGCGCATGTCGGTCATGAACAGATGAACCATAACGCCCTGAGTTTCGAGATTCAGGGTGACCTGTGGGCCCAACCGGTCGCCCTGTCCTTGCTGCTGCGCACCGAGGTGGACCTGGAGTCCGGCCATGTGCAGGTGCTGCCCGCCGAGCAGCGGAGACGCTCATGAACCCCCGTTTGCTGGAACTGTATAACCAGGAGCTGCTGCACATCCGCGAAAGCGCTCAGGAGTTCGCCCGCGAATACCCGAAGATCGCCGGGCGCTTGTCGCTGTCTGGAATGGAATGCGCCGACCCCTACGTCGAGCGTCTGCTCGAAGGTTTCGCCTACCTGACCGCCCGCGTGCAATTGAAGCTCGACGCCGAGTATCCGACCTTCACCCATAACCTGTTGGAGGTCGCCTACCCGCATTACCTGGCGCCGACGCCGTCGATGACCGTGGTGCAGTTGCATACCGATGCCAACGACGGCGCGCTCAACGGCAGCTTCAACCTGCCGCGCGACAGCGTGCTGCGAGCCACTCTCGGCAAGGACAGTCAGACTCCCTGCGAGTACCGCACGGCTCACGCGGTGACCCTGTGGCCGCTGCAGGTGGCGGATGCCGAATACATCAGCAACCCTACCGCCGCGCTGGGTCGCCTCGCCGCCAGCGAGCCACGGGCCAAGGCCGCGCTGCGCATCACCCTGCGCAGCGGCGCCGAAATACCCTTCGCCAGCCTGGAGCTGGACAACCTGCCGCTGTACCTCAATGGCCTCGACGAGCTGCCGTTTCGTCTTTATGAGCAACTGCTGGGCAACCGCATCGCCGTGTTTGCCCGCCAGCCCGGGCGCGACTGGGTCGAACGGTTACCTGCCGACGCCTTGCGCCCTTGCGGCTTCGATGACGCCGAGGCGGCCTTGCCGGTAGTGCCGCAGGCCTTCCAGGGCTATCGCCTGTTGCAGGAATACTTCGCCCTGCCGCAGCGTTTCCTGTTCGTCGATTTCTCTGGTTTGCGCCGTGCCGTGCGCCAGTGCAGCGGTGAAGAGCTGGAATTGATCGTGTTGTTCGATCGCGTCGACAGCCACCTGCAGAACCAGGTCGGCGCCAGTCAGTTCCTGCCATTCTGTACCCCGGCGATCAACCTGTTCCCGCGGCGCCTGGATCGTATCCACCTGAGTGACAAGGTGCACGAGCACCACGCCATCGCCGACCGCACGCGGCCGATGGATTTCGAGATCCATTCGCTGCGCGGCGTCAGCGGCCATGGCAGTGGCCCGGAGCAGCCCTTCCTGCCCTTCTATGCCGTGCGCGACCCTGCTCGCTATGGCCGCGATCAGGCCTATTACATCGTACGTCGTGAGCCGCGCGTGCTGTCGGCAGAGCAGCGCCGCAGCGGCACTCGCTCCAGCTATGTCGGCAGCGAAACCTTCATCAGCCTGGTCGACAGTCACCAGGCGCCCTATCGCCACGACCTGCGCCAGCTGGGACTCAGTGCCCTGTGCACCAACCGCGACCTGCCGCTGTTCATGACCGTCGGTATCGGCAAGAGCGACTTCACCCTGGCCGACAGTGCGCCGGTGCAGAGCGTGCGCTGTGTCGCGGGGCCAAGCCGGCCGCGGGCCAGCCCGGCCCACGACAACCAGGCCTGGCGGCTGATCAGCCAGCTGTCACTGAACTACCTGTCACTGGCCGAGCAGGGCCAGGGCGCCGCTGCCCTGCGTGAAATGCTGCGCCTGTATGGCGACACGCAGAATCCGGCGCTGCAACTGCAGATCGAAGGCCTGCGCGAAGTCAGTGCCAAGCCCTGTACACGGCGTTTGCCGATGCCCGGCCCGATCGTCTTCGGCCGTGGCCTGGAAATCACCCTGGAGTTCGACGAGAACGCCTTTCGCGGTACCGGAGTGTTCCTTCTCGGTGCGGTGTTCGAGCGTTTCCTGGCGCGCTACGTATCCCTCAACAGCTTTACCGAAACGGTGCTACGCAGCACCGAACGCGGCGAGATCATGCGATGGAAAGCCCGGCCCGGCCGTCGTCCGAACCTGTAGACACGCTTGAGCAGATGCAGGCACAGCCCTGGGAGTACGATTTCTTCCAGGCCCTGCGACGCATCGAGAACGAGCACCCGCATTTGCCACGCCTGGGGCATTCGCGGCGTCTGGCTGACGATCCGCTGCGCCTCGGCCAGCGTCAGGAAGGTACATTCGCCCCGGCTACCCTGGCCGCCGTGACGCCCGCCAGCGACGAGCGTCCGGCGCGTCTGGAACAGTACTTCTTCGGCCTCGGCGGGCCCAACGGGCCGCTGCCGCTGCACCTGACCGAATACGTGCGCGAGCGCCAGCGCAACCATGCCGACAGCACCAGCAAGCACTTTCTCGATCTGTTCCATCATCGTCTGCTGACCCTGTTCTACCGCGCCTGGGCCGAAGCCCGGCCGACCGTCAGCCATGACCGCCCCGACGACGACTACTGGTCGGCGCGCCTGGCTGCCTTCAGTGGTCGCGGCATGCCCAGCCTGCGCCAGCAGGGCGTGCTGGACGATGCAGCGAAGCTGCACTTCAGCGGTCACCTGGCCGCACAGACGCGCTACCCCGATGGCCTCAAGGCGATCCTCGCCGACTACTTCGGCGTGCCGGTGCAGATCGAAGAGTACGCCGGCAGCTGGCTGAGCCTGCCCGAACCAACGCGCCTGGGCGTGGAGTCCAGCCAGCTGGGCGTGGACTTCTGCCTGGGCAGCCAGGTCTGGGATCGTCAGCACAGCTTCCGCATCTGCTTCGGGCCGCTGACGCTCGAGCAGTACAACGCCATGCTGCCCGATGGTGAGTCCTTCGCGGCGCTGGTGGCCTGGGTCGCCGAATACCTGGGCGACGAACTCGACTGGCAACTGAATCTCGTATTGCAGCGCGAGGAAGTCCCCGCGCTATGCCTCAACGGCCAGGCTCGCCTGGGTTACACCACCTGGCTTGGCCAGCCGCAGCACGACGCCAGGGATCTGGTGCTGGCCCGCCATCACGCCGCAGCGACCCCGCCGGCGGATCAATCAAGGAGAACTTCACATGGGTGAAATCAGTCGTACCGCGCTGTTCGGCAAGCTCAACAGCGTCGGTTACAAGGCCATCGAGGCCGCCACCGTGTTCTGCAAGCTGCGCGGCAACCCTTATGTCGAACTGGCGCACTGGTTTCACCAGCTCCTGCAGCTGCAGGATTCCGACCTGCACCGCATCATCCGTCAGTTCAGCCTGGAACCGGCGCGCCTGGCGCGGGATCTGACCGACGCACTCGACCGCCTGCCGCGTGGCTCGACCTCGATCACCGACCTGTCCTCGCACGTCGAGGAAGCGGTCGAGCGCGGCTGGGTCTACGGCAGCCTGATGTTCGGCGAGCATCAGGTGCGCACCGGCTATCTGGTCATCGGCATCCTCAAGACGCCGAGCCTGCGCCAGGTGCTGCTGGGTCTGTCGGGTGAGTTCGACAAGATCAAGGTGCAGACCCTGAGTGAGCGTTTCGACGAGTACGTCGGCGATTCGCCGGAGAACCACCTGGCCGCCAGCGATGGTTTCGCCGCTGCAGCACCGGGCGAGGTCAGTGGCGCCATGGCGCCGGCGGCGATGGGCAAGCAGGAGGCGCTCAAGCGCTTCACCCTCGACCTCACCGAACAGGCACGCAAGGGTGAACTCGACCCCATCGTCGGCCGCGACGAGGAGATCCGCCAACTGGTCGATATCCTCATGCGCCGCCGGCAGAACAACCCGATCCTCACCGGCGAGGCGGGCGTCGGCAAGACCGCCGTGGTCGAGGGTTTCGCCCTGCGCATCGCCGCCGGTGACGTGCCGCCCTCGCTCAAGGATGTCGAGCTGCGCAGTCTCGACGTTGGCCTGCTGCAGGCCGGCGCCAGCATGAAGGGCGAGTTCGAGCAGCGCCTGCGCCAGGTCATCGAAGACGTGCAGGCCTCGCCCAAGCCGATCATCCTGTTCATCGACGAAGCTCACACGCTGGTCGGCGCCGGTGGCGCGGCCGGCACCGGCGACGCGGCCAACCTGCTCAAGCCGGCGCTGGCGCGCGGCAGTCTGCGCACCGTGGCGGCCACTACCTGGGCCGAGTACAAGAAGCACATCGAGAAGGACCCGGCGCTGACCCGTCGCTTCCAGGTGGTGCAGGTACCCGAACCTTCCGAGGGCAAGGCGCTGCTGATGATGCGCGGCGTGGCCTCGACCATGGAGAAGCATCATCAGGTGCAGATTCTCGACGAAGCCCTGGACGCTGCGGTCAAGCTCTCGCACCGCTACATCCCGGCGCGCCAGTTGCCGGACAAGTCGGTCAGCCTGCTCGACACCGCCTGTGCCCGGGTGGCCATCAGCCTGCACGCCGTACCGGCCGAGGTCGATGACAGCCGCCGGCGCATCGAAGCGCTGGAAACCGAACTGCAGATCATCGCCCGCGAGCATGCCATCGGCATCGACGTCAGCCTGCGCCAGGCCAACAGCGAGAACCTGCTGGTCGCCGAGCGCGAGCGCCTGGTCGAGCTGGAAAGCCGCTGGGCCGAAGAGAAACAACTGGTCGACGAGCTGCTGGCCACCCGCGCCAGCCTGCGCGAAAGCGCGGGTGTCGTCGATAACGACAGCGCCACGGACCACCAGAGCCTGCGCGCCCACCTGGTCGAACTGCAGCAACGCCTGAGCCAGCTGCAGGGCGAAGCCCCGCTGATTCTGCCGACCGTCGACTACCAGGCCGTGGCCTCGGTGGTCGCTGACTGGACCGGCATTCCGGTTGGGCGCATGGCGCGCAACGAGGTCGAGACCGTGCTCAACCTCGACAGCCTGCTGGCCAAGCGCATCATCGGCCAGGACCACGCGCTGAAGATGATCGCCAAGCGCATCCAGACCTCGCGCGCCGGCCTCGACAACCCCAGCAAGCCGATTGGCGTGTTCATGCTCGCCGGCACCTCTGGCGTCGGCAAGACCGAAACCGCGCTGGCGCTGGCCGAGGCGCTGTATGGCGGTGAGCAGAACCTGATCACCATCAACATGAGCGAATTCCAGGAGGCGCACACCGTTTCCACCCTCAAGGGTGCGCCGCCCGGCTATGTCGGCTACGGCGAAGGCGGTGTGCTGACCGAGGCCGTGCGTCGCCGGCCGTACAGCGTGGTGCTGCTCGACGAGGTGGAAAAGGCCCACCCGGACGTGCACGAGATCTTCTTCCAGGTGTTCGACAAGGGCGTGATGGAAGACGGCGAAGGGCGCCTGATCGACTTCAAGAACACCCTGATCCTGCTCACCACCAACGCCGGCACCGAGCACGTGGCGCGCCTGTGCCAGGACCCGGATAACCTGCCCGAGCCGGAAAGCATCGCCCGCGACCTGCGTCAGCCGTTGCTGGAGATCTTCCCGCCCGCCCTGCTCGGCCGCCTGGTGACCATCCCCTACTACCCGCTCAGCGACGCCATGCTCAAGGCCATCACCCGCCTGCAACTGGGCCGCATCAAGACGCGCATCGAAAGCACCCACAAGGTGCCCTTCGACTACGACGAGGCGGTGGTCGACCTGGTGGTTTCGCGCTGCACCGAGAGCGAGAGTGGCGGTCGGCAGATCGATGCCATCCTCACCAACGGCATGCTGCCGGACATGAGCCGCGAGTTCCTCACCCGCATGATGGAAGGCAAGCCGCTGGCCGGCGTGCGCATCAGCGTGGCCGACAACGACCTGACCTACAGCTTCGCCGACAACGCCTGAGCCCGATCGCGGGTCGGCTTCTGCCGGCCCGCGCCATGGCAGGCCGGAACCCCGACCTATGTTCTTCACCCAATCTACCCGCTTTGCACGCATCACCAGCCCGCTCGGGCCGGACGTTCTGCTGCTGCGCTCGATGCACGGCAGCGACGAGCTGGGCCGCCTGTTCGAGTACGAGCTGCAACTGGTGTCCCACGACGCCAACCTCGATCTCAACCAGTTGCTCGGCAAACCGCTGTCGCTCTCCGTGCAGCAGCATGGCGGCGGTGAACGGCATTTCCATGGCATCGTCGCTGCCTGCGGGCAGACCGTCGACCGTGGCCAGTTCGCGGCCTATCGGGTCACCCTGCGACCCTGGCTGTGGCTGCTCAGCCGCACCTCCGACTGCCGCATCTTCCAGCACATGAGCGTGCCGCAGATCATCAAGCAGGTATTCCGCGACCTGGGTTTCTCCGATTTCGAAGACGCACTCAGTCGTCCCTATCGCGAGTGGGAGTACTGCGTGCAGTACCGCGAAACCAGCTTCGACTTCGTCAGCCGGTTGATGGAAAAGGAGGGCATCTACTACTACTTCCGCCACGAGGCCGATCGCCATGTGCTGGTGCTCGCCGACGCCTACGGTGCCCATGTGCCGGCACCCGGTTACGCCAGCGTGCCCTACTACCCGCCGGACGGGCAGCACCGCGAGCGTGACCACATCAACGACTGGCAGCTGGCTCAGCACGTGCAACCGGGCTCGATGGAGCTCAACGACTACGACTTCCAGCGGCCCAGCGCGCGTATCGACGTGCGCTCGGTCATGCCCCGTCCGCACAGCGCCGGCGACTATCCGCTGTACGACTATCCCGGTACCTACGTGCAGAGCAGCGATGGCGAGCAGTACGCGCGCAATCGCATCGAGGCCCTGCAGAGCCTGCATGAACGCGTCGAGGTTGGCGGCAGCGTGCGCGGCATCGCCTCGGGCAACCTGTTCAGCCTCACCGGCTTCGGTCGCGCCGACCAGAACCGTGAGTACCTGGTGGTGTGCGCGCGCTACCACGTCGCGCAGGAATCGCTGGAGAGCGGCAGTGGCGGCGGTGGCCAGTTCGAGTGCCAGCTCACCTGCACCGATGCCCAGCAGACCTTCCGCCCGCTGTGTGGCACGCCCAAGCCCCTGGTACAGGGGCCGCAGACCGCCGTGGTGGTCGGCCCAGCCGGCGAGGAGATCTGGACCGACCAGTACGGCCGGGTCAAGGTGCACTTCCACTGGGATCGTCACGACCAGTCCAACGAAAACAGCTCCTGCTGGATTCGCGTCTCGCAGTCCTGGGCCGGCAAGAACTGGGGCCATATCCAGATTCCGCGCATCGGTCAGGAAGTCATCGTCAGCTTCCTCGAAGGCGATCCCGACCAGCCGATCATCACCGGGCGCGTCTACAACGCCGAGCAGACCGTGCCCTACGACCTGCCCGCCAACGCCACCCAGAGCGGCATCAAGAGCCGCTCCAGCAAGGGCGGCACGCCGGCCAACTTCAACGAAATCCGCATGGAGGACAAGAAGGGCGCCGAACAGCTGTACATCCACGCCGAGCGCAATCAGGACATCGTCGTCGAGGTGGATGAAACCCACTCGGTGGGCCACAACCGGGTCAAGAGCATCGGCATGAACGAGACCGTCACCATCGGCAACAATCGCCTGCGCGCGGTGAAGCTCGACGACGTGCTGGTGGTGGGCTCGACCAAGACCGATAGCATCAGCCAGAGCTACCTCATCGAGGTCGGGCAGAACCTGCGTCTGGTCTGCGGCAAGAGCATTCTCGAACTCAACGCCAGCGGCCAGATCAACCTCAGCGGCGTGGCGATCAACCTCTACGCCAGTGGCGACGCCGAATTCAACACAGGCGGCGTGCTCAACCTGAACATCGGCGGTGGCCCTGGCGCCACGCCCGATGGTCAGGGTGATCAGGGCAGCATCGATGCCGCCGTCAAATCCCTGTTCGGGCAAGAGAAAGGAACCTCATGATGAGCTACACCACCCAGGAATTGAGCCTGCAACTGCCCGGCCAGGACCTGCAGGACAGCACCATCAACATCCTGCGCCTCAATGACCTCGGCACCTCGCTGGTGATCACCCGTGGCGCCCTTGGCGATGGCGAAACCCTGCGCAGCCACTTCGAGGCCCAGGTCGCCAAGCTGGCGAAACAGGTCAAGGATCTGCGCAGCAGCGCGCTGCAGGATGTCCAGGTCGGCCCGACCCAGGCCGTCGTCGGCGTCGAGCTGCGCAGCCAGTTCAGCAAGGGGCCGGAGCAGGTTTACCAGTTCCAGCTCGGCGTGCTGCTGGCCGATGGTCGCCGCCTGCTCGCCCTCAGCTACGTCAAGCCGACGCCGCTCGATGATGCCGACGCCGCGCACTGGGCGCAGATCAAGCACAGCCTCAGTCTCAACGGATGACCTGCGATGTCTGATGCGCTCTGGGCCGCCCGGCTCGGCGACGATCTGCTGCACACCACATTGCTGGCCGACATCGTCGGCGGCGTGCTGGAAGTGGCTGCCTATGCCGCCATCACTGCCGTAGCCTGCGCTGCGGTGGTCGCCGCCACCGGCCTGACCGTGCTCACCGGCGGTCTCGGTGGCTTTGCCCTCGCTGCAGTGGTCGGTATCGCCGTGGGGGTCGGCATGAACAAAACCGGCTGGGACAAGGGGCTCACGACCCTTTGCGAAGGCCTGGGCAACGCCATCTCCCCGCCCAATGTCCAGGCCAAGATCGTCACCGGCGCCAACAAGACCAAAACCAACGGCCTGCCTGCCGCGCGCGCCGCTGGCAAACTGGGCAGCGCCGCCGCGCCGTCCGGCACCGAGCTGGAGCAGGCACCGCCCGCCGAGGAGCCGGAGCCCGGCTTTCTCGACATGGCCAAGAGCTTCTTCAGCGAGATGTGGCGCCCGACCGTCGCCGAGCCAGCGCCCGGCGTCATCCCCTGCCCGCTGGATGCCATCGAGTGCAAGAAGCACCCACCGATGCCCGTGCAACTGCTGGCCGAAGGCTCCAGCAAGGTCAGCATCGAAGGCCAGCCCGCGGTGCGCAGTGGTGATCGCAGCACCTGCGACGCCAAGGTGGTGGACAGCGGCAACATCTCACCGAACGTGCGTATCGGCGGCGACGCCGTGGTGGTGCAGCCGATTCGCAGCGGCAAGACCCCTGGGGTTGGCCTGGCCATCGCCGTGCTCATGGCGCTGCGCGGCAACCCGCGCAAACTGTGCAGCAAGCTGCCCTGCCTGGCCGCTGGTTTCGCCGGCAACATGGCCATGGGCGGTGCGACCGCCTATGCCACCAACGCCATCTCCAACGCCCTCGGCGCGGCCAGCAGCGGTGCGCCCAACCCGGTACACGCCAGCACCGGGGCCAAGGTGCTCGGCGAGGATGACGACCTCGACTTCGTCCTGCCGGGGCTGATGCCCATCGAGTGGCAGCGCTTCTACAGCAGCCGCGACGAGCGTCGCGACGGCCTGCTGGGTGCCGGCTGGAGCCTGCCGTTCGAGATCGCCGTGCAGGTGCGCGCGCACCCGGAGGGCGGTGAGGCGCTGACCTATATCGACGAGCAGGGCCGTCCCATCGAGATCGGCAGCCTGCCACCGGGCGATGCCTGCTACAGCCCCGGCGAAGGCCTGAACTTCCGCCGCGATGAAAGCGGCGCGCTGCTGGTGGAAAGCGTCGATGGCCTTTACCGCCTGTTCGAGCCGTTGCCCGAGTCACCTGATCGTCTGCGCCTGAGCAAGCTCGGCGACCGCAACGACAACCGCCTGCTGCTCGAATACGACGCCACTGGCCGACTGCGTGCCGTGCGCGATGGCCACAACCAGCTGTGCATCGAACTGATTGCCGACGCCCGGCACCCGCAGCGCCTCGGCCGGGTCGAACGCCTGTTCGCCGATGCCCGGCGCGAAGTGCTGGTCGCCTACGACTATGACGCTCAGGGCGATCTCAGCGAGGTTCGCGACGACAAGGGCCAGGTGCTGCGTCGCTTCGTCTACGACAGCGGCCGTCGTCTGATCGAACACCAGCGCCCCACCGGCCTGCGCTGCTTTTATGAATGGAGCGAGCTGCACGGTGCCGATGGCCGCGAATGGCGGGTGACACGGCACTGGACCGATGACGGCGACGAGTACCACCTGCAGTACGACCTCGGTGCCGGGATCACCCGGGTCACCGACGGCCTTGGCCGCGTCAGCGAACGCCACTGGAACAGCCAGTACCAGATCACCCGCTACCGTGACGCCCTCGGCCAGCTCTGGCTGTTCGACTGGAACGACGAACGCCAGCTGCTGGCCGCCGTCACCCCGGACGGCGCGCGTTGGCAGTTCGCCTATGACGAATCCGGTAACCTCTGCGAAACCCTCGACCCGTTGGGGCGCCGTGACTTCACCCAGTGGCTCGGCCACTGGTCGCTGCCCGAAGCCGAGACCGACGCCGCCGGCAATGCCTGGCAGTACCGCTACGACAAGCGCGGCAACTGCATCGCCGAGATCGACCCGCTGGGCCATGTCACCCGCTACCGCTACGACACCAGCGGCCTGCCAGTGGAGATCATCGACGCCAGCGGCAAGCGCAAGACCCTGCGCTGGAACGCCCTCGGCCAGCTCACCGAGCAGGTCGACTGCTCCGGCTACCCGACGCGCTTCGCCTATGACGAGCGCGGCAACCTGGTGCAGATCACCGATGCCCTTGGCGAGATCACCCGCTACCACTACGACAGCCAGGGGCGCCTGCTGCAGACTCAACTCGCCGACGGCCGCTGTGAGGCATTTCAACGCGACACCATTGGCCAGCTCAGCGCCTACCTCGATCCTGCCGGCAAGCCGGTGCGCTACCGTTACGACCGCCGTGGCCAGGTGCGCCAGCGCATCGATGCCCTGGGCCGCAGCGTCGGTTTCGAGTACGACGCCTATGGCCGCCTGCTCGCCCTGAGCAACGAGAACGACGAGCGCTACCGCTTCACCTGGGACGTGCTCGACCGCCTCACCGCCCAGCATGACCTCGACGACAGCGCCCGGCATTACCGCTATGACCCGCAGGGCAACCTCATCGCCCTGGCCTACACCCCGGCGCCGCATGGCACCGGCCTGGGCAGCGTACCCGAGGCGCCACCGGCGCCGATCATTCACCGCTTCGAGCGCGATGCCGTTGGCCGGATGATCGCCAAGCACACCGATGACGGTCACACCGCATACGCCTACGACCCACTCGACCGACTGATCAGCATCGACCTCACCGCCGTCGACGGCCAGGTGCAGTCACTGGCCTTCGCCTACGATGCCCTCGGCCAGCTGCTCAGCGAGCAGAGCGCCGCGGGCACCGTGCAGCATGCCTACGACGAACTCGGCAACCTGCTGGAAACGCAACTGCCTGACCAGCGTCGTATCCGCCGCCTGTACTACGGCAGCGGCCACCTGCAACTGCTTAACCTGGATGATCAGTTGGTCAGCCGCTTCGAGCGCGACCGTTTGCATCGCGAGGTGCTGCGCACCCAGGGGCAGCTCGTTACCCGCAGCCAGTACGACCGCAGCGGTCGCCTCACCGGTCGCCTGCGTCGACGCCTGGAACAACCCGCGCAACTGCCGGCCGAAGCCGAGCGGCGCTATGCCTATGACCCCAGCGACAACCTGATCGGCCGCCTCGACCGTGACCCGGCCAGCCAGCGCGAACAGAAGCAGCAACTGCACTACGACGCCAGCGGGCGCATCATCGCCAGCCAGGACCTGATTCGCGGCAATCTGGAAACCTACAGCTACGACGCCGCCGCCAACCTGCTGCATCCGGTCGGCGGCGATGCCGCCAGCAGCGGCTGGGTGCGCCACAACAAACTGCTCACCTACCAGGACAAGCGCTACCGCTACGACGCCTTCGGTCGCCTGGTGGAAAAACGCAGCGGCCGTCATCAGGTGCAGCGCCTGAGCTACGACGCCGAACACCGCGTACGGGAAGTCACCAACAACGACGGCAGCCGCGTGGTCATGCACTACGACCCGCTGGGCCGGCGTATCGGCAAAAGCCACTACGACGCCCGTGGTGCCCTGCTCGGCCAGACCGACTTCACCTGGGACGGCCTGCGCCTGCTCAGCGAAACCCACAACGGCCGACACAGCCTGTACCTCTACGACGAAGGCAGCTACGACCCGCTGGCGCGTGTCGATGGCCAGGGCGAACACGCGCGCCTGCGCTATTACCACACTGACCCAAACGGCCTGCCGCAGCAACTCACCGAAGACGACGGCCGCTGCATCTGGCAAGCGCGCTACCAGGTCTGGGGCAACACCCTGGCCGAAACGCAGGAAAGCTTCTTCGTCGAAGAGCAGAACCTGCGCTTCCAGGGCCAGTACCTGGACCGCGAAACGGGGCTGCACTACAACACCTTCAGGTTCTACGATCCGGATATCGGGCGGTTTATCAGCCCGGACCCGATTGGGTTGGCGGGTGGGATCAACCTGTTCCAGTACGCGCCGGAGCCGTATGGGTGGGTGGATCCGTGGGGGTGGAGCCCCAGTTCGACACTTGACCGATCATTAGGCGGTATTGTCGGAGACAACATGCAGGCACAACACGTCATTCCTGTGGCTGTTTGGAAGCGACATGAGAGATTCATGACCGCAATAGGTCTTGGCGGCACACGTGATAAATCAGGGAACGGACTCCTGATGCCTGATAGTCAGGTAAAAGCCAAATCCATCGGAGTACCCATTTATCACAATGGGTCACACAAAGACTATTCGGATCTGGTAAATAGAAAACTTTCAAAAATTGAGCGTCGGCATACCGCCAAGCTCATTACTCAGGCACAAGCTAGGCAACAGGTAGAGTCACTTCAGCGTAGTCTTCGTAAGAAAACTCTTTCCGGAAGAATACAGACCAAGTCTAAAACCGGGCGACTTTGTTAATAAGAGGTGGATATGCATTACACATTTGCATTCAAAAAAGATAAGAATTGCCCGACATTTATTGACGGTGTCATTCATGAATTCTATCAAGAAGGAATTTACGATGAGCCTATGGAGCAGAATTGGCATTATGCGGGGCCAGATGAAATACTAGCTAAGCTTCCGGAAAAATTAGTACTTATTACAAAAGATAAATGCTACGGATTTGATTTTTGTACTGACTTTGGCGGGCATATTGTCAGTGAAGCCTTTCTCAAAGAGTTTAAGACTTTAAAAATTGGACGCTGGGAGGTTGCCGAGTTAGCGATCGTTAATCCCAAAGGTATTTCTATGGATGCTCTTCGATATTTCTTCATCCGGCAGCGTCGCGAGGATCAGGCTTCCTCCACAGTTATTGATCTGGAACGATCAAATATCCAGTTCCGCAAAACCGGCGAGATAAAAAGTATAAATAGTTTGTTTATTAAGGATGACGCTGGGCTAGACGTTTTTAGCATTGACGAGGTCAGCTTGCTAGGATTCGTGTTTTTATCTGAAAAGGCGGCTGATGTATTAAATAGGCTAGGATTAAAGGGGGTAGAAATAGTAGATACAGGGGGGATAGGGTCAGTAAAAAGCGCATGAACTGTAAGAACATTCGGAGACAGACCACGATTAGTCCCATAAAACTCGGTTTGTCGCTGAGCAATTCCAGTTGCTGGCCTGCGCCTGCTCAGCGAGACCCGCAACGGCCGGCACAGCCTCTACCTCTATGACGAAGGCAGCTACGACCCGCTGGCGCGCGTCGATGGCCAGGGCGAACACGCGCGCCTGCGCTATTACCACACCGACCCCAACGGCCTGCCGCAGCAACTTACCGAAGACGACGGCCGCTGCATCTGGCAGGCGCGCTACCAGGTCTGGGGCAACACCCTGGCCGAAACGCAGGAAAGCTTCTTCGTCGAAGAGCAGAACCTGCGCTTCCAGGGCCAGTACCTGGACCGCGAAACGGGGCTGCACTACAACACCTTCAGGTTCTACGATCCGGATATCGGCCGGTTTATCAGCCCGGACCCGATTGGGTTGGCGGGTGGGATCAACCTGTTCCAGTACGCGCCGGAGCCGTTTGGGTGGGTGGATCCGTGGGGGTGGGCCAGCAATAATCCGGGTGTATACGATGTGTTTGGTGAGGCAAGGCTTCCCAAGGATATGTATCGTCTCAGCGACTATAAGCATTTTCAGGAATCGAATCGCCAGCTTTACTATCAGATGAAAAATAATCCGAGTCTTATGGCTCAAATAGAGTCAAAGTATCCGGGCACTTTTGCGCACGTTTCACCAGGGAAACGCGGTGCTTTTAAAGGTACCGCACCTGCTAGCTTGACATGGCATCACCATGAAAATGTCGGCGGCCTGCTTCAGTTAGTAGATTCAAAGGACCATAATTCTAGGCATAAGGATTACCACCCTTCTGGCCGCGGCGGCAGAAATAAGTGGGGTGGCGGCTCAATTTGTAGGTAAAATATGAAAAAATTTAGATCTCTTGAAGAATTAGTAAAAACCTTCCAAGCAGAGAGCCAGGAAGAGTGGATTTATACCAATATGGAGCAGTGGAATAGCTCTTCAAAGAGCAATGATTTTTATATAATTACAGAAGAAGAGATAGACGAGCTTGCTGATGATGAAGTGTATGAATCCGCAAGTGGTGCTTTCTTACCTAAAGAATTGGAAGATCAGAATCTATATCCGTGGATACTGACAAGCACGTTAGAAGGTATATTGCTTAATCTGAATGGTGGTAAAAACGCACCTTTAGAAAAAATCAGAGGCGCAATAAATTTCTATAGAGAAAATGATGCTTTCTTAAGCGCCTGAAAGGGTAATAGGGGGTAATAGGGGACGGCCTGCGCCTGCTCAGCGAAACCCGCAACGGCCGGCACAGCCTCTACCTCTACGACGAAGGCAGCTACGACCCGCTGGCGCGTGTCGATGGCCAGGGCGAACACGCGCGCCTGCGCTATTACCACACCGATCCCAACGGCCTGCCGCAGCAACTCACCGAAGACGACGGCCGCTGCATCTGGCAGGCGCGCTACCAGGTCTGGGGCAACACCCTGGCCGAAACGCAGGAAAGCTTCTTCGTCGAAGAGCAGAACCTGCGCTTCCAGGGCCAGTACCTGGACCGCGAAACGGGGCTGCACTACAACACCTTCAGGTTCTACGATCCGGATATCGGGCGGTTTATCAGCCCGGACCCGATTGGGTTGGCGGGTGGTATCAACCTGTTCCAGTACGCGCCGGAGCCGTATGGGTGGGTGGATCCGTGGGGGTGGAAAGGTTGCAGTGTTAAGCAAGGCGATGGAAAGACTCATGACATTGTTCTTGAACTGACAAGAAAACAGTACAAGCAAGCATTTGGTCACATTCAAGCGGTCATAAAGAAAACTGGTTTAGATATATTCACCATAAATAGAGCTGGTGCTGCGAGAAATAGAAAGAGTTCGTTGTCAGGATATCCAACCAAGAAAGGTAAGGACCGCGACGAGTTCCCTATGGCAATGTTTAAAGAGGGTGGAAAAGGAGCAAGTGTTCGATACATTGACCCAAGCGATAATAGAGGTGCGGGCTCATCTATTTCTCATGCTCTAGACCCATACCCTGACGGAACCACGGTCAAAATAACTGTAAAATAATGGAGTCCACATGGTTACTGATGCAGTAATACAAAGCCTGCAGACAGAAGATAAGATTCTTGTCGATTTTTTTGAAAAAATACCAAAGAAAAATAAAAAAACTGAAAAAAAATTTATTGAGTCTTCGGTTAGATTGGCGTACGTGCTTTTTTTTTCTGGCGAGCAGGAAGCCGCTAAGCAAATTGTTGCGCGAATTTCCAAGATCCCATTTGCAAATAGTTATGACTATTGGGTTTGGATCGAGGCTGCTCTAGTTCTTAAAGGTGTTATTGCGGAAAAAGAAGGGGACGTGTCATCTTACGAAAGCTCGCTTGATACTGTTAGCCAAGCACTAAAATCTGGCTCGGAGGTACAGGTCTCCGTTAAGGCTAATGTGCATAAGCGATTCCTTGAAGGGCAAACGCTAGATATAAGCTTCTATGAAGAAAACAATCCGGTAGATGCTTTTGAAATGCGCATTGAATATGTAATGTCTCTACTTAAAATGTATATTTTTGGTGGTAGCGATTCTTGGACGCTAAAAAGAATTAAAGGTGAGCTTGAAAAAGTTGGCGGGGAAATTAGAGCGGCAATAGTCGGAAAAGGGATCTATTCATTCCCTCCTTTTCTCTAGAAAAAATAGAGAGGAATCGGGGACAGGCCACGATTAATTTATCTGTAAATCGTGGTCTGTCCCCTGTTGTTCTGCTTTTCACATAATCGCTCTAAAGATGCAAGTCTCGAGGAAACTTACAGAGATCCTGGAGACTGTATTGGACCTGCTGAAAAATCAAGCTATTTCTAAGGTGAGAAATGAGAGATCTAGAAGTAGAACAGCCAGACCTAGCAGAGAAAATTATCAATGTTATTGAGTCAGGTAATATGATGGCAGATGAAGGCGCGCACGAGAAAGCGCTGGCTGCTTATAATCAAGCTTGGAATCTTCTACCTGACCCTAAAATAGAATGGACCATGATTAGCAGCTGGTTGGCGGGCTGTTTTTATGAGTCTTTTTTTCAACTCGAAGACTTTAAGAGCGCACTGCATTGGGCGTCTATTGAGTTAGATATCAGGGAGTCAGATATTGATGTGGGTCCTTGGATGAACCTAGGGAAAGTTTATTACGAGCTCAACGATCATGATGCAGCCTTCAACTACTTCAAGAAGGCTTTTGATTTCGGCAAGGCTAGAGTTTTTAAGGAAGAGCCAAAGAAATATTACGAGTTCTTCAAGTTAAAAAACATTTGAAGGAACATTCGAAGAACATTCGGGGACAGACCACGATTAGTCTCATAAAACTCGGTTTGTCGCTGAGCAATCCCAGTTGCTGGCCTGCGCCTGCTCAGCGAGACCCGAAACGGCCGGCGCAGCCTCTACCTCTACGACGAAGGCAGCTACGACCTACTGGCACGCATCGTTCTCATGTGTGCCGCTATGGCAAAAGGCTTACACGCCGAAGCGCAATGAGCCTCTCCCGTCTTCTGCGTAGGCTGGCTAATCTACACACACCTGCCGGGAACTGGATGTCCCGGGTCAAGGAAGACAGACCGCGCCAGGATGGCAAACGACAGGATGTCGGAAGGTCATTAAAAAACCCGCTTCGGCGGGTTTTTTGTTGCCTCTGTTCCGGCGGCAACCCTTTCGGGCCGCCGCCTGCGGCGTCAAGACCGTCCATGACGGTTTTGCCCACGCAAAAGGCGGGCCCTCAGGCCCACCAGTAGCGCACCATATGGAAGAACACCGGTGCGGCGAAGCACACCGAATCGAGGCGGTCGAGCATGCCGCCGTGCCCTTCGATCATGTGGCCCCAGTCCTTCACCCCGCGGTCGCGCTTGATCGCCGACATCACCAGGCCGCCGGCAAAACCCAGCAAGCACACCAGCAGGGCGAACAGTGCTGCCTGCCAGAAGGCGAATGGGGTGATCCAGCAGAGCATGGCGCCGATCAGGGTGGCCAGCGCCACGCCGCCGACAAAGCCTTCCACGGTTTTCGAGGGTGAGAGGTTGGGCGCGATCTTGTGTTTGCCGGCCAGCTTGCCGCACACGTACTGCAGCACGTCGGAGAGCTGCACGACGATGATCAGCCAGGCAATCAGCAGCAGGTTGCGTCCCTCGTAGCCGGGAATGTCCAGGGTCAGCAAGGCGGGCACCGAGGAGATGCAGTAAACCGCAATCATCAGGCCCCACTGCACTTTGGCCGCGCGTTCGAGGTAACGGGTGGTGTCGCCGCCCAGCGAGGCGAGGATCGGCAGCAGCAGGAACAGGTAGACCGGAATGAAGATGGCGAACAGGCCGTACCAGCCGAAAGCGATCAGTACATACTGCATCGGCAGGGCAAAGTAGAAGGCTGCCACCAGCGCCGGGTAGTCACTGCGCCGGGTCGGCGTCAGGGTCATGAACTCGCGCAGGGCGTAGAACGAGACGAAGTAAAACAGCACCACAACGCCGTTGTTGCCGAACAGGAAGGCGATGCCGATCACCAGCACCATCACCCACCAGGCGTTGATCCGCGCGTTGAGGTTGTCGACTACCGGGTTGGGGCGATCGCCGCTGCGTTTCTTGAGGATGAAGCCGACCAGGCTGGCCAGCAGGAGCAGGGCGCCGATACCGGCGAATAACAGCAGGGTATTACGATCCATCTCAGGCCTCCTCGGGTGCCAGTGCCAGCAGGGCGTTACGCGCGCGTTCCAGGAAGGCGTCCTTGCCTTCCCCCTCGATGGGTTCCAGCGCAGCGCCAAAGCTCAGGGTGCACAGCAGCGGCAGCGGTAGCGCCCTGCCCTTGGGCATGACGCGATTGAGGTTGGCGATCCACACGGGCACCAGCTCCACGTCCGGGCGCGCCTGAGCCAGGTGATAGAGGCCACTCTTGAAGGGCAACAGCGGCTCGTCGCCGAGGTTGCGGGTGCCCTCGGGGAAGATGATCAGCGAGTCGCCGCCGTCCAGCGCATCGAGCATCGCCTGCAGCGGGTTGGCGCCTTCCTTGCGCTCGCGGTCGACCAATACGCCGTTGAATACCTTGTTGATCAGGAAGCTGCGTACGCCCGGCTTCTGCCAGTAGTCGGCGCCGGCCACTGGTCGGGTGCGTTTGCGCAGTTCCGGCGGCAGCGAGGCCCAGAGCAGGACGAAATCGCCATGACTGCTGTGGTTGGCGTAGTACAGGCGTTGCGTTGCCTGCGCGGTGCTGCCGAGCCACAGGGCTCGTGCGCCGGTCAGCAGGCGAGCTGCCGAGGTGATGGCGAAAGCGGTCAATGCAGCGAGCATGGCGACTCCTTAAGCGAAAACGATGAAGATCCCGAGTACGACGATGACGATCTGTAGCAACAGGCACAGCGCCTGTTTGCGTAGCAGGCCGAGTGCGCCCTGAGTGCGAAGGCTCCAGGTGCGGCCAGCCTGTTGTGCATTCTGCAGGCCCAGATTCTGTAGCGCCTGATCCAGCGCATGCGTCTGGCTGTCGAGCTGTTCACCGGCCTGGGCCAGGCGCTGGAAGAGTTCGGCGTCCAGCGCCACGCGCAGTGCCCAGTATTTCTCGGCCAATCCGGTGATCAGCAGCGCGGCGCAGAGCAGCGCCAGGGTCAGGCTGGGCGGCGCACCCAGCCAAGGCGCCAGACCGAGGAGTACGGCGAGCAGGCTGAGCGCGCCGGAGCAATGATCGAGGCTGCGCCCCCGTCGCAACAGTGCCGCGACCAGCAGCAGATCAGCCTGCATGAGCGACCTCCTGTTTCGCCCCGGCATCGAGCATGCCCTGCAGCGCGGCCAGGTGCGGCGGGCCAAGCACGATCTGCGGCCGCGCCTGGCGGATCAGCACCACGGCCGCTTCCACGCTCTGGCAGCGGCCACTGTGCAGCAGCCAGGCCGCCACGGCGGTGGCACTGCGCGAATAACCGAGGGCGCAGCACACCAGCAATGGGCCCTTGTGGCGCAGACGCTCTATGGCCTCGGCAGCGCGTTGGCAAGTCAGCGCATCCGGCGCCACCAGATCCAGTGACGGCAGGCTGCAGTAGTGCTGTGGCGTATGCAGCAGCGGCAGCTCGGCGCAGAGGTCGACCAGAGCGACATAGCCGTCGAGATCGCTTGCAGCGGGCAGGCGGCCGAGATGAATGCCTTCCACGACCTGGCTGGGCGCAGGCTGGCGGTATGTCCACAGCCGCGAGTTGATCCAGGCGCCGAGCAGATAGGGGGCGAGCAAGGCTGTGGCGGCCGGGCTGAGGCGCCCATTGGCTTGCTTCTGGAAGCCGGAAGCGCCAAACAGCAGGTAGTTGAGCGCAACCAGCGCCAGGGCCACGGCCGGCCAGAACAGCCACAGCCAGGCACCGCCCAGCCTGACTGCGAGCACGGCGCTCAGCGTTGCGCCAAGCCCGTAGCGCAGTGCCAGGCGCCAACGGCGCGGATCGCTGGCCAGGTGTATCTGCTTCAGCGGCGTATCGCCCTGCAGCGGCAACAGCCACAGGCAGAGGAACCCGGCCAGCAGCCCGGTGGGTACATCGATGAAATGGTGCTGCCAGGTGGTCAGCACGGAAATGCCGATCAGCGCCATCCACCCGTGCAGCAGGCCACGCCAGAACAGGCCGCGCGTGTGATTGGCGAACATCGCCCAGATGATCACCAACAAGGTGATATGCAGCGACGGCGCCTGGTTGAAGGGTTTGTCGAAGCCCATCAGCACGTCGAACATCAGGCCGAAGGTGCCGTCCAGGGGCGGCCGCTCGAAGGTGAAGCGCAGTGGCCAGAGCAGGAAGCAGGCGACGCAGATCACCTGGGCGGCAAGCAGGCGCAGGGCGTGGCGATCCATTTCGCGGCGGCAGGCCGGCAGCAGGAAGGACAAACCATAGAGCAGGTCGATCGACCAGTACGGCACGATGCTCCAGGGCCACAGCGGTATCTGCGGCTCCCAGGCGAAGACCAGGCTGCCGACGTCATCGCGCTGCCCGCTGAACCAGTTGGCGAAGCCGTAACTGGCAAAGAACAGCGGGCCGAGCAGCAGCAGCCAGAGCACGCCGCGCTTCCACAATCCTTGTTCGCGGGCGTGCGCCATCACTTCACCCGTTGTGCCAGGGACACACTGAAGATGCCCCATTGGTCGATACGCTGCGCCACCTTGCGAAAGCCTGCAGCCTCGACCAGTTGGTCCATCTCCGCCTGGCTGCGCCGGCGCATCACCCAGGCCTGGCCGTTGCGGTGACTGGTCAGGGCGCGGGCGATCAGCTCCAGCTGCGGGTGCCAGGGCTGGCCGGTGTAGACCAGATAACCGCCCTGCTCGACGGCCGCCGCCAGGCCGGCCAGTGAGTCGCCGACCATCTGGTTGCTGCCGAACAGTTCGTACAGGCCGGAGACCACCGCCAGGGTTGGTTTCGGGTCGAGTGCGGCGAGGTCGTCACGGTCGAAGGCATCGCCTTTGACGAAACGGGCGATATCACCCAGGCCCTTCTGCTCGATCAGGGCATTGCCGTCGCGCACGTTGATGTCGCTGTAGTCGCGCAGCAGGATCGAGTCGGGCCGCTGCTGCTGGCCTTCCAGCGATTCGAGGATGTAGCGGCCGTGGCCGGCGGCGATATCGACGATGCGCACCGCGCTGTCCGCCTCGCGCAGCTTGCTCATGGCCAGGCGCAGCAGCTCCTCGGCGTGCAGCTTGCGCTGGCGAATGCCACGCCAGCCGATGGAGTCCAGGTAGTTCTGGTCGATGAGTCGGCCCAGTGTGCCCTTGCCGGTGGGCTGGTTGCGGTAGACATAATCGAGCGTGCTGCCGGAATCGAAGCCGGTGTCGAAGCCCAGTTTCACCCCGGCCGACACACTGCTGCCCAGGCGCATGCCAGCACGGGTGGCGCGCCAGTAGAGGTCACGCAGCGAGTGTTTCGGCAGCGGTGCGGCCAGCTCTTCGGCTTCGGCGCAGGTGGCGCCCAGGCGATCGGCATCGAGCAGCGAGGGGCGTGCGACCGGCTCCTCGAAATTGCGCAGGATGAAGCGTCGCGCGCGGCTCAGGGCGTGGGCGCGGTCACGTTCACCGAGGGTGTCGTGGAAGAAGCCCGGGAGCAGGTGCTTTTCCTTGCGCAGACTGCCGAGGCGCGCGAAGAAGTCTTCCTGCGGCTTGCGGTGGACGACGAAGTCGGCACCGGAGATCAGCAGTTGGGTCGGCACCTGAATCGCCTGGGCGTCGGCGACGATACGCTCGGCAGCTTCGTACAGACCGAGCAGCATGGTCACCGAAATTGGCCGGGCGATCAGCGAGTCGTTCTCGAAGGAGGCGATACGCTCGGGATCGTGGCTGAGGAACCGCGCCTTGACGTAGCTGTTGACGAAGAAGTTGCCGCGCAGGGCGTGCAGCAGCTTCAGGCCGGGACGGGCGAAGGGCACGTAGAGCTTGACCTTGAACGCGGGCGAGGCGAGTACCAGGCAGCGCACCTTCGGCGCGTAATCGTGGGCCCAGGTGGAGATGATCACCGCGCCGACGCTTTGCGCGACCACCGCCAGGTCCTCTTCGGCGATGCCGTGCTGGCTGCCGATATGCTCGACGAAGGTCTGCACGTCACGCACGTTGGTGGCGAAGCTTGGGCTGTCGCCGCGTGCGCCGGGCGAGAGGCCATGGCCACGGGCATCCCAGGCGAAGAAGTCGCAGTGTGGCAGCTCCAGTTCGTCAACCAGGTGGGCCATGCGCCCGCCGTGCTCATGGCCGCGATGAAACAGCACGACGGCCTGGCGCGGGCCATCGACGGGCGCCGTGGCGGACCAGTGGCGATAGCTCAGCTCAACGCCATCGTGCGTGGTGAAGGTGTGAAGTTGTACGGGGCGCATGGAATCTCCTTATTCCTTGAGAGGGTTCAGGCCGTTTCGGCCAACCCGTGGCGAACGCGGTTGTACAGCGTATAAAGCAGCAAGGCCAGGATCAGGGCCAACAGCAGGTTGATCCACAAAGCCGGAAGCAGGCCGGTGGCGACGCCAGCGCCGAGCACGCCGAAGCAGAAGGCCCGGTCACTCTTGCCCATCGGTCCGTCATAGCGACGTGAAGCGCCAACCATCGGGCCCAGCACGCCGGCGTATTCGCTGATCACCGCCAGCAGCACTACCAGAATCACCAGCAGCGGCGAGACGCCGGCCAGCAGGGCGAAGGGCAGATACAAGGCGCTGTCGGCGATCACGTCGCAGAGTTCGTTGAGGTAGGCACCAAGCTTCGATTGCTGGCCGAACTCGCGCGCGAGCATGCCGTCGACGGCGTTCAGCGCCATGCGCAACAGCATCCACAGCGGGATCAGGGCGAACAGCCAGGTGATGTGACTGAACGCAGCGAGCAGGGCGCCGAGCAGCACGGAGACGATGGCCGCCGCGAGAGTGACCTGATTGGCGGTGACGCCGCGTGCGTAAAGGCGTTCGACGCCGGGGCGCAGCAGATTCTGGAAGGCCGGTTTGAGCTGGTAGATCGAGGGCATGGCAGTGAATTCCTTTTCGTGTCCCATCTTCGGCCATTGCCGCAGGCAAGACTGTGAACCCATCGTGGTAGAAGCGGATTCATCGATGGCATGCGTCGGGCGGTGTATACCGCCCCACCGGGAGTCACAACTTATACCCCGCCGTGAGATTTTCCTAGCGCTGGTGATTCGTCAGGAAAATCAGCCGGATGTGATCGATGGTGGCGCTTTGCTTGCATTTGACGCACAGCTTATCCACAGGTCAGGCCGTTTCGCCCACTCGACTCGCCTGCGGCTCTTCGCCGCGCAGATCGGTCTGTTGCTGGCGCACCCACTGAAAAGCACGTTCGTTGAGCTCGGCAATGGCACGCGGGCCTTCGCCCTCGGCGTGCATTGGCTGGCCGATGATGACCTGGATGGTGCCCGGGCGCTTGCCCCAGCCTGCCTTGGGCCAGAATTCACCAGCGTTATGGGCGATGGGCAGCACCGGCAGGCCGGCATTCACCGCCAGAGCTGCGCCGCCGCGAGAGAACTTGCCGATCTGCCCCGGCGGAATCCGCGTGCCTTCGGGGAACACCAGCACCCAGGCGCCCTGCTTGAGGCGTTCGTCGCCCTGCTTGGCCAGCTGCTTGAGCGCGGCCTTGGGGTTGCTGCGGTCGATGGCGATGGGCTTGAGCAGCGCCATGCCCCAGCCGAAGAAGGGCACGCGCAGCAATTCACGCTTGACCACCTGCGACAGTGGCTCGAAGAAGCCGGAGAGGAAGAAGGTTTCCCAGGTGCTCTGGTGGTTGGCGAGGATCACACAGGGGCGCTCCGGGATGTTCTCCAGGCCGCGCACTTCATAGCGGATACCGACGATCACCTTGGCCAGCCACACGGCGCAGTTGCACCAGGCCTGGACGACGAAGCGGTAGCGTTGGCGGAACGGCAGCAGCGGCGCGACCACCAGGCTGATCAGGCACCAGAAGAAGGAGCTGGACGACAGCAGCAGGTAGAAAAGCGTGACTCTGAGTGCCTGCAGGATCGCCATTGAACTTCGCACCTTATGAAAGCAGTTGATCGGCAACAGCCGCCAGATCATCGAATACCAGGGTTCCTGGCGGCAACGGCTTGGCCAGGGTTCGTTCGCCCTTGCCGGTTTTCACCAGCACAGGCTGACAATCGACGGCCAGCGCGGCCTGCAGGTCACCGCCGGTATCGCCGACGAACCAGATTCCTGCCAGTTCCGTGGCGTAGTGCGCAGCGATCTGCCGGAGCATGCCCGGTTTCGGCTTGCGGCACTCGCAGCCATCGTCCGGTCCGTGCGGGCAATGAACGATCAGGCCGACTTCACCGCCCTGCTCCGCCACCAGCTCGCGCAGGCGCGTGTGCATCGACTCCAGGGTCGCCAGGTCGTAATAACCACGGGCGATGCCGGACTGGTTGGTGGCCACTGCCACCGTCCAACCGGCTTTCGACAGGCGCGCGATGGCGGCGATCGACGAAGGGATCGGCAGCCATTCGTCGAGCGTCTTGATATAGGCGTCGGAGTCTTCGTTGATGACACCGTCGCGGTCGAGGATCAGTAGTTTCATGCAGTCGTTTCAGAGTCTGCCGTAGGAGCGAGCTCTGCTCGCGAACGCTGTCACGCGCGGAGCTCGCTCCTACAGAAGGGTCAGCCCAGTACCGAGATGTCCGCCACGCCGAGGAACAGCCCGCGCAGGCGGGCCAGCAGGGCGTAACGGTTGGCGCGCACGCGCGTATCCTCGGCATTGACCAGTACGGCCTCGAAGAAGGCGTCCACCGGTTCGCGCAGGCCAGCCAGCTTGGCCAGGGCCTCGTTGTACTGGCGGGCGGCGGCCAGCGGCTGTACGGCCTGGTCGGCTTGCTGGATGGCGGCGTGCAGGGCGAACTCGCTGGGGTTGTCGAAGTAGTGCGCCTCGACCTGGGCGGCGATGCCACCTTCGGCCTTGCTCAGCAGGTTCGACACACGCTTGTTGGCCGCAGCCAGGGCCGCGGCCTGCGGCAGGGTGCGGAAGGCCTGCACGGCCTGTACGCGCTGATCGAAGTCCAGCGGCGAGGTCGGGCCAACCGCACGCACCGCCTGGTATACGGCCACTTCGATGCCTTCGTCCTCGTAGCGTGCACGCAGGCGGTCGAAGATGAATTCCAGCACCTGGGCGGCCAGGCCGTCGGCCTTGATCTTGCCGGCGTACTGGGCGACGGCGAAGTCGACCGCAGCGGCCAGGTCCAGATCAAGGCCCTTCTCGATCAGGATGCGCAGTACGCCGAGGGCGGCGCGACGCAGGGCGTAGGGGTCCTTCGAGCCGGTCGGCAGCATACCGATGCCGAAGATGCCGACCAGGGTGTCGAGCTTGTCGGCCACGGCCACGGCGGCGCCGGTCAGGGTGCTTGGCAGTTCGGCGCCGGCACCGCGAGGCATGTACTGCTCGTTCAGGGCCAGGGCGACGTCCTGCGGCTCACCGTCGTTGAGCGCGTAGTAGTAGCCGGCGATGCCCTGCATCTCGGGGAACTCGCCGACCATCTCGGTGGCCAGGTCGCACTTGCTCAGCAGGCCGGCTCGGGCGGCACGCTGGGCGTCGCCACCGACTTCGCGGGCGATGAAGCCGGCGAGCGCCGAGACGCGCTGGGCCTTGTCGAATACCGAACCCAGCTGGGCCTGGAATACCACGTTGGCCAGGCGCTGGTTGAAGCCTTCGAGCTTCTGCTTCTTGTCCTGCTTGAAGAAGAACTCGGCGTCGGTCAGGCGTGGACGCACGACCTTCTCGTTGCCCGAGACGATCTGCGCCGGGTCCTTGGACTCGACGTTGGCCACGGTGATGAAGCGCGGCAGCAGCTTGCCGCCCGCATCGAGCAGGCAGAAGTACTTCTGGTTGTCCTGCATGGTGCTGATCAGCGCCTCCTGCGGAACCTCGAGGAAGCGCTCCTCGAAGGAGCAGACCAGCGGCACCGGCCATTCGACCAGGGCGGTGACTTCGTCCAGCAGCGCCGGCGGCACGATGGCCGTGCCCTGCTCGGCGGCGGCCAGCTCGTCGACGCGGCGGCTGATGAGCGCGCGGCGCTCGGCGAAGTCGGCCAGCACGAAGGCGCTGCGCAGGTCTTCGGCGTAGTTGGCCGGGCTGCTGATGCGCACGTCACGGTTGGCGTGGAAGCGGTGGCCGCGGGACACGCGACCGGCCTTCTGCGCGAGGATCTCGCAGTCGACCACGGCGTCGCCGAAGAGCATCACCAGCCACTGGGTCGGGCGCACGAATTCGTCGCGACGGGCGGCCCAGCGCATGCGCTTGGGAATCGGCAGGTCGTTCAGCGAGTCCTGCACGATGGTCGGCAGCAGGTTGACCGCCGGCTGGCCAGGGATGTGCTGGGCGAAGCGCAGTTTCGCGCCGCTGCGGTCGATCTCGGCAATGTCTACACCGCATTTGCGGGCGAAGCCCAGGGCTGCCTGGGTCGGGTTGCCGTCAGCGTCGAACGCGGCCTGGATGGGCGGGCCGTCGAGGTTCATGCTGCGGTCGGCCTGCTGCTCCTCGAGCTGCTCGACCAGCACCGCCAGGCGGCGCGGCGCGGCGTAGACACGGCTGGCGGTGTAATTCAGGCCGGCGGCCTTGAGGCCTTTCTCGATACCGGCAAGGAAGGCATCACCAAGGCTTTTCAGGGCTTTGGGTGGCAGTTCTTCGGTGCCCAGTTCGACCAGGAAATCGTGTGCACTCATGCTTGTGCCTCCAGCTTGGCCAGTACTTCATCACGCAGTTCGGGGGTGGCCATGGGGAAGCCGAGCTTGGCGCGCGCCTGCAGGTAGCTCTGCGCTACTGCACGCGCCAGGGTGCGCACACGCAGGATGTACTGCTGACGTGCGGTCACCGAGATGGCGCGGCGCGCGTCCAGCAGGTTGAAGGTGTGCGAAGCCTTGAGCACCATTTCGTAGGTCGGCAGCGGCAACTGAAGCTCGATCAGGCGATTGGCTTCGCTCTCGTAGAAATCGAACAGCTCGAACAGTTTCTCGACGTTGGCGTGCTCGAAGTTGTAGGTGGACTGCTCCACTTCGTTCTGGTGGAACACGTCGCCGTAGGTCACGGTGCCGAACGGGCCGTCGGTCCAGATCAGGTCGTAGACCGAGTCCACACCCTGCAGGTACATGGCCAGGCGCTCCAGGCCGTAGGTGATCTCGCCGGTCACCGGGTAGCACTCGATGCCACCGACTTGCTGGAAGTAGGTGAACTGGGTGACTTCCATGCCGTTGAGCCAGATTTCCCAGCCCAGACCCCAGGCGCCGAGGGTCGGCGACTCCCAGTTGTCTTCGACGAAGCGGATGTCATGCACTTCCGGGTCGAGGCCGATGGCCTTCAGCGAACCCAGGTACAGCTCCTGGAAGTTCTCCGGGTTGGGCTTGAGAACCACCTGGAACTGGTAGTAGTGCTGCAGGCGGTTGGGGTTTTCGCCGTAGCGGCCGTCGGTCGGGCGACGCGAAGGCTGCACGTAGGCGGCATTCCAGGTCTCCGGGCCAATGGCGCGCAGGAAGGTGGCGGTGTGGAAGGTGCCGGCACCTACTTCCATGTCGTAGGGTTGCAGCACCACGCAGCCCTGCTCGGCCCAGTAGTTCTGCAGGGCCAGGATCAGGTCCTGGAAGGTGCGCACGGCAGGCTTGGTCTGGCTCACGAAAAAATCACCTGTGGAGGCTTGCGAGGGAAAGCCGGAGAGTATATCGAAACTCGGCGCAGGCCGCAGGGTACGGCATATCGGCATCATCCGACGCGCAGCGTGACTGTATTTATATCCAGTTGTTTTGCCGTTATAGTCACCGCTTCGACTATGACCGAGGTTCACAGCCATGCCCCGCTGCTTCTGGTGTACAGACGATCCGCTCTACCAGGCCTATCACGACGAGGAATGGGGTGTGCCGCAGCGCGATGCCGGTCATCTGTTCGAGATGCTGCTGCTCGAAGGCGCGCAGGCCGGCCTGTCGTGGATCACCGTGCTGAAGAAGCGCGAGCGCTACCGCCAGGTGCTGCATGGCTTCGACCCCGAGCGCCTGGCCCGCCTCAGCGACGAAGAGATCGAGGCGCTGATGCAGGACCCGGGCATCATCCGCAATCGGCTCAAGCTCAAGGCCGTGCGCCAGAACGCCCAGGCCTGGCTGAAGCTGGAAGACCCGGTGACGCTGCTCTGGTCGTTCGTCGGCGGCGCGCCGAAGATCAATCACTTCAGCGATCGTAGCCAGATGCTGGCGGTGACGCCCGAAGCCGAGGCGATGAGCAAGGCGCTGAAGAAGGCCGGTTTCACCTTCGTCGGACCGACCATCTGCTATGCCTTCATGCAGGCCACGGGTATGGTGATGGACCACACCACCGACTGCGACCGCTATGCGCAACTGAAGGGCTCATGACCACCATCACCACGCTGGACGAACTGCAGGCACTGTACGGCGAAAGCCATGAACGCTCGCGGCGCAAGGAGTTGCCGCGGCTGATCGAGCCCTACCGCGCGCTGATCGAAGCCTCGCCCTTCGTGGTGTTGGCCAGCGTCGGCCCGGATGGCCTGGATTGCTCGCCGCGTGGCGATGCGCCAGGTTTCGTGCAGATTCTCGATGACCAGACCCTGCTGCTGCCGGATCGCCCGGGCAACAACCGTATCGACAGCCTGCGAAACATCGTGCTCAACCCGCAGGTGGCGCTGCTGTTCCTGATTCCCGGCGTCGGTGAGAGCCTGCGCATCAATGGCCGCGCCGAGATCTCCCTCGACCCCGAGCTGCTGGAGCTGGGCCGCGCCCAGGGCAAGCTGCCGCGCAGCGTGCTGCGCATTCATATCGATACCTGCTACTTCCAGTGTTCCAAGGCGGCAGTGCGTTCCGGCCTGTGGGATGCCTCGCGCCAGGTGGAGCGCGCCAGCCTGCCGAGCGCCGGCGACATCTTCCGCTGTATCTATGAGGAGTTCGACGTCGATGCCTACCAGCGTGATCTGCAGCAGAGGCTTCTGACGAGCCTGTACTGACTGGCTTGGCCCTGGCCAGTTACACTGGGCGCTTTGCGGAAACGGTTGGAGTCTGTCGTGGAAAAACTCAAGGGCGCCCTGGTGGTTGGTTTCCTGCGCCTGTTCGCACTGCTGCCCTGGCGCGCCGTGCAGGCCGTGGGCAATGCCATCGGCTGGCTGATGTGGAAGCTGCCGAACGGCTCGCGTGACGTGGTGCGTATCAACCTGAGCAAGTGCTTCCCCGAGCTGAACGAGCCCGAGCTGGACAGGCTGGTCGGGCAAAGCCTCAAGGACATCGGCAAGACCCTGACCGAAAGCGCCTGCGCCTGGATCTGGCCGGCGCACAAGTCACTCAAGCTGATTCGCGAAGTCGAAGGCCTGGAGGTGCTGCAACAGGCCCTGGCGTCCGGCAAGGGCGTGGTCGGCATCACCAGTCACCTGGGTAACTGGGAGGTGCTCAACCACTTCTACTGCAACCAGTGCAAACCGATCATTTTCTACCGCCCGCCGAAGCTCAAGGCGGTCGACGAGCTGCTGCAGCAGCAGCGCGTGCAGATGGGTAACCGCGTCGCGCCCTCGACCAAGGAAGGCATCCTCAGCGTCATCAAGGAAGTGCGCAGGGGCGGGGCCGTGGGCATTCCTGCCGATCCGGAGCCGAGCCGTTCGTCGGGGGTTTTCGTGCCCTTTCTCGGCACCACTGCGCTGACCAGCAAATTCGTCCCCGGGATGCTCACTGGCGGCAAGGCAGTCGGCGTGTTCCTGCATGCGCTGCGCCTGCCGGATGGCAGCGGCTACAAGGTGATCCTCGAAGCGGCACCTGAGGGCATGTACAGCGAGAACGTGGAAGAAGGCGTGGCGGCGATGAGCGAAGTGGTATCGCGCTATGTGCGCAACTACCCAAGCCAGTACATGTGGAGCATGAAGCGCTTCAAGAAGCGGCCCGAGGGTGAGGCCAAGTGGTACTGAAGGGGTTTCGCCCGTCTCTTGCCGATGTGATCGCGGCCAGGCTCTAGAGCTCCAGTTCCAGCCGCCGGGCAGTGAAGTCGTCCAGCCGTCCCTTCAGTAGCAATTGGCGAATCCAGGGGGCCAGCAAATCCTGGCGTCCGTCGAGCATCTGCACGGGCCCCCAATGCTCAGCGCATTCGGCGAAGCGTTGCTGGTTTGCGCTGACGGCCTCCAGGATGCGCTTGTCCTGGCGCAACACTACGCCGAATAGCGGCTGAATCAGGAGCCGTTTCAGCCAGCCGGGCAGCCAGCCGCGGCGGGTGGCAATGCGGGCGATCACCTGCAAGTGACCGGGCTCGGCGGGAACGAGCCAGGCCGTGATCAACAGCGTGAGCCGGCCACGGGCGTCGCGGTATTCGATTTCCGCCTGGCCCGGCAGGCGGAAGCGGCCGAAGCTCTCTGCGCGACTGCCTTCGAACAGCCGGGAGATCAGCCCGGTCTGCAGGCGCTCCTCGCTGTAACGCGCTTCGATCCCGTCTTCCAGTGCGCGGATATCGGCGATCACCCGCTGGCGCTTGCTGTCGCGGCGAACCCAGCCGGCGTGTACGAAGTGCGTGTGGAAGGCGTCAAGGAAGTTCTCCGCCGCCTCTTGCTGGCTGCAACGGACCTTGTCGTGCATCCAGAACAGATCCAGTCCTTCCTGCGTGGTGCTACAGGGTAGTGTCGGTGCCGCCAGCCTGGCGTCGCGCACCCATATCAGGCCGTGGGAATCCAGTGCCTGCAGCGGTTGCAGCATGGCCGCGCGGCTGCCCTCGTCGAGACTGCCCGGGGCACGGGTGCAGTGACCGGCGCCGTTGAAACGCCAGCCGTGGTAGGGACACTCGACGGCGCCGTCGCGCACGCAGCCGGCGCTGAGTGGAGCGAAGCGATGCGGGCATCGATCCGGCAATGCCGCAGGCCGCCCGTCGCGCTCGCGGAACAGAACCAGCGGCCGGCCGTGCAGCACGCGCGCCAACGGTTGGCCCGCGCCAAGCTGCTGGCTGGTCGCCAATGGCCACCAGTAAGCCAGTGGTTGGTCGGTCGGATTCATAGCTTCAGCGTCCTCATCAGCGGCACACCCAGCCCCTGCAGCAGTGCGGCCAGGGTGCGCCAGACCAGGCGCTGGCGCAGCGGCAGGTGAGCGATGTGCAGCATGCTGTATTCGATCTGTGGCTGGCCGCCGCGCAAGCGCTTGAAGTGCGCGGCCCCGGAGCTGAAGTTGAGCAGCATGCGGCGTTTGGCCGCCTCTTCGAGGCACAGCCGGGTCAATTGGCGATAGAGCCCGGCACGCTGTGGCAGCGCGGTGTCATAGCCGACGATGGGCGCGCTGAGCACGGTGTCGCTGGCGAACCAGCCGACGACCCCATCGATACGACCATTGTTCGCCCGCAGCACGCGCAGTTCGAGCCAGCCATCACGTTGGCCCTGCTCCAGCCAGGCGGCGCTGTAGTGCGGATTCAGGGCGCTGTATTTGTCCAGATAGAGCAGGTCGTAGAGCGCTTCGATACGCTCGAACTCAAGGTGTGTCAGGGTTTCGCCCGTATCCACCCGGTAATCGCTACGGCGCAGCAGCGTCGCATCGAGCCGGCAATTGTGGTGACGCAGATAAGCGCTGTCGGCACCCTCGCGGCCATCGAACAGATAGACCTGGCGGCTCGGCACGGCGAGATAGCCGAGTGCATCAAGCCGTTTCATCAGGACGGCGTTGCTGGCCGTGTTGAGCGAGCGAAAGCCGAAGGCATGGCTCGGAAAACGCTGGCGCAGCTGCACTGTCAGCTCATCCAGGCCCTGACCTTGCCAGTCCGAGGGGTACAGGTTGGTCGACAGCAGCCAGTTGTTGACCTGCACGATGCGATCGATATGGGCGCTCCTGAGCAGGTATTCGACACCCGCAACCAGCGGTTTCAGCAGGTGTGCGAGCAGCCGATTGGGCAGGCGCTGCAACTCGTCGCGGGCGTAGCCGCTGTAGGCGGTCAGGGGCGAGACCACATAGCAGTTGTCGGCCCGCTCGCCGCCGCGGTTGATCGATACCGGCATCTGCCACTGGCCGAGGTCGAGCAACTGCAGTTCGCAGGCCAGGTTGCCGATACCGCGCTCGGCATGTTCGCGCACGTAACGCGCTGCTGCGCTGTCGCGTTGCGCCAGTTGTGGATCGTCGGCAGCCAGCAGCTTCATGATCCTGGCGTTCCTGCGAGCGATTGACCGTCCCACTCGATGTCCGCGGTCGAGGCTGCCAGCAGGCCGCGCCGGCGCATCAGCGCGCGCATGGCGATCTCGCCAACGCCGAGTAACTGGCCTGCCAGCGGGCCGAGGTCGCCGTCACGCAGGATTACGTCGCGCGCCGCGCGATAGTCGCTCCAGAAGGTACGGCTGGCGAGATGGCGTGGTGCGCCGATCAGCAGCATCGCGAGCGCCACCATGCGCGGGGTCGAGCTGGGCAGAAGCGGCTCGCCGGTCGTGCTCAGGGTGTTCACCAGCGCCGTGGGCTGGTCGTCGAACAGATGGATACCGCTGGTAGCGCGTGGGTTGCATTCAAGGACGTGAAAGTCTCCCTCGGCATCGGCGATGAAGTCGAAGCCCACCTGGCCGCTATAGCCGGTGGCCTGACCGAAGGCCTCGACGAAGGCCCGCACGGCAGCAGGTTGTGCAGGCTGGAAGTAGATCCCGGAGCCACGTCCGACGCGATACAGCGGACGGTAGCAGGCATGTGCGCGTATCTGACCGTCGACCAGCAGGCTGAAGCTGCAGTGTTCGTCGCCGGCGATGAAGCGTTGGGCGACCCAGGGTTGGTCTGGCGTCGGGTGCAGTGTGCGAACGGTACGCGGGTCAGGCCGGATCAGGGTGCGCGAGGCGAAGCGCGAATAGGCCGGTTTGAACACCCAGTCGCGGCTCTCATTGGCCAGGGCGAGGCAGTCTTCGTGGCGCTGCAGAAGGCGTGTCTCGGGCGCTGCAACGTGCCAGCCACGGGTCATCTCGGCGAAGCGTCCCTTGTGATGCAGGCGGTGCAGCAGCTCGAAATCGCTGGTCAGCACCCGGCACAGCGGCGCCAGCTGTGGCAAGCCGTGGGCCAGGTAGAAGACCTCCTCGCAGGTCGGCAGGAGCAGGTCGATAGCGTCCTGGCGTATGCGCTCGGCCAGTGCGTCGACCCAGGCTTGCGGCTTGCTACGTGGCTCCGGCAGGCGGACGAAGCGGTGTACTGCCCGGCTCGAGCGAGCCAGTGGCCAGGCCAGTGAGTCACCGACGCTGACTGTCCAGCCGCTGGCGGCGAATGCGTGTGCCCATTCCAGGCACGCCGGCGCACGAGCACCGAGGATCAGTACGTGCATGGCGTTCCCTCTGGTCTGCGTTGCAGCAGCAGGCGGCGACGCTTGGCGCCGGGCTCATCCGGCATCCAGTCGCTGATGTGCAAGGTCGCGGGCTGTACCTGCTGCTGTTGAAAGAATGTGGCCAACGCCTCGCGCAAGGCTGTTTCGGCCTTGCCGGGTGCTACGGCCTTCACCTGCAGGTGCCAGTCCATGCCCTCCTGGCGCAGGCGCCATTGCTCCAGGTCGGCCTGTGCGGTAGCGATGGCGCGCCGCAGCAGATCCGGGTAGAGCGGGCGCAGGCCGCTGCCATCCAGGGCCGGCAGCCAGAGGATTTCATCGGCGCGGCCTTCGATGGCGGTCAGGGTGCGCTCGGCGCGGCCACAGGGGCATGGCGCGGGTGCCAGTTGCAGAATGTCGTTGAGGCGATAGCGAACGGTGATCTGCGTGGTACGCGAGAAGTCGCTGATCAGCGGCTGGAAGCGCCGCTGCTCCTGGTCCAGCCACTCGGGTTCGATCAGCAGATGGGTTTCGTTCAGGTGCAGGTTGCCCCGCTCGCAGCTATAGCCGAGAAAGCCTTCGCTGGCCTGGTAGATCTGCGCCGGGCGCTGGCCGAAGGCGTGCTCGATGTGCTGTGCATCCTCTTGCTCGAGGACTTCGGCGACCGATACCAGATGCGCCGGGGCAATGCGCAGACGTCCGGCCAGATGCGCGTCGGCCAGCGCGCGCAATACCGTGGCCGGTGCGACCAGTACATGCGGCTGTTGCTGTTCGAGCACTGGCAGCGCGGCGTCCAGGCCCAGCAGCAGATCATGGAAGGCGAAGTCGATCCGGCGGCTGGACAGCGTGGTGTACAGACGGCTGTTGGCGCGCAGGAAGAAAGCGATGCGCAGCGGCGGTCGCCACGGCAGCAGGTGGCCGAGCAGGCGTGTCGGCAAGGTGCGCGCCAGCAGGGTTCCGGCCCAGCGTTCGCGTTCTTCCCTGCCGACCAGAAAAACGCCGCGATGGCCGGACGTGCCGCTGGAAAGGCCAACGGTCAGCTCGCCCAACTGTGGACTGAAATCCCGCGAATGCTCGGCTTGCAGCGCTACGTCCAGAGCGGATTGCAGGTCGATGCCCTGGCTGTTGCAGGCGCTGAACTCGCTCATCAGCAGCGCCTTGTCCATGCCGGGCCATCGCTCCAGCGGTTGTCCCCGAAAAGCACGCAGGCGCGGCGCCTGTGGTGCGGTTTCGCGCAGAAAGCGCGTCAGCTGACGCGCCTGCCACGCCTCGAGGCGGCGCCGGTCGGAGAAGCGCAGCCACCAACGACTGTGGATGAAGCTGAAGGCAACGCGCAGCAGGCTGCGCAGTCGTTCAAGATCGCGCATGGAATGCCTCTGCGGCGACTTCGCAGTGTGACGGCAGGATCAGCAGCGAAGGTTCGCGCCGGGCCAGTTCGCCCACGCCGGTGAAGGTTTCGCGATAGCAGCGTACGGCGCTGTTGCTGAACCACTGCGTGGCTGCGGGGGGCAGGCGACCTTCGCGGCAGGCCGGCAGCGAATAACAGGCGTCCGCCACCAACAGCAGCGGCCGGCCACTGGCATCGGGGATGCACAGGCCGAGCTGGCCGTGGCTGTGTCCGGGGAGTACGACGCCGAGCAGGCTGCCATCGCCAAACAGGTCGAAACCGTCCCTGAAAGGCGCCATCCACGCTGGCAGCGGCCGCTGTGGGTAATGGTCAGCATGTTCCAGGCGCGCCGAGAAATCATCCGGCAGCAGACCCGGCAGGCGTCCCTGCAGCGTCGCCCGCCAGCGCTTGCCACGCAGCGCCAGCACATGTTCGCTTTCGGCGCGCAGGGCGATGAAGCGCGCCTGCGGAAAGTCGCGCAAGCCGGCAACGTGGTCGCCGTGATAGTGCGAGACGATCACGGTGGTGATCTCCTCACAGCGAATACCGCGCCTGGCGAGTTGTGCCGACAGGCACGCTTCGGCAGGCAGATTGACTGGCAGCAGGCTGCCGTAGAGGCGCTCGGGAAACGTGGCGGTGGCCTTGAGAAAATGCGCCGCGTAACCGGTGTCGTACAGCATCCAGCCGCGCGCCGGGTGGCGCAGCAGGGCGCAATACGACGGGAAGTCGACCGGCCGCAGCCCTGCCCCGCGCGCGGCCATGCACGCCAGGTGGCGGCAGCTGCCGACCCGTAGCCAGGCGACATCGATCGATGCGCTCATCTACCCTGCTCCAGCCACCAGGCTGCGTGGCGACGAATGCCTTCTTCGAGGTCGATCCTGGGCTGCCAGCCCAGTTCGTGGCGAATTGCCGAGGTATCCAGGGTCTGGCTGAAGGCGAGCACGCCAGCGCTGTAGCGGGTCAGCAGCGGCTCTTGGCCGCTGCGCCAATGCGCGTGCGCTTCGAGCAGGCGGGCGACGGCGCAAACCAGTGGCCAGGGCAGCCGGCGCGTACGTAGTGGCAGCGCGAAGGCTGTGGCGACACGTTCCAGCAGGCGATCGAGACGGATAGGTTCGGCATTGCTGACGTTGTACAGGTTGTAGCGGCCTGGTAGCGGACGAGTCAGGCCGAGCCATACGGCATCGACCAGGTTGTCGATGTAAGTCAGATCGAGTTCGGCACGCCCACCGCGCATCAGCGGAATCGCCCCACGGCGCATCACGCGCAGCATGCGCGGCATCAGTGTGGCGTCCCATGGGCCGAACACGGCGCGCGGACGCAGCACCACGGTTGGCGCGACATCGGCTGCACGCAGCAGCGCTTCGGCCATGCCCTTGGTGTGCGCATAGTGGTTCACAGGGGGCGGTAATGGATCGCTTTCACGCACGCCGAGTCGGTCCTGGAAGTCGAAGTACAGACTCGGTGTCGACAGATGCACCAGGCGCGCGACGCCTTGCGTGCGGCAGGCATTGATGACTTCTTCGGTAGAGGCGACGTTGGCGCGCTGAAATGCCTCGGCGCTGCCCCAGGGCGCCGATAGCGCCGCGCAATGCACCAGAGCGTCGGCGCCCCGGGCCGCCTCTGCCAGCGCTGCGCGTGCCTGTGGCGTGCCATGTTCTATCGGTAGAAAGCGCATCGCTGCGCGAGCGTGGCGCAGTACTTCGTCAGCAGCGTCACGGTTGCGACCGCTGAACACCACCTCGCAGCCCTCTGCGGCCAGGCGCCAGGCGATATGCCGACCGACGAAGCCGGTGCCTCCGGTGAGCAGAATCTTCATTCCAGCTCCAGCAGCATGCCACCGAGCGAAAGCCCGGCACCTGTGCCGAGCAGCAGCACGCGCTGACCGGCGCGGACACGCCCGTCGCGCACGCCTACATCGAGGGCGGTCGGCAACGATGCGGCGACCTGATTGCCATAGTCGGCAAAGATGTCGATCACCTGCTCGGCAGAGAATCCCAGCCGTTTGCGCAGGTGTTGCATCGCCAGGTGGCTGGCCTGGTGCGCAATCACTCGGTCGATCTGGGTCCGCTGCAATCGCGCTTCGTCGAGCAGAGCCTGCACAAACCCCGGCAGATGGGTCGAGGCCAGGCGGAAAACCGCTTTACCCTGCATGGTGAAACGACTCAGGGCAGCAAAATGCTCGTCGCCGCGCGAGGGGTGGTGACGCGAGCCGCCTGCCGCAATCTGGCAGAGCTCGGCGCCTTCGGAGTAGGTGCGTAGCTGCGCAGCGAGGATGTTCAGGCGCAGCCCGCCGCCGTCACGCCCGAGAACCACCGCCGCCGCGCCGTCGCCAAAGATCGCAGCACTGTGCAACTGCTGCCAGTCGAGCCCGCAGGAGGCAATGTCGGCACAGACCAGTAGCACTCGGCGGTAGCGACCGGCAACCAGTGACCAGGACAGCTGATCGAGGGCGACGATGAAACCGAGGCAACTGGCGTTGATATCGAAGGCCGGGATGCCGCTCGCGCCAAGGCCCAGCTCGCGGTGAACCAGCGCGGCATTACAGGGCATGCCCTGGTCCATGGTGCCGCTGGCGGCGATCACGCAGTCGAGCTGGTCTGCCGTCAGACCGGCCGCCTGAAGAGCCTTGTGCGCGGCCTGTGTGGCAAGGCTGGCGGCAGTGTCGTCGGCAGCTGCAACCGCGCGGCTGCGTACGCCACTGAGGCGCTCGACGCTGCCATCGGGCAGACCGAGAGAATGGTCGATTTCGGCGCTCGTCAGACGCTGCTTTGGCAGGGCATGGCCGCTACCGAGAAGTGACAGGGTGCGCAGAGGTAAAGAGTCGATCGGCATGCACAATCCATTGTTCAGGCATCGGGAACAGCCCGCATGATGAACCAGCAAGGCGTTCACGCCTACTGCGCGGGGTGTTCAGTCGCGTATTTTCGTGCGCCATGGCGCTCTTTTGCGGAGGGCTCGACACGGATTATTCCTACCGGTCGCGGAGACGTCGAGGCTCGATTGCTTGCGTACGTGCGCCCGGGAGACGAAATGCTCGCGACTACCGCGTGCCCTGGAAGGTTCCGGGTTGCCTGGACGTGCATTTTTCCATCGAGTATTGGGAATTGCTTCGGTTTTGCGCTATTAAAGGCTGCACCATCCGCCTACCCCCGGAGCCTCCATGCCGAACCAGCGCCAGCAGGTGCGTACCCCGATGAAGTGCCGGATCAAGATCAGCCATCCCAGTTTTGGTGAGCTGGTGGCGCAGACCCGTGACCTGTCCGATAGCGGCGTCTATGTGAAGCATCCGGACATGGCCGGCCTGTCGGTCGGCACCGAGGTGATCGGCCAGGTGCAGGATCTGCCTTTCCCCGCCCCCATATTGAAGATGGAAGTGATGCGCGTGGACGCCGAAGGCGCCGGCCTGCGTTTTCTCGGCGAGGCCTGAACGGCGGCAGCCAGCCTGGACGTTCGTAACGCGTGTTTCTGCCAAGCATATGGCCGCTGCCGGTTATCCAGTGGTGGGCATTGATACCCTGCGTTACTACTGGCAGCACAAGGGCCCGGAACAGAGCGCTGCCGACCTGTCGCGGCTGAACCGCTGCTAAGGAAACGGCAGGGAGCATTGTCGTGGGAGCCGCGACGTCTTGCTGTCGCCGCTGAAACGCCTCCCACAGATCCGGTCTCGGGCGCCTCAGTTCGCCTCGTTGACTGCACTCAGAAACGCCTTGGTGCGCTCCTGCTGCGGGTTGCCGAACAGCTGATCCGGCGTGCCCTGTTCATGGATGCAGCCCTGATGGAAGAAGCACACACGGTCGGCGAACTCGCGGGCGAAGCCCATCTGGTGGGTGACCATCAGCATGGTCAGGTTGTGCTCGCTGCCGAGGCGGCGGATGACATTGAGTACCTCGCCGCACAGCTCCGGGTCGAGCGCCGAGGTCACCTCGTCGAACAGCATCACCTTGGGTCGCATCGCCAGCGCACGGGCGATGGCCACGCGTTGCTGCTGGCCGCCGGATAGCTGCGAGGGGAAATGGCGCAGCTTCTCGCCCAGGCCGACCATCGCCAGCAGCTCCTCGGCGCGCTCGGTGGCTTCCTTCCTGCCCATGCCGAGCACCTGCATTGGCGCCTCGATCACGTTCTGCAGCGCGCACATGTGCGGGAACAGGTTGAAACTCTGGAACACCATGCCGATCTTGCCGCGCACCTTGCGCTGGTGGCTGGCGCTGGCCGGCAGCAGGCGCCCGTCGCGGCCGGGCATGTGGGTCAGCGGCTCGTCGTCGACGCAAATCACGCCTTCGTCGATGCTCTCCAGGGTCATCAGCGCGCGCAACAGGGTCGACTTGCCCGAGCCGCTGGGGCCGATGATCGCCACCTTCTCGCCGGGGGCGACGTTCAGGTTGAGCTTGTTGAGTACGGTGAGGTTGCCGTAACGCTTGGTCACGTCGGTGAAGCGGACGATGGGCTGGGGCATGGAAAAACTCCCTGCGGCGTCTGTAGCGTTAAGAAAAGCAGTCATCGAGCAGTGACCTCCAGCCGATCTTCCACGCGGCGCACGCACCAGGCCAGGGCCAGGCTGAGCAGCAGGAAGAAGATACCGACCATGGTGATGGGCTCGAGGTAGCGGAAGCTCTCCGAACCGATGTTCTTGGCTTGCTGCATGATTTCTACCACGGTGATCGCCGATAGCACCGGGGTGTCCTTGAGCATGGCCACCAGGTAGTTGCCCAGCGCCGGCAGGATCGGCCGCAGCGCCTGCGGCAGGATGATCTGCCGATACGCAGGCAGCGGCGACATGTTCAGTGCCGTCACCGCCTCCCACTGGCCACGCGGCACTGCATCGAGGCCGGCGCGGTACACCTCGGCGGTGTAGCAGGCGTAGTGCAGGGCGATGCCGAGGATGCCCGCCTGCAGTGCGGTCAGGTTTAGCCCGTAGTTGGGGAACACGTAGAACAGGAAATACACCTGGATCAGCAGCGGCGTGCTGCGGATGAATTCGATCAGCCCGGCCACCGGCCAGGACAGCCACAGGTGCCGGCTGCGCCGAGCGATGGCCAGCAGCAGGCCGACGACGATAGCGATGGCGAAGCCGGCGAAGGTGATCAGCAGGGTATTGAGCGAGGCCTTGAGCAGGTCCGGGAGGATGCTCAGGGCGAAATCCCAGTCGAAGAAATTCATTGCAGGCCTCCGCGCATCCGGCCACGGCTCAGGCGTTTTTCCAGCAGGCGCATGCCGAGGTTGATCACTTGGGCCATGAGGAAATACAGCAGCAGCGCCAGGGCGAAGATCTCCAGAGTCATGAAGGTCGCCTGATCCAGCTGGCGGGCGCGGAAGGCCAGGTCGGACAGGGTGATCAGCGACACCAGCGAAGTGTTCTTGAGCAGCTCGATCAGCAGGTTGGTGCCCGGTGGGATCGCCGCCAGCAGTGCCTGCGGCAGGATGATGCGCAGGAAGCGTTTGGACGGATGCATGTTAAGCGCTGTGCAGGCCTCGTACTGACCCTTGGCCACCGAGCGGATGGCACCACGCATCACTTCCGCACCATAGGCGCCGATGTGCAGGCCAAGGCCGACGATGGCCACGGTGAAGGCGCTCATCTCGACGTTGAATGGCGGCATCGGCAGCACGAAGTACAGCCAGAACAGCTGCACCAGCAGCGAGGTGCCGCGAAAGATTTCGATGTAGGTGATGGCCAGCCAGCGTAGCGGGCCAATCGGCGACAGCCGGCCGAGGGCGGCGATGACTGCCGAGACGATGGCCAGCAGCGAGCCCCAGAAGGTGACTTGCACGGTGACCCAGGCGCCTTGCAGCAGCAGGGGGAAAAGATCGGTCATGAATGTCTACCGCTCTATGCAGGGAAACACGCCACGCACCTTCGTGCGCGGCGTTACCCGTGCATTACTGGCCGCAGAGTTCGGCGGCGGTCTTGTCGGTGATGTTGGACTGATCGAAACCGAAGGGTTTGACCGTGGCCAGATGCTCTTCGCTGCCCAGCCACTTCTTCAGCTCGGCATTCACCGCATCGCGAAGGTCCTTGTCTTCCGGGCGGAAGGCCAGGGCGCCATAGCCGGTGTGGGCCGGATCGTCCTTGAATTCGGCGATGGCTTCGACGCCGTCGCCGCCCTTGTCGGCCAGCCCCTTCATGGTCAACTGAGTGCCGACGGCGGCGTCGGCGCGACCGGCGCGCACGGCCTGCAGCTGCGCGGTGGTGTCCGGCACCTGGAGGATCTGTTCGTCGGTGATACCGGAATCACGGGCATAACCCAGATTCACCGTACCGGACATGATCGCCACCTTGGCACCGCTCTTGGCGATGTCTTCGTAGCTGTGCAGGTCCTTCGGGTTGCCGGCTTTCACCAGCAGGGTATCGGGTAACTGATAGTGCGGGTCGGTGAACAGCACCTGCTTGCAGCGCTCGGGGGTGATGTACATGCCGGCGGCGATCAGGTCGAAGCGGCTGGCGCGAAGGCCTGGGATCAGCGAGCCCCATTCGGTAAGCACCGGGTTGATCTTCTCGACGCCCATGTGCTCGAAGATCTTCCTGACGATCTCCGGCGACTCGCCAGTGACACTGCCGTCGAGAGCGGTATAGGCGAAGGGGGTTTCGTTGGCGTAGCCGATGCGCACGCGGCTGCTGTCCTTGACCTTGTCCAGCGTTGAAGCCTGGGCGCCGGCAAGGCCGGTAAGCAGGGCGCAGGCCAGCGCAAGGCGACCGAAGCGGGAGGGGATAACGCTACTCATCTTGGTGTTCTCCTGTTTCTTGTAGTCCGCCAACGGCGGCGTGCTGTGTTAGGAGGCAGGTAAATCAAGAGCGTTGGTGGCGCTGTTCGCGCCAGGTGGTAATTCTTCTGAGGTGCCGAGGCACTGTTTTCCACCCTTGACCCGAGCATACAAAGGCTTTTTTCGCTACGGCATTGCACTAGGACAATTGAATCGTAACGCCTCGCGCGGGATGCTTGAGCGCAGTCGCCGCAGGAGCCATCGATGCATAACTGGAAGAAGGCCCTGGCCAACGCTCGCCCGGGCGAGTCGAAGTACAAGCTGCTGGTCCAGGCGGTCGCCGCCGATATCGAACAGGGTACCCTGATCGACGGCCAGCGACTGCCACCGCAACGCCAGGTTTCAGATGCGCTGGGCATCAGCGTGCAGACCGTGACCAACGCCTACAAGGAACTGGAGCGCCAGGGCCGCGTGCGCTGCGAGGTGGGTCGTGGCAGCTTCGTCTCGCGGCGCACCAGCGAGCGCGTGGCCACCAGCATGCTCGATCGCAGCGAGCAGGCGCTGATGGACTTTTCCAATGCACGCATCCTGCACACCGATGCCCACGACCGACTGTGGCGACAGACCTGCCTGGAGCTGGCGCAGGAGCCGCACCAGCCCTGGATTCACGCTTTTCGTCCTATTGCCGGCATGCAGCACCAGCGCGAGTCGGCAGTGCGCTGGCTGGAGCGTCTGGGCATGGACGTGGGTATCGAGGACGTGCTGCTGACCAGCGGCGCGGCCCACGGCATTTTCCTCGCCCTGGCCACCCTGGCCGGCCCGGACGACGTGGTGCTCTGCGAAGGCCTGACCGATCACGGCGCCATTGGCAGCTCGCAGGTGCTCGGCTTCACCCTCAAGGGTCTGGAGATGGATCGCTACGGGCTGAACCCCGAGCACTTCGAGGACATGTGCGGCAACGAGCGCATCACTGCGCTGGTCTGCACGCCCAACCTGAACAACCCCACCAGCGCGCTGATGCCCGACGAGCGCCGCCGCGAGATCGCCGAAATCGCCCGCCGCTATGGCGTGTACATCATCGAGGACGACGTCTACGGCCCGCTGCTGGCCGGCCAGCAGAGCACGCGGCCGCTCAGCCACTACGCGCCGGAACTGTCGTTCTACTGCACCAGCATGACCAAGTCGGTGCTCACCGGTCTGCGCATCGGCTACCTGGTGATGCCCAAGCGCCTGGCCCTGCGTACCGAGAGCATCTTGCGGGTCAACAGCTGGATGGCGCCGTCGCTGCTCGGTGAGATTGCCACGCGCTGGATCGACTCCGGCGAGGCCGAGGACCTGGTGCAGCTGCAGCGGCAATTGCTGGCCAACCGGCAGGCTTTGGTGGAGCAGGAACTGGGCGAGCACCTGATCGGCGCTCATCCCTATTCGCTCAACAGTTGGTTGCGGGTGCCCGACGGCTGGGAGATCGACGGCCTGTTGCGCGAGCTGCGTCGGCGCAACGTGGCGCTGACGTTGCCCGACCCATTCGTCCCGCCGGGCATGCCGAGGCCGCGTGCGGTGCGCCTGTGCGTCGGCGCCGAATGCAGCGAAGCGAAGATGCGCCAGGGCGTACAGATCGTGCGTGACGTCTTCGAGCAGTACCCGAAGGTGCATGATTTCTGAGCGAGAGAGCCGGTGCGCACGGCGCACCCTACGGAAGCGCGTAGGGTGCGCCGCGCGCACCGGTTGTTAGTCTCTTGAGGTACCCGAATAAAAAATCGTCCTAGTACATTAAGTCGCTCAATTTCCCGCTCATACACTCGGTCGCACACCTTCACGGAACGTGCGCCATGTCTTCCATCCACCTTGATGAACTGCTCCAGGCCCGCCAGCGTATCGCCGGCCTGGTGCGCCAGACGCCGCTGGAGCACTCGCCGAGCCTGAGTCGCCTGGCCGGTGTGCCGGTGTGGCTGAAGCTGGAGTCGCAGCAGGCCACCGGCAGCTTCAAGTTGCGCGGCGCCAGCAATGCGGTGGCGCAACTGGATACCGAGCAGAAGCGCCTCGGTGTGGTCACTGCCTCCACCGGCAATCACGGCCGAGCCCTGGCCTTCGCCGCCTCGCAGCAGGGCGTGAAGGCCATCGTCTGCCTCTCCGAGCTGGTGCCGCAGAATAAGGTGCGCGCCATTCGCGAGCTGGGCGCCGAGGTGGTGATCAGCGGCCGCAGCCAGGACGATGCCCAGCGCGAAGCCCTGCGCATCGCCCGCGAACAGGGCGCTGCATTTATCCCACCCTTCGACCACCCGCACGTGATCGCCGGCCAGGGCAGCCTGGGCCTGGAGATTCTCGAGCAATGCCCGGATGTCTGCGAAGTGCTGGTGCCGCTGTCCGGCGGCGGCCTGTTCGCCGGCGTGGCGCTGGCGATCAAGGCGGCCAGCCCGGCCATTCGTACTCATGGCATCAGCATGCAACGGGGTGCCTCCATGCACGCCAGCCTGCAGGCCGGCGAACCGGTCGAGGTGGAGGAGCTGTCAACGCTGGCCGATTCGCTTGGCGGCGGCATCGGCCTGGACAACCGCTACACCTTCGCCCTCACCCGCGAGCTGTGCGATCAGCTGCATCTGCTCGACGAGGCTTCCATCGCTCGTGGCATCCGCCACGCCTACCGCGAGGAGCGGCTGGTGGTCGAAGGCGCCGCTGCCGTCGGTATCGCCGCCCTGCTCGACGACTTGATCGAGCCGCGCGGTCCGGTGGTGGCGGTGGTCAGCGGCCGCAATATCGACATCGACCAGCACCTGCGTGTGCTCAATGGCGCCGACGCCTGAGGAACTCCCATGGCCAAGACCCTGATACTCAACCAGGCCGATCTGCGCGAGTGCATTGGCCTCGACGCCGACAGCCTCGCGGTGGTGGAAAACGCCTTCCGCCTGCTCGCCACGGCCGCCGTGGCGATGCCGCCGATCCTGCGCCTGGACGTGCCCGAGCATAACGGCGAGGTGGACGTGAAGACTGCCTACCTGCCCGGCGTGGCGCACTTCGCGATCAAGGTCAGCCCCGGTTTCTTCGACAACCCCACGCTTGGCCTGCCCAGCCTCAATGGCCTGATGATGCTGTTCTCGGCACGGACCGGCCTGGCCGATGCGCTGCTGCTGGACAATGGCTACCTCACCGCCGTGCGCACCGCTGCCGCTGGCGCCATCGCGGCCAAATGGCTGGCTCGCGAAGACGCCAAGGTGGTCGCCATCCTCGGTGCCGGCGAGCAGGCGCGCTTGCAGTTGCAAGCCCTGCGCCGGGTGCGTGATGTGCGCGAGGTACGCATCTGGGCGCGCGACCCGGCCAAGGCCCAGGCCATGGCCGCCGAACTGGATGATGCGCGCGCGGTGGATGGCGTCGACGCGGCGCTGGACGGCGCCGATATCGCCATCACCACCACGCCGAGTCGCGAGCCGCTGATCCAGCTACAGCACCTGCGCCCCGGCCTGCACATCACCGCCATGGGTTCGGATGCCGAGCAGAAGAACGAGATCGCCCCGGCCGTGCTGGCGCGGGTCGATGCCTATGTCGCCGACCGCCTGAGCCAGACCCGCGTTCTGGGTGAGCTGCATCACGCCATCGCCGCCGGTCTGGTGGCTGCTGACGCCGATTTTGCCGAACTCGGTCAGGTCATCGCCGGCCAGCGTCCGGGGCGTACCGCGCCCGAGCAAATCACCCTGTGCGACCTGACCGGCACCGGCGCTCAGGATACGGCCATTGCCAGCCTTGCGTTCGAGCGGGCGCGGGCGGCAGGCAAGGGTTTCATCTTCAACGCCTAACCCTGTGGGAGGGGCCGGGCGGCGCTCCGCTTTAGCCGCGATAAACCAATCGCGACTAAAGCCCTTCCCACAGTCCACATAAACACGGGGATTCATCCATGTCCGAAATCGTCGTCAACCTCCCCTTCAGCCGGGAGGAATATGCCCAGCGTCTTGCCAAGGTCCGCACGGCCATGCAGGCCAAGGGCATCGAGCTGCTGATCGTCACCGATCCGTCCAACATGGCCTGGCTCACTGGCTATGACGGCTGGTCGTTCTACGTGCACCAGTGTGTGCTGCTGGCGCTCGATGGCGAGCCGGTCTGGTATGGCCGTGGTCAGGATGCCAACGGCGCCAAGCGTACGGTGTTCATGCAGCAGAGCAATATCGTCGGCTACCCCGATCACTACGTACAGTCCACCGAGCGCCACCCGATGGACTACCTGTCCAAGGAGGTCATCGCCGCGCGTGGCTGGGACAAGCTCGCTATCGGCGTCGAGCTCGACAACTACTACTTCAGCGCCGCCGCTTATGGCTCGCTGCAGCGCAACCTGCCCAATGCACGCTTCGTCGACGCCACCGCGCTGGTCAACTGGCAGCGGGCGATCAAGTCGCCCACCGAGATCGGCTACATGCGCATCGCGGCGAAGATCGTCGAGCAGATGCACGCGGCGATCTTCGACAAGATCGAGCCGGGCCTGCGCAAGAACGAGCTGGTTGCCGAGATCTATCGCACCGGCATCCTCGGTGTCGACGGCCATGGCGGCGACTATCCGGCCATCGTGCCGCTGCTGCCCACCGGCGCCGACGCCAGCGCGCCGCACCTGACCTGGGACGACTCGCCGATGGTCAGTGGCGCCGGCACCTTCTTCGAGATCGCCGGCTGCTACAAGCGCTACCACTGCCCGCTGTCGCGCACCATTTACCTGGGCAAGCCGCCGCAGCATTTCCTCGAAGGCGAGAAGGCCGTGGTCGAAGGCATCGCTGCCGGTCTGGAAGCTGCCAAGCCGGGCAACACCACCGGCGATATCGCCCGCGCCTTCTTCAAGGTGTTGGAGAAATTCGGCATCCACAAGGACAGCCGCTGCGGCTACCCCATCGGTATCAGTTATCCGCCTGACTGGGGCGAGCGCACCATGAGCCTGCGCCCGAGCGACGAGAGTGTGCTGCAGCCGGGCATGACCTTCCACTTCATGCCCGGCCTGTGGCTGGACGACTGGGGCCTGGAGATCACCGAGTCGATCCTGATCACCGACCACGGCGTGGAAACCCTCTGCGACGTGCCGCGCAAGCTGTTCGTGAAGGATTGATGCTGCCTGGATTGTAGGTGCCGGCTTGCCGGCGATCCGCATCAACAACGCATCGCTGGCAAGCCAGCTCCTACGAAAAGCGGCGCTATTGAGACATCCACTTATGCCGGGCTTTGCACCATGACCCAACTGCGCGACAACCCCATCAGCCCCACGGTCGATTTCGACCGTGACGGCGTGCAACACGGTTTTCTCAAGCTGCCCTATTCCCGCGACGATTCGGCTTGGGGCGCGGTGATGATTCCGGTTACCGTGGTGAAGAATGGCAGCGGCCCCACCGCGCTGCTCACCGGCGGCAACCATGGCGACGAGTACGAAGGCCCGCTGGCCCTGAGCAAGCTGGCCCAGCGCCTGCGCGCCGAGGACGTCAGCGGCCGGGTGATCATCGTGCCCTTCATGAACACCCCGGCCGTGCAGGCGGGTACCCGCACTTCGCCGATCGACAACGGCAACCTCAACCGTAGCTTCCCCGGCAAGCCGGATGGCACGGTGACGCAGAAGATCGCTGACTACTTCCAGCGCACGCTGCTGCCGCTGGCCGATGTGGTGCTGGACATCCACTCCGGCGGCAAGACCCTGGATTTTCTGCCCTTCGCCGCCTGCCACGTGTTGCCGGACAAGACCCATGACGCAGCCTGTGCCGCCGGCATGCGCGCCTTCGCTGCGCCCTACTGCATGCGCATGCTGGAGCTGGACGCGGTGGGCATGTACGACACCGCCGCCGAGGAGCAGGGCAAGGTGTTCGTCACCACCGAGCTCGGTGGTGGCGGCAGCAGCACGGCGAAAAGCCTGGCCATCGCCGAGCGTGGCGTACGTAACCTGCTGATCCACTTCGATCTGCTGCAAGGTGAGATCGAGGCGAGTGAATCGGTGATGCTCGACATGCCGGATGGCGACTGCTTCGTCGCCAGTGAGGATGACGGCTTGCTGGAGATGTGTCGTGACCTTGGCGATACGGTCGAGAAAGGCGAGGTGATCGCTCGTGTACATAGCGTGCGACGCACCGGTGCGCCGGCTACCGAGTACCGCGCCAAACGCAGTGGCCTGCTCGCCGCCCGGCACTTTCCGGGGCTAGTGAAAGGTGGTGATACCCTCGCCGTCATCGCCGAGGTGGTGAGTTGAGAAACCCAACCTGCAGCCGCTGTGAAAGCACCTGGCCATGCTCATGAACGCCGGTAAGGCAAACGCTTCGCGAGCAAGCTCGCTCCTGCAGGCCTCGTATCGTTCCCAAGATAGGCGTACTGCCGATGCTCAAGCTCGACCGCTATGACCTGAAGATCTTGCGCATCCTTGCCGAGGACGGGCGGATCACCAAGTCGGCCCTGGCCGAGGCGATCAACCTCTCGGTGACGCCGGCCTGGGAGCGGGTGCGCAAGCTGGAAAGTGCCGGGCTGATCAAGGGTTACCGAGCGCAGATCGACTGGGCAGCGCTGTTTCGCAGCCAGCAGGTGCTGGTGGAAATCACCCTGGCTCGCCACACCGCCCAGGACATGCGCCACTTCGAGCAACGCCTGGCCGAGGCACCGGAAGTTGGCTTCTGCTACGCCACCGGCGGCGGCGTCGACTACATCGCCATGATCCGTGCCCGCGACATCGACCACTACCAGCGCTTCATCGACCAGTTGCTGCTGGAGGACCTCGGTATCGAGCGCTACTTCACCTATATCGTGACCAAGACCATCAAGGCGCATACGTCGGGCGCGCCCACAGAACTGGACGACTAACGTACGCCAACACCGGAGCACACTGTTTCCTCGCCTGGTGGGTGACGCGCCGTGATAGTGGGAATCTTCGGTTCACATTCAGCGTTGCTAACCCACCTTGCAGGCAGTGGCTAGACCGACGGCAGCAGCGCTTCGCCTTGACCGCCGCGAGGTCATCGCCCTGACCTTGATGGCCTGTGGGGCGGCTCAATCGGAGGGGCGAAGTTGGATGCGAACGGTCGGGAACGCGCTGGCATCAGCGGTAAACCGTTCGTCGACTCGTCTCGCTTGGAAATGAACCAAAGACTCCTCGGGGCAGTCCCTCTCCGGGACGGGCAGGCAGCTCGTTTCCGATGCAATGCCTTGATCAGGAAGGGTTTCCGCGTCAAGGCCAGTCACCAGGGTCACTGGGTTTGAATAAATTTTTCATGTCATGTTGCCTGGGAGGCGCTCTTTTACTGGGAATTTGTACCCAAGCCTCCGCCACCTTTCGTCTCCATACCATTCCTGCCACCGCGCCAGCGGTCGCGCCCAAACCGGCCAGCGAAGTGATCGACCGCGCCCTCGGCGCGCTGGGCACGCCCTACCGCTGGGGCGGTACCAGCCTGCGCCACGGCTTCGATTGCAGCGGCCTGGTGCAATACGCCTTCAAGACCCAGGACGACCTTGAACTGCCGCGCACCTCCCGCGAGCTGTCGCGCCTGGATGCGCCCTCGGTGAAGCGCAGCGACCTGCAGCCGGGCGACCTGCTGTTCTTCCGCATTCGCAGCCGCTCGGTGGATCACGTGGCCATCTACATCGGCGAGGGGCGCTTCGTCCACGCGCCGCGTCGCGGCACTAACGTGCGCATCGACTTCCTCGACAACTCGTACTGGCAGCGCCATTTCCAGTTGGCCAAGCGGGTGGTGCCAGAGGCTTGAGTCTGCCACGGCGTGTTTAAGGTCGGCGTGATTGGCTCTCCTCTCCCGGAGGGGCGAGGGGGTTCATTGCGCAAGACCATTTATCAAGTGCATAGCATTACGCGAAGGCACGACCTTTCATCCGAGCGGCGTGGCCGTCTGCGGCAAAACCTATCCCGCGGGTCAACAACGCGCTAGAATGCGCGCCGCTCGCGGCCATGTCGGCTGCGGCAGTGGGTTCCCTAACCCCACTCCATGAAAAAGGACATCGACATGACCCTGATTCCTGCGTCGGTCAGTCGGCCCGTACTGGCCGGCCTGATCGCCTTCCATATCCTCATCATCATCGCCAGCAACTACCTGGTGCAGCTGCCGATCACCCTGTTCGGCTGGCATACCACCTGGGGTGCGTTCAGCTTCCCGTTCATCTTCCTGGCCACTGACCTGACCGTACGCCTGATCGGCAAGCATGCGGCGCGCGTGGTGATCGCGCGGGTGATGCTGCCGGCATTGATCGCCTCCTACGTGGTGTCTGTGCTGTTCCACGAAGGCGCCTTCGGCGGCCTGATGGCGCTGGGCGAGTTCAACCTGTTCGTCTTTCGTATTGCCGTGGCCAGCTTTCTGGCCTACGCCTTCGGCCAGTTGCTGGATATCCAGGTGTTCGACCGTCTGCGCACGATGCGCCAGTGGTGGGTCGCGCCGACCGCTTCGACCATTTTCGGCAACCTGCTCGATACCTTCCTGTTCTTCTCGGTCGCCTTCTGGCGCAGCGACGACCCGTTCATGGCCGCCAACTGGGTGGAAATTGCCACGGTGGATTACGTGATCAAGCTGGCCATCAGCCTGATCCTCTTCGTGCCGCTATACGGCATGCTACTCAGTGCCATCGTGCGGGCGTTGCCGCAGCGTACCGCCGCGGCGTGAGTGAACCGTCGTCGGATGCCACCCGGGGCGGGCCTGCAGCCTGCCCCCGGATTTCATCCGGGCTACCGCATCGGTGCGCGCGGCGCACCCTACATGCTGAGGCGGCTTCCGCGGTAGCTGGTGGCGAGAGTGTGGGAGGGGCTCTAGCCGCGATTGTCTGAGTGTCGCCGCCGAGGCGTGACGGGAGCCCGAGAAATCCCCTGTTCCGCCTGATCCTTCAGAAAAAACTGCGGTAGCGCCTACCCGTCTTGGAAAAAACGCCAAGCTGCTCTTCCCTAGCATGTCTCCCATGCCCCACGGCCCGGAGACATCGCCATGCCCCTCGATCATCCTCTGCTGTTCAAATCGCTGTGCTATGTCGATGGTCACTGGTTGCACAGTGACGACGGCGCCAGCATCGCCGTGCACAACCCCGCCGACCAGAGCGTGATCGGCCATGTGCCGATGCTCGGCCAGACGCAGATCGTCGCCGCGGTGGACGCCGCCCAGCGCGCCTTCGCCGACTGGCGCGAGCAGAGCCTGGACGCCCGCGCGGCGCTGCTGCGACGCTGGGCCGAGCTGATCCTGCAGCATCAGGAAGACCTGGCGCGCATCCTCAGCCTGGAGCAGGGCAAGCCGCTGGCCGAAGCCCGTGGCGAGATCCGCTACGCCGCCAGCTTCATTCCCTGGTTCGCCGAAGAGGCGCGCCGGCTCTACGGCCAGACCATTCCCAGCCATATCCCCGGTGCTCAGCTCGGCACGGTAAAGCAGCCGGTGGGCGTCTGTGCCCTGCTCACGCCGTGGAATTTCCCCAGCGCGATGATCACCCGCAAGGCAGCTGCCGCCCTGGCCGCTGGCTGCACCGTGGTGGTCAAACCGGCGCACGAGACGCCCTATTCGGCTTTCGCCCTGGCGCAACTGGCTGAGGAAGCGGGCTTGCCGGCTGGTGTATTCAACGTGGTGCTGGGCGAGCCGCAGATGGCCATGGAAACCCTGGTCAAGGATGCGCGGGTGCGTTCGGTGAGCTTCACTGGATCGACCCGCGTGGGCAAGCTGGTGTTGCAGGCAACTGCCGAAGACGTGAAAAAGGTGGCGCTGGAGCTGGGCGGCAACGCGCCGCTGATCGTCTGTGCCGACGCCGACCTCGACCACGCTGTGCAGGTGGCGCTGGACGCCAAGTTCCAAACCTCCGGCCAGGACTGCTGTGCGGCCAACCGCATACTGGTCGAGCGTCCGGTCTATGAGGAATTCCTTCAGCGTTTCGCCAAGGCCGTGCGTGGTCTGCGTGTCGGCCCTGGGCATGACGCGCGCAACCAGATCGGCCCGCTGATGCACCAGGCTGCGCTGGACGCGACCGCCGCACGGGTCGCTGATGCCATCGAACAGGGCGCGCGCCTGCTGGCAGGCGGTGAGCCTCACGCGCTGGGAGGCTGGTTCTGGCAACCGACGTTGCTGGCCGATGTCACCGATGGCATGCGCATCTACCGCGAGGAGAACTTCGCCCCCATCGCCGGCGTGCGTACCTTCGACACCCTGGACGAAGCGGTGGCCATGGCCAACGACACCGAATACGGACTGGCCGCCTACATTTGTTCCAACCGCGTGGATGTCGTCCACCCGCTGATCCACCGCCTCGACCATGCCATGGTCGCAGTCAACGGCACCAGGTTCACCGGCCACCCGATCCCCTTCGGTGGCATGAAAGCCTCCGGCCTCGGCCGTGAGGGCAGCACGGAAGGCTTCGAGCCCTTCGTCGAAACCAAGTACTTCTGCATTCATCACCAGGGCCAGCGTTACACCTGATCATCCCTCCCACGAGCGAGTGAATTACCTTCAACGCTACCTCAGCGAATCAGATGGAGATCGCCATGACCGACTACCAGAAGCTGTTCGAGCAGGACCGTGCCCACTTCATGCACCCGTCCACCCACGCTCACGACCACGCCAGCGGCGCCCTCAAGGGCCGCATCATCACCAGAGCCTCGGGCATCCGCATTCAGGATCATGAAGGTCGCGAGCTGATCGACGCTTTTGCCGGCCTGTACTGCGTGAACATCGGGTACGGTCGTACCGAGGTCGCCGAGGCCATCTACAAGCAGGCCAAGGAGCTGGCCTACTATCACACCTATGTCGGCCACTCGACCGAGGCCATCATCGAGCTGTCGGCGCGCATCATCGACTGGGCGCCCAGGGGCATGAAGAAGGTCTACTACGGCATGTCCGGCTCGGACGCCAACGAGACCCAGATCAAGCTGGTGCGCTACTACAACAACGTGCTCGGTCGCCCGGCGAAGAAGAAGCTCATCTCCCGCCAGCGCGGCTACCACGGCTCGGGCATCATGACCGGCAGCCTCACCGGCCTGGCCAGCTTCCACCAGCACTTCGACCTGCCTCACGCGGACATCAAGCACGCCGCCTGCCCGCATTTCTACAAGGCGCCGGCCGGCATGGACGAGGCCGCCTTCGTGCGTCACTGCGCCGAGGATCTTGAGCGTCTGATCCTGGCCGAAGGGCCGGACACCGTGGCGGCCTTTATCGGCGAGCCGGTGATGGGGACCGGCGGCATCATCGTGCCGCCCACCGGGTACTGGGAGGCGATCCAGGCTGTGCTGGCCAAGTACGACATCCTGCTGATTGCCGATGAAGTGGTCTGCGCCTTCGGCCGCCTGGGCACGCCGATGGGCAGCCAGATGTTCGGCATGCAGCCGGACCTGATCACTACCGCCAAGGGCCTGACCAGTGCCTACGCGCCGCTGTCGGCGGTAATCGTCGGCGAGAAGGTGTGGAGCGTGATCGATGAGGCCTCCAGCCGCGACGGTGCCATGGGCCATGGCTGGACCTACTCCGGCCACCCGATCTGCGCCGCCGCCGCGCTGGCCAACCTGAATATCCTGGAGAAGGAGAACCTCGCCGCCAATGCCGCCGATGTCGGTTCCTACCTCAACCGGCAACTGCGCCAGACCTTCGAAGGCCATCCACTGGTGGGTGAAGTGCGTGGTGTCGGCATGCTTGCCGCGCTGGAGTTCATGGCTGACAAGGATGCGCGTACGCCATTCGATGCCGCGCTCAAGGTTGGCCCGCGGGTTTCTGCCGCCTGCCTGGAACGCGGCATGATCGCCCGCGCCATGCCGCACGGTGACATCCTCGGCTTCGCCCCGCCGCTGGTGTTGACCCGCGCCGAAGCGGACGAAGTGGTGGGAATCGCCAAGGCTGCGGTGGATGCGGTGGCCAGCGAGGTACTCTGATCTCGCTAGAACGGTAGGTTGCCGTCCTGTGGAAGGGCTTCAGCCGCGACGGCTGAAGCCCTTCGCCAGCTCGGTGCGCACGGCGCACCCTACAACACCGTTGCGAATCGTAGGGTGCGCCGTGCGTACCGAGTCGATCAGCGTTGCTTGTCCAGCTTGCGCAGAAACACCGTCATTTCTTTCTCGGCCTGTTTGTCGCCCTTGGCTTGGGCTGCAGCGATGCCCTGCTGCCAGGCCTGGCGTGCGCCGTCGTGGTTGCCCTCGGCCTGCAGCGCCTTGCCCAGCAGCTTCCACGCCGCTGAATAGGCCGGGTCGAACTCCACGCAGCGTTGCAGGTGCTCGGCCGCCTGCGAGGTGTCGCCACCATCCAGATGGGCTTTGCCCAGGCCGAAGCGCAGCAGGGCGTTATCCATGCCCTTGGCCAGCATCTTTTCCAGAGCCTCTGTGCTCATGAACGTTCTCCGCTGATGTAGCCGGATGCAATCCGGGAGAGGCCCGGCACAATCCATCCCCGAATTGCATCCGGGCTACGGTTTGTTCAGAAGAACGTCAGGCCGGCCTGGAACAGGCGCTCGACGTCGCGGATGTACTTCTTGTCGACCAGGAACAGAATCACGTGGTCGCCGGACTCGATCACCGTATCGTCATGGGCGATCAGCACTTCTTCATCGCGGATGATGGCGCCGATGGTGGTGCTCGGCGGCAGGGCGATGTCTTCGATGGCGCGGCCGATCACCTTGCTCGATTTGGCATCGCCGTGGGCGATCACTTCCAGCGCTTCCGCTGCACCACGGCGCAGGCTGTGCACGCTTTCGATATCGCCACGGCGCACGTGGGTCAGCAATGTGCCGATGGTCGCCAACTGTGGGCTGATGGCGATGTCGATCTCGCCGCCCTGCACCAGGTCGACATAGGCCGGGTTGTTGATGATGGTCATCACCTTGCGCGCGCCCAGGCGCTTGGCCAGCAGCGACGACATGATGTTGGCCTCGTCGTCGTTGGTCAGGGCGAGGAAGATGTCGGCGTCGTTGATGTTCTCTTCCACCAGCAGGTCGCGATCCGAAGCGCTGCCTTGCAGCACGATGGTGCTGTCGAGGTTCTCCGACAGGTAGCGGCAGCGTGCCGGGTTCATCTCGATGATCTTCACCTGATAGCGGCTTTCGATAGCCTCGGCCAGGCGTTCGCCGATGTTGCCGCCACCGGCGATCACCACGCGCTTGTAGCTGTCCTCCAGGCGACGCATCTCGCTCATTACCGCACGGATATGCGCCTTGGCGGCGATGAAGAACACCTCGTCATCGGCCTCGATGACGGTGTCGCCCTTGGGCATGATCGGCCGGTTGCGGCGGAAGATGGCCGCTACGCGCGTGTCGACGTTGGGCATGTGCTGGCGCAGCTGGCGCAGTTGCTGACCCACCAGCGGGCCGCCGTAGTAGGCCTTGACCGCGACCAGTTGCGCCTTGCCTTCGGCGAAGTCGATCACCTGCAGGGCGCCGGGGTACTCGATCAGGCGCTTGATGTAGTTGGTCACCACCTGCTCGGGGCTGATCAGCACGTCGACCGGGATCGCTTCGTTGTCGAACAGCGCCTCACGGGTCAGGTAGGCCGCCTCGCGCACCCGGGCGATCTTGGTCGGCGTGTGGAACAGGGTGTAGGCCACCTGACAGGCCATCATGTTGACTTCGTCGCTGTTGGTCACCGCCACCAGCATGTCGGCATCGTCAGCGCCGGCCTGGCGCAGCACGGTGGGGAAGGAGCCCTTGCCTTGTACGGTGCGGATGTCCAGGCGGTCGCCGAGGTCGCGCAGGCGGTCGCCATCGGTGTCGACCACGGTGATGTCGTTGGCCTCGCTGGCGAGGTGTTCCGCCAGGGTGCCGCCCACTTGGCCGGCGCCGAGAATGATGATTTTCACTGATCGCTCCGTTAGCTGTGGCTGGTCACAGCGGTCTTTATCAGCTTGGCATAGTAGAAGCCGTCGTGGCCTTCCAGTTGTGGTAGCAGTTGCCGGCCGTGCTCCGGCTGCAGGCCGAAGCCGCCGGTGATGGCGACTTCCTGCGCGTCGGCAGTGCGGGCCAGGAACGCGGCGATGGTCTCGCTGTTTTCCGTTGGCAGCACCGAGCAGGTGGCGTAGAGCAGGATGCCGCCGGGCGCCAGGGTCGGCCACAGGGCATCGAGCAACTCGCCTTGCAGCTGGGCCAGGGCCGGGATGTCCTCGGGCTTGCGGGTCAGCTTGATGTCCGGGTGACGGCGGATCACGCCGGTGGCCGAACAGGGCGCGTCTAGCAGGATGCGCTGGAACGGCTGGCCGTCCCACCAGGCGCCGGTATCGCGGCCGTCGGCGGCGATCAGCGTGGCGTCGAGGTGCAGGCGCTCGAGGTTCTCGCGCACGCGCGTCAGGCGCTTGGCTTCCAGATCCACGGCGACCACTTCGCTCAGCTCCGGTTCGGCTTCCAGCAGGTGACAGGTCTTGCCGCCTGGTGCGGCGCAGGCATCCAGCACGCGCTGTCCGGGCGCCAGCTCCATCAGGTCGGCGGCCAGTTGCGCGGCTTCGTCCTGCACGCTGACGCGGCCGTCCCTGAAGCCGGGTAGTGTGGTGACATCGCAGGGCTGCAGCAGGCGCACGCCGTCGCGGCTGAAGGTGCAGGGCTCGGCTTCGATGCCGGCGCTGCGTAGCTCAATGAGATAGGCATCGCGTGAACCGTGGCGGCGATTGACCCGCAGGATCAGCGGCGGGTGCGCGTTGTTGGCGGCGCAGATGGTCTGCCAGTGCTGCGGCCAGTGCACCTTGAGCGCCTTTTGCAACCAGCGCGGATGCGCGCTGTGCAGCACCGGGTCACGGTCGAGTTCGGCAAACAGCGCTTCGTGTTCTCGCTGGGCGCGGCGTAGCACGGCATTGAGCAGGCCCTTGGCCCAGGGTTTTTTCAGCGCGCCGGCGCAGCCGACGGTCTCGCCGATGGCGGCGTGTTCGGGAATGCGGCTGTGCAGCAGTTGGTAGAGACCGATCAGCAGCAGCGCTTCCACGTCCTTGTCAGCGGCCTTGAAGGGTTTTTCCAGCAGTTTCTCGGCCAGCAGTTGCAGGCGCGGCTGCCAGCGGGCCGCGCCGAAGGCCAGGTCCTGCGCCAGGGCGCGGTCGTGGTGCTCGACCTTGTCCAGCTGTGGCGGCAGGCTGCTGCCCAGCGAGGCCTTGCCGGACAGCACGGCAGTCAGGGCGCGCGCGGCGGCCAGACGTGGGTTCATTGACCGAGTACCAGGCCGGCGGCGAACTGGTCGCGGCGACTGTTATAGAGGTCGGCGAACGCCAGCGGCTTGCCGCCGGGCAACTGCAGGCGAGTCAGGCGCAGTGCACCGTCGCCGCAGGCCACGGTCAGGCCGTTCTTGTCAGCCGCGAGAATGGTGCCTGGGCTGCCCTTGCCCTCCCCGATCTCGGCTGCATGCACTTTCAAGGCATCGCCGTTGAGCATGGTGTGGCAGATCGGCCAGGGATGGAAGGCTCGAACCAGGCGCTCCAGTTCGACGGCTGGGCGGCTGAAATCGAGGCGCGCCTCGTCCTTGTTGAGCTTGTGCGCGTAGTTGGCCAGGGCATCGTCCTGTACCGCACCGATGAGCGTGCCGGCCGCCAGGCCGGCGATGGCCTGCAGCACCGCCTGTGGGCCGAGCTGGGCGAGGCGATCATGCAGCGAGCCGCCCGTGTCGCTGGCGCTGATCGGGGTGCTGACCTTGAGCAGCATCGGCCCGGTGTCCAGGCCGGCCTCCATCTGCATCACGGTAACGCCGCTCTCGGCGTCGCCGGCCTGCACCGCGCGCTGGATTGGCGCGGCGCCGCGCCAGCGTGGCAGCAGCGAGGCGTGGCTGTTGATGCAGCCCAGACGCGGGATGTCGAGCACCGCCTGGGGCAGGATCAGACCGTATGCGACCACCACCATCAGATCCGGCTTGAGCGCCGCCAACTCGGCCTGGGCCTCTTCATTGCGCAGGCTGACCGGTTGGTAGACGGCAATACCGTGCTCCAGAGCAAGCTGCTTGACCGGGCTCGGCATCAGTTTCTGGCCGCGTCCGGCCGGGCGATCCGGCTGAGTGTAGACGGCGACGATCTCGTGCGGGCTGGCCAGCAGAGCCTTGAGGTGCTCGGCGGCGAATTCCGGGGTGCCGGCAAAGACGATACGCAATGAGTCAGGCATGGGGGCTCGCTAAAAGAAAAGGCTTGCAGTAGCAAGCCTTCTGGGTGGGGCGTCAGGCGCGTTGGCGATGCTGTTTTTCCAGCTTCTTCTTGATCCGGTCGCGCTTGAGGTTGGACAGATAGTCGACGAACAGCTTGCCGTTGAGGTGATCGCACTCGTGCTGAATGCACACGGCGAGCAGACCTTCGGCGATCAGCTCGTAGGGCTGACCATCGCGATCCAGTGCCTTGATCTTGACCTTCTGCGGGCGGTCGACGTTCTCGTAGAAACCAGGCACCGACAGGCAGCCTTCCTGGTACTGGTCCATCTCGTCGGTCAGTGACTCGAACTCGGGGTTGATGAACACCCGTGGCTCGGACTTGTCCTCGGACAGGTCCATGACCACCACGCGCTTGTGCACGTTGACCTGCGTCGCGGCCAGGCCGATACCCGGAGCGTCATACATGGTCTCGAACATGTCGTCGACCAGTTGACGGATGGAGTCATCCACGACGTCCACCGGTTTGGCGATGGTACGCAGGCGTGGATCAGGAAATTCGAGGATATTCAGGATCGCCATATGCGTTTGTGATGCACTTGTGGAATAAAGTCAAAATCCGCTGCTAAGATGATGAACAGCATTGAAAAACGGCTTCACGCCGCGTATTCAGCGGGTTTGGCACGCGGCGCTAGGGCGCTTCACGTGAAGGCACATAATAAAGGGATTCACCGTATGAGGAAATCACTACTCGCCCTGCTCTTTGCAGCTGGCGGACTGGCCCTGACCAGCTTGGCTCAGGCCGAAGTGCAACTCAAGGACGGTCACCCGGACCGCTACACTGTGGTCAGGGGCGATACTCTCTGGGACATTTCCGGCAAATTCCTGCGCCAGCCGTGGAAATGGCCGGAGATCTGGCACGCCAACCCGCAGGTCGCTAACCCGCACCTGATCTATCCCGGCGATACGCTCAATCTGGTCTACGTTGACGGTCAGCCGCGCCTGATGCTCAACCGCGGCGAGTCGCGCGGCACCATCAAGCTGTCGCCGCAGGTGCGCAGCACGCCGATGGCCGAAGCGATTCCGACCATCCCGCTGGAGGCGATCAACAGCTTCCTGCTGAGCAACCGCATCGTCGATACGCCGGAAGAATTCAACGGCAAGCCATATATCGTCGCCGGTAACGCTGAGCGCGTGGTCAGCGGTGCTGGTGATCGCGTCTACGCCCGCGGCCAGTTCGATGAAGAGCAGCCGGTCTACGGCATCTTCCGTCAGGGCAAGACCTACGTGGACCCGGAGACCAAGGAATTCCTCGGCATCAACGCCGATGACGTCGGCTCTGGCGAGATCGTGGCCGAAGAGGGTGATGTCGGTACGCTGCTGCTGAAGCGCTCTACTCAGGAAGTGCGCCTGGGCGATCGCCTGTTCCCCACCGAGGAACGTGCGATCAACTCCACCTTCATGCCCAGCGAGCCGATAACCGATATCGACGGTTTGATCCTCGACGTGCCGCGCGGGGTGAGCCAGATTGGTCAGTTCGACGTGGTCACCCTGAACAAGGGACTGCGTGACGGCCTGGAAATCGGCAACGTGCTGGCGGTGTTCAAGACCGGTGAGACCGTGCGTGACCGCGTTACCGGCGAAAGCGTGAAAATTCCGGACGAGCGCTCCGGCTTGCTGATGGTGTTCCGCACCTACGACAAGCTCAGCTATGGCCTGGTACTGCAAGCCAGCCGCCAACTGGCGGTGATGGACAAGGTCCGCAACCCTTAATGCCCAACGAGCCCCGCACTAGCGGGGCTCGTGCTTTCAGGCCGCCAGGATGGCGGTGCAACTGTTCAGGGAAGAGTCGCCATGCCCGCATCCTCCTCGCTTTCCCCCGCCGTTTCTCCTGCCGAACTCGAAGCCCGCTTGCGTCTGCATCTGTTGCCAGAGTTGGGGCCGCGACGCTTTCGCAAACTCCTGAGCGCTTTCGATAGCGCCTCGGCTGCGCTCAGTGCGCCGGCCAGTGCCTGGCGTGCACTGGGGTTGCCGACTGCCTGCGCCGAGCCTCGCCGCAGTGCGGAAATCCGCGAGCGAGCGGCTGCGGCCCTGCGCTGGCTGGATGAGCCTGGTCAGCATGTGGTGATGTGGGACGATCCAGGCTACCCAGCTCTGCTCGGCGAGCTGGCGGATGCGCCGCCGCTGTTGTTCGTGGCGGGCGAGCCGAGCGTGCTGGAGGCGCCGCAACTGGCCATGGTCGGCAGTCGGCGCGCCTCGCGGCCCGGTCTGGATAACGCACGAGCCTTTGCCCGCAGTCTGGCGGGCGGTGGCTTCGTCATCACCAGTGGTCTGGCGTTGGGCATCGATGGTGCTGCGCATCAGGGGGCGCTGGACGGGGGCGGCAAAACGGTGGCTGTGCTGGGTACCGGCTTGCAGTGCCTGTATCCGCGGCGGCATGTGGGGCTGGCGGCGCAGATCATCGAGCACGGCGGGGCGCTGGTCTCCGAGCTGCCGCTGGACTGTCCGCCGCAGGCGAGCAACTTCCCGAGGCGCAACAGGATCATCAGCGGGCTTTCGCTGGGTGTGCTGGTGGTCGAGGCCAGCCCGTCCAGTGGCTCGCTGATCACTGCACGCCTGGCCGCCGAGCAGGGGCGGGAGGTCTATGCCATTCCCGGCTCGATCCATCACCCTGGCGCGCGTGGCTGCCATCAGCTGATTCGTGATGGCGCCACTCTGGTGGAAAGCATCGAACACATCCTCGAAGCGCTGCGTGGCTGGCAGGCGCCGGCCGTCGAATCCACATCGGTGTCGCTGGCTAGCGTCGAGCACCCATTGTTGGCTTTGCTGCATGCCGCGCCGTACAGCACCGAGTCGCTGGTGCAGGTGATCGGCTGGCCGTTGTCACAGGTGCTGGCGGCTTTGACCGAGTTGGAGCTCGATGGCCTGGTGTGCAACGAGGCAGGGCGTTGGCTGGCGCGCAGACCTTAAGTGCCGTGGCAGGCAACGATTGGCTTGGATAGACTGCCGGCCATTGATTCCGTGGGAGACAGTCGATGGCCAGCAACTGGCAGATACAGCAAACGGCGCGAGTGGTACGTGAGGGGGGCGTGATCGCCTATCCGACCGAGGCGGTCTGGGGCCTGGGCTGCGATCCCTGGAACGAAGAGGCGGTGTATCGTCTTCTGGCGCTCAAGGAGCGGCCGATGCACAAGGGACTGATTGTGGTTGCCGATGACATCGAGCAGTTCGACTTTCTGCTCGATGATCTGCCAGAGGTCTGGCAGGAGCGCCTGGCCGGTACCTGGCCTGGCCCGAATACCTGGCTGGTGCCGCATCAGAATCGCCTGCCCGAGTGGGTCACGGGCCAGCACGACAGCGTTGCCCTGCGCGTCAGTGACCATCCGCTGGTTCGCGCGCTGTGCCGCTACACCGGCCCGCTGATCTCCACCTCGGCCAACCCGGCGGGGCGCCCTTCGGCGCGTTCGCGCCTGCGCGTCGAGCAGTACTTCCCGGGCGAACTGGACAAGGTCCTTGGTGGCGCGCTGGGCGGACGCAAGAATCCCAGCCTGATTCGTGACCTGCGCACGGGCGATGTGATTCGCCCGTCCTAGAAGAGCGGCTCAAGCTGCAAGCCATTGCCGTAGGGTGCGCCGCGCGCACCGCGAAAACCACATAGGTCTGAGAACGAGCGGTGCGCATGGCGCACCCTACGGTAAGTCGCGCCGCCATTCGCGAATCATCTCTGGATGATCCCCCGCGGCATGCGCCGCGCGCAACGGCGCTTCGTAACGCCTTGCCCGAAAGAATCGAGACACCATCACTAGCTACCCGTCCTCACGGCAGCAGGATGGTCGAGCCGGTGGTTTGCCGCGAGCTCAAAGCATCCTGTGCGGCGGCGGCGTCCTTCAGCGCGTAGCGGTTGCTGATTTCCACCTGTAGCTGGCCACTGGCAATCATGCTGAACAGCTCGTCGGCCATGGCCTGCAGGCGCTGTGCGCTGGTGGCGTAGCCGGCGAGGGTCGGGCGGGTGACGTACAGCGAGCCCTTCTGCGCCAGGATGCCCAGGTTGACGCCGGTCACAGCGCCCGAGGCATTGCCGAAGCTGACCAGCAGGCCGCGTGGCGCCACGCAGTCCAGCGAGGTTTCCCAGGTGTCCTTGCCGACGCCGTCATAGACCACCGGGCACTTGGCGCCGTCGGTCAGTTCCAGCACGCGCTGTACGACGTTCTCATGGCTGTAGTCGATGGTCGCCCAGGCACCCTGCTCCTTGGCCCGCGCTGCTTTCTCGGCAGAACTGACAGTGCCGATAAGGTTAACGCCCAGCGCCTTGGCCCACTGGCAGGCGAATGAGCCGACACCGCCGGCCGCAGCGTGGAACAGGATGGTTTCGCCGCCCTTGAGCTCGTAGGTCTGGCGCAGCAGGTACTGCACGGTCAGGCCCTTGAGCATCACCGCCGCGGCCTGCTCGAAGCTGATATCGTCCGGCAGTTTCACCAGCTTGTCGGCGGGCAGCACGTGCAGCTCGCTGTAGGCGCCGAGCGGTCCGGTGGCGTAGGCGACGCGGTCACCGACCTTGAGGCCTTCTACCTCGCTGCCGATCGCCTCGACCACACCGGCACCTTCGGTGCCCAGGCTTGAAGGCAGCGCGGGTGGCTGATACAGGCCGCTGCGGAAGTAGGTGTCGATGAAGTTCAGGCCGATGGCCCGGTTGACCACGCGAACCTCGCGCGGGCCTGGTGCTGCCGGCTGGTAGTCACGGTATTCCAGCACGTCGCTGCCGCCGTGCTGGCTGAACTGAATACGCTTGGCCATCTCGGATTCCTTGTCTGACTTGAGCCGCTGCAAGCGGCGAAAGAGCCTATCCAATCGTCCTGATTGACCGACGTCAACTGCGGATGTGCCTGGGTGAATGCTATGCTGCCCGCCGATTTCGACCTGCTCTGTTCAAGGTGCCGCCGTGACTGACCGTACCGAGGCCGTGAAGGCCTACCTGCTCGACCTGCAAGACCGCATCTGCTCCGCCCTGCAAGCCGAAGACGGCCAGGCCGTGTTCGCCGAGGACTCTTGGCAGCGTCCGGCCGGTGGTGGCGGTCGCACGCGGGTGATCGAGAACGGCGCGCTGATTGAGAAAGGCGGGGTGAATTTCTCTCACGTGTTCGGCGACAGCCTGCCGCCCTCGGCCAGCGCCCATCGTCCCGAGCTGGCTGGGCGCGGCTTCCAGGCTCTCGGCGTGTCGCTGGTGATCCACCCGGAAAACCCCTACGTGCCGACCTCGCATGCCAACGTGCGCTTCTTCAGTGCCGAGAAGGAAGGCGAGGAGCCGGTGTGGTGGTTCGGTGGCGGCTTCGACCTGACGCCCTACTACGCCAATGAAGAAGACTGCGTGCACTGGCACCAGGTCGCGCATGACGCTTGCGCACCGTTCGGGGCCGAGGTCTATCCCAAGTTCAAGGCCTGGTGCGACCGTTATTTCCACCTCAAGCATCGCGGCGAGCCGCGTGGCATCGGCGGGCTGTTCTTCGATGACCTCAACGAGTGGGATTTCGACACCAGCTTTGCTTTCATGCGTGCCATTGGTGATGCCTATATCCAGGCCTACCTGCCCATCGTCCAGCGCCGCAAGCTGACGCCTTTCGGCGAGCGCGAGCGCGAGTTCCAGGCCTTCCGTCGCGGTCGCTACGTGGAGTTCAACCTGGTGTTCGACCGGGGCACCCTGTTCGGTCTGCAATCGGGTGGGCGCACGGAGTCGATCCTCATGTCGCTGCCGCCACATGTGCGCTGGGGCTACGACTGGAAGCCGGAGCCGGGGAGCGAGGAGGCGCGCCTGACCGAGTATTTCCTCACGGATCGCGACTGGCTGCAGAAGACGCCGTGATCCTGCAGCCCGGATGCAATCCGGGACCGTTCATAGGCTGCCCCGGATTCATCCGGGCTACGAACTGGCGACATTTCCCCGATGGGAGCCCACTTGCGGGCGATCCGGCCCCAGAGCGAATCGCCAGCAAGCTGGCTCCTACACAAACAGGATTTTCCCATGGACCGCTACTGCGTCTTCGGTAACCCCATCGGCCATAGCAAATCGCCGCTGATCCATCGTCTGTTCGCCGAGCAGACCGGCCAGGCATTGACATATGACGCGCGCCTTGCGCCGCTGGACGATTTCGTCGGTGATGCCCGTACCTTCTTCGCCGAAGGCCAAGGTGGCAACGTCACCGTACCGTTCAAGGAAGAGGCCTTTCGCCTGGCCGACGAACTGACCGAGCGTGCGCGCCGCGCTGGCGCGGTGAACACTCTGAAGAAGTTGGCAGACGGTCGTCTGCTCGGCGACAACACCGATGGCGCCGGTCTGACCCGTGACCTGCAGGACAACGCCGGTTTCAGCCTGGCCGGCAAGCGCATCCTCGTGCTTGGCGCCGGTGGCGCCGTGCGCGGTGTGCTCGAACCCTTCCTGGCGCAGAAACCGGCCGTGCTGGTGATCGCCAACCGTACCGTGGCCAAGGCCGAACAGTTGGTGCGCGAGTTCGCCGATCTCGGCCCACTGGTCGCCGCCGGCTTCGACTGGATCGATGCGCCGGTGGACCTGATCGTCAATGGGACTTCGGCCAGTCTCGGCGGTGAGCTGCCAGCGATTGCGCCAAGCCTGATCCAGCCCGGTCATACGGTCTGCTACGACATGATGTACGGCCGCGAGGCGACCGCCTTCAACCGCTGGGCTGCCGAACAGGGCGCGACGCGCTGCCTGGATGGTCTGGGCATGCTGGTCGAGCAGGCTGCCGAGGCTTTCGAGCTATGGCGTGGCGTGCGTCCGGATACCGCGCCGGTGCTGGCCGAACTGCGCCGCCAGCTGGCGAGCTGAACCCCAGCGTTCCCTGCGCCGCCAGGTGGGGTGCGCCGCGCGCACCAGCAATCGACTCATACGCGGTGCGCACAGCGCACCCTACGGAGCGATGGGTCCGCGCCACCGGGCTTGGGCTAACGTAGGGTGCGCGGTGCGCACCGCCCGTATCTCGCTCAATCCTCGAACTGCACCGGGCAGCGCTCGGCGCCTTCGAGCTTGAGGATTTCCTCCACTACCTGTGGCCGCGCCTGGCGCAGCACCAGGCTGCGTTGCAGCGCCTGCAGGCGGCGCGCCTCCTGGTGCAGCATCTCTACCCCGGCGTAGTCGATGAAGTTGATGTGCCGCGCATCGATCACCAGGCGCTGACCTCGGCTGCGTTGCAGCAATTGCTGGATGTACTGGCAGGCGCCGAAGAAGATCGAGCCCTCGATGCGCAGCACCTCGTCGTCGCCGTCCTGCCACAGGCGCACGCGCGGCTGCGAGGTGCGCTTGAGGTAGAAGAACAGTGAGGCCAGCACACCGGCGTAGATCGCCGTCTGCAGCTCCAGCACCAGGGTCGCGGTGAAAGTCAGCAGCATCACCATGAACTCGGAGCGACTGACCCGGCGCAGTGCGCGGATCGCAGGCAGATCCACCAGTCCCCAGCAGATCAGCAGGATGCCGGCCGCCATCACTGGCAGCGGGATATGCGTCAGCAGCGCTGCGCCGAACACCGCGAACAGCGCCACCAGCAGCGCCGAGAACACTCCGGCCAGCGGTGTACGCGCGCCGGCCTGCAGGTTTAGTGCCGAGCGGGTGAAGGAGCCGGCCGACAGTGAGGCGGAGAACCACGGCCCGAGCATGTTCGACAGGCCCTGGGCGCGAACTTCCTGGTTGGCATCGAGGAACTGGTGTGACTTCACCGCCAGCGCACGGGCGATGGACAGGCTGGTGACCAGCCCGAGCATGCCGCAGGCCACGGCTGCTGGCAGCAGGCGCAGCACGTCGTCGAGGTCGAAACTCAGCGCAGTCAGCGGTGGCAGGCCGCCGGCGAATGGTGCGACCAGGGCAATGTCAGCGGTGAAGCGCGCAGGCAGCAACCAGGCCAGCAGGCTGCCACAGACCAGGCCGATCAGCAGTGCAGGCGCTTTTGGCCAGAGCTTGCGCACGGCCACGCTGAGCAGCAGGGTGAAGGCCGCCAGGGCCAGGCTCGGCCAGTGCGCCTGGGGCAAATGCTGGCCGATCTGCAGCAGGCTGGTCAGGGCCGTGGGTTGGCTGGCGACCTCGACGCCAAGCAGATTGGGCATCTGCCCGATGGCGATCACCAGCGCCGCGCCGAGGGTGAAGCCGAGCACCACCGACTGCGAGACGAAGTTCACCAGGGCGCCGAAGCGCAGCATACCGAGCAGCCACTGGAACAGCCCGGCGAGAAAGGTCAGCAGCAGGATCAGGGCGATGAATTCGTCGCTACCGATGCGCGCCATGGGGCTGACGCTGGTGAACAGGACGATGGAGATCGCGGCGGTCGGCCCGCAAATCAGGTGCCAGGACGAGCCCCACAGGCAGGCGATGATCACTGGCACGATGGCCGCATACAGGCCGTATTCGGCCGGTAGCCCGGCAATCAGCGCGTAAGCCAGCGATTGCGGCAGAGCCAGGATGGCGCCGGTCAGGCCCACCAGCAGGTCATTGCCGAGGGTCTTGCGGCTGGTGCCAGGCAACCAGCGGAGAAACGGCAGCAGGGTCTGTCGGTCAGGTAGGCGCATGATTCGAGTCGAGGGTGGGCCGCAGGCGACTCCACCCTACTCACTTGCCGCGGTTAATTCAAAGCCGCGCCTTCACAGCGGCCAGACCATCGCCACCGTCGAGGGTCTTGACGCCCTGCAGCCAGCCATCGAGTACCTGCGGGTTGGCCTGGAGCCAGGCCTTGATCGCGGCGTCGTTGCTGGCCTGCTTGCTCAGCACCTGATCCATGATGCTGTTCTCCATCTCCTGGGTGAACGTCAGGTTGCTCAGCAGCTTGCCGACGTTGGGGCACTGCGCGGCGTAGCCCTTGCGCGCCAGGGTGTTGACCTGGCCGCTGTCGCCGAAGTATTTCTCGCCGCCTTTGAGGTACTTCATGTCGTGCTGCACGTTCATCGGGTGCGGCGTCCAGCCGAGGAAGACCACGAACTGATCGCGCTTCACCGCGCGGCCGACCTGCACCAGCATCGCCTGTTCGCTGGACTCCACCAGCGTCCAGTCGCCCAGGCCGAATTCGTCGGCGGCGATCATCTGCTTGATCGACTCGTTGGCAGGTGAGCCGGAGGCGATGCCGTAGAGCTTCTTGCCGAACTTGTCGGCGTGTTTGTCCAGATCGGCGAAAGTCTTCACCCCGGCATCAAAGACATAGGTCGGTACGGCCAGGGTGTACTCGGTGCCTTCGAGGTTTTGTGCCAGCTTGTCCACCTCGCCGCTGGCGACGAACTTGTCATAGTTGCTCTGCTGCGCCGGCATCCAGTTGCCGAGGAACACGTCGACCTGGCCCTTCTGCAGGCCGGCGAAGATGATCGGCACGGCCAGGGTCTGGGTTTGTGGCTTATAGCCCAGGCCGTCGAGCAGGAAGCTGGCGATGCCGTTGGTCACGGCGATATCGCTCCAGCCCGGATCACCGAGCTTGACCGTGGCACAGGCTGCGTCCTCAGCCCAGACATTTCCGGCGCTGGTGAGCGCAGTGGTAAGTAACAGCACGCTGAGTCGGTTCATGGCATCTCTCCTTTTTTCTTCTGTGTCGGGCACCTCTAAAAACGTAGGCGAAGCAACCAGCGCAAGGCGCAACGACCGAGGGGAGTGACAGCCAAAGGCTGGCCCGAAGGGTGAGCGCCAGCGAATCAAACAGGCGAAAAACGGTCGGAGTCGCGCTCGACTTTACGCGCTGTAAACGAGCATTTTGATCGGACTCGCGCCCGAGCCTGTCTTTAACGCAGTGATGGCAACGCAGGTAGTTTTTTGAGGTGTCCTTTTGGGGGCGGCAGTGGGTAAAGGTTCATACCTGTGGAAAACGGGCGCGGCGTTCCAGGTCGTCGAGATCGATATGGTTGCGCATGTACTGTTGGCTGGCGTCGACCCAGGGCTGATGATCCCAGCTGGTCAGCTTGCCCTGGCTCAGGGCCTCGGCCACCAGTCGGCGGCGGCGCTGGCTGGCCAGGGTGGCGGCGTGGATGGCCGGAATATCCCAGCGTTCGCGGGCCTCGGCCAGGAAGCCGGCGAGGATACCCTTGTGCTCGCTGCACTCGGCCAGGTTCTGACGCTCGAGCGGGTCATTGTCCAGGTTGAATAGCAGCAGTGGGTCCTGCTCGGAATAGACGAACTTCCAGGGGCCGCGGCGAATCATCATCAGCGGGCTGACAGTGCCCTCGGCCATGTATTCGCCGAGCACTTCGTCGTGGCCACCCGCGCCTTGCAGGTGCGGCAGCAGGGAGTGGCCCTCCAGCTCCAGGCCCTGCTCGACCTGGCCACCGGCCAGTTCCACCAGCGTTGGCAGCAGATCGAGGGTGGATACGGACTGGCTGACCCGGTGCGCGGCAAACTGCTTGGGCGCATGCACCAGCAGCGGCACGCGGGCGGACATCTCGAACCAGTGCATCTTGTACCAGAGGCCGCGCTCGCCAAGCATGTCGCCGTGGTCGCCGGAGAAGACGATCAGGGTGTCCTCCGCCAGGCCGCACTCTTCCAGGGTGTTCAACAGCTTGCCGATATTGTCGTCGATGTAGCTGCAGGCGCCGAAGTAGGCGCGGCGGGCGTCGCGGATCTTGTTCTCGGGCAGCGGCTTGTTCCACAGGTCGATGACCTTGAGCAGGCGCTGCGAATGCGGGTCCTGCTCACTCTGCTCGAGGTACTGGCGCGGCATGGGAATGTCCACACCCTCGTAACGATCCCAGTACTCGCGCGCGATGGTGTAGGGGTCGTGCGGATGGGTCATCGACACGGTCAGGCAGAACGGTTGATCCGGGGTCGTGCGCACATGGTCGTATAGGTACTGACGTGCCTTGAATACCACCTCCTCGTCGAAGTCCAGCTGGTTGCTGCGCACGCAGGGGCCGGCCTGCAGCACCGAAGACATGTTGTGGTACCAGCTGGCGCGTACGTCCGGCTCGTCCCAGTTCACTGCCCAGCCGTAGTCGGCCGGGTAGATGTCGCTGGTCAGGCGCTCTTCGTAGCCATGCAACTGGTCCGGGCCGCAGAAGTGCATCTTGCCCGACAGCGCGGTGCGGTAGCCGAGGCGGCGCAGGTAGTGGGCGTAGGTCGGCACATCAGCTGGAAAGTCAGCGGCGTTATCGAAGGCGCCGATCTTCGACGGCAGCCGCCCGCTGACCAGAGTGAAGCGCGACGGCGCACAGAGCGGGCTGTTGCAGTAGGCCGAGTCGAACACCACGGCCTGCTCGGCCAGCTTCATCAGGTTGGGCATCTGCACCGGCGAGGCGGCATCGTGCAGCGGCAGGATCGGCGCGGCCATCTGGTCGGCCATGATGAAGAGGATGTTCGGGCGCTTCATGGTGACGGGTATTCCATACTGTTGGTTTATGCGACAGTGCGGGCACCATGATTCCGGTAGAACGGCGGCAGGGTAAACCCGGCAGCGAAACATACCTCGGATAAGCAGAGCTTATGTTTAAAGCCATCGATGGACTATCGCTCGACGCACTGCGGGTGTTCGAGTCGGCGGCGCGCCAGCTCAGTTTCACCGCCGCCGCCAGCGAACTGGGCAGCAGCCAGCCGGCGATCAGTCAGCAGATCAAGCGTCTGGAGCAGCAACTGGCCACGCGCCTGTTCGACCGCGTCTACCGAGGCATCGTGCTGACCGAGGCCGGCGAGCTGTTGCTGGCCCATGTGCAGGAAGGGCTGGCGAGCCTCGATGCGGGGCTCGTCGCCGTCACCGCGCGCCAGCAGCATGAAGTGCTGCAGGTGGCCACCGACTTCGCCTTCGCCGCCTACTGGCTGATGCCACGGTTGCAGCGCTTCAACAGGCTGTACCCGGAGGTGGACGTCAGCCTGATCACCAGCGAGCGCGACCCGGCCACGGTGCCGAGCGACATCGACGTGGCGATCCGCTTCGGTGATGGTCGCTTCAAGCATGGCGAGGCGCACCTGCTGTTTCGCGAGGAGGTATTCCCGGTGTGCAGTCCGCGTCTGCTCGGCGAGCTTCAGCCGCCGCTGCCGGTCGCAGTGTTGGCTGAACTACCGTTGCTGCACCTGCGTCCCGAGCACCGTTCGCGCTGGTTCGACTGGGATGGCCTGTTTCGCGCGCTGGGTATCGCCAGTCTGCCAACGCCCGGCGCGTTGCGTTTCGACAACTACACCCTGCTGATCCAGGCGGCGATTGCCGGGCAGGGCGTGGCCATCGGCTGGCGCCATCTGGTCGATGAACTTCTGGCTCAGGGGCTGCTCTGTCGCCTGGGTGAGGCCCAGGTGCATTCGGCGTTGGGCTATTACCTGGTGCTGCCCGAGCGCAAGCGTCGTCAGCGCCTTACCGCGCGTTTCGTCGATTGGTTGCAGGCCGAGCTGGATTCGCCAGCAGCAACCGTTTGACCGGGCCATACTGCAATAGCCAAGCGTGATCCCTATACTGGTCGCCGCCGCTCTGGTCAGTCGTTTTCCACGTCTGCCAGCGGCTCCCACACTCCAACCGGTGAAGTAAACCGTGAAACTCCATCATTCGATTTTGGGCCTGCTGCTGTGCGGCAGCCTTGTTGTTTCGAACCTCCAGGCCGCGCCCGCCCAGCCCAAGCAGGAGCTGGCCGCCGGTAGTGCATTGCTGATCGATCTGAAAACTGGCCAGGAGCTCTATTCCAGCAACCCGGACCTGCGTCTGCCGGTCGCTTCGGTCACCAAGCTGATGACCGCCATGGTGGTGCTGGATGCCAAGCTGCCGCTGGACCAGGTTTTGCCGATCAACATCCGCGACACCCAGGAAATGCAGGGCGTGTTCTCCCGTGTGCGTATCGGCAGCGAAATCACTCGTCGCGAGATGCTGCACCTGGCGCTGATGTCCTCGGAGAACCGCGCTGCCGCCAGCCTCGCGCACCATTACCCAGGCGGCCACTCGGCCTTCGTCGCGGCGATGAATGCCAAGGCCAAGGCGCTGGGTATGCACAACAGCCACTTCGTCGAACCCACCGGCCTGTCCGAGCTGAACGTCGCCACCGCCCGTGATCTGGCACTGATGGTCAAGGCGGCCAACCAGTATCCGCTGATCCACCAGTTCAGCACCGATTCCGAAGCGACCGTGGCCTTCCGCAAGCCCAACTACACCCTCGGCTTTCGCAACACCAATGCGCTGGTGCGCAAGCCTGACTGGAACATCAACCTGAGCAAGACCGGTTTCACCAATGCCGCTGGTCGCTGCCTGGTGATGGCCACCACTATCGCCAATCGCCCGGTAGCCTTCGTGGTGCTCGGCGCCTTCGGCAAGTACACCCACATGGCCGACGCCAACCGCCTCAAGCGCTGGATGGAAACTGGCAAGGTCACCCCGGTACCGGCTGCGGCGCTCAGCTACAAGCAGCAGAAACTGGCCGAGTGGAGTCTGCAGGCCAAGCAGTGATGCAGCGGTGACAGAAAGGGCGACTCGGTGAGTCGCCCTTTTCCGTTGTGCTGTCCTGTAGCCCGGATTGCATCCAGGCTACGGTCGATTTTTCTCAGTCGTGGTGCGTCAGGTCGGACAACCCAGTCGCTCGCTGAGAAAATCGAGAAAGCAGGTGATGCGCGACGCCAGCGCGGTGTTGCGGTAGTACACCGCGTTGATCGGCTGGCGCACCTCCACGCGTTGCTCGGACAGCACCTCGACCAGCGCGCCGCTGGCGCGGGTGCCGTCAGTCATGAAGTCCGACAGGCACACCAGGCCTTCGCCGGCCAGGGCCAGTTCGAGAATGGTGTCGCCGCTGGAGGCGCGCAGGCTTGGGGTGATGCGCCAGCGCTCGCCGAGGGCGTGTCGTAGCGGCCATTCGTTGAGGCTGTCCGGCTCGGTGAAGCCGATGAGGCTGTGCCCGGTCAGATCTTCGGTACGCGCTGGCGTACCATGGCGGCGCAGGTACTCGGGGCTGGCCAGCACGCGGCGGCGACTGTGGCACAGGGGCCTGGCATGCAGGCTGGAGTCCGGCAGGTTGCCGATGCGGATGGCCAGGTCGGTGCGGCGTTCCAGCAGGTCGATGATACGGTCGTCGCTGTTCAGCTCCAGTTCGATCTGCGGATAAAGCGCACGAAACTCGCCGATCAGCGGCACGATCGCATGCAGCATGAAAGGCGAGGCGGTGTTGATTCGCAGGCGCCCGGCCGGTGCGTGGCGGCGCAGGGTCATCTGCTCCTCCGCATCCTCGACACTGGCGAGGATGCGCCGCGCCTGGGCCAGGAATATCTCGCCCTCCTCGGTCAGCTCCAGGCGCCGGGTGGTGCGGCGTAGCAAGGTGACGGCAAGCTTTTCCTCCAGCCGGCTGAGGGCACGGCTGACGCCGGACGCAGTTTGTTCGAGCTGCTCGGCGGCGGCACTGATCGAACCGCAGTCGACCACGTTGGTGAAGGCGAGCATTTCTTCCAGGCTGGTCTTCATTGCTGACCTTCAGTCAAAGGTGTTTGCGGGTTTGATAGGTTTTCCGCATGAGTCTGGCGCGGATACTGCTCTCCATCAAGCCTGCCTGCTGCTCGCCCTTTGCCTTGGGCCTGCAATTTTTACCCACTGAGTCAGGCCGAACCACTCAGTCCCAGCGTCGGTCTGCTGATCGGCCATCCATCTTCACCATCGCTCATTTACGCCAGGCCATCGAGGCAGTGGAGAAGGATGAGATCGCCACCAACCAGGTGGAAAAGCATCCGCTGCTGCAGAACCGCAAGCTGGTGGACTTCGCCCGGCAGCAGGGGATTCATCTGACCGGCTACATGCCGCTGGCCTATGGCAAGGTGCTGGCCGAGCCGGATATCCAGCGCATCCCGCTGCCCATGGCACCAGCCCGGCGCAGGTTGCCCTGGCCTGGTCGTTGCAGCAGGGGTATGCGGTGATTCCGTCCTCGACCAAGCGCGAGAACCTGGCTGCCGCCGAACTGCGCCTGAGCGAGGCGGACATGGCCGCTATCGCCACGCTGGATCGCGGCGAGCGTGTCGCCAACCCGGGCTTCGCGCCACGCTGGGATTGAGCCTGGCGCTGATCACGAACACCCGGCAGGTCCGGGCCTATGACGACGTGACCGCTGCTGCTCAGAATCTCGCGCTCAGGGTCAGTTGCAGGTTGCGCGGCTCGCCATACCAGAGCTGGCTGTAGAAACCGATCTGCTCCAGATACTTCTTGTCGAAGGCGTTGTTGAGGTTGGCGGTCGCCGTGATGTGCTCGCTGATCTGGTACTTGGCCATCAGATCGACCAGGACGTAGCTGCCTGCGCTCACGTCCACCGGGCCGTTGGGGCTGCCGGTGTTGGCGCGGGAGATGCCGCTGCGCCAGGTCGTTCCACCGCCCAGGGTCAGGTCTCTCAATGCACCGTCCAGCCGGTAGGTGGTGAAGAGCTTGAACTGCGTGCGCGGGTGGGTGGTGTTGATCGCCTTGCCTTCGGCATTGCGGGCAATGAAGTGGGTGTAGCTGGTGGATAGGTTCCACACCTCACTCAGCGCGCCGCTCAGCTCCAGGTCGAAGCCATCGACCACCGCGCCCTCGCCGGACTTGTAAGCCTGCTGGCTGGGGTCGGCGGTCAGGAAGGTATCGGGAATGGCTTCGGCCAGGCCCTCCTGTTTGGTGCGATAGACCGACAAGGCAGCATTGAGCCGGCCTCCCAGATAGCCTGCCTTGATCCCGGCTTCGTAGCTGTCGCCGGTGACTGGCTCGAGGAAGCTGCCATCCGGCGCCCTTTGCGTCTGGTTCTTGAAGATGCTGGTGTAGCTCGTGTACAGGCTGTAGGTCTGATCGAGGTCGTAGACCAGGCCGGCATAGGGCGTGACCTCATCGCTATAGCGATAGTTGCGCTGGGTGCCGAAGTAGTTCTGTTCGATTTTCCAGGTGCTGACGCGAGCACCCAGAATCAGATGCAGCGGGTCGGCGAGCGACAGGCGTGTCACTGCGTAGCCGCCAGTCTGGCGAATATCGGTTCGGTCACCGTTGGCCCGAACGTTCGACCAGACGGGTTCGGCGATGTCGCCGTTGGTCCAGTCCAGTCTCGAGTCGGCAATCGGCGCGGTACCTGGCACCGGCAGGTACTGGTCCATCTGCAGATCGTCGTCGATGCTCATCCAGCCGAACGCGGCTTCGTGAGTGCGCCCCAGCAGCTCGAATTGTCCGCTGCTGGTCAGGTGCCAATCGTCGCGGGTGCGCTCACCGTCGTACTTGAGGAAGCTGGCGCTCATGCCGGCGTTGTCCCGGTCTGGATAACCGCCGCGGAACAGGTAGCGCATGGTGTAATCGGCCTCGGTACGACTGTAGGCCGCGCGCAGCTTCCAGTCGTTGTCCAGCTGGTGCTCGAGATCGACGAAGGCGGTGTTCGACTCGGTACCGAAGTACGACCACTTGGTGTTGTTGGCCGTGGAGCGGCCAAAGTTGGTGCGCGATCCGTCGGCGTAGAACATTGGAACGCCGGCGCCCATGCCGTCGGTATCGTTCTTCTGGTGTTCGAGGCTCAAAGTCAGCTGCGTGCTTGGGGTCAGCTCCGCGCTGATCACGCCGTACAGTGTTTCACTGTCGTAACTCTGGTGGTCGATGAAGGTGTCGCGCTCGGAGTAGGCCGCCACCACCCGGGCAGCGATTCGACCGTCAGCGCTGAGCGGGGTGGAGATATCGATATCGCCACGGCGCTGATGCCAACGTCCGATGCCGAGCGAGCCGCCTATGGCGAACTCCGGCAATGGGCGCTTGCGTATGAAGTTGACCGCAGCCGAGGGGTTGCCGGCGCCGGTCAGCAATCCCGTCGAGCCGCGTACCACCTCGACGCGATCATAGATCGCCGAATCGATATCGGTGGCGCCGAAGTTCCAGAAGTTGTTGATCGGCGAAGCCAATCCATCGAACTGGAAGTTGTCGATGTCGAACCCGCGTGCGGAAAACGACACCCGATTGCTGTCGCTGCGGCTCATCGAGATACCCGGAGCGCTGGCGAGAACCGCCGCCGTGTCACGCAGGCCGCGATCTTCGATCTGTTGGCGGGTAACGACGCTCACCGATTGTGGCGTCTCGCGTATCGATAGCGGCAGGCCTACGGCGGTGGACATGCTGCCGGTGGTGTAGCTGCCCGTGCCCTCGGTTCCCGACTGCGGCAGCTGCTTGCCATGCACATTCATCGCCGGCAGCGTCAGGCTGGCCTCGTTCGCGCCGTTGTCATCGAAATCCCCTTGTGGCGTTGCCCCGGCCGTCAGGGGTGCCATTGCGGCGGCCAGCAATGCGCTGCACATCACCGAGGCTAGCGGCGTGAGGGGGAAGATCGAACACTTCGACATTGCAGGGACCTTTTGGGAGTAATTTGTTCATGCGAATTATTCACATTTACTTGAGGGTCCACTTTTGCCGGATGCCAGTGTTCCTATGCTGGATGCCAGGGCAGGAACGACGGTGTTGGGGGTGATGTCCTGCTAGATCGACTCGCGGGGAGAAACACCGAAATGGTGCCGGTACGCGGTGGCGAAATTGCTGGCGTGGCGATAGCCAACATAGTGGGCGGCGTCCTGAACTCGCCAACCCTGTTCGAGGTATTGCCTGGCCAGCTCCATGCGGCGCCGGCGCAGGTAGGCCATGACGCTGACGCCATAGGCGTGCTGGAACTTCTGGCGCAGAGAGCTGGGGCTCATGCACGCCAGTTGTGCCAGCTGGTGCAGGCTGTGCTCGGCTCCAGGCTCTTGATGCAGGTAATCGCGAACCCGTTCCAGCAGGGCCCGATCACGTGGATTGAGCGAGGGGGTGTCGCGCTCATGAGTGCCAATGGCGCTCAAGCCGTGCGCCAACAGTTGCAGTGCCAGGCCCTCGTTCAAGAGCCGTTGCAGGCAGCCTTGCGACTGTTCGCAGGCCAGGGCCTGCAAACCCTGGTGCAGGCTTGCGGGGATGGTCCAGCGTAGGGTGCAGGCGCTGCGGCGTTGCAGGGGGCCGCGTAGCTGATCCGCCAGGTTCTCGTCTGCCAGGTCATCGATGTTGCCGATGGACAGGTTGAGGCCGCGCAAGTTGTGATGAGCGTGATGCCGAGCCGTCTGACCGGGCTCTTCCTGGCCGAGCATGATGACGCCATGACCAGGCGAGAGGGTGATGACGGTGGGGCCGGCGAGCTGAGCCTGTCCCTCCAGCAGGACGATCATGGTCAGGCTGGGAGAGCTGAATGACTGAGCCTGGTAACCCTGGAAGGTTTGTACCTGAGAGCTGACCAGCGTCATGCCCAGGCTGGTTTCCTGCTCGCTGATGTAGCCCTGCATCACGCAGGGATTATCCTCGTGCTGTGCGCCAATCAGGCTGTAATGCACATGATGACGCCGGCCCAACTGGCGGAGGTCCTCCAGCGAATACCGGCATGGGGCATGTTGGGGCTGAGCCAAGAGAGCACCTGATTGTTCAAAGCGCATATAATAGCATTGCTTCTCATTTGCGTAATGATGCTGGTTGGCGGATCGCCTGGCAGATGCCTCCCGCTATGAGGGGGCGCGATAGAGGGATATTGCGGTTTCGCTCGATGTCCCTTCGTTAAGAGCTAGCGCCCGCCAGCGATATCGATCAGCGCGCCAGTGGTGTAGCTGGCCTTGTCACCGAGCAGCCAGACGATGGCTTCGGCGACTTCCTCGGCACGTCCGGGGCGGCCCAGCGGTGTCGCCTTGCCCAGGCGCTCGGCGCGGTCCGGTTGGCCGCCGCTGGCGTGGATCTCGGTATCGATCAGTCCCGGGCGCACGGCATTGACCCGTACGCCCTCGCCGCCCAATTCCTTGGCCAGGCCGAGGGTCAGTACATCCATCGCGCCTTTGGCGCCGGCATAGTCGACATACTCGAAGGGCGCGCCCAGGCTGGCGGCCACCGAAGACACCAGCACCATGGAGCCACCTTCGCCACCGTGATTGCGGGCCATGCGCCGGGCGCCCTCGCGTGCGGTGAGATAGCTACCCAGCACGTTGACGTTGAACATCCGCTGCAAGCGCTCGCCGCTCATCTCCAGCAGCGGCATGGGTGGGGCGACGATGCCGGCATTGACCACCAGGCCGTGCAGCGGACCGAATTTGTCCATGGTCTCGAACAGGCGCAGCACATCGTCCTCGTTGGCGACATCGCCAGGCAGGGCGAGGGCTTTGCCGCCCATCGCTTCGATCTGTGCCACCACCTCATCGGCGGCGGCGCGGTCGCTGCGGTAGTTCACCCCGACCGTCCAGCCGCCAGCAGCGGCCAGCAGGGCGGTGGCGCGACCGATACCGCGGCTGGCACCGGTAATCAGCAGGTTCTTGTTCATGGCGGGGCTCCTTGTTGCAGAATATGTGTCGGGCTGCCGGAGTGTGGCTCCCTTCGTGTCCGGCTTTGCTGGATACAGGTAGCATCGGCGCCGCGCATGTCCGTCTGTGGACGTGTCTCATCATCCGATAAGGAAATCCCATGAAGAAACTGCTGTGTGTTCCCCTGTTCGCCCTATTGTCGAGCGAGGCCAGTGCCGCCACGATCGAAAGCCAGGACCAATTGCTCGGCATCTGGGCCATGACGCCGCTGAACAACGGTATCGCCAACGTCGTCGAGTTCAAGGCCGACGGCAAGAGTGACCTGCATCCGTTCAACTGCGCAACGCCGGGCGAGCAGGAGGTGGAAGTCTCCGACTATCGCCTCAGCGAGGATGGCCAGACCATCCACATCACTTCGCCCTATCAGAGCTTCGATCTGCAGGTCCTGGCTTTCAATGCCAAGACCATGGAGCTGGGCATGGAGATCGAAGGCCTCAAGCTGAATTTCTCCTACGTCAAAGGCGACAAGATCGAGCCGCTGTGCGCTTTGTATCGGTAAGCGATGCCTGACAGAGCCTCTGCTCTGTGATTGTCATGCATACACGGGGTATGGACCAGGTTGCTGATCCCCCGGTCATCTCTGAGCGCATGACGGCAACTTGCTTCGGGCGCTAACATGCGCGCCCTTTTGCCTGTTCACACGCCCGCTCATGAAACCCGCACGCCTACGCGCCGACCTGCTGGCCGGCCTGACCTCGTCCTTCGCCCTGGTACCCGAGTGCATCGCCTTCGCCCTGGTGGCCCAGGTCAACCCGCTGATGGGCCTGTACGGCGCCTTCATCATCTGCACCCTCACCGCCCTGTTCGGTGGCCGACCGGGGATGATCTCCGGCGCGGCCGGCTCGATGGCGGTGGTGATCGTCGCGCTGGTGATACAGCACGGCGTGCAGTACCTGCTGGCCACGGTGCTGCTCGGCGGCCTGATCATGCTGGCGTTCGGCCTGCTGCGCCTGGGCAAGCTGATCCGCATGGTGCCGCATCCGGTGATGCTGGGCTTCGTCAACGGCCTGGCGATCATCATCGCCCTGGCCCAGTTCGAGCACTTCCAGCACGACGGCCACTGGCTGCAAGGCAACGCCTTGTACCTGATGCTCGGGCTGGTGGCGCTGACCATGCTCATCGTCTATCTGCTGCCACGCCTGACCCGCGCCGTGCCGCCGGCGCTGGTCGCAATCCTCGGGATCGGCGCGCTGGTCTACCTGATGGATCTGCCGACTCATACCCTCGGCGACATGGCGCAGATTGCCGGCGGCCTGCCGAGCCTGGTGTGGCCGGACATTCCCTGGAATCTGGAAACCCTCGTCATCATCGCCCCCTACGCCGTGCTGATGGCTCTGGTCGGCCTGCTGGAAACCCTGCTGACCCTGAATCTCACCGACGAAATCACCGCCACGCGCGGCCACCCGGATCGCGAGTGCGTGGCGCTCGGGGTGGCCAACATGACGTCCGGCCTGTTCGGTGGCATGGGCGGCTGCGCGATGATCGGCCAGACCGTTATCAACCTCGGCTCGGGTGGGCGCGGGCGGCTGTCTGGTGTCGTCGCCGGGGTGATGATCCTGCTCTTCGTGCTGTTTCTCTCGCCACTGATCGAGCGCATCCCGCTGGCCGCGCTGGTCGGCGTGATGTTCGTGGTGGCGCAGCAGACGTTCGCCTGGGGTTCGCTGCGCGTGGCCGGCAAGGTGCCGGCCAACGACGTGCTGGTGATCATCGCGGTGACCGCCATCACGGTGGCCACCGACCTGGCAACGGCGGTGCTCTGCGGCATCGTCATCGCTGCGCTCAACTTCGCCTGGCAGCATGCCCGTGAGCTTTACGCCGACAGCGATATGCAGGCCGATGGCAGCAAGCTGTACCGTGCGCACGGCACATTGTTCTTCGCCTCCTGTACCACCTTCCTCGCGCAGTTCGAGCCCGCCGACGACCCGCAACAGGTGACTCTCGACTGCCGCCACCTGAGCTTCGTTGACTACTCGGCCATCGCCGCGCTGAAAACCCTGCGCGAGCGCTACGAGCGCGCCGGCAAGCACCTGCGTGTGGTGCACTTGTCCGAGCGTTGCAAGCAGTTACTCAAGCGTGCGGGTGAGTAGACGACTGACGCCGTAACGAAAAAACCGCTGCACCTTGCGATAGGGCAGCGGTTTTTTGGGGGGCTTGCGATCAGCGCCGCGCGCCACGCACCCCTTCGGCCAGCTCGCGGCACAGACCGAGTACGCCGTCGATGGCCTGTTGCGGGCTTTTCGCCTCGGCGATCTTGTCGATCAGCGCCGAGCCAACCACCGCGCCCTCGGCGCGCCTGGCCACTTCTGCCGCGTGCTCCGGGGTACGGATGCCGAAGCCGATGCACAGGGGCAGGTCGGTGTGGCGACGCAGGCGCGCGACGGCTTCCTCGACATGGTCCATGGTCGCTGCGCCAGCACCGGTCACGCCCGCCACCGATACGTAGTAGACAAAGCCGGAGCTGCCAGCCAGTACGGTGGGCAGGCGATCGTCGTCGGTGGTCGGGGTGGTCAGGCGGATGAAGTCCAGACCAACGGCTTGCGCCGGCTCGCACAGTTCGTCGTTGTGCTCTGGCGGCAGGTCGACCACGATCAGGCCGTCGACGCCAGCGGCCTTGGCGTCAGCGATGAAACGCTCGACACCGTAGACGAAGATCGGGTTGTAGTAGCCCATCAGCACCAGCGGCGTGCTCTGGTTGCCGGTGCGGAATTCGTGAACCATCTGCAGCGTCTGCTGCATACCCTGCTTGCCGGCCAGCGCGCGGATGTTGGCGAGCTGGATGGCCGGGCCGTCGGCCATCGGGTCGGTGAAAGGCATACCCAGCTCGATCACGTCGGCGCCGGCGTCCGGCAGACCCTTGAGGATGCTCAACGAGGTGGCGTAGTCGGGGTCACCGGCAGTGATGAAAGTCACCAGCGCGGCACGGTTTTCCTGCTTGAGTTCGGCGAAACGGTTCTGCAGGCGGCTCATGCGTGCTTCTCCTGGTTGTCCTGCATGTGGTGCATCACGGTCTGCATGTCCTTGTCGCCACGACCGGACAGGTTGATCACCATCAGGTGATCCTTGGGCAGCTTGGGTGCGCGCTTGAAGGCTTCGGCCAGCGCGTGGGCGCTTTCCAGGGCCGGAATGATGCCTTCCAGGCGGCAGCACTGGTGGAAGGCTTCGAGGGCTTCGTCATCGCTGATCGGCACATACTCGACGCGCTTGATCTCATGCAACCAGGCGTGTTCCGGGCCGACGCCGGGGTAATCGAGGCCGGCGGAAATGGAGTGGGCATCGGTGATCTGGCCGTCGTCATCCTGCAGCAGGAAGGTGCGGTTGCCGTGCAGCACGCCCGGCGCGCCTCCGGCCATGCTCGCTGCATGCTTGCCGGTATCGACGCCGTGACCGGCCGCTTCGACGCCGACGATCTGCACCGCGCTGTCGTCGAGGAAGGGGTGGAACAGGCCGATAGCGTTGGAACCGCCACCGATGCAGGCCACCAGCGAGTCGGGCAGGCGCCCTTCTTTCTCGAGAATCTGCTCACGCACTTCGTTGCCGATCACCGACTGGAAGTCGCGCACCATGGCCGGGTACGGATGCGGGCCGGCGGCGGTACCGATCAGGTAGAAGGTGTTGTGGACGTTGGTCACCCAGTCGCGCAGGGCTTCGTTCATGGCGTCCTTGAGGGTGCCTGTGCCGGCAGTGACCGGGATTACCTCGGCGCCGAGCAGCTTCATGCGGAAGACGTTGGCCTGCTGGCGGTCGATGTCGGTGGTGCCCATGTACACCACGCACTGCATGCCGAAGCGCGCGGCCACGGTGGCGGTGGCCACGCCGTGCATGCCGGCGCCGGTCTCGGCGATGATGCGTTGTTTGCCCATGCGCTTGGCCAGCAGGATCTGGCCGATGCAGTTGTTGATCTTGTGCGCGCCGGTATGGTTCAGGTCTTCGCGCTTGAGGTAGATCTTCGCTCCGCCGAAGTGTTCGCTCAGGCGTTCTGCGTAATACAGCGGGCTGGCGCGGCCGATGTAGTCGCGCTGGAAGTAGGCCAGCTCGTCGAGAAAGGCTGGATCGTTTTTGGCCTTCTCGTATTCGGCGGCCAGCGAGTTGATCAGCGGCATCAGGGTTTCGGCGACGAACTGGCCGCCGAAGCGACCGAACAGGCCGCGAGCGTCGGGGCCGGTGCGAAATGAGGTCATGGTCGAGCTCCTGCTTTGGCTCCCCTCGCCCGCTGGGAGAGAGGCTGGGGGGGGAGGTGTGAACAATGGCGTCATTCTACCTCTGGCGGGCAGGCTGAAAAGCGATTAGATTGCTCTGACATGTCAGGAAAAGTCACAAGTCAATGAGTCGAGAACTTCCTCCGTTGAATGCCCTGCGCGCCTTCGAGGCCGCAGCTCGCCTGCAGAGTGTCAGCCGTGCGGGCGAGGAACTGCACGTTACCCATGGTGCGATCAGTCGGCAGATTCGTGCGCTGGAAGAACAGCTTGGTGTCAGTCTGTTCGACAAGGACGGTCGCGGCGTGAAACTCACCGATGCCGGCATGCGTTTGCGCGATGCTGCAAGCGATGCCTTCGAGCGCCTGCGAGGCGTCTGTGCCGAGTTGCGCCAGCGCCAGGATGATGCACCCTTCGTCCTCGCTTGCCCTGGCAGCCTGCTGGCACGCTGGTTTATCCCGCGCCTGGATCGCCTCAATCGCGAGCTGCCGGAGCTGCGCCTGCAGCTATCGGCCAGTGAGGGCGAGCTGGATCCGCGCCGCCCCGGGGTGGACGCCACCCTGTGCTTCGCCGCGCCGCCCTGGCCGGCGGACATGCAGGTGCATGAGCTTGATATCGAACGCATCGGACCGGTCCTGAGCCCGCGCTTTGCCGGCTATGCGTATTTGCGCAATGCGCCCGCCGTGGCGCTGCTCGACGAACCGCTGCTGCACACCGCCTCGCGTCCCCAGGCCTGGCCGCAGTGGGCCACGGCGCAGGGCCTGGAGTTGGCGCGGCTGCAACAGGGCCAGGGTTTCGAGCATCTCTACTACCTGCTGGAGGCGGCTGCTGCCGGCCTGGGCGTGGCCATCGCGCCGCAGCCGTTGGTGGCCGACGACCTGGCCGCCGGCCGCCTGGTCGCGCCCTGGGGCTTCGTCGAAACCGCTGCGCGGCTGGCGCTGTGGGTGCCGGGACGCGTGCGTGATGGCCGCGCTCAGCAATTGGCGCACTGGCTGGAGCACGAGCTACGGGTTTAGGTCATTTCGGCGCGTGCTCTGGCCGCTGGTCTAGGCTGGTAGTAAAGCCACCATGGAGCAACGACATGTCCGACCATCGCACCTACAAGAAGATCGAAATCGTCGGCACTTCCAAGATCAGCATCGAGGATGCCATTCAGAACGCCCTGGCCGAATGTGCCAAGAGCGTGCGCAATATGGACTGGTTCGAAGTCATCGACACCCGTGGCCATATCGTCGATGGCAAGGTGGCGCACTACCAGGTCGAACTCAAGGTCGGTTTTCGCTTGAGTGGTAGCTGATGCCCTGGGCGGTGAGGAAGGCGAAGAAGGCTTCGCGGCTCGAATAGCGCGGTTGGTAGCCGAATTCCTCCTTCAGGCGCTGGTTGGTCAGCACGGGGCGGTAGCGCAGGAAATCCAGTTGCTCCGGGCCGTACTGACTCAGTCCCAGTGGCTTGAGCAGGCGCAGTGCGCCGCTGAGCAGCGACGCCGGTAGCGGCCGGTAGGGTTTGCCGAGGATCTCGGCGATTTCCTTGAGGCTCAACGCGCCATCGCCGGCCAGGTTGTAGATGCCTTCTCGGTTCTCTTCCAGGCCCTGACGGATGATGCTGATCACATCCTGCTCCCAGATGAACACGAAACGGCTGGTGTGGCCGAGCACGCCGAGCACCGTACGCTTCTTGAACAGGTCGCTGATCGGGTTGTTCAGACGTTTGCCAAGGATGGTGCCGGGGCGTAGCACCAGTTGACGCAGTTGCGGATGTTCCTCGCGGCAGCGCGCCAAAAATTGTTCGATCTCCAGTTTGTGCTTGGCGTAGGCGAAATATGGGTGGCCGCGCAGCGGCTGGTCTTCGTCGATCCATTCGGCATTGTCTGCGGCGTAGCCGTAGGCTGCGCCGGAGCTGGCAACTATCAGTTGGCGTACGCCGTTGGCGAGTGCGCTATCCACCAGACACTGGGTACCACCGACCTCGATGGCGTGCAGGTGGGCTTCGGTCATATCGCGCGGTGGGCGTATTACCGTGGCCAGGTGGACGATGGCGTCCGGTTTCCAGCCGCTGATGCAGGCGCGCACCTGCGCCGGGCGACCCATGTCCAGCAGCACCGGCTCGACGTTGGCTTTCAGCCCTTGGCTGGCGAGGGGGCGTATGTCTGCGGCGATAAGCGTCCATTCGGGGTGCTGAATGGCCAGTTCGTCGAGCAACTGATGGCCGATGAAGCCGGCTGCACCGGTGATCAGAACGCGCATGACGGTCTCCCGGCGGACGCTGATGTCCGCCCTGGTCCGTTCGATTGCCGGAAGAGCCCCGGCGCGACGGACGCGGCCCTTTGGATAAACGGGCCTGGTGGTTATTGTTTTTACCCGGCGTCAGGCTAGGCGGGCGACCGTCGGCTGACAATGGCGGAAGTCGCCAGCGGCCGTGGCGATTTACGCCAGGCGGACGGAGGGTGTGGCACCGCGCACAGCCATGAGGGTTGCGGCTGGCCACCAAGGCGTGGATCAGGCAAGCTGGCCACGCTTATTCAGGGAGGATAGTCATGTTCAGGATGATGCTGGTGTTGTTCGTCGCGCTGTCGCTCGGCGGCTGCATCGACAACGAACCGCCACTCGCCGAGGAGCGTCGCTTGCTGCTCAGCGGTGAGGATTTTGCCGCTTACGAGGCGCCGGACGAGGGGCGCTACGAAAAGCTGGTGACCTACGCTGCGCGCAGCATCGACCTCAGTTTCGAGAGCGAGGGCAGCGACTGGTTCTATCTCTACAGCGGCGTCTCGCTCTACCCGCGCGCCGGAGATGCCCTGATGACCAGCTACGCCGAGACCTTCGGCGCCTCGTTCGGCCTGCGTGACAGCGGGTTGGTGCAGCAGGATCTGCCACTGGAAACCAAGCTGGCCAGTCGCGCCAGCCTCAAGCTGCTGACCCAGGACGGTGAGCCGGTGGGCAACCTGTTCTATGCCACAGTCGGCAACAAGTCGATGTTCACCATCTTCACCGGGGTGTACTTCGAGCAGCCCGAGGACTTCGAGGCGTTCATCGCGCCCAAGCTGCTGGCGTTGCGTGAATACCAGCACACCGATCCGTTGCTGAGCTGGGCGGGTGACAAGCTGGGGTTCGGCGCCAACTGAGCGCCCCAGCCCGAAGACAATCAGCCGAAGAACCAGTAGGTGACGGTGATCGCTGCGATCACTCCCGCCAGCTCCGCCAGCAGAGCACAGCCGACGGCGTGGCGAGCACGCTGGATACCCACTGCGCCGAAGTAAACCGCCAGCACGTAGAAAGTGGTTTCCGTACTGCCCTGAACGGTTGCCGCAGCCAACGCAGGGAAGCTGTCCACGCCATGGGTCTGCATGGTCTCGATCAGCATGGCGCGCGCTGCGCTGCCGGAGAACGGCTTGACCAGGGCGGTGGGCAGCGCATCGACGAAACGGGTGTCCCAGCCGAAGGTTTCCACCATCCAGCGGATGCCGTCGAGGCCGAACTCGAGGGCGCCGGAAGCCCGCAGCACGCCGATTGCGCAGAGCATCGCCACCAGATATGGCAGAAGGCTCTTGGCGATATCGAAGCCTTCGCGCGCGCCTTCGATGAACTGCTCGTAGACCTTGACCTTGCGCAGTGCGCCGACCACCAGGAAGGCCAGAATCACGCCGAACAGGGTCAGATTGCCGAGCAACGATGACAGCGCCGCCAGAGCGGTGGCGCTGAGGCCGGCGAGCAGGGCCATGAAGCCACCGAGCAGCAGCGCCCCTGGGATCAGGTAGGCCAGTACCACCGGATCCCACAGGCGCAGGCGCTGCATTAGCGCTACCGAGAGCAAGCCGACAAGGGTCGAGGCACTGGTTGCCAGCAGGATGGGCAGGAACACCAGAGTCGGGTCGGCAGCACCCTGTTGGACGCGATACATGAAGATGGAAACCGGCAGTAGCGTGAGCGACGAGGCATTGAGCACCAGAAAGAGAATCTGCGCGTTGCTCGCGGTGAGCTTGTCCGGGTTCAGCTCCTGCAGGCTGCGCATGGCCTTGAGCCCAATGGGCGTGGCGGCATTGTCCAGACCCAGGCCGTTGGCGGCGAAGTTCATGGTGATCAACCCGAGCGCCGGATGGCCGCGCGGTACTTCTGGCATCAGACGTGCGAACAGTGGGCCCAGCACGCGGGCCAGGGCATCCACCAGGCCGGCTTGCTCGGCGATGCGCAGCAGGCCGAGCCACAGGGTCATGGTGCCGAACAGCAGCACCATCACTTCCACCGACAGCTTGGCCATGGCGAACAGGCTCTCGACCATGGCGCCGAACACCGCTGGGTCATCGCCGATCAGCCAGCGGGAGAAGCCCGCGACCGCTGCCACCAGAAAAAAACTCAGCCACAGGCCATTGAGCATGCCGTACCCCCTCGTCGTTCTGGCGGGGGATGATAACGCGTCGCCCCATTCCATGGGACGTCCGGCAACCTGCCGTTACGTGGTCCTTCGGCGGTCAGGTCGCTTCCCTGCCTCGATAAGCGGGCACTATGTCTAGTACCAGTTGGGATCGCTGCGCAGCTGTTCCATCAGCATCTGCTGGACCTCCTCGTCCGGGTCGCCCAACCAGCGCAGGCTGGCGTGTTCACTGGGCGCACGATCCTCGGGCAGGCCATCGGGCACCTGCACATACAGCGCGTAGGCTTCATCGTCTTCCCATTCGAAGGCGACATAGGCGCGCTGCCCGAAACATCTGTGCGCTTCGCAGACCTGGCCGACCAGGTAGCGATCACTGTCGGCTTCCACTGCCTGCATGGGAGTAGACAGGCCGCTGAGATTGATCAGCCACTCCGGCAGGCGCTCTTCATCTTTTACCAGGTCCTGCCAGGCTTGGCGGTACTCGGTGTTGCTGGTCAGCAACTCGCCTGGATGGAAACGGTCGGCGGCCTGAGCCGCCAGGGCGCCGCCCATCAGCAGGGCGGCGGCAATGGCGTGAATCGACTGCATCTATCTCTCCCTAAAGACGCGGGCGACGGCCCATGACGAACGAGACGATGAATAGCACCAGGAACACCACGAATAGAATCTTGGCGATACCTGCAGCGGTGCCAGCGATGCCACCGAAGCCCAGTACAGCGGCGATGATGGCGATGATCAGGAAAGTGACTGCCCAACTAAGCATGGTGTTTCTCCTCGATGGATCAGTGGGTAATGGCCCAGGCAGGCCAGGGGTCTTGCGCATTGCTCGGGTCCACAGGCTGGGGCGCAGCGCCCGTGGGCAGCTCCAGCTCGGCGGTATTGCGGCTCGCGCACAGGGTCTGACCAATCAGTACAACGCTGGCGAGCGTCAGGCTGAGCAGAAGCAGCAAGGTGGTGAGCACCAGAGCAACTGTCCACATGGCGATTCTCCTGTTGCGTTGGAGGCGGATGGCTCGTTATCCGTCTCTTCCTTGTTCTGCATTGCAACCGGTGCATGACCGGCCACCCACTGGGAACATTGCAGCACCCGTGCCAGGCTGTTTTCTTATATAAAATCCCTAAAAATCAGTTGTTTATGTTTTTCTGGGGTGCCAGGTGGGCAGGCATACTGCCCGAACGAGGTTTGGCCTGTCGTGCGTTTTGCACGATCCGACATGGGCTGTGCGGTTTTGCGTCCTGCCAGAGTGGTCGCTCGTCGACTGCACAGTCGGTATACTCGTTGCGCCCGTGTGCCATGCGGGTTCCGCGCCCAGAACAACAACCGCGCCGCGAGTCTCGAACCGATGAACGACTACGAACAGGAAGACCCGATTCCCCAGGGTGACCTCGCCCTGCAGATCACCGCGTTGCCGCGCGAGACCAATGGTTTCGGGGATATCTACGGTGGCTGGCTGGTATCGCAGATGGATCTCGCCGGCACCGCAATGGCGAGCAAGGTCGCAGGTGGCCGTGTGGCGACCGTCGCCATCGATCGCATGGCTTTTCTGGTACCGGTATCGGTGGGCGCCCAGCTCTCGTTCTACACCCAGGCACTGGAGATCGGCCGCAGTTCGATTCAGATGATGGTCGAGGTGTGGAGCGATGATCCGCTGTCCAACGAGTGGCGCAAGGTCACCGAAGCGGTGTTCGTGTTCGTCGCCATCGACGGCAGTGGTCGCACTCGCCCGGTGCCGCCGCGTCGCGGTTGACGCTTACCCAGCGCAAACGCGAATTGCAGTAACGAAAACGCCGGCTAGAAGCCGGCGTTTTGTTTTGCTGAGCGATCAGCCGCGGATGTTGTAGATATCCTTCTCGTTGCTTTCCGCGTATTCGTAAAGGCGCTTGAGGTAGGCCTTCTGGTGTTCCCACACCTTGGTTGCTGCCGGGTCGGCCGCTGCGCTGGCATCGACCACTTCGGCCGCCACTTCCTTCAGGCGGGCCAGGACTTCGTCCGGCAGGCGGCGAACTTCCACGCCGTCGGCCTTGAGTTGCTCCATGGCCTCCATGTTCTTGGCGTTGTAGTCGTCGAGCATGTCACCGTTGACGTCACGGGCGGCGGCGCGAACGATGGCTTGCAGATCCGCAGGCAGGGTTTCCCAGGCCTTGATGTTGACGTCCAGCTCGAACAGAACGCTCGGCTCCTGCCAGCCTGGGGTGTAGTAATACTTGGCTGCTTTGTGCAGGCCGAGGGCCAGATCGTTGTATGGGCCGATCCACTCGGTGGCGTCGATGGCGCCAGTCTGCATGGCGGTGAAGATTTCACCGGCCGGCATGTTGACCACGGTGCCGCCCATCTTGGTCAGCACTTCGCCGCCCAGGCCAGGGGTACGCATCTTCAGACCTTTGAAGTCTTCGACCGAGTTCATTTCCTTGTTGAACCAGCCAGCGGTCTGCACGCCGGTGTTGCCACAGGCCATCGGTAGGACGCCGAATGGTTTGTAGACTTCTTCCCACAGTTGCTGGCCACCGCCACGATGCAGCCAGGCGTTCATTTCCTGGGCATTCGGGCCGAATGGCGAGGCGCAGAAGAACTGGGCCGCCGGGACCTTGCCTTTCCAGTAGTACGGTGCGCCGTGACCCATCTCGGCGGTACCGCGGGAGACTGCATCGAACACTTCCAGTGCCGGTACCAGTTCACCTGCTGCGTACACCTTGACCTTCAGGCGGCCGTTACTCATTTCATCGACCAGCTTGGCGAAGCGCTCGGCCCCCACGCCGACGCCCGGAAAGTTCTTCGGCCAGGAGGTGACCATCTTCCAGTTGAAGGTTTGGGAACTCGAGCCCTCTTGGGGTGCTGCGGCGCTCTTGGCCTCTTCTTTACAGCCTGCCAGTGCGGTTGCTGCAAGGCCTACGCCCGCTGCGGCGAGTATGTCGCGACGTTTCATGCAATGCTCCTTCTTGTTGTATTGGTCTTACCACGGGATCGCCGAAGGTAGACCGGGCGTGAATAACATAGGGGGTCGTGACCTACAAGCCTAGCTACTACGACTAAAGTTGTACGGGCATTGCTGCATTACCGGTAGCCTGCCTAGAATCGCCGGCCTGCGGCTCACAAGGACGCGGGCGGCGTGATGTGCAGCCAACCGGCTTGCTGTCCTGTCTCCTACACTCATAACGATAAAGGACTCACTATGTCCGACAAGCCTTCATTTCCCCTCGCTCTCGCATACCTGATCGATGCGCTCAACAGCTGGTTCGGCAAGGCCTGCGCCTGGCTGACGGTATTTCTGGTGATCGGTACCGCCATCGTCGTGGTACTGCGTTACGGTTTCGGTATCGGTGCGACAGCCTTGCAGGAGGCGGTGCTTTACGCTCATGCACTTGTGTTCATGGGCGCAGCGGCCTGGGTTCTGCAGCGCAACGGTCACGTGCGCGTGGATATCTTCTACCAGAAGTTCAGCGGCCGCCGTCAGGCGCTGGTGGAAATTCTCGGTAACCTGCTATTCCTGCTGCCGGTCGCGCTGTTCCTCGGCTGGGCCAGCTGGGACTACGTCAGCAACGCCTGGTCGACTTTGGAAGCTTCCAGCGAGTCTGGTGGCCTCAAGTTCGTCTATCTGCAGAAGAGCATCATCCTGGTACTGGTCATCAGCCTGGTACTGCAAGGTATTTCCAATATGATCAAGGCGCTCTACGTCTTCAGCGGTCGCCTGCCGGCTCCGGAGGTGAAACATGGCTGAGTTGATGGCGATTCTGCTGTTCGTCAGTATTTGCGTGGCCTTGATGGCCGGCTTCCCGGTGGCGTTCACCCTGGCCGGCGTTTCCCTGCTGTTCGCCGCTATCGGCGTCGTCACGGGCACCTTCGACCCCGGTTACCTCAGCGCTCTGCCGAACCGTCTGTTCGGCATCATGAACAACCAGACCATGCTCGCCGTACCGCTGTTCGTGTTCATGGGCGTGATGCTGGAACGTTCACGGGTGGCCGAGGACTTGCTGGAGTCCATGTCACGCCTGTTCGGCACCCTGCGTGGCGGCCTGGCGATTTCCGTGTGCGTGGTTGGCGCTCTGCTGGCAGCTTCCACCGGTATCGTCGGTGCCACCGTGGTGACCATGGGCCTGCTGGCTCTGCCGACCATGCTGCGCCGTGGTTACGACCCGGCCATTTCCACCGGTACCCTGGCGGCTACCGGCACCCTGGGGCAGATCATTCCGCCTTCGATCGTGCTGGTGTTGCTGGGTGACGTGATGTCCAGCGCCTATCAGCAGGCGCAGCTGAAGATGGGCATCTTCTCGCCGAAGACCGTGTCGGTCGGTGACCTGTTCGTCGGCGCGCTGATTCCCGGGCTGCTGCTGGTTGGTCTGTACATCGTCTACATCATCGCAGTCGCCATCCTCCAGCCGAAGAAGCTACCGGCGCTGCCCCAGGAAGAACTGGGTCCGATCGAGTGGGGCAAGCTGATCAAAGCCCTGGTCCCGCCGCTGATCCTGATTGGCGCGGTGCTGGGCTCGATCCTCGCTGGCTACGCCACGCCGACCGAGGCCGCCGCGCTGGGGGCCGTGGGCGCCATGTTGCTGGCTTTCAGCAAAGGCAAGCTGAACTTCGGTCAGCTCAAGGAAGTGGCTTACGGCACCACCGAAATCAGTGCCATGGTCTTCATGATCCTGATCGGTGCCTCGCTGTTCTCCCTGGTGTTCCGGGGCTTCGGCGGTGAGGTGCTGATCGAGGACGTGTTCGCCCAACTGCCAGGCGGCGTGCTCGGTGCGTTCTTCCTGGTGATGCTGGTCATCTTCCTGCTCGGCTTCATCCTCGATTTCATCGAGATCACCTTCGTGGTGGTGCCGATCGTCGGGCCGGTGCTGCTGGCCATGGGCCTCGACCCGATCTGGCTCGGCGTGATGATCGCGCTGAACCTGCAGACCTCCTTCCTGACTCCGCCATTCGGCTTCGCGCTGTTCTATCTGCGCGGCGTGACGCCGGCGAGCATCCCGACCAGCACCATCTACAAGGGTGTCGTACCGTTCATCCTGATCCAGATTCTGCTGCTGGTGATCGCCTACATCTTCCCGGGGCTGATCACCTGGCTGCCGGAACAGGTCTACGGCAAGTAAGCATTGCTGGCTGGTTTGGCAAAACGCCCGTCCTTGTGATGGGCGTTTTGCTTTTTGCGTTGTCACACTGTCTGTCATCTATCTCAACGAGAGGTCGCCATGAGCACCGCCCAAGTCGAACGTGTGGAACTGGATCAACTGGTCTGCTGGCGCATCCGTGCCACTGACAGCGAATTGCTGGTGGCCCAGCAGGGTGCGCAGATCCTCAGTTACCAGCAGGGCGAGCAGCCGCCGCTGATCTGGCTAAGCCCGGATGCGGTCTACCAGCGTGGACAAAGCGTGCGTGGTGGTGTGCCGGTGTGCTGGCCCTGGTTCGGTGACCTGCGGCGCAATCCGCAGGCGGTGCAGGCGCACTATCAGGAGGAGCAGGCGCCAGCCCACGGCATGGTGAGGGCGCTGGACTGGGAGTTGCTGGGCATCGATGAGGAAGACCACGCCGTCACCTTGCGCTTTACCTACGACACGCGCAATCAGCCACTGGAGGGTTGGCCCAGGGATGCCAGCCTGACTTTCGTCGTGCGTCTGGCGAACGACCTCAGCATGAGCCTGGAAACCCATAACCGCGGTGACACGCTCCTGACCCTGAGCCAGGCACTGCACAGTTACTTCGCCGTCAGCGATGTGCGTCAGGCCAGCGTCGAGGGGCTGCAGGCCTGTCGCTACCTAGACACCCTGCAGGACTGGCAGGAGCTGCGTCAGCAGAGCGAACTGGGATTCAGCGCCGAGACCGATCGCATCTACCTCGATACTCCCGCGCGGCTAAGTATCATCGACCCCGGCTGGGGCCGGCGCATCCATCTGGATGCCCGTGGCTCGCGCTCGGCTGTGCTGTGGAATCCGTGGGTCGACAAGGCCAGGCGACTCTCGCAGTTTCCCTATGACGCCTGGCAGAACATGTTGTGTATCGAAACGGCCAATGTGCTGGAAGATGTCGTGCAGCTAAAGCCGGATGAAAGGCATCGCCTGGAGTTGCGTATTTCGAGTGAGCTGGCGGGCTAACGGTCAGTGCCGATACATCGAACCTGTAGGAGCCGCGCCTCGCGGCGAATAGCAAGTACGTCGCCAAACCGGAAGCTTCGCCCAGGGGGCTCCTACGAAAGGCATTTAGCGGCCTGCTGGTTCTTCACTGACTGTCAGTGCTTGCTTGTGCCTCCAGGGCTTTTCGCAGATCGTCAGCGCGGCTGAAAACCTGCTGCGAGACGATCTGCAGACCATCGAGCTGCAGCCACAGCACTTCGCCCTCACCGGCCGGATAACGCGGGGCGATGCGCGCATCGCGGTCGAGGAGAATGCGGTAGCTGTAGTCGCGCATCTTCGGCAGGGCGAAGAGGCTGGCGATGATGCCGGGCATGCGGCTGATATCGGCGAGGAAGACCGCTTGGCGCTGTTCCAGATAGCCCCTGGGTTTGCCGTCCAGGGCGGCGTTGACCACTTTGGCGCCGTCCATGTCGCGCGCCACCAGCAGGACGCGGGCCTGATCGTTGAGGGTGTAGGGTGCGTCATGCTGATCCAGCAGCGTCCAGGGCGCCAGGCGCTCGCCAGGCTCCAGAGCCAGCGCAGTGGTGGACAGCAGGCCCAGCAACAGGAACGTGATGATTTTCATGTGCGGCGGCTCAATAAAGGTCTTCGTCAGTTACCAGGCGGACTTCGCCCGCTTCCATGGCATAGGCGGCGTCGGCCAGGTCGTTGCTGACCTGCTCCACCTTGAGCTCGCCGCTGACCCACAGTGGGGCGTAGATATCCTCGAGCGGGATGCCCCTGGGATAGCGCACCAGCACCAGCTGATTGGGCGGCGGTGGCGGTACATGGATGCAGGCGCCCGGGTAGGGCACCAGAAAGAACAGCGTGCTGTTGCCTTTCTCGTCGTTCTCGAGCGGCACCGGGTAACCCCCCAGGCGGATGGCCTTGCCGTCGAGTGCGGCGACGGTTTTGGTGGAGTACATGACCGCAGGCAGGTCCTTGTCCTGCTGACGCAGGCCGCCTTCGCCGTAGAAGGTGCTGTCGCCTTCAGGGCTGTCGTGACTGATGTCGGGCATTTCCTCGAGGGCCTTGCGGTCTTCGGGGGGCATCAGGTCGAGCCAGTCGGTTTCCGGCAGTTCGGCGTGGGCCAGGCCGGTAAATAAAAACAGGGCGAGCAGCAGGTGGCGCATGGGGTATGGCATCTCGTGGCGGCGTGAACCAGGAGCCGACAGGTCGGCTCCTGACCGGGGCCTTTCAGCCCTTCTTGATCGCACCGTAGATTACCAGCAGAACGATGGCGCCGATCACTGCGCCGATAAAACCGGCGGCCTGTCCGGCTTCGTAGATACCCAGTGCCTGGCCGCCATAAGTCGCGGCTATGGAGCCGCCGATACCGAGCAGGATGGTCATGATCCAGCCCATGCTGTCATCGCCGGGTTTGAGAAAACGTGCGATCAACCCGACGATCAGGCCGATGAAGAGGGTGCCGATAATGCCCATTGGCGTGTCTCCTTGATGTGTGCCGCTCGTGCGGCAGGCTGGTCATGGGACAAGCCAATGTGGCTATCAGTTCGCCTGGCCTGGTGGCAGAACGCCATAGCGACGGTAGATCAGGGCCACTTCGCCCTCCTCACGCATGCGCTCGAGCTCAGCGCCCAGGCGGTCGTAGAGTGCGCGCCGGTCGCTCTGGTAGCGTTTCAGCGATGCGCCGAAATGGTTGCCCAGTACCTGCCGGTGTGTGTAGTTCGCGTAGCTGTAGTCGCGAAAGTTAATCGCCTGGAATTGCGCTTCCATCGGTACGGCGTCGAGGATCGCGATGGTGTCCAGGCGCCCGGCGCGGAACATCGCGGCCAACTGCGCGTCGTCGCTGGCATAGGCACGATCGAGCAGGTCATCGCTGTCGAAGGGCTCGAAATAGGCAGTACCGCGTTTGACGCCCACGGACAGATCGTACAGATCCTCGTAGCGGCTCGGTGTGGCTTCTTCCCCCGGGCGCACAACGAAGCGAACGTTCAGTTGCTGATTGCCGATGCTGGGCAGGAAATGGATGTACTCGAGCCGCTGTTGAGTGAGCAATACGCGCGGCACCAGGTCGACTCGCCCGGAGCGAAGGTCGTCGAGGCTGCGCAGGAAGGGGGCTTCACGCCATAGCAGATCTATCCCGACGCGGTGTGCGGCCGTTTCCAGCACGCTGATCAAGGGGCCGCTGGGCAGCCCGTCGACCGCACGCATTTCCGGCGGCCGTTCGCGAAAGTCGACGCGCAGCACCTCTTCCGCGCCAATGCAGGTCAATGCGAAGAGCAGAGGCAGTAAGGAAAGAAGATGTTTCATGGAGGGGGCTCTTGAACGACCGCCGTCGTTCAAGAGTCTAGCTGCGAATCGGCCGGTCAGCCTTCGGCGATCAACGCCTGAACGTCGGTGATACGCGCGTCCAGGCTGGCGCGGTCGGCACACCGCAGGGTGGCGTGACCGACCTTGCGCCCGGCCTTGAAGGCCTTGCCGTAATGGTGCAGGTGGCAGTCGGCAACGCTGATCACCTTGTCCACCGGCGGCACCGAACCGATGAAGTTGAGCATGGCGCTTTCGCCCAGCTTGGCGGTGGAGCCCAGCGGCAGGCCGGCGACGGCGCGCAGGTGGTTTTCGAACTGGCTGCACTCGGCACCTTCGATCGTCCAGTGCCCGGAGTTGTGCACGCGCGGGGCGATCTCGTTGGCCTTGAGACCGCCGTCCACCTCGAAGAACTCGAAGGCCAGCACGCCGACGTAATCGAGCTTGTCCAGCACGCGGCCAACATAGTCCTCGGCCAGTGCCTGCAGCGGGTGATCGGTACTGGCGACGGACAGGGCTAGGATGCCGCTGTCGTGGGTGTTGTGCACCAGCGGGTAGAAGCGCGTTTCGCCGTCGCGGGCGCGCACGGCGATCAGCGATACCTCGCCGGTGAAGGGTACGAAGCCTTCGAGGATGCACGGCACGCTGCCCAGTTCGGCGAAGGCGCCGCTGACGTCTTCGGGCTTGCGCAACACCTTCTGGCCCTTGCCGTCGTAGCCCAGGGTGCGGGTCTTCATCACCGCCGGCAGGCCGATGCTGGCCACGGCGGCGTCGAGGTCAGCCTGCGACTGGATATCGGCGAACTCTGGGGTGGGAATGCCCAGCTCACGGAACATGGACTTCTCGAACCAGCGGTCGCGGGCGATGCGCAGGGCTTGCGCGCTCGGGTAAACCGGCACGAACTGCGAGAGGAAGGCCACGGTCTCGGCTGGCACGCTCTCGAACTCGAAGGTGACCAGGTCGACCTCGTCGGCCAACTGGCGCAGGTGGTCCTGATCGCCGTAGTCGGCACGGATATGCTCGCCGAGCGCCTGGGCGCAGGCGTCCGGCGCGGGGTCGAGGAAAGCGAAGTTCATGCCCAGCGGGGTGCCCGCCAGGGCCATCATGCGGCCCAGCTGGCCGCCACCGATCACACCTATTTTCATAACAAAGCCCCTTTATCAGCAGGTGGCGAGACCAAGCAGTTGAACGCTGCCCGCAGCGCAGGAAGCGGAGTTTACGCCGGTAAATGAGCATTCCGAGCAGCGGACAGCGTTCAAATGCACCGTGTCGCAGCCCCTGATGGAATAGGCTTCAGGCCTCGCGCGGGTCCGGATTGCTCAGCACGGTATCGGTCTGTTCCTGGCGGAACTGCTTCAGCGCCGCATGGAACTGCGGATGCTGGTGACCGAGGATGCTGGCGGCCAGCAGGGCGGCGTTGACCGCGCCGGCCTTGCCGATGGCCAGGGTGGCGACTGGAATGCCGGCCGGCATCTGCACGATCGACAGCAGTGAGTCGACGCCCGAGAGCATGGACGACTGCACCGGTACGCCAAGCACTGGCAGGTGGGTCTTGGCCGCGCACATGCCCGGCAGGTGAGCGGCGCCACCGGCACCGGCGATGATCACCTGAATGCCGCGTGCTTCTGCCTCTTCGGCGTACTGGAACAGCAGATCCGGGGTGCGGTGGGCAGAGACCACCTTGACCTCGTGGGGGATGCCCAGCTTGTCCAGCATCTCGGCGGTGTGGCTAAGGGTGGACCAATCGGACTTGGAGCCCATGATCACGCCAACCAGTGCGCTCATCAAAGTGCCTCTTCTCTCGGGCGCCTCGCGGCGCGTCAAAAACCAACAAGCCACGCGGGCGGGCCAGCGTGGCTTGTCATGATTCGTTGGCCGGGTGCTGCCGGCCGAAGGCCGCGCAGTATAACGCAAAGCCACTGCTGTCGGGCAGTGGTGATGACCGTTTGTCATGCAGGCTGCGGCATAGGAGGAAAACCGCCTAAACCTTGCTCTGGGGCAATGCCGGGGTGGGCTGCGCGCGCACACTGGTCAGACACTCGCATGCAAGAGGAACCGCGCATGAACCAGACCATGAAAGCCGCCGTCGTCCACGCTTTCGGTGAGCCGCTGCGTATCGAGGAGGTGAAAACCCCGCTGCCCGGCCCCGGGCAGATTCTGGTGAAGATCGAGGCCTCCGGCGTCTGTCACACCGACTTGCATGCGGCCGAGGGCGACTGGCCGGTGAAACCGAGCCTGCCGTTCATTCCCGGCCACGAGGGTGTGGGGTATGTGGCGGCGGTCGGCAGCGGCGTGACCCGGGTGAAGGAGGGTGACCGCGTCGGCGTGCCCTGGCTATACACCGCCTGCGGCTGCTGCGAGCACTGCCTGACCGGCTGGGAAACCCTGTGCGAGAGCCAGCAGAACACCGGTTATTCGATCAATGGTGGCTACGCCGAATACGTGCTGGCTGACCCGAACTATGTCGGTATCCTGCCTAAAAATGTCGACTTCCTCGAGATTGCGCCGATCCTTTGCGCTGGCGTGACGGTTTACAAGGGCCTCAAGGAAACCAGGGCACGTCCCGGCCAGTGGGTGGCAGTTTCCGGCATCGGCGGCCTGGGCCACGTTGCCGTGCAATACGCCCGCGCCATGGGCCTGCACGTCATTGCGGTGGACGTCGATGACGCCAAGCTGGAGCTGGCACGCAAGCTCGGCGCCAGCCTGACCATCAACGCGCGCAAGGAGAATCCTGCCGAGGTGGTGCAGCGTGATATCGGCGGCGCTCACGGCGTGCTGGTCACGGCGGTATCCAATGCCGCTTTCGGCCAGGCCATCGGCATGGCACGCCGACATGGCACTGTGGCGCTGGTTGGCCTGCCGCCGGGTGATTTCCCCACGCCCATCTTCGATGTGGTGCTCAAGGCCATCACGATCACCGGCTCCATTGTCGGTACTCGCGCCGATCTGCAGGAAGCGTTGGATTTCGCCGGCGAGGGTTTGGTCAAGGCCACGGTGCACAGCGACAAGCTCGACAACATCAATGCGATCTTCGATCAGATGCGCGGTGGGCAGATCGAGGGGCGGGTGGTGCTGCAGTTCTGATTCGGGAAAGGTCACGGATTGGCAACTTTCCTACAGAACGGACGCGGACGGGCGCACAGATCGCCGCCAGGCGGCAGGCTATACTGTGCACTCTTCATCCGAACAAGGACGTGTCGTCATGAAACAGTACGTTTCGCTCGTTGCTCTCTCCCTGCTCTCCCTTCAAGCCGCTGCGCTGGATCTGGCCAAGCATCCGCAGGTCTTTGATGCCGGCCAGGGCGTCAGCCTGGCGCTGGCCCCTTCTGCCGACGGCAAGCAGGCGCTGGTGCAGGTCCGCGGCATCAACCACCCGCTCGACGAAGTGGTGTTCCTCACCGACGTCCGCGAGCTGGGTAACGAGCAGCGCGACTATGGCATCCGTCTCGATGGTCGCGACTACAACCTGCTGAACAAGCGCCGCGCCTGGAGCGGCGAGAGCTACCAGCTCAACCTGCCGAACACCCCAGGGTTCGAGCTCAGCTACAACGAGGACAAGACCAAGGCGCTGAAGCCGAAGGACCTCCTGGCGATGTACCAGAGGCAGGAGAAGGATGGGCTGCAGGTGCGCCTCGCCGCCTTCGACCGCGAGCAGCGTGTTGCCGATTACAGCGCTCGCCTGCAGGAGATCGACGGTGAGGCCTCCGAGGCCTGCGCCACCCCACTGAGCACCCAGGTGGACTGGAGCGCGACGTCCGATGAGCAACTGATGAGTCTCAGCGTGCCGAGCTTCTGCGGTGAAGTGGTCAACCAGATGGCCTACCTGTGTGGCAAGGATGAGCGCTACAAGGCTGAGGCCAAGACGCTCAAGGGTGTCGACTGTCGCTTCGGCGAGCGCATGAAGTTGCGCGAGCAGGACGGCCAACTGCAGTTCACCACCCTCAAGGACGAACCGAATCAGGGCGACTTCATCAACGCGATTCTGCGTAATCGCTGATCCTTCCCGGCGGGCTGCGGCCCGCCGTCTCGCGGCATATTTCTTGCGTTCCTTTGCGTAATCACGCATACGGAACGCATCATGCTGCACGCCCCACTGACCACCCTGCATGTGGTTTCCCTGATCCTGCAACGCTTCGCCGAGCAGCCCGAGTTACGCCCGCACTTGCTGGCCGGGAGCGGCATTGGTGCGGCTGACCTGGACAATGCCGATGTCCGCATCACCCGGGTGCAGGAGCTGCAGGTCTGCGCCAATGCCCTGGCCCTGCGTGCTGATCTGGGGCTCGACCTGGGGCGCAGCCTGCATGTTTCCTCCTATGGGCTGCTTGGTTACGCTGCGCTGTCGGCTGCCACCTTTGGTGACGCCTGGCGCCTGTTGCTGCAATATCCGGCGCTACTCGGCACCTATTTTCGCCTCGACATTGAGGTAGAAGGCGAGCTGGCCTGGATCTGCGCCAGCGGTTACCGCGATGCCGAGGCGCTGGAAGTGTTCAATGTGGAGATGTGCCTGGCTTCGCTGAAACTGATCGGTGACGAACTGCTGCGCCAGCCGCTGCCACTGGAGGGCGCCGAGTTCACCTATGCCCAGCCGCGCTACGTGAACCACTATGTACACAGCTTTCCCTGCCCGCTGCGTTTCGAGGCCCAGCGCAACGCCTTCGCCTTTCCCGCCGCGTTGCTGGAGCGCCGTCTTCCGCTGGCCGATAGCGTCACCCACGGCGACATGGTGGAACGCTGCCGCCGCCTGAATGCCGAGTTCAGCAGCCGCCAGGCCTGGCTGGAGCGAGTACGCCAGTTGCTCGCCGCGCAGTTGGCCGAGCCGCCGGGGCTGGAGAACCTGGCGCAGCAGATGCATTGCTCGCCGCGTACCCTGCGCCGTCACTTGCAGGAACTGGGCACCAGCTACCAGGGCTTGCTCGACGAGCTGCGCTTCGAGCGCGCCAAGGCGCTGCTCAGCGAGGAGCAATGGCCGATGTACCGCATCGCCGAGGTGCTCGGCTTCAGCGAGACCGCCAGCTTCCGCCATGCCTTCCAGCGCTGGAGCGGCGTGCCGCCGAGTCGCTTTCGCGCGTAGCCCGGATGTAATTCGGGCTACCAGGTTGGTGCGCATGGCGCCCCCTACGAGTCGGTGCAGCGCGCTTTTGTAGGGTGCGCCGTGCGCACCGAATCTTCAGTCCTCCGTCTGCACGTTGCGGTACATCTGCAGCCGCGCTGCTTCATGCAAGCCACGGCTCAGCGCCAGCAGGCGCTGGAACTCTTCCGGGTGACGCTCGGCGACGTTGTCGCGCGGCGTTGGCGAGAGCAGGTCGTGCAAGGTCGGCGAGCTGCCGTCGTGCTGCATCTGCACGAGAAAATCGCGCGTCACCGCGCCAATCACCGGGAAGGTGCCTTCTTGCAGCACCAGCGGCACCACGCGTTCACCTTCCGGCGCCGGTCGCTGCAGGTCGCGGCCCAGGCCGCCGTTATCGAAGGGCACACCGACCAGTCCGGCCACCGTCGGCAACAGGTCGGCCAGGCCCACAGCCTCGTCGAACTCACGCGGTGTCAGCCATTTCGGTGCGTGGATCAGCAGCGGCACGTTGTTGCTCTCCAGCCCCAGTTGCTCGAAGGCCGGCGCCATGTGCGGGATCTGGCTGATGCGGGTGTTGTGGTCGCCGAAGAAGACGAAAATGGTGTTGTCGTAGAAGCCCTGTTCCTTGGCCAACTCCATCAGGCGCCCGATGTTGAAGTCCAGCAGGCGCACCGCGTTGTATTGCTCGACGCTGCGCGAGCCTGCCTGTTGTACCTGTTCCAGCGGCAGGTCGAGGGGCTCGAAGCCGTCGTTGTCCTTGGGAATGGTGAAAGGGCGGTGGTTGCCGGAGGTCTGCAGGTAAGCGAAGAACGGTTTGTCCCTGGGCAGTGCGCCAAGGATGCGCGAACTCTCCTTGAAGAAATCCAGGTCGGAGATGCCCCACACGTCCACCTGCGGCGACTGCCAGTGGCGTTCCTCATAGAGCTGAATGCCGTCGATGCTCTGGCGGATCAGCGCGTTGATGTTGGCCCAGCCGGCGTTGCCGCCGATCATGTAAAACTTTTCGTAGCCTCGTAGCGCGTTGATCAGCGTGCGTTGACGGGCGATCAGCGGGTTGCGCGTCGCCGTCTCCTGGCGCGATACATCGGGGATGCCGGTGATACTCGCCCACACGGTCTTGGCAGTGCCGGTGACTGGCACGTAGAAGTGACGGAAGAACCAGCTTTCCCTGGCCAGACGGTCGAGGTTCGGCGTCGGATTCAGCGGGTTGCCGTAGGCGCCCACGGCGCTGGTGCCGAGGGATTCGAGCATGACGAAAATCACGTTGGGCTGGCGTTCGGTCTGGATGCGATGCGCCTGCACTGGCTGGTGGCGAAAGAAGTTCAGCGTGTTCGGATCGCGCTCGCTGACGCCCAGATAATCGGCCACCACGTCGTAGTGCTCGCGCGTGGCCGTCTCATCGAAAGCGCTGGGTTCGAGCTTGAGGGTGTCGAAGAGAAACAGCGCCGGGTTGATCCCGAGCGCACCCACCTGACTGTTGCCACTGTAGAACGCATCACTCCAGCGCAGCGGCACCGGGTTCTCCAGGTTCAGCGCGCTGGCACGGCCGAGCAGGCCGAAGAACACCAGCACGCTGACCGCTGCCGCGCCGCCGATTGCCGGCAGCATGCCGACTCGTTGTGCGTGCGGCCGATCCAGGGTGGCGCGCTCCAGCCGCAGCAGCGCCCATGACCACAGTGCCACGCCTACCAGCCAGGCCAGGGTTATCCACAGCACCGGGTAGGTCTGCCAGAGCATGCCGGCGGAGATCTGCGCATCACCGGCAAAGCGCAGCACCGTGGCGTTGAGGCGCACGCCCAGGTAGGCGTAATGGCCGAAGTCGATAATGTAGAGCAGGCCCAGCGCGGCCACGGCCAGCAGCAGATAGCCGCGCAGCAGCCAGCGCACCACGCGAAAACGCGCCAGGCGCAGCCTGGGTAGCGCCAGCAGGATACCCACCGGCAGCATCAGCAGCAGGGCCAGGCGCAGGTCGAAGCGCAGGCCGACACCGAGGGTACGCAGCACGTCCGGTTCGCTGATGCTTTCGACAGCCGAAAAGCCCAGCAGAAACAGCCCGCGCAAGGCGGCGAAGAGCACGAACAGCAGCGCCGTGAGGCCTGCCAGGTAATGCAGGCGGCGGGATTTCAGCCAGCTCATGCGAGGTTCCTTGTACGAGTCGAAAGCCGGATCAGCATCCAGCGTCCGCCTGCCATAAGCAGCGCACCGAAGCTGTACAGAGCCAGGTAGGGGTCGATCAGGTAGTCCCAGTAGTTTTCCGAAGCGCCCAGGCGCAGGGCGAAGGCGAGGGTCGCCAGAGCCAGCGTCAGGGCGCCGAGCCAGCTGCGCTGGAGGATCAGCACCGCGCACAACAGGCCGAGCACCAACAACATGGGGCGGGGCTCGAAGCCGAGCTGGTACGGGTCGGCATAACTCAGGCCCAGCGCCGCCGGGTAGAGCAGCACGGCCAGGCCGGCGAACAGCGCCAGGCTGGCCAGGCGATCACGGGCGCCGGCGTGCGACAGGCCAAAACGGCATAGCGTCGCCCAGCCAAGCAGCACCAGGCTGGCCACCGACAGGTCGCCGATATAGGTGCGCAACTGCAGTGCCAGACTGATGCCCTGCACCGGCGCCAGGCTGAGCAGCAGGCAACCCGCCAGCAGGATGCCGCGTTGCGTCGCAGTGCGCGTCAGGCGCGCGAAGATCAGGAATGCGAGCAGGGTGAAGGCCAGATGCGACAGCCAGAAATCAGTCATGTGGTCGGCGCTCCGAGAGCCAGGCCTCGTTGAAGCTCAGGTGCTTGATGAACATGTCGTTCCACGAATAGACCAGGTGGTAAGTGCCTTCGCGGTCGCGGGTGAAATAGGGGTATTCGTAGTCGAAGGAGCAGCCCTCGGCGCTGCACATGCGCTCGCTCACCCGCTCGAGGAACTGCGCCTGCTGCTCCGACTTGCCGCCGCTGGCGCGGAATTTTTCACTGACCACGGCCGGGAATTCGTCTTGCGCAATCGGTTCACCCCAGGGGTTGGGGCTTTCGTCGAGCTCGCCGAGAGTGCGCCAGTTGGCCAGTTTGGCGTCGGTGGCATAAAGGGTCAGGCGAAAGCGCCCATCTTCGAGGTCGTTCATCGCCACCAGCAAGCTGCCGTCCGGGCGGCCGACCGCCGCCAGGGACGAGTTGGGGTTGCTCGGCTCGACCGGCTGCGGATGGCTCCAGCTACGCCCGGCGTCCTCGCTGTAGCTGGCCAGCACGCGGTGATGTTCCTCGCCGGCATAGCGCAAAAGGGCCACGGCGCGACGTTCGTCCAGCGCCACCACGGTCGGTTGCAGGGAATTTCGCCCCTTGCCGATGCGGTACTTGCCCAGCACTTCGCCTTTCGCGCTCAAGTGCAGGTACTCGGGAAACTTGCCGAGGAACTCGTGATACACCGGCAGGCCGATGCTGCCGTCGGCGTGGAACACCGGCGCGGCACGCACCAGCGTGCTGATATTGAGAAAGGGGCTGGTGATCAGTTGCCGGGGCGCCGACCAGGTTTCGCCAAGGTCGTCGGAAACCATGGCGTTGACCGCGCTGCCAGCCCAACCGCCGAGCGACACCGAGACGTAGAACAGCCAAAGGCGATTGTCCGGGGCCAGGCTGATCACCGGATTGCCCAGCTTGCGGATGTGCTTGCCGACCGCGCGCTGGGTCGACTCGCGGCTGGCCAGCACACGCTCGGTGCTCCACTGGCCGCTGGCGGCATCGAAGCGCGCGGCGCGAATCTGTACGTCGGCGGCGCCTTCGCGAGTACCGGCGAACCAGGCTGCCATCAGATCGCCGCCTGGCAGGCCGGTGATCGAGGCGGAATGGACGAAATCCTCCAGATCGGAGGAGGCGAAGTGCGCGGCTCTGGCCGGTGGCGCATCGGCCGACGTCGGTGGCTGGCTGGCGAAGGGCGCCAGTGCGTGCGGGGCAGCGCCGAACCAGGCGCAGGCGAACACCGTGGCAGCGCCCAGCAGCAGTGTGCAGGTCTTGAGGGTCGAGGTCATGTTCGGTGGTTCAGGGGTGTCTGGGTGAAGTCGGGTGCGAACTGGCGACTTCTTCTACCGGGCGGGCATCGACCGGGTCGTAGTAGATCTCCAGCTTGCGGCCGTCACGGTCGAAGCCATAGATCTCGTAGCAATTGCCGGGGGTGATGCGGAACTTGGTGATCTGCACGCCCTGGCGCTTCATCTGCTCGCGGAACTGCGACTCGGGCATCCAGGCGCTGCGGTCTTGCCGAGCACAGTCGGTATCAGCGAGTGCGGCGCTGGATAGTGCAAGCAGTGCGAGCATCGTCAGGGCGCGAACGGGGCGGCGGGCCGGTGTCGACATGCTCGGCATCCTTTGGCGTGGCTGATGGTTCGGGGCTTGGCCCCAGGCAGGTTGCCACCATCGGCCGCCAGGCTTAAGGAAAGCTTAAGCATCACGGGTTGTTACATTTGTCCGCCGTGGGTGGTGGGGAGATTCATGGCCAGCCCTCCCTGGCGGCGACCCGGCGGGCAGTGTCGCTGTGCGCTGTTAAAAACCCGCTCTCGTCCATTTTTGGCCATTTCGATCCCCTTTTGGCCGTTGCCAGCGTTCTCGATTCGCTGCCAGCGGGCGAACAATGCAGGCACAACAACGAGCCTGGAGCGCTTTGCATGCTCACCTACTACAGCGACGACCACCACCTGCACCACGGCAGATGCGAGCTGATCGACGGGCAACTGATGCCCTGCTTCGAGAAGCCGCAACGCGCCGACCACATCCTCGCGCGCGTCAGGCAGCGCCAGCTCGGCGAAGTCCGCGCGCCCAAGGATTTCGGCCTGGCGCCCATCGAGCGCATCCACAGCAAGGCCTACCTGGAATTCTTCAAGGGCGCCTGGACGCGCTGGCAGGAGCAGGGCGGCAAGGGCGACCTGCTGCCGTTCACCTGGCCGGCACGCACCCTGCGCCGGATGATTCCCAACGACCTGCACGGCCAGCTCGGTTACTACAGTTTCGATGGCGGCGCGCCGATCACCGCCGGCACCTGGCAGGCCGCCTACAGCGCTGCGCAGGTTGCGCTGAGCGGGCAGGCCGAGATTGCCAGCGGCGCCCACAGTGCCTTCGCCTTGTGCCGTCCGCCAGGCCACCACGCCGCTGGCGACGTGATGGGCGGCTACTGCTACCTGAACAACGCCGCCATCGCCGCCCAGGCCTTCATCGATCAGGGTTGCAAGAAAGTCGCCATCCTCGATGTCGACTACCATCACGGCAACGGTACCCAGGACATCTTCTATCAGCGCAGCGACGTGCTGTTCGCCTCCATCCACGGCGACCCGGCCGAGGAATTCCCGTTCTTCCTCGGTTATGCCGACGAACTGGGCGAAGGGGCTGGTGAGGGCTGCAACTTCAATTACCCGTTGCCGATGGGCAGCTCCTGGGACACCTGGAACGCTGCGCTGGAGCAGGCCTGCCAGCGCATCGCCGACTACGGCGCCGACGTGCTGGTGGTGTCGCTGGGCGTGGACACCTACATGGAAGATCCGATTTCGCAGTTCAAGCTCGATAGCCCGGATTACCTGGCGATGGGCCGGCGCATCGCCGCGCTCGGCTTGCCGACGCTGTTCATCATGGAAGGCGGCTACGCGGTGGAGGCCATCGGCGTCAACGCAGTCAACGTGCTGGAAGGCTTCGAGGGCGCCTGATCGGCGATCAATCTGCCAAACAAGAGCAACATTTCAGGGGTGAGAAACGATGACAGCCATCAAACAGATGCTCGGCGCCGCCCTGTGCGGCGCCACCCTGCTCAGCGGCGCAGTGCAGGCCAAGGAGTTGCGCGTGTACAACTGGGCCGACTACATCCTCCCGGAGGTGCCCAAGGACTTCCAGAAGGAGTCCGGCATCCAGATCACCTGGGACACCTTCGAGACCAACGAGGCGCTGGAGGCCAAGCTGCTCACTGGCAACTCCGGCTATGACCTGGTGATCCCGTCCAACCAGTTCCTCGAGACCCAGATCAAGGCCGGCGTATTCGCTCCGCTGGACAAGTCCAAGCTGCCCAACTGGAAGAATCTCGACCCGGTACTGCTCGGCCTGCTGGAGAAGAACGACCCGGGCAACCAGTACGGCGTGCCCTACATGTATGGCACCGTGCTGATCGGCTACAACCCGGACAAGGTCAAGGCTGCGCTCGGTGACGATGCGCCGGTGAACAGCTGGGATCTGGTGTTCAAACCCGAGTACATGGAGAAGCTGAAATCCTGCGGTGTGGCCATGCTCGATTCGCCCACCGAAATCATCCCCATCGCCCTGCACTACCTGGGCCTGGACCCCAACAGCGCCAACCCGGCCGACTACGACAAGGTCACTGAACTGCTGCTCAAAGTGCGCCCGTACGTGGCCTACTTCCATTCGGCCAAGTACATGACCGACATCGCCAACGGCGACATCTGCGTGGCCATCGGTTATTCGGGCAGCTTCTACCAGTTCGCCAACCGTGCCAAGGAAGCCGGCAACGGCGTGGTGATCAACTGGCGCCTGCCGAAGGAAGGCGCACCGATCTGGTTCGACACCTGGGCCATTCCCAAGAGCGCGAATAACGTCGACGAAGCCCACGCCTTCATCAACCACCTGCTCGAACCCAAGGTCATCGCGCCGATCAGCGATTTCCTGGGCTACCCCAACCCCAACGTACCGGGCATGAAGTTGGTGGGTGCGGACATCGCCGATGACCATGACCTGACCCCGACACCGGAGCTGCAGAAGTCGCTGTACGTGGTGCAGCCGCTGCCGCAGAAGATCGAGCGCGTGCGTACGCGGGCGTGGACGTCGATCAAGTCGGGTAAATGATTCGTCGCTAGAAGCTCGCGGTTGAAGCGCAATGCTGTCCAGCCGCTCCTGCAGAACGCGATGCCCGCTGTACCGATGGTGCCCACGCTCTGCGTGGGCGTCTGCGTTTGTGACGCTCTGCGTCATGTGTGGCGGCGTTGGTGGCTGTGACGGACGCAGAGCGTCCTGGGCTGCGTTTCCACGCGGAGCGTGGGAACGATCAATGAGTCGCTGCGCGCAGCGCACCCTAGCCGAAAGCTCAGCTGCCCACTTCCCCCGTCTCCAACTTGCGCCACAGCAATCGCACCGCCGCCTTGCGTACCAGGGCGCAGCGGTACAGGCGGATTTCCAGCGGGATCTGCCAGTGTTCGCCGCCGCAGATGGCCAGCTCGCCACGGCCCAGTTCCGCCGTCACCGACAGCCGCGGCACCCAGGCCACCCCCATGCCTTGTAACGCCATGCTCTTGAGGCTGTCGGCCATGGCGGTCTCGTACACCGTCGTCGAGCGCAGCGCGCGCTGGCGCAGCAGCAAGTTGACCGAGCGCCCGAGAAAGGCACCGGCGCTGTAGGCCAGCAGCGGTACGCTCTGGCCGTTGTCGAGGTCGTACAGCGGCGCGCCGGACTCGTTAACCGCGCACACCGGCAACATCGAGGTGGCACCCAGGTGCAGCGAGGGGAAAATCGCCGGGTCCATCTGCAGCGCGGCATCGGGGTCGTAGTAGGCGAGGATCAGGTCGCAGGCGCCTTCGCGCAACGAGTGCACCGCTTCGCCGACGTTGGTCGCTACCAGTCGTGTGGTCAGTGGCAGGCCTTCGCGGCGCAGGCGGGCGATCCACTCGGGGAAGAAGCCCAGGGTCAGCGAGTGAGCGGCGGCAATCGACAGCATTTCGCCCTGCTGACCTTCCAGGTTGTGCAGGTGGCGCACCACCTCGCCGAGCTGTTCGACCAGGCTGCGCGCGGTGACCAGAAACAGCCGGCCGGCTTCGGTGAGTTCGACGGGGGTGCAGGAGCGGTCAACCAGAGTCAGGCCGAGCACCGACTCAAGGCTGCGGATGCGTCGGCTGAACGCCGGCTGGGTGACGAAGCGCTTTTCCGCCGCCTGGGAAAAGCTGCGGGTGCCGGCCAGGACGACGAAATCTTCCAGCCATTTGGTTTCCAGGTTCATCGCAGGCTCCCGAGGCTTGCACGAGGCGTAGGGTGGGTGAGCGACGCAGAACGCGGTTCGGTAGACGCAGCTGCCGTGGTACGTCGCGTAACCCACCAGGCGATGGATCGTCGTTGCGCCGATGGTGGGTTACGCCGCGTCTCGAACGACGTGATGTTCGGCAATGGCAGCATGCGGCTAACCCGCCCTACGTTTGCCGCTATCCCGCAGTCACATCAACATTATGCCGATTGTGCATAGGGCAGCAAGTAACGGCATTGGTAGCGAGGCGGTCGGAACCCCTATTCTATGGGCATCGCGGCACTCGCCGTACTTCCCAAGAGCCATCGCTATCATGTCCTCTGCTGCATCTGTTCGCGTCGAAAAAGACCTGCTCGGCACCCTCGAAGTTCCTGCCGATGCCTATTACGGCATCCAGACCCTGCGCGCCGTGCAGAACTTCCGCCTATCCGGTGTGCCGCTGTCGCACTACCCGAAGCTGGTGATCGGCCTGGCCATGGTCAAGCAGGCCTCGGCAGACGCCAACCGTGAGCTGGGCCACCTCAGCGCGGCCAAGCACACGGCGATCAGCACCGCCTGCGCACGTATCATTCAGGGCGAGTTCCACGAGCAGTTCGTGGTCGACATGATCCAGGGCGGCGCGGGCACCTCGACCAACATGAATGCCAACGAGGTGATTGCCAACATCGCCCTCGAGGCCATGGGGCATGAGAAGGGCCAGTACCAGCATCTGCACCCGAACAACGACGTGAACATGGCGCAGTCGACCAACGACGCCTATCCGACCGCCATCCGCCTCGGTCTGCTGCTCGGTCACGACAGCCTGCTCGGTGCGCTGGACAAGCTGATCCAGTCGTTCGCCGCCAAGGGCCTGGAGTTCGGCCACGTGCTGAAAATGGGCCGCACCCAGCTGCAGGACGCCGTGCCGATGACCCTCGGCCAGGAATTTCGCGCGTTCGCCACCACCCTCGGCGAAGACCTGCAACACCTGAAACTGCTGGCGCCGACCCTGCTCACCGAGGTGAACCTGGGCGGTACCGCGATCGGCACCGGCATCAATGCCGACCCGAAATACCAGGCCCTGGCGGTCAAGCGCCTGGCCATCATCAGCGGCCACCCGTTGACCCCGGCTGCCGACCTCATCGAAGCCACCAGCGACATGGGCGCCTTCGTGCTGTTCTCCGGCATGCTCAAGCGCACGGCGGTCAAGTTGTCGAAGATCTGCAACGATCTGCGTCTGCTCTCCAGCGGCCCGCGTACCGGCATCAACGAGATCAACCTGCCAGCGCGTCAGCCGGGCAGTTCGATCATGCCGGGCAAGGTCAACCCGGTGATCCCCGAGGCGGTCAATCAGGTGGCCTTCGAAGTGATCGGCAATGACCTGGCGCTGACCATGGCAGCCGAGGGCGGCCAGTTGCAGCTGAACGTGATGGAGCCGCTGATCGCCTACAAGATCTTCGACTCGATCCGCCTGCTCACTCGCGCCATGGATATGCTGCGCGAGCTGTGCATCGACGGCATCACCGCCAACGAGGCGCGCTGCCGTGAGCTGATGGAAAACTCCATTGGCCTGATCACCGCGCTGAACCCCTATATCGGCTACGAGAACGCCACCCGCATCGCCAAGGTCGCTCTGGAGAGCGGGCGTGGTGTGCTGGAGTTGGTGCGCGAGGAACAACTGCTGGACGAAGCCACGCTGGCCGACATCCTGCGCCCTGAGAACATGATCGCCCCGCGTCTCGTGCCCTTGCAGCCCTGAGTGGAGAACCATCATGCAGCCTACAACGACGCCTAACGTCAGGTTCCTGTTCCGTACGGTGCATCCGCCACGGCGCTTCTGGCCGGGCCTGGGTGGTTTCTACACCGGGGCGAGCCAGGTGCAAGCCCGCCCGCGCAGCTGACAACCTGTTCATAGGAGGCCTTCACCAGCCTCAACCTTCAGGGATGGCTTTGGCCATCCCTTTTTTTGCCTGCCATTCAATTGGGGGTAGGGTGCGCCGTGCGCACCGTCTGTTGGCCTGGGTTACAGCTTCCACGCCCGGCGCAGCGTCTGCACCGCTTCGACGATCTGCGCCTCCGGCACTGCAGCAAAACCCAGCACCAGCCCGGTGCGGGCGTCCTCGGCCGTCTCGCTGCCTGGCAGCCAGTAATCGCTCAGAGGGTTCATCTCGATGCCGGTTGCGCGCGCAGCGCCGATCAGCTCGCGTTCACGCGTTAGGCTCTCGACCTTGATGCACAGGTGCAGGCCGGCTTCCACGGCCGGTAAAGAAGAGCACCCGGGAATTGCCTGCGGCCAGGCTTCGATCAGGGCGTCGCGTCGGCTGCGCGCAGCCTGACGCATGCGCCGCACATGGCGCTGGAAGTGCCCGGCAGCGATGAACTCGGCCATCACCGCCTGGGTGCCGACCTCCAAATGGCGCATCTCCAGCGCCTGGCGCCTCGCGAAACTCTCGGCCAGCGCGGGCGGCAGTAGTAGATAGCCCAGGCGCAGTGCCGGAAAGGCGAGCTTGCCGAAGGTGCCGACGTAGATCACCCGCTGCTGCTCGTCCAGCGCTGCCAGTGGCGCGAGCGGCGTGCCGCTGTAGCGGTACTCGCCGTCGTAGTCGTCCTCGATGATCCAGCCGTTCACGCGCTTGGCCCACTCCAGCAATGCCAGGCGTCGCGGCAGCGACAGGGTGACGCCGGTGGGGTACTGGTGCGCGGGTGTGACATAGGTCAGGCGGCAATCATTCAGGCGCTGCAGGGCGGCGACGTCCAGGCCTTCGCCGTCCACCGAAACGCCGCACAGCTGCGCGCCGGCCATGGCAAAGGCATGGCCCGCCGCGCGGTAGCCGGGGTTTTCAATGGCCACACGGTCGCCCGGTTGAATCAACAGTTGAGCGCAGAGGCTGATGGCCTGCTGCGAGCCGCAGGTGATCAATACCTGGCGTGCCTCGCAGGTCAGGCCGCGACTGTTGCGCAGGTAGGCGGCGATCAGCTCGCGCAACTGCATGTCACCGGCCGGGTCGCCATAACCCAGCCGTGCCGGCGAGGGTTTGCGCCAGAAGCGTGCCTGCAGGCGTGCCCAGGTCTCGAAGGGGAAAAGATCGAAGGCCGGTATGCCGATGCGAAAGGCGCGCGGTGCGCCCTCGGTGGGCATCGCCAGGTGATGGTTCTGTAACAGCTGCAATGCCGGGCTGGCGGTTGTTGGGGTGACGGCTGCTACTGCGGCAGGGCGACTGCGCGTCAGCTCGGCGACATAGGTGCCATCGCCAACCCGCCCGGCTACGTATCCTTCGGCATACAGCTGGTCCAGCGCGCGGGTCACGGTATTGCGCGAGATGCCGAGCAGCGCGGCCAGCTCACGGCTGGCAGGCAAGCGTGTGCCACCGGCCAGGCGACCGTCGAGGATGCGCTCGCGCAAGGCCTGGTAGAGCTGGCGCGCCAGGCCCTGGCCGGGCTGCAGATGAATGCCGGAAAGATCGAATGGCAAGGCGGACGAGCGATTCATGATCAGCGGATTGGCTCTATCAAAGTTATGAGGAATGGATCTTACGTCAGGCCAATATCCTGCCTAGCATGGCCCCATCACGCCAGGAGAAAACGTCATGTACTGCCCCGCCGCCTTCCGCCAGGACGACCTTGCCACCTTGCATGCACAGATCCAGGCCAGTGGCCTGGCCATTGTGACGAGTAATGGAGAGCAGGGCCTGCAGGCCAGTCACCTGCCGCTGCTGCTTGAGCCTGGTGAGGGCGAGTTCGGTACCCTCTATGGCCACTTCGCCCGGGCCAATTCCCACTGGCGTGACCTGGCCAGCGGCGCCGAGGCACTGGTGGTGTTCAGCAGCGCTGACGCCTATGTGCATCCTGGCTGGTACCCGGCCAAGGCCGAGCACGGCAAGGTGGTGCCGACCTGGAACTACATCGCCGTGCATGCCTGGGGCCAGGCCGAGGTGTTCGATGAGCCCGAGCGCTTGTTGCAACTGGTCAGCCGCCTCAGCGACCGCCACGAACAGGGGCGCCCACAGCCCTGGGCGGTCAGCGATGCGCCGCGCGACTACATCGACGCCATGTTGCGCGCCATTGTCGGTTTTGCCCTGCCGATTCGCAGGCTAGAGGGCAAGTGGAAGCTCAGCCAGAACCGTTCCGAGGCAGACCAGGCTGGTGTACGTGCTGGCCTGACGACGTCAACCGCGCCGCGTGACCATGAGCTGGCGGCGCAGATGAATCCAACCGACTGACCATCAAAGGAATGCCCACATGCTCGACATTCGCCCTGCCACCGCTGCCGATCACGCCGCCTGGCTGCCGCTCTGGCAGGCTTACCAGCGCTTCTACCAGGCCGAGATTCCAGCCGAGACCAGCGCCCTCACCTGGCAGCGCTTTCTCGACCCGGCCGAGCCGATGCACGCCGCCCTGGCCTGGCTGGACGGCGAGGCAGTCGGTTTGGTGCACTTCATCTATCACCGCAGTTGCTGGACGCGTGGTGACTACTGCTACCTACAGGATCTGTTCGTCGCCGAGCACATTCGCGGTGGCGGCATCGGCCGCGCGCTGATCGAGCATGTCTACGCCGATGCTCGTGCCGCCGGTGCCAGCCGCGTGCACTGGCTGACCCAGGAAAACAACTATCAGGGGCGTATGCTCTACGACCGAATCGGCGACCGTTCCGGCTTCATCCAGTACAGGAAGCTTTTCTGATGACGCGTGATCTCGCTCACTGGCAACCCTGTCCAACACCGGACCAGCACACACTGCAGGGCCGCTTCGTGCGTCTCGAGGCGCTGAGTATCGGGCGTCATGGCGATGATCTGTGGCACGCGTTGCAGGGCCCGGACCCGGCGCTTTGGGATTATCTACCCTACGGCCCCTTCATCGAGCGTGGCGCCTTCGATACCTGGCTGGTCGGCAATGCGCAGAGCCGTGATCCGCTGTTCTATGCAGTGGTCGACCTGGCCGGCGGACGCGCTCTGGGGCTGTTCAGCTACCTGCGTATCACCGCGCAGGACGGCAGCATCGAGATCGGTCACGTGGCCTTCGGTGCGCCGATGCAGCGCACGCCAGGAGCGACCGAAGCGGTCTATCTGCTGGCGCGACACGCCTTCGACGACCTCGGCTATCGCCGCCTCGAATGGAAGTGCGACGCGGCCAATGCCCGCTCGCTGCGCGCCGCCGAGCGCTTCGGCTTCACCTATGAGGGCCTGTTTCGTCAACACAGGGTAATCAAGGGCAGGAATCGCGACACGGCGTGGTTCTCCATCATCGATGGAGAATGGCCGGCATGCCGCGAGGCATTCGAGCGCTGGCTGGCTGTGGACAACTTCGATGAGGCAGCGCGGCAGAAGCAGCGCCTGGAGGCGCTGCGGGGGTAACGCCCTACTCCATCTCGAACAGCCCGTCACGTAGCTGCGCGCCGCCCAGGCGCTGGCGGATGTCGTCGTCGATGCGTGGGTCGTCGGGGGCGTAGAGCATCAACTGGCGATAGGCATTGACCCGGTTGATCTCGTTACCCAGGTACTGCCAGACCACGCGGGTGCAGGCCGGTGTGCGGCGGTCGCCGCTGGAGACTCCGGTTTTGATGCCGTTGAGGCGGATGATGCGGCTCTTGAAGCTGGGGATCAGGATGGTCTGGCTCATCTCGTTACCGGTGAGCGACTCGTAGTCCACCAGAAACAGGCGGTCCTGCAGGAAGAACGCCGTGCCCAGGTAGCGACAGCGTACCCAGTCCTCGCTACCGCCGCGTGTGGGTTCCTGGCGCTCCTGGCGTTCCTGGCGCTCGAACAGGTAGTTGCCGCGCTCCTCGCGCAAGTGCACGAGAGACAGCAGCACTTGCCCTGGCACCGACATGCAGTTGGAGTACTCGAAGTAGTAGCCGCAGTAGCGCTCCATCGGGCTGGCCTGACGGCGCAGTGGGGCGAACAGGTCCAGCAGTGGGTCGCTGCCATTTTGCTGCTGCGCATCGCCGCTGCGTGCGCCGATCAGGCGGGTGAACTGCTCGGCCGGCATGGCCAGTTCGAAGGGTTCGACGCCGAAGAAATCGCAGATGCGCTTGAGGTTGTGCGTGGTCGGCCGGCTTTGCCCTGCCAGGTAGCGGTTGAACTGCGCGCGGTTGATCGACAGCTTGCGGCACACCTCGGCAATCGAGCGGTAATGGCTGCAAAGCAATTTCAGATTGCTGCCGAGGGAATCGGACATATGGCCGCTCCAGCTGATGCGAATGACGCGATTCTAGCATCAACTCGCATCAGGTCGCCGCGACCTGCGAAATTGTCCCGCGCGGCGCCTTCACCAAAGATTGCGCCACCCGCCAGGCGCGGCGCATTCCCATTCAGAACAACAAGAGAGAAAGCCTCCATGCTCGATCTTCTCAATGACCTCATCTGGAGCAAGCTGCTGATCGTGATGCTGATCGGTCTCGGCCTGTTCTTCACCATCGCCTCACGCTTCGTCCAGTTCCGCTACTTCGGCAGCATGTTCCGCATTTTCAGCGAGGCCTTCCAGCGTCAGCCGGGCCAGCTCAGCTCGTTCCAGGCCCTGATGCTGTCGGTTGCCGGCCGCGTGGGTGCCGGTAACATCGCCGGCGTATCGGTGGCGATCATGCTCGGCGGTCCGGGCGCCATCTTCTGGATGTGGATCGTGGCCCTGGTCGGCATGGCCACCAGCTACTTCGAGTGCTCGCTGGCGCAACTGTACAAGCGTCGCGAGGCCGATGGCGGCTACCGCGGTGGTCCGGCCTTCTACATCCAGCACGGCCTTGGCCAGCGCTGGCTGGGTATCGTCGTGTCGATCCTGCTGCTGGTGACCTTCGGCTTCGGCTTCAACGCCGTGCAGTCCTTCACCGTCGCCAGCTCGCTGCACGACACCTTCGGTGTTCCGACCCTGGCCAGCGGCATCGCCCTGACCGTGGTGATCGGTCTGATCATCTTCGGTGGCATCAAGCGCATCGCCAAGTTCGCCGACGTGCTGGTGCCGGTCATGGCGTTCTCCTATCTGGGCATGGCGCTGCTGGTGATCGGTCTGAACATCAGCGAAGTTCCAGCCACCTTCGCCCTGATCTTCAAGAGCGCCTTCGGCCTCGAGCCGGCCTTCGCCGGTGGCATCGGCGCGGCCATCATCATGGGCGTCAAGCGCGGCCTGTTCTCCAACGAAGCTGGTCTGGGCAGTGCGCCGAACGTGGCGGCGGTAGCCGAGGTCAAGCACCCGGCTGCACAGGGCATCGTGCAGTCGCTCAGCGTGTTCATCGACACCCTGATCCTGTGCAGCTGCACGGCGCTGATCATCCTGCTGTCCGGCGTGTATCAGCCGGGCATGGAGCAGGCCGGTGTGGTGTTGACCCAGAGTGCCGTCGCAGCCGTGGTCGGTGAGTGGGGCCGGGTGTTCGTCAGTCTGGCGCTGCTGCTGTTCGTCTTCACCACGCTGATCTACAACTACTACCTGGGTGAGAATGCCCTGGGCTTCTTCAGCCAGAAGCGCGGCCCGGTGATGATCTACCGTGTGCTGGTGGTCGGCCTGGTGCTGTGGGGCTCGGTACAGGATCTGGGCACTGTGTTCGCGTTCGCCGACGTGACCATGGGCCTGCTGGCGATCTGCAACCTCATCGCCCTGGCGCTGCTGTTCAAGGTGGGCTTGCGCCTGATGCGCGACTACGATAGCCAGATCAAGGCGGGTGTCGAATCGCCGGTGCTCGACGCCAAGCAGTTCGCTGACCTGGATCTCGACCCTGCCGTCTGGGGCAGTCAGCCAGGTAATGCCGCCGATCAGGCGGAAATCGGTGATCGCGTCTACCAGCGTTGATCTGACTCAGATGGAAGAAGGGGGCGACGCCCCCTTTTTCTTGCCTGCCACCTTTGGCAGCCATTGTTCGGGCAGTCGTGAGCGACGTAGCGAATGTCGCGCAGGCCCGCGATTTGTGAGGAGAGCCCATGGCGACCCCGGAAAAACTCCTGGTGCTGTACACAGGCGGCACCATCGGCATGCAGATGAGCGCAGACGGCCTGGCGCCGGCCTCGGGTTTCGAGGCGCGCATGCGCACGCAACAAACCAGCGAGAACAGCAGCGAGCTGCCGCAATGGACCTTTCGCGAGCTGCTGCCGCTGATCGACAGTGCCAACATGAACACCGGCCACTGGCTGGCGTTGCGCGACGAAATCGTCACAGCGGTGCAGACCGACGGCCACGACGCCGTGCTGGTGCTGCACGGCACCGATACCCTGGCCTACAGCGCCGCAGCGCTGAGTTTCCTGCTGCTGGGTCTCGATGCGCCAGTGGTGCTGACCGGCGCCATGCAGCCGGCCGGTGTGGCCGGTGGCGATGCCTGGCCCAATCTGTTCGGTGCCATGCGCGCCTTGTATCGCGGCGTGAAGCCGGGCGTGCACCTGTACTTCAACGACCAACTGCTGCATGGCGCGCGTTGCTCGAAGTTGCGCAGCGACACCTTCGACGCCTTCCAGGTGCTGCCGCGTCAGCGTCAGGCAGAGCGTGCCATGGTCGATGCGCGGATCGACTTCCGCCGGCCGCGCCAGCCGGTCAATCTTGCCGTGCTGCCGCTGCATCCGGCGGTGCAGGCAGGGCATCTGCACGCGCTGCTGGCCAGCGGCGTGCAGGGTCTGCTGCTGGAGTGCTATGGCAGCGGTACCGGCCCGGCCGGCGACGCGCAATTAATGAGCGTGCTGCGTGAGGCGCACCAGCGCGGCGTGGTGCTGGCGGCAATCAGCCAGTGCCCGCAGGGCCATGTGCAGTTCGGTGTGTATGCGGCCGGCAGCCGTCTGGCCGAGGTCGGTCTGGTGTCCTGTGGCGGCATGACCCGCGAAGCCGCACTGGGCAAGCTGTTCGCCTTGCTCGGCGCGGGGTTGCCACAAGCCGAGGTCGAGCACTGGCTGGCGCGCGATCTCTGTGGTGAGATGAGCGACTGATCCACCTGCCCTAACAGAGGAAGGACGATGAGTATCGACATTCGCCCTGTAGTCGCTGCCGATCACGAAGCCTGGTTGCCCTTGTGGCAGGGCTACCAGCGCTTCTACATGACCGAGATTCCAGCCGACACCAGCGCGGTTACCTGGCAGCGTTTTCTCGACCCCGCCGAGTCCATGGGCGCTGCCCTGGCCTGGCAGGGTGACCAGGCCATTGGCCTGGTGCACTGGGTCACTCACCGCTCGACCTGGACCAATGGCGACTATTGCTACCTGCAGGACCTGTTCGTCGCCAAGGGTCAGCGCAGTGGCGGCGTCGGTCGTCAGCTGATCCAGCATGTTTTTGAGCAGGCGCGTGCTGCCGGCTGTTCACGGGTGCACTGGCTGACTCACGAGAGCAACAGCCAGGCCAAGCTGTTGTACGAGCGCATTGGTGAGCGCTCGGGATTCGTGCAGTACCGCAAGCTGTTGTAGGGTGCGCTGCGCGCACCTTTGGCACTCTTGGCCTGAATGCGATTTGGGGAGCGCGGCCCCTTCCCCGGATTTCATCCGGGCTACGCAGCTGTAGCGCGTCGATTCAGAAGACCGACCAGCCAATACGCTCACTGAGCAGTTCCAGCGCCTTGATCCCTGCCAGGGAGTTACCCGCCGTGTTCAACTCCGGTGACCACACGCACACGCTGAACTGTCCTGGGACAACCGCGACGATGCCGCCGCCGACGCCGCTCTTGCCCGGCAGACCAACACGATAGGCGAAGTTACCGGCTTCGTCGTACAGCCCGCTGGTGGCCATGATGGCGTTGATCTGCTTCGTCTGGCGGGGCGACAGCACCTGCTCGCCGCTGTGCTGGCAGAAACCCTGGTTGGCCAGAAAACCGAAGGCGCGCGCCAGGTCGACGCAGCTCATGCGCAGCGCGCAGCAGCTGAAGTAGCTGCGCAGCACCGCTTCGACTTCGTTATGGAAATTGCCGAACGACTGCATCAGGTAGGCCGCTGCCGCGTTGCGCGCGCGGTGCTGGTACTCCGACTCGGCGACATGGTTGTCCACGGTGACCTCGGTGTTGCCCGACAGGCGCCGGACGAAGTCGCGCATCGACAGCGCCGGTGCGGCGTAGCGCGACTGGTTGATGTCGCAGATCACCAGGGCGCCGGCATTGATGAACGGATTGCGCGGTTTGCCACGTTCGAATTCGAGCTGCACCAGCGAGTTGAACGGCTGCCCGGACGGCTCGTGGCCCAGGCGCTGCCAGATGCTCTCGCCGCTGTGGCCGATGGCCTGGACCAGGCTGAACACCTTGGAAATGCTCTGAATCGAGAAGGGCGTACGTGCATCGCCGGCGACATGCACCTGGCCGTCGTTGCCATACACGGCGATGCCGAGTTGATCGGGCACCACGCCGGCCAGCGCGGGAATGTAGTCGGCTACCTTGCCCCGGCCAATCAGCGGGCGGACTTCATCGAGAATTTCGTTCAACAGCGCTTGCATGCTCAGGCTCGCGAGTAGGCCGGGCAACGTCCCGGCAGGTCAGTGCTAGACGCCTGCGGACGCTGCGGAATCACAGGCAGGCGCTTGCCCTGGGCGGCGTGGCCACCTAGGCTCGGTCCTCCCCTGTCGTTGGCGAAGTTCGATGTCCACCGTTCTCAATGTGCTGCTGCCTATCTTCGGCCTGATCCTGGTCGGATTCATCTGTCGGCGCACCAATCGTCTCGGGCCGACCGCGGCATCGGAGATGAACCGCTTCGTGGTCTGGCTCGGCCTGCCGGCGTTGCTGTTCAGCCTCACGGCCAAGGCCGACTGGACGCAGATCTGGCAGCCCGGTTTTTTGCTGGCCTTCACCGGCGGCATGCTCGCGGTGTTTCTGATCACGCTGGTGTACCGCTGGAAAACCACTGGCAGCCTGGTCGACGCCAGCATCGATGGGCTCAGTGCCGGTTATGCCAATACCGGCTATATCGGCATTCCACTGTGCGTGCTGGTGCTGGGTGAGGACGGCATGGCGCCCGCGCTGATCGCCTCGCTGCTGGTGGTCTGCGTGCTGTTCGGCCTGGCGGTGGTATGCATCGAGGTGGGTCTGCAGAGTAAGAAGGGGTTGGGCGGCGCAATCGCTCAGGTGGTCACCGCGCTGTTGAAGAATCCGCTGGTGGTGGCGCCACTGCTTGGTGCTGCCTGGGCGTTTGGCGGCGTGCAGATGCCCTCGGCGCTGGACGAGTTTCTGCGCCTGCTCGGCGCGGCCACCGTACCCTGTGCACTGGTGTCGCTGGGGTTGTTCCTGGCGCAGCGGCAGAGCGGGCCGAGCGAAGGCGCCTGGCCGTTGGTGGCCCTGAAGCTGGTGCTGCAACCGCTGGTGACCTGGTTCATTGCCTTCGTGCTGCTTGACCTGCCGCCGTTCTGGGCGCATGCCGCGCTGTTGCTCAGCGCACTGCCAACGGGCACCGGGCCGTTCATGCTTGCAGAGTACTACCAGCGCCAGGCGGCGCTGGTTTCGCGGGCGATCCTGTTCTCTACCCTCGGTTCGCTGCTGACCCTGTCGCTGATTCTGCTGGCGATCACCCCTTGAGCTGCAGCTCCACGCCCAACTGCTGCGACAGGCAGGGCCAGCGCTGCCAGGCCGATGCGGTATCCGGTGCCGCCAGGCGCTCACGGTAGGCCTGCACCGAGGGTTGGTCGAAGCTGGCGTCATCGAGCATGCCGGCCAGGGCATGATGCACGGCCTCGTCGAGCTGGTTGGCGAAGGGTTCGCCGATCAACTGATGAGCAATCAGGTTGGCGCGTGTAGTGTCCAGCGGGATCAGCGGCTGGCCAAGGTGGGCGATATAGCGGTCATTGACCTCCTCCACCAGGCGATGGGCCAGATAGGCTTCGTCGAGCAGGCCTTCGAGACCTTCATGGCCCTCCATTAGCGCCGGTGGTTGCAGGAAGAAATGCTCAGCGATCTTCAGCACCGGTTTCACAGCCGCCTCGATTCCCGCTTCGCGCGCGACTTCGGCGGCCGCGTCGAGCACGTCCGGCACCTCCTCGATGTAAGCGATGACGAATGCGCTCAGCGTCCCCGGCGCATCCTCCTCCGGCAGGCGGATTGACGGGTGCAGGCGATCCCGCTGAGCCTGCAGCAAGCGCGAGAGCGCCTGGCTGCCGCTTTCCTGCTGGCGAGCCTGGGCGATCAATTGACGAAGGGCGACGGTGTTCATGACGGCTCCTACATTTCAGGACATGGGCGTGAACATTAGCCGGCTGTTTGGTCGGGCTAAGACGCGATTGTCATAATTTTTTCATACTTATGCGAGTTCGCTATAACGACCTGTATCAGAAAGGCTACACCCCGCGTCAGTCGGGGCGTTTAGGACAGGGCCTGCGCGCCTTCGGCCATTTTTGCGTACACGTTGCGAGGTGAAACTCGCCGTCTATACTCGAGTTCGAAAGGCAGTACCTGATGGAACCGGACGAGCTCAGGCACGGAGAGGTTTCGGCAGTAGTCGCCAGCAGTTGAGCACGGTGCGCGGACAGTGAGTTCGCCTTGGCGCTCCATGGCAGTCGATCCCTTAGCCGCAGGCTCAGCCGGCGGGATAACAAGAACAATCAAGGGGAACCCGCAATGATGCGACATCCACGAGTCTGGATGGGCCTCCTGCTGTGGCTGGCATTAGGCTCGGCGCACGCGCAGTGGACGGTCAATATGGCGCCCGGTGTAACCGACGTCAGCCGCTCCGTCTTCGATCTGCACATGACCATTTTCTGGATCTGCGTTGTGATCGGTGTGATCGTGTTCGGCGCCATGTTCTGGTCAATGATCATGCACCGCCGCTCCACCGGCCAGAAACCCGCGCATTTTCACGAAAGCACCACCGTCGAGATTCTCTGGACCGTGGTGCCGTTGGCCATTCTGGTGGTGATGGCGATTCCGGCGACCAAGACGCTGATCGAGATCTACGACACCTCCGAGTCCGAGCTGGATATCCAGGTCACCGGCTACCAGTGGAAGTGGCACTACAAGTACCTGGGTCAGGACGTCGAGTTCTTCAGCAACCTCACCACGCCGCGCTCGCAGATCGACAACCGTGAAACCAAGGGCGAACACTACCTGCTGGAAGTCGACGAGCCGCTGGTGGTGCCGGTGGGCACCAAAGTGCGCTTCCTGATTACCGCCGCCGACGTCATCCATTCCTGGTGGGTGCCGGCACTGGCGGTGAAGAAGGACGCCATTCCCGGTTTCATCAATGAATCCTGGACACGCATCGAAGAGCCCGGCATCTACCGTGGCCAGTGCACCGAGCTGTGCGGCAAGGACCACGGTTTCATGCCGGTGGTGGTCGAGGCCAAGTCCAAGGAAGACTTCGACGCCTGGCTGGCCGAGCGCAAGCAGGCCGCTGCCGCCGAGCGTGAGCTGACCAGCAAGGAGTGGACCATGGAAGAGCTGATGGCACGCGGTGAGAAGGCCTACAACACCGCCTGTGCAGCCTGCCACCAGCCTACCGGTGAAGGTTTGCCACCGATGTTCCCGGCGCTCAAGGGCTCAGCCATCGCCAAGGGGGCTGCCGAGGGCCATATCGACATCGTCTACAACGGCAAGCCGGGCACCTCCATGGCCGCCTTCGGCAAGCAGCTGTCGCCGGTCGACCTGGCCGCCATCATCACCTACGAGCGCAACGCCTGGGGCAACAATGTCGGTGACATGGTCACGCCCAAGGACATTCTCGATTTCTCCAAGGCGCAGGAGTAAGGACATGAGTGCAGTGATCGACCACGGTCATACTGACCACCACCATGGCCCGGCCAAGGGCCTGATGCGCTGGGTACTGACCACCAACCACAAGGACATCGGCACGATGTACCTGTGGTTCAGCTTCTGCATGTTCCTGCTGGGCGGCTCGATGGCCATGGTCATCCGCGCCGAGCTGTTCCAGCCTGGCTTGCAGATCGTGCAGCCGGAATTCTTCAACCAGATGACCACCATGCATGGCCTGATCATGGTCTTCGGCGCGGTGATGCCGGCCTTCGTCGGCCTGGCCAACTGGATGATCCCGCTGATGATTGGCGCGCCGGACATGGCTCTGCCACGGATGAACAACTTCAGCTTCTGGCTGTTGCCGGCGGCCTTCGGTCTGCTGGTCTCGACGCTGTTCATGGAAGGTGGCGGGCCGAACTTCGGCTGGACCTTCTACGCGCCGCTGTCGACCACCTACGGGCCGGAGAGCACGACCTTCTTCATCTTCGCCGTGCACCTGATGGGCATCAGTTCGATCATGGGGGCGATCAACGTGGTCGCCACCATCCTCAACCTGCGCGCTCCCGGCATGACCCTGATGAAGATGCCGCTGTTCGTCTGGACCTGGCTGATCACCGCCTTCCTGCTGATCGCCGTGATGCCGGTACTGGCTGGCTGCGTGACCATGATGCTGATGGACATTCACTTCGGCACCAGCTTCTTCAACGCCGCTGGCGGTGGTGATCCGGTCTTGTTCCAGCACGTGTTCTGGTTCTTCGGCCACCCCGAGGTGTACATCATGATCCTGCCCGCCTTCGGCGCGGTCAGCTCGATCATTCCGGCGTTCGCGCGCAAGCCGCTGTTCGGCTACACCTCGATGGTCTACGCCACGGCGGCGATCGCCTTCCTGTCGTTCATCGTCTGGGCACACCACATGTTCACTGTCGGCATTCCGCTGACCGGCGAGCTGTTCTTCATGTACGCCACCATGCTGATCGCCGTGCCCACCGGGGTGAAGGTGTTCAATTGGGCCAGCACCATGTGGCAGGGCTCGATGACCTTCGAGGCGCCGATGCTGTTCTCGGTGGCCTTCGTCATCCTGTTCACCATCGGCGGTTTTTCCGGGCTGATGCTGGCCATCGCCCCGGCGGACTTCCAGTACCACGACACCTACTTCGTGGTGGCCCACTTCCACTACGTGCTGGTGCCCGGTGCGATCTTTGGCATCTTCGCTTCGGCCTACTACTGGCTGCCCAAGTGGACCGGCCATATGTATGACGAAACCCTGGGCAAGCTGCATTTCTGGATGAGTTTCATCGGCATGAACCTGGCGTTCTTCCCGATGCACTTCGTTGGCCTGGCCGGCATGCCACGGCGTATTCCCGACTACAACATGATGTTCGCCAACTTCAACATGGTCTCCAGCATCGGCGCCTTCATGTTCGGGGCCACTCAGCTGTTGTTCCTGTTCATCGTCATCAAGTGCATCCGCGGCGGCAAGCCGGCCCCGGCCAAACCCTGGGATGGTGCCGAAGGCCTGGAGTGGACGGTGCCGTCACCGGCGCCTTACCACACTTTCAGCACGCCGCCGGAAGTGAAATAGGAGGTCTGCCGTGAGCGAGGTCATCGCGACTCATCGCCTGGTTACCCGTCTGCTGCTCGTGGTGGTAGTGATGTTCTGCTTCGGCATCTTCGTCCTGCCGCCGTTCTATGACGCCATGTGCCGGGTGTTCGGCATCAACGGCAAGACGGCCGGAGCCTACCAGGGCGAGCAGATGGTGGACGAGCAGCGTCAGGTGCGCGTGCAGTTTCTCGCCACCAATGCCGCCGGCATGGTCTGGGAGTTCGGCCCGCAGGCTGACGAGATACTGGTTCACCCGGGTGAGTCGCGCGACATGCTGTTCGTCGCCTACAACCCCAGCGACCAGCCGATGAGCGCGCAGGCGATCCCGAGCGTATCGCCTTCGAAAGCGGCGGCCTTCTTTCACAAGACCGAGTGTTTCTGCTTTACCCAGCAGGTGTTGCAACCGGGCGAGCGCATCGAAATGCCGGTGCGTTTCATCGTCGACAGAGACTTGCCCAAGGACGTGAAGCACCTGACCCTGGGCTACACCCTGTTCGATATCACCGCGCGCAAACCGCCAGTGGCACAGGCTCCATAAGGAGAACAACAATGTCGAGTCACGAAAGTCACGAGAACTATTACGTACCGGCGCAGAGCAAGTGGCCCATCGTCGCCACTATCGGGCTGCTGGTCAGCTTCTACGGTGTCGGCACCTGGTTCAACGATCTGTCGGCGGGCCGCGAGGGTTCCAACGGGCCGCTGATCTTCTTCGTCGGCGGGCTGATTCTGGCCTGGATGCTGTTCGGCTGGTTCGGCAACGTCATCAAGGAAAGTCGTAGCGGTCTGTACAGCGCGCAGATGGACCGCTCCTTTCGCTGGGGCATGAGCTGGTTCATCTTCTCCGAGGTGATGTTCTTCGCCGCCTTCTTCGGCGCCCTGTTCTATATCCGTACTTGGGCCGGACCCTGGCTTGGCGGCGAGGGTGACAAGGGCGTGGCCAACATGCTCTGGGAAGGTTTCGAATACAGCTGGCCGCTGCTGCAGAACCCCGACTCCAAGCTGTTCCCGCCGCCAACCGGAGTGATCGACCCCTGGCACCTGCCGCTGGTCAACACCATCTTGCTGGTTTCATCCAGCTTCACCATTACCCTGGCTCACCACGCGCTGAAAAAGAACCACCGTGGCCCGCTCAAGGCCTGGCTGGCGGCGACCATCGTCCTCGCCCTGGCGTTCCTGTTCTTTCAGGTCGAGGAATACATCGAGGCCTATACCGAGCTGGGGCTGACCCTGGGCTCAGGCATCTATGGCGCCACCTTCTTCATGCTCACCGGCTTCCACGGCGCGCATGTGACCTTGGGCACCATCATCCTGATCGTGATGCTGGTGCGCATCACGCGCGGGCATTTCGACGCCGATCAGCACTTCGGCTTCGAGGCCGCCGCCTGGTACTGGCACTTCGTTGATGTGGTCTGGCTGGGGTTGTTCGTCTTCGTCTACGTACTGTAGCGGGGGCTACCACGTAACGTGGGACACCAGTTGCCCTGAGTAGAAGCCCCAGGCGACCAGGGCAACGGTAATGGCGGTCAGGCCGACACGGACAGTCAGCGCGCCGACCACGCGGGAACCATGGCCTTCGTCCTTGACCAGGAAGAACAGGCCGCTGAACAGGCTGGCGATGGTCGCCAGCAGCATGAGGACGATCACGGCCTTGAGCATGTGAGACTCCGGGGGATTCGAGTGATGCAGTGCAGTATAGCCAGCAACCCCGATCGTAACGGAGGCGTGCAATGAGCGCCTTTCGTCCCGGTTGGCTGCCCAGCCTTGTGGTTGCCCTGCTACTGCCGGGGTTGCTCTGGCTGGGCTTCTGGCAACTGCAGCGTGGCGATGAGAAGCGCCAACTGCTGGCCAGCTTCGAGGCGCGGCGCCAGGCCGAGCCGATCACTCTCGAGCAGCTCGAGCCCATGCGTGATCCCGTCTACCGCCGCGTTCAGCTGCGTGGACACTTCGATACCGAGCACAGCCTGCTGCTAGACAGCCGCATTCGTGATGGTCATGCCGGAGTCGAGCTGCTGCAGCCTTTTTACGATCAGTCCAGCGGACTCTGGGTGTTGCTCAATCGTGGCTGGCTACCCTGGCCGGACCGGCGCACGCCGCCGCACTTCGACAGCCTCGATGGCGTGCTGCAACTCACTGCCTGGGTCTACGTGGCGCCCTCTGGCGGTCTGAATTTGCGATCCGACGCGGCATCCGAAGGCTGGCCGCGACTGATCACGCAGGTCGAGGCCGGCAGCCTCTGGCGTCAGCTTGGCCGCGGTGGCCTGCCCTTCGAGGTGCGCCTGGAGTCCGGGCCCGCCAGTTATCGCGTCGACTGGCCAATCGTGGCCATGAGCCCCAGCAAGCATCTGGGCTATGCGGTGCAGTGGTTCTCCCTGGCTGCCGCGCTGCTTGGCCTGTTCATCTATCTCGGAATTCACAATGCACGGGAGCATCGTCATGAACCCAGCCATCGCCATGCCTGAGGCACCGCGCAAGGGGCGTGGTCGCCTACAGTTGTTGTTGATCCTGGCCATTGCCATCGGCCCGATGTTCCTGGCCAGCGCCATGTACCAATGGCGCTTCTGGGTACCGGAGACGCGCAGCTACCACGGTGTGCTGATCGGCGATGGGCGCACCCTTGCCGATCTCGGCGTGCAGGGTGAAGTTGAACCGCTGTGGCAGATTCTGGTGACAGCACCGGGCGCATGTGAGGCCGACTGTCAGCAGCTGGTTTACCTGGCGCGGCAGATCCAGATCGGCCTCAATCGCGAGACTGCCCGCGCCAGTCACGGCCTGGCGCTGGCCGAACCATTGCCGGCCGAGTACGACGCCACGCTCAAGCGTGAGTACCCGCAGCTTGGACGCTATGAGCTGGATCTGCAGGCCTACGACAAGGCCGCCAAGTCGGTGCCGGGTGCACAGCTGTGGCTGGTCGACCCGCACGGCAATCTGGTGCTGCGCTATCCGGCCGGGAGCAAGGGCAAGGACATTCTCGATGATCTGCGCTACCTGCTGAAAATTTCCCTGATCGGTTGATGCCGCGCCCTGTCCGTATCAACAGAGCGTCAGGCCCAGTGCCCAAGGAGTAGACATGCACAAGCCCGGATACCGTCTTGCGTTGTTCGCGACCCTCCTGACCGTGGTGGTGGTGCTGCTAGGTGCCTACACCCGACTGACCCATGCCGGCCTGGGTTGCCCGGACTGGCCGGGTTGTTATGGTTTTCTCGGCGTGCCGATGAGCGAGCACAAGCAGGCCATCGCCGAGGCGCGATTTCCCGAGGCCCCGGTAGAGGTCGCCAAGGGCTGGTACGAGATGATCCATCGCTACTTTGCCGGTGCGCTGGGGTTGGTGATTCTCGTCATTGCGGCTCAGGCCGTGCGCCGTCGCGCAGAGCCAACCCAGCCGCTCAAGTTGCCGTTGGCGATTCTGGCGCTGGTGATCCTGCAGGGCGCATTCGGCATGTGGACAGTCACGCTGCAGCTGTGGCCGCAGGTGGTAACAGCTCATCTGCTCGGCGGCTTCGCCACGCTCAGCCTGCTGACCTTGCTCACGTTGCGCCTGTCTGGACGCTTCGCCCCGCTGCAGCTGCCGGGGAGCCTGCGGACATTGGCAGCGGCTTGCTTGCTGCTGGTGATTGGGCAGATCACCCTCGGCGGTTGGGTCAGCTCCAATTACGCTGCGGTTGCCTGCGTCGACCTGCCCACCTGTCACGGCGAGTGGTGGCCGGCAATGGATTTCGGCAAGGGCTTTCACCTGACCCAGCACATCGGTCCCAACTACCTGGGCGGACAGCTCGACAGTGACGCGCGCACCGCGATTCACATGAGCCATCGCATCGGTGCACTGCTGGTGACGCTGGCGCTGTTAGTACTGGCCTGGCGACTGCATGCAGCCAGACTGTCGCGCTTGTCTGCTCTGCTACTGCTGGCGCTGGCTGTACAGATCGGCCTGGGCATCAGCAATGTGATCTTCCATCTGCCACTGCTGGTGGCGGTAGCGCACAACGCAGGTGGTGCGGCCCTGCTGCTGGTGATGGTGCTGATCAACTATCGCCTGAGGGCTGCTTCTGCGGCTACTCGCGAAGCATCCGCTCTCGCGGGTGCACGCGTGTCTCTTGCGTCCAACGGTCTGCTTCAGGCCGGCAAATAACGATTCAGGGAGAAATGCCATGGCGACAATGCTGCGAGCTCACGCCGAACAGGCCACCTGGCGAGATTATCTGGAGCTGACCAAACCACGGGTGGTGATGCTGATGCTGATCACCTCGCTGGTCGGCATGTTCCTCGCCACCCGTGCCGGTGTGCCCTGGACGGTGCTGCTGTTCGGCAACCTTGGCATCGGCCTGTGTGCCGGCGCGGCGGCTGCGGTCAACCACGTGGTGGATCGACGTATCGACTCGATCATGGCGCGCACGCACAAACGTCCGGTCACCGCCGGGCGGGTCTCGCCGGTCGCTGCGCTGACCTTCGCGCTGCTGTTGGCCATCGCCGGCATGAGCCTGCTGATGGTGTTCACCAACGAGCTGGCCGCCTGGCTGACCCTTGCCTCATTGCTCGGTTATGCGGTGATCTACACCGGCTTTCTCAAGCGCGCCACGCCGCAGAACATCGTCATCGGCGGCCTGGCTGGCGCTGCCCCCCCGCTGCTGGGCTGGGTCGCCGTCACCGGTCACCTGAGCGCCGAGGCGCTGCTGCTGGTGCTGATCATCTTCGCCTGGACACCTCCACATTTCTGGGCGCTGGCCATTCATCGCAAGGCCGAATACGCCAAGGCGGACATCCCCATGCTGCCGGTTACCCATGGCGAGCACTACACCAAGGTGCATATCCTGCTCTACACCCTGGTGATGTTCGCGGTGACCTTGCTGCCCTACGCCATCCACATGAGCGGGCCACTTTATCTGGTATGCGCCCTGCTGCTCGGTGGCCGCTTCCTGCACTGGGCCTGGGTGCTGTACCGTGACAGCAAACCGCACGCGGCGATCAACACCTTCAAGTACAGTATCTGGTACCTGTTTCTGCTGTTCATCGCTTTGCTGGCGGATCATTACCTGCTGCTGAATATCTAAGGTTTTTCATGACGCGTACTCAGACCACTGTTTTCGTCCTCGTTGCCATCGTTGCTCTGGTGCTGGGCCTGACCGTCAACAAGGTGCTCAACAGCAAGAGCCAGGGTGACCCGGCGGCACTGCTCGATGCCGGTATCGTGCTTCTACCGCAGAACCGCAGCCTGCCAGCGCTGAGCCTGATCGATCAGGACGGCAAGGAGGTCGCGGTGGATCAGCTCAAGGGTGAATGGAGCCTGCTGTTCTTTGGCTACACCTTCTGCCCGGACATCTGCCCGGCCACCCTCGCTCAGCTGCGCCAGTTGCAGACTCAACTGCCCGAAGAAACCCGTGCACGGCTGAACGTGGTGATGGTCAGCGTGGACCCCCACCGTGACACGCCGGAGCAACTGAGCAAGTACCTGGGCTTCTTCAATGCGGGCTTCAAAGGCCTGACCGGCGAAGAGGAAACCCTGCAGAAATTCGCCAACTCGGTGAGCATTCCCTACATCCCGGCTGACACCAGCAAGGAAAACTACACCGTCGATCACAGCGGCAATCTGGTGATCATCGGCCCGGATGGCACCCAGCGTGGCTTTATCCGTGCGCCGATCAACAACGCCAAGCTGGCGGCACAACTGCCGGGGCTGGTTTCGGGTAGCTAAAGGCACGCCCGTGTCTGCGTAGGGTGGATGACGCTCTTTTCATCCACCGCAGTGCGCGCCATGGTGGATCGATGAAGCGTGATCCACCCTACAAGGCGAATGGCAGGGGCAGGTTGATCTGCTGGCGCTGCGCCAGGCGCCGTTGGAATTCGGCCGGATCATGAATCAGCACTTCCTGCCCGGCGAACGACTCGGCGGCGATCAGGCGTGACAGCCAGAAACGCACGCAGGCCACGCGCAACATGGCCGGCCACAGCTGTGCTTCGGCGGCGGTGAAGGGGCGTAGCGCCGCATAGGCGCCGAGCAGCGCACGGGCGCGAGCGCTGTCGAGGCTGCCGTCTTCGTGTGAGCACCAGTCGTTCAGGGTGATGGCCAGGTCGTAGAGCATCGGCCCGGAGCAGGCGTTGTAGAAGTCGATCACCCCGGCCAGATGGTTGCCGTCGAATAGCACGTTGTCGCGGAACAGATCGGCGTGCAGGTTTGCCCGCGGCAAAGCCAGGATGCGCGGCTTCAGCTCGGCGATCTCGGCCAGCGCATCACGTAGCAGCGGCAATGCCTGCTCATCGAGCTTCAACGCCTGACTCGGGCCTTCGGCGAGCATCCAGTCCAGGCCGCGGTCGCTGCGACGTTCCACCGGCTGTTCGCGAGTCGCCAGGTGGATGCGGGCCAGCAGGCTACCCACTTCCTGACAGTGATGCGCATTGGCCTCGCGCACATGCTTGCCGGACAGCCGTGGCTGCAGCAGCGCCGGTTTCTCTGCCAGGCTGCGCAGTGCCTCACCCTCCTGCGTACGCAGGGCGTAGGGCACTGGCAGGCCGGCATCGTGCAGCACATCGAGTAATTCGATGAAGAACGGCAGGTCGGCCACTGGCCCGCGTTCGACCAGGGTCAGAACGTACTCACCCTGCTCCAGGCTGACGAAGAAGTTGCTGTTTTCGCTGCCCGCAGCAATGCCCTGGAAATCACGCAACCGACCAAGCCCGTAGGGCGCCAGGAAGACTTCGAGCTCATGACGCTCCAGGGGGGTGAATACCGACATATCAGACCTTAATCGCTTACCAGCTAAAGATTTCCCACGATGGGATCAGCATGTCCGGATCGTCCGAACGTACGAAGCTGCCGTCGCTGCCATCGGCGCGAACGAGAAAGTAGGGTTTACCGTTCTTCGGGATGACCTTGATTGCATAGAGGAAGCCATTGACCCGGTATTCCTGAATGGTGCGGTCGCCGTCCTGGCGGATGGTCACGTCCGGATCACCCGAGACCGGATCCTCGGCATGCGCGGCAAGCGGGAGACAGGCCAGCAGGCCGACCAGTAAAAGGCGTTTGGCTGTACCCATGATAACCTTGCTCCTTGTATTCAATGATGCAGCCATTCTAACAGGCCGCTGAAAAACTACCTGCGTTGCCATTGCTGCGTTAAAAAACAGGCTCGGAATGCTCATTTACAGCTCGTAAAGTCGAGCGCGACTCCGATCGTTCCTCGCCTGTTTGATTCGCTGGCGCTCACCCTTCGGGCCAGCCTTTGGCTGTTACTCCCGCCGGTCGTTGCGCCTTGCACTGGCTGCCTCGCCTACGTTTTTCAACTACCTGTAATACTGCACCCGCCGAAAAGGTTGATTCCGCGCATGAGCCAAGCCCCCCTCATTCTGGTCGACGGTTCCTCGTACCTGTACCGTGCCTTCCACGCCCTGCCGCCGCTGACCACTTCCAAGGGCATGCCCACCGGAGCGGTAAAAGGAGTGCTGAACATGCTCAAGAGCCTGCGCAAGCAGTACCCGAGCAGCCCCTTCGCCGTGGTCTTCGACGCCAAGGGCGGCACCTTTCGCGACGAGCTGTTCGCCGAGTACAAGGCTAATCGCCCTTCCATGCCGGACGAACTGCGCGTCCAGGTCGAGCCGTTGCATGCCAGCGTGCGCGCCCTGGGTCTGCCGCTGCTTTGCGTCGAAGGCGTTGAAGCTGACGACGTGATCGGTACCCTGGCCCGCCAGGCGGCCGGGGAAAAGCGCGACGTGGTGATCTCCACCGGCGACAAGGACATGGCGCAGCTGGTCTGCCCGCACGTTACGCTGGTCAATACCATGACCGGAAGCGTCTACGATGCCGATGGCGTAAAGGAGAAATTCGGTGTCGGCCCTGAGCTGATCATCGACTACCTGGCGCTGATGGGCGACAAGGTCGACAACATTCCGGGTGTGCCCGGCGTCGGTGAGAAGACCGCTCTCGGCCTGCTGGTGGGCATCGGCGGTGGTCTCGACGTGCTCTACGCCAACCTCGACAAGGTCCCCGAGCTGCCGATCCGCGGTGCCAAGGGCTTGCCGGCCAAGCTCGAAGAGCACCGCGAGATGGCCTACCTGTCCTATCAGCTGGCAACCATCAAAACGGACGTGCCGCTGAACATCGAGATCGACTCGCTGCATCCGGGCGAGCCGGATCAGGCCGCGCTGGTGCAACTCTACGGTGAACTGGAATTCAAGAACTGGCTGGACGACCTGCTCCGTCAGAACAAGTCGCTGGCCGCCAAGGCTGCTGCGCCGGCTGGCGATCTGTTCGCCGAACCCGCTGGCGAAACCGTCGAAGCAGCCGCTGAACCAATGCCGCCGAGCGATGGTGATTACCAACTGGTGCTGGAGCAGGCGCAGTTCGATGCCTGGCTGAAGAAGCTGGAGCAGGCCGAACTGATCGCCTTCGACAGCGAGACCACCAGCATTGACGCCCAGCAGGCACAGCTGGTCGGTCTGTCCTTCGCGGTCAAGGCCGGCGAAGCGGCTTACCTGCCGCTAGCGCATAGCTACATGGGCGTGCCGCAACAGCTCGATCGTGATGCGGTGCTCAAGGCGCTCAAACCTATCCTTGAAGACCCGGCCAAGGCCAAGGTCGGCCAGCACGCCAAGTACGACATCAACGTCCTGGCCAATGCCAGCACACCGATTGCCGTGCAGGGCGTGGCCTTCGACACCATGCTCGAATCCTACGTGCTGGACTCCACCGCCACCCGCCATGACATGGACAGCCTGGCGCTGAAATACCTGAACCACAGCACCATTCGCTTCGAGGACATCGCCGGCAAGGGCGCCAAACAACTGACCTTCGATCAGATCGCCCTGGAGCAGGCCGGCCCTTACGCCGCCGAGGATGCCGATGTCACCCTGCGCCTGCACCTAGAGTTGTGGGGCCGGCTGCAGTCCTTACCATCGCTGGCCAGGGTGCTGCGCGAGATCGAAATCCCGCTGGTGCCGGTGCTGGCACGTATCGAGCGCAACGGCGCGCTGGTCGACGCCAAGCTGCTCGGTGAGCAGAGCGTCGAGCTGGGCGAAAAACTGGTGGAGCTGGAACGCAAGGCATTCGAGATCGCTGGCGAGGCGTTCAACCTCGCATCGCCCAAGCAGCTGGGCGTGATCCTCTACGAGAAACTGGGTTATCCGGTGATCAGCAAGACCGCCAAGGGCCAGCCTTCCACTGCCGAAGCGGTTCTCGCCGAACTGGCCGAGCAGGACTTCGAACTGCCCAAGGTGCTGATGCAGTACCGCTCCCTGAGCAAGCTCAAGAGCACCTATACCGACAAGCTGCCGGAGCAGATCAACCCGCGTACCGGGCGCATCCACACCAGCTATCACCAGGCAGTGGCCGCCACCGGCCGCCTGTCGTCGAGCGACCCGAACCTGCAGAACATCCCGATCCGCACCGCCGAAGGGCGACGTATCCGTCAGGCCTTCGTCGCGCCCAAGGGCTACAAGCTGATGGCGGCGGACTACTCGCAGATCGAGCTGCGTATCATGGCTCACCTGGCCAAGGATGAAGGGCTGCTGGACGCTTTCCGCCATGACCTGGACGTGCACAAGGCCACGGCTGCCGAGGTGTTCGGCGTGGCGCTGGAAGAGGTGACCAGCGACCAGCGACGCAAGGCCAAGGCCATCAACTTCGGCCTGATCTACGGCATGAGTGCCTTCGGCCTGGCCAAGCAGATCGACGTCGAACGCAAGGAGGCGCAAGCCTACATCGACCGTTACTTCGCTCGCTATCCGGGCGTGCTGACCTACATGGAGCGCACCCGTGCGCAGGCTGCCGAGCAGGGGTACGTGGAGACGGTCTACGGCCGTCGTCTCTACCTGCCGGAGATCCATGCGCAGAATCAGGCCATGCGCAAGGGCGCCGAGCGCGCGGCGATCAACGCGCCCATGCAGGGCACTGCGGCGGACATCATCAAACGCGCCATGATCGCCGTGGACGGCTGGCTGCAGGACAGCGGTATCGATGCGCGCATCATCCTGCAGGTGCACGACGAACTGGTACTGGAGGTGCGCGAGGAGCTGATCGATGAGGTCAGCGCCAAACTCAAGAGCCTGATGAGTGGTGCCGCCGAGTTGGACGTGCCGCTGCTGGTGGACGTGGGTGTCGGCGTCAACTGGGACGAGGCACACTAATCCCCGTCGCCGCGGCGCAATGCCGCGGCCGCTCTAGCTTTGGGGTTTCAGGGAATCAAAAGGCGCTTTCTTATTGCAAATGGTTTTTAAAAAGGCGATGAACTTTCCGCAAACCCATCCGGTCAGAGTTCATGAATGGCCGCAAAGCCCTTCAATGCTCCTTTGTTGTGTTAAGTGTTGGCAGACATCTGAACCCCGCCCTAGCGGTTCAGACCTTGAACCCCGAACTTCTCCCTCCCCATACGAAGCTCGGGGTTTTTTTTGCCCCAAAAAAGCTGCCGCGAGCGGCATTCTGATGACCCTCTCCCTCCGGGAGAGGGTGCCCGAAGGGCGGGAGAGGGTTTGTCCGGCGAAACCAGGCATCGCCTGAGCCGCCCTCTCCCCAGCCCTCTCCACTAGGCGTGCCCCCAATAAATGGGAGAGGGGGCGGACCGTGCATGTCGGGTGCGCACGGCGCACCCTGCGCGTCATAGTCCAACGCTTCCCTCATTCCCTTCCGAGAACAATTCCGTAGGGTGCGCCGCGCGCACCGAATACGCCGCACGGTCACGGTGCGCACGGCGCAACCCGGGGTTCAGGCTTCCCCGGCGCTTTCTTCATTCTCCTCCGGCAACAGATCCAACCAGCCGGCAAGGACCATCTGCGCCTCTTCCACACCCATGCGCTTGGGCGCCGAGAACAGCTGGATGCTGATGGCCTCGCCCCACCGCTTGTGAATTTCCTGGCGTACCTTGAGCAGCGCAGTCTTCGCCGCACCGAAGGCCAGCTTGTCGGCCTTGGTCAGCAGGATATGCAGCGGCATGCCACTGGCCACCGACCAGTCCAGCATCATGCAGTCGAACTCGGTCAGCGGATGACGGATATCCATCATCAACACCAGGCCGCTCAAGCTCTCGCGGCTGCCCAGATACGCTTCCAGATGTTTCTGCCAGTGTTGCTTGAGCGGGATCGGCACCTTGGCGTAACCATAGCCAGGCAGGTCGACCAGGCGACGCTCGTCATCCAGGCGGAAGAAGTTGAGCAGTTGCGTGCGCCCGGGGGTCTTCGAGGTTCGCGCCAGGCTGGCATGGGTCAGCGTATTGAGCGCGCTCGACTTGCCCGCGTTGGAACGGCCGGCGAAGGCGACCTCCAGGCCGCTGTCCTCGGGGCACTGATCGACCTTGGCGGCACTGATGAGGAAGCTGGCCTGCTGGCACAGACCGATGATGGGATTTTTCGGGAGCATGGGGTATCCGGTGGTTACCTCAATCCGCAGAGAGGGTGTCTACAAATGGCTGCGCGCGGCCATGCTGCGTTGGAATCAACCTCGCATGCGAGCCCAGTCAAAATGCTCATGTACTACTCGTACACTCCGCTTTTTCGGCTGACTCCGCCTTGCCTGACCTTTGATCGCTGCTTTGTAGAGACCCTCTTGACCGTTCGAGGGATTGCGACATTTCCGCGCACCTGTCGCACGCCAGGTGGCGCGGCAAGCGGCGTCGTTTCCGTTTCAGCGTTGCCAGTATATAATGCCGCAGATTTTGTGTGCGCTTTGTCCCACCCGCAGGTACCCGATTGCCGGGAGCGATTACATCTCTGCTCGATAGAAAGCAGAACGTTCCCTACCCTGATGAGGTTGATTTGATGAAGAAAATGCTGCTCGCTGCTGCCGTTATGATGCTGTCGTTCAACGTCTATGCTGCTCAGGATCCGCAAGCTGTGTATGACCGCTCCTGTGGCGTATGCCACAACGGCCAGATTCCCACGGCGCCCAAGAAGGGCGACAAGGCCGCATGGGAACCACGCCTGGCCAAGGGCATGGATACACTGGTGCAGAGCGTCACCAATGGTTTGAATGCCATGCCGCCGCGCGGCCTGTGCATGGACTGCACGGCCGAGGATTACCAAGCGGTCATCAAGCTGATGACCGAATGAGTGAGCCCGGCCGATAACCCTTCTCTCTTTTAGCCGTAATTGGATTAGCTGATGAACAAAGTACTCGTGAGTCTGCTGTTGACCCTGGGCCTCACCGGCGTGGCTCAGGCTGCTGGCGATGCCGAAGCCGGTCAGGGCAAAGTTGCTGTCTGTGGTGCCTGCCATGGCGCCGATGGCAACAGCCCTGCACCAAACTTCCCCAAGCTGGCCGGTCAGGGCGAGCGTTACTTGCTCAAGCAGCTGCACGACATCAAGTCCGGTGACCGTCCAGTGGTCGAGATGACCGGTATGCTGGACAACCTCAGCGATCAAGACATGGCAGATATCGCTGCTTACTTCTCCAGCCAGAAGATGAGCGTTGGTGCGGCCGATCCCAAGCTGGTCGCGCGTGGTGAAGCGCTGTTCCGTGGCGGCAAGCTGGAAGAAGGTATGCCGGCCTGCACCGGGTGCCACTCGCCCAATGGTGCTGGTCTGGATGCAGCTGGCTTCCCGCAGTTGGGTGGCCAACATGCTCAGTACGTTGCCAAGCAGCTGACCGACTTCCGCGAAGGCAACCGCACCAACGACGGCGACGCGATGATCATGCGTGCCATCGCTGCCAAGCTCAGCAACAAGGATATCGAAGCGGTCTCCAGCTTCATCCAGGGTCTGCACTGAGAAGTTGTTCCAAGCGACCACTGTTGCAGTTGGTAAGACAAAGGGTGGCTACGGCCACCCTTTTTCATTTGCGTCGCGGCTACAATGGCCGGAACCTGCATCGTGTCGCCCGGTCTTATTTGCGATTCGCCACGAGGCGATGCCTACTACCAAGGAGTACCCCATGCGTAACCTGATTCTCGGCGCAGCTCTGGCCATCAGCAGCCTGTTCGGTATCACTGCTCATGCCGAGCCAGTGGCTGGCCAGCAGTACGTTGAGCTGAAGAGCCCGGTGCCGGTTTCCAAACCCGGCCAGATCGAGGTGGTGGAGCTGTTCTGGTACGGCTGCCCGCACTGCTATCAGTTCGAAGCGACCCTCAACCCCTGGGTCGAGAATCTGCCGGAGGACGTCAATTTCGTTCGCGTGCCGGCGCTGTTTGGTGGCATCTGGAACGTGCATGGTCAGGCGTTCATCACCCTGGAAAGCATGAAGGTCGAACAGAAGGTGCATGAGGCCGTGTTCACTGCCATCCATCAGGAAAAGAAGAAGCTGGCTTCGGCTGAAGAGTTTGCCGACTTCGTCGCGACGCAGGGCATTGATCGCGATGCCTTCCTCAAGACCTTCAACTCCTTCGCCGTCAAAGGCCAGATGGAAAAGGCCAAGAAACTGGCCATGGCTTACCAGGTGACGGGTGTGCCGGTGATGATCGTCGGTGGCAAGTATCGCTTCGACCTGGGATCGGCCGGTGGCCCGCAGCAGACCCTGCAGGTCGCTGACCACCTGATCGCCAAGGAACGCGAGGCGCTTTAAGCGACCGCAGGCGCGAAGCATGCTGCGCCGCTGGCGAAAGACACGCGCGGTTGGCCTGTGCGATCCACAGGTCAACCTGCATTGTTCGCCGCAGGCCGACTGGCCAGCCGACGGCCTCCTGCGTCTGCTCAGTTTCAACGTCCAGGTCGGCATCAATACCCAGCGTTACCATCACTACCTGACCCGCAGCTGGCAGCATCTGTTGCCCCATGCCGGGCGTGCCGGCAACCTGCAGCGCATCGGTGATCTGCTCGCCGATTTCGATCTGGTGGCGTTGCAGGAGGTCGATGGTGGCAGCCTGCGCTCGGGCTACATCAATCAGGTCGAGTACCTGGCCCAACAGGGCGCCTTTCCCTACTGGTATCAACAGCTCAATCGCAATCTCGGGCGCTTCGCCCAGCACAGCAATGGCGTGCTCAGCCGCTTGCGTCCCACCCTGCTGGAAGATCATCCGCTCCCTGGTCCGCCCGGACGTGGTGCGATTTTCCTGCGTCTCGGTGAGGGCGAGCACGCATTGGGTGTGGTGATGATGCATCTGGCGCTGGGCGCACGCACACGAACGCGGCAACTGGCTTACATTCGCGAGCGCGTCAGTGAGTTTCGCCATCTGGTGCTGATGGGCGACATGAACACCCATGCTGCCGACCTGCTGGAAAACTCCCCGCTGCGCGACCTCGGCCTGATCGCTCCACAGGTAGAAGCAACCTTCCCCAGTTGGCGACCGCAGCGCTGTCTCGATCATATCCTGCTCAGTTCAGAGCTCGAACTGGGGCGCGTCGATGTGCTCAGTCAGCCGATTTCCGACCACCTTCCCGTGGCCGTGGAAATCCGCCTGCCGGAAGCACAAAATGCCGCGCAAATGCCTATGCTGAAGACGCCATCTCCCGAGTAAGCCGTATGAGCGATGACGCGCAACGCTGGAAAGACAAATACCTGAGCAGCCTGGAGCAGCAGGAAAAGCTCGATCGCCGTTGGGAGTTGCGCCTGGATCTGCTGCGTCGCGGCCTGGTGCGCAGCAGTCTGGCCGCCGAGGGCGCGGACAAGGCGGTCGATCAGTGCATGCAGGAAATGCGCGAAATCCTTCGCCGCGACGATATGGACGCCGCTTTGAGCGGCCTCATCCCGCGTCTGGAAAAGGCCGTGCTGGATTCCGAGCAGCGCCGTCAGCAGCGCGCCGGCGAGGCGGCGACTGCACTGGCTACCTTGATCGAGCAACTGCAGCGTCTGCAGCCGCCGCGCGAGGTGCGCAAGGCGCTCAAGTCACTGGGCAAACAGCTGGAGGACGCCACCAGTCATCAGTATCTGCTGCCTGCGCTGCTCAGCCAGCTGAGCAATCTGCAGGGTCAGGCGCTGACCGTTCTGCAGGCTCCGGTGCAGGAGCAACCGGGCCTCCTCCAGCGGCTGTTCGGTTCGCGCGGCGAGACCAGCGAAAGTAATGCGGATGCGCCGGGCGTTGTCAGCGAGGCCACTGGCGTTGCCGATGAGCCTGCACCAGAATTGGCGCCAACGCCAACGCCAACGCCAACGCCAACGCCAACGCCAACGCCAACGCCGACGCCTGTAGCGGTAGCGAACGAGCCGCCTCCCAGTGTTCCCGGAGTGGCCAGCGTGCCAGCCCGGCACCAGTTCCACGATGCTTCGCCTGTGCTCGACAGCCTGCCACTGCCGCCGGGGCTGGTACGGCAGGAGGATGCTGGCGACAGCCCGTTCTCATTGCCCAGCAGCGAACCCGGATACAGCGCGGTGGCGCCGCATATCGCCAGCAGTCTGCGCAATTTGCTCGACGAGCTCGAACTGCCGGCGCGCCATCTGCCGCAAGGTGAAGCGCTGCGTCTGCGCCTGGAGGGCAATCTCAACTGGTACGAGCTGGTGCCGGTGCTGGATGACCTGGCTGTGCTGGTGCTTGCCGTCACCGATAGTGGCCAGCGTGAGTTCGCCGGCTATCTCAAGCAACTCAACGAGCGCCTGGCTGCCTTCATCGAAACCCTCAGCGAGGCACACGAGGGCTACAGCGCTTCAGTGGAGAATGCGCGCAGTTTCAACCAGCAATTGCGAGATCAGGTCAGTGATCTGCAGCACAGCGTGCAGGAGGCTGCCGATCTTGAATCGCTCAAGCAGGCCCTGGAGCAGCGCCTGGAAGGCCTCTTGCAGAGTGTCAGTAGTCATCAGCGCCAGCGCGACAGCGGTGGAGATGACGTGGCCGAGCGGCTACAGGGCCTGGTCAAGCGTGTCGCCGAGATGGAGCAGGAGGCGCAGCAGTTTCGCGAGCATATCGAGGAACAGCGACAAAAGTCCCTGCTGGATCCTCTGACTGGGCTGCCCAACCGTGCAGCCTGGAGCGAGCGTCTCGACCTGGAGGTCGCTCGTCGTCAACGCTACGGTGGCCAGTTGTTGTTGGCGGTGCTGGACGTCGATCACTTCAAGCGGATCAACGACGGCTACGGCCACCTGGCAGGTGATCGAGTGCTGAAGATCATCGCCGGGGAGCTCAGCAAGCGTTTGCGCAAGACCGACTTCATCGCCCGTTTTGGTGGCGAAGAGTTCGTTCTGCTGATTCCTGCAACGCCGCTGGAGGGAGGTGTCCAGCTTCTGGAAACCCTGCGCGCGGCAATCGAAGCCTGCCCGTTCCACTTCAAGGGTGAGCCAGTGACCATCACCTTCTCCGCCGGTATTGCGGAATTTCGCAATGGCGAGGCGACCGAGGTCACCTTCGAACGTGCCGATCAGGCGCTGTATCGCGCCAAGGGCGCGGGACGGAACCGAGTCGAACAGACGGCCTGATCCCTTCTACGTTGAGCCGCAGCGCCATCGCGCTGCGGCTCCCTGTGCGAACGCCCCACTCCCTCTAGGGCGTTGCCTCAGCCGGGCCCCTGCTGGTCGCTGATGCGGCAGCAGCGGTTCGTGCCCGTGGCGCGTGATCGTCCTCGTCTTGCAATGGCACCTCATTGCCCTGCGCGTCGTACAGCTTGCCGCCGATGAAGTGATCGCCATCGTGCAGGGCGGCGATGTCGTGGTAACGCAGGCTGCGCTCGGTGCCGGCGACGAATACCGACTGCTGATCCGAGTTGCCGGCGGTGAAATGGTTGAACAGCAGGTTGAGCAGGATCGCCATGATCGCCGCCGAGCTGATGCCCGAGTGGAAGATGGTTTCGAACCAGGCCGGGAAGTGATGGTAGAAGCTGGGCATGGCGATGGGGATCATGCCGAAGCCGATAGAGGTGGCGACGATCACCAGATTCATGTTGTTGCGGTAGTCGACCTTGGCCAGGGTGCGGATGCCGCTGGCGGCGACGGTGCCGAACAGCACGATGCCGGCACCACCCAGCACCGAGGTCGGCACTGCGGCGATCACTCGGCCCATGATCGGCAACAAGCCGAGGGTGACCAGAATCAGCCCGCCGGTGGCGACCACGTAGCGGCTCTTCACGCCAGTCACGGCGACCAGGCCGACGTTCTGGGCGAAGGCACTCTGGGTGAAGGAGCCGAACAGCGGTGCAACGACACTGGCGATCATGTCCGCGCGCAAACCATTGCCGAGGCGTTTGGAATCGACCTTGGTGTCGATGATGTCGCCGACGGCAAGGATGTCGGCCGAGGTTTCCACCAGGATCACCATCACCACGATCAGCATCGAGATGATCGCTGCCACCTCGAACACCGGTATACCGAAATGTAGCGGTGCCGGGAAGGCCAGCACCGGCCCTTCGCTGACCTTGGAAAAATCGGCCATGCCGAATACTAGTGCCACCAGGGTGCCGATGACCATGGCCAGCAGGATCGACAGGCGCGAGAGGGTGGCGCTGCCGACCTTGCTCAGCAGCAGCACGGTGGTCAGGGTGAAAGCGGCCAGGCCGATGTTGGCCATGCTGCCGAAGTCAGCTGCACTGCTGTTGCCGCCCATGGCCCAGCGCGCGGCTACAGGCATCAGCGTCAGGCCGATGGTGGTGATGACGATGCCGGTCACCAGCGGTGGGAAGAACTTGGTGATCTTGGAAAAGATCGGTGTGATCAGCAGCCCGATCGCCGCTGCGCCTATTACCGCACCGAATACCACGGGTAGCCCGCCTTCACCGCCATTGGCGCCGACTATCGCCACGATGGTGGCGACGCTGGCGAACGACACGCCCTGTACCAGGGGTAACTGGCAGCCGAAGAATGGCAAGCCGATGGTCTGCAGCAAAGTGGCGGCGCCACCGACGAAAAGCGAAGCGGCGATCAGCAGGCCGATATCGGCAGGTGACAAACCAGCCGCCTGGCCGACGATCAGGGGGACGGCGACGATGCCGCCGTACATGGTCAGTACGTGCTGCAGGCCGTAAAGCAGATTGGAGCCGAGGCCGAGGTTCTCGTCCTCTGGGCGCTGAGAGGTGGACGTCATGGGAAGCTACTCGCTGTTGTTCTTGTACGGTCAATGTAGACATTTTGTAGTCATACTGGCTACTACTTTGTATACATTTTTTCGAGCGTTTATCCCTGGAACTGTTTCGCCTCTGCTGGTCATAGAATTTCCACATGCGCGGATAATGCTCGAATCTGACCGTGGCGCCGGCTCGCGAGGCGACCCCGTCAGGCCCTAGACTATGCGCACTAGTCACCGGAGACGCCCATGGACATCTTCAGCATCGCCGTGCTGATCTTTTTGGTCACTGACCCTTTCGGCAATATCGCCATCTACATTGCCGCGCTGAAGAACGTCGAGCCGCGCAGACGGTTGTGGATCGCCGCGCGCGAACTGCTGTTCGCCCTTGGCCTGTTACTGCTGTTCCTCACCTTTGGTGACAAATTCCTCACCAGCCTCGGGCTGTCACGCGAGGCAACCGCGATTGCCGGCGGTATCATCCTGTTCGTCATCGCCATGCGCCTGATCTTTCCCAGCCCGCAAGGCCTGCTCGGCGACGTACCAGATGGCGAGCCGATGCTGGTGCCGTTGGCCACGCCGGCGGTCGCCGGACCTTCGGCTCTCGCGGTGCTGATGACCCTGCGCAACACCCACACCGGGCCGCTCTGGGAGCTTTACCTGGCGGTCATCCTGGCTTGGGCAGCGACGGCATTCATCCTGTTGCAGGCTTCGTTCCTGCAGCGTTTTCTCGGTAATCGCGGGTTGATGGCGGTAGAGCGATTGATGGGCATGCTGTTGATCATGCTCAGCGTCGACATGCTGCTGGACAACCTGCAGAGCGTATTCGGTCACGCATGAAGTCTCTCTACCTCGCCCTGGTTCTTGTTCTGCTTGCCGGTTGCACCGGTGGCCTGCGTATCGATGACAGTCACACCGCGACTGGCCAGAACAGCCGCGTGCAGTACGTTGTGCTGCACTACACCTCTGCTGATCTGCAACGTTCGCTCGACCTGCTGACGCAGACCGAGGTGAGCAGTCACTACCTGATCGGTGATGCGCCGCCGACTGTCTACCGTCTGGTGGATGAGAACCGTCGCGCCTGGCACGTCGGTGTCAGCGAATGGAAGGGGCGCACCTGGCTCAACAGCACCACGATCGGCATCGAACTGGTCAACCAGGGTTACTACCAGACGCCGGCCGGTCGTTATTGGCAGCCTTTCGCGCCGCAGCAGATCGATACCCTGATCGTGCTGCTCAAGGACATCGTCAAGCGTCACCAGCTACCGCTGGGCTCGATCATCGCGCACAGTGATGTGGCGCCACAGCGCAAGGTCGATCCGGGCCCATTGTTTCCCTGGAAGCGTCTGGCCGACGAGGGACTGGTGCCCTGGCCGAACGAAGACGCCGTGGCGCGCCAACAGGCGCTGTTCAGCACCAGTCTGCCAAGCGTGCAGTGGTTCCAGGAGCAGTTGGCGCAAAACGGCTACACGGTGCCGCAGCATGGCGAGCTGGATGAAGCAACGCGCAACGTCATGGCCGCCTTCCAGATGAAGTATCGCCCGGCCAACTATGACGGCCAGCCGGACGCCGAAACTGCAGCGCGGTTGCTGGTGCTCAATCTGCAGGCGGCAGGATAGAACTCAGCTGGGTGTCGTGGCGATCAGCCGAGAGTCGGCCAGCGCGGCACTGCGATGAACGGTGGCGGTCTGGTATTCGGGGTCAGAGAGCATGCTCAGAAAGGCTGCTGACGAGGGATAGCGCACCAGCAGGAGCAGATCCCACTGCTCTTCCTTTGGTGCGATCAGCGCCAGGTGGACGTCAGCCATCACCTGCACCTCACCGCCCACCCCCTTGACCTTGCCAAGCGCGGTACGGCTGTAGCGCGCATAGGCCTCGCGCCCGCTGCATGGCGCATGGAGGCCGTCCGCGTCGTAAGTGGCTCGATCGTTGAAACGAAGCAGATTGAGCATCAGGATCGGCGTATCGCCGGGCATGCGCTCGGCGAACGCCTGCAGATCCTCGCGGTTGGGGTTAATGCTGGGCATGCACGTTCCTCGGCTGGCGTTTTTCCTGAGCCTCTCGCCTGAAGCCGAGTACGGCAAGCGCTATTGATCCTTCTGATAGCCAATCATCTGGTCAGCGTGGTGCTCCGCTGCGCTTGCTGAACTGGCAGGTCGATCAGCGTGGGCCAGGTTGGAAATCACGTGCATCACGCGCCCAGACGTCCAGCACCGGTTTGAGATCCTCCAGGGTCAGTTGCGAGCTGCTGTTCTCCAGTGTCAGGCCGTGACCCTTGCGCACCACGCGCAGCACCGGTTCGCTGGTGCGGGCATCGAGGCCCTCCAGCTCGATGAAGATGGTGCTGTCGCGGTCACGGGTGCCTGCGGCTGTGGTTGCCGCAGCGAGTACCAGGGCGACAGGAATCACTTCATAGGCCTTGAGCCCTTCGGTGGAAACCGTCACGCCGGTGATCGCGCTGCGCAGTACCAGGCTGTCCATGGTCGGTTCTTTGACCACCGTCATGCGCCCCTGCAACTCACGGGTCAACGCCTGATGCAGATAATCACGAACGCTGTCCAGCGTCTGCGCGCTGACCTGATCGCTGGGGACTGGTTCTGGATAGAAGGTCGGCTTCTCCACATACACCGTCGTGTAGCGCTCGCTGCTGAACTGCGGCGAAACCCAGCGCAGTACCGGTGCGCCAGTGGCTGAAGTGGCTGGCTGGAGTTGGGAGTAGTCGGCGAGGTAGCCGGAGAACTGGGTGGGTTTGGTGGTCTGGCTGGCGCAGCCGCTGAGCAGCAAACCAGCGAGTAGAGCCAGGCAAAGCGGGTTGGCGTGACGCATCGGTGGACTCTCCTGTCCAGGGGCCTGCAATCAGCCTAGCAGGCCGTTGAAAAACTACCTGCGTTGGTAATGCTGCGTTAAGAACGGCCTCGCGTGCGAGCCCATTCAAAATACTCATTTACAGCACGTTAGCTGCGCTCTTTCTGCCATTCTTGCCGGTATTGTCTTGGCTGCCTCTGCTCGTGCTCCTGTATCCAGGCAGTCGTCGCCTGCACTTCAGCGGCCTGCTAGATGCCGATTCGTCAGCCCGCCAGTTCGCTCAAACGTTGAGCGAGAAGCTTGAAGTCATAGGGCTTCACGATGCTCTCGGTGGCTGCTGCGCTGTCGCGGGCGCGCACCTCTTCGAGCAGGTCGCGTTCGTAATAGCCGCTGGCGAACAACACCGGCAAGGTCGGTCGCAGCTGGCGCGCGGCTTCCACCAGTTCGCGCCCGTCCATCCCGGGCAGGCCGATGTCGCTCATCAGCAGATCGAAGTGCTGCTCGCTGCGCAGCCGTTCCAGTGCGCTGTGCCCGTCGCGCAGGGCGAGGACGCGGTAGCCGAACTCCCCGAGTACTTCAGCGGTGAGTTGGCGCACGACATCGTCGTCCTCGACCAGCAGGATGGTCTTGGTGCTGGCGCAGTCGATTTCGGTCATGGGGCTCTCTGTTTCAGCGCGCAGAATGCGCGAATGTTTGGCAAACTTCGGGGTCGGTGCGCGGTCAGTGTGCCATACGCCTTCTCCGGACAGACAAGAACAAGCGAGACAATCATCGAATGGACGTCCCAATGTCGAATGAGTCCGCAATGGACGAAAAAGGGTTTCGCCGGATTCTCAACCGTAACGTCGCGCTGCCGCTCGGCCTGGGTCTGGTTGGTGCGCTGTTTTTCGCGCTGTTGATCGGCTACCTGCTCAATGCGATTCGCTGGGTCGAGCACACCGATCAGGTGCTCAACAGGGCCAGCGAGGTGTACAAGCTGACGCTTGACCTGGAAACCGGCATGCGTGGTTTCCTGCTCAGCGGCGAAGAGGACTACCTCGCGCCCTACGAGCAGGCGCGCGGCAAATTTCGTCCACAGACCGAACAGCTCATCGACATGGTTTCCGACAACCCGGCGCAGGTGCAGCGTCTCGAACGTCTGTTGGCCATGCAGGAGCAGTGGGACCTCTATGCTCAGGAAGTGATTGGCAGCCGCCGCGATGGCGGCAACTTCATGGCCGAGGTCGGGCGTGGCCGGGGCAAGAATCTTACCGATGGCATGCGCCGCGAACTGGATACCTTCATCAACAGCGAGCGTGAATTGCGTCAGCAGCGCAATGCCGAAGTAAGCGGCACCACGCTCTGGGGGGCCGGCATCTATCTGGTGGTCAGCATCCTGTTCAGTGCCCTGTTGGCGCTGTTCGGTCGCCGTGAGCTGATGAACCTCTCGCAGACCTATTCACTGGCCATGGCCAAGCAGTCCGATTATGCCGATGAGCAGCGTCGCCGCGCCTGGCTCGGTGGTGGTCAGAATCTGCTGGCGGAACGTTTGATCGGTCAGCCGCAGGTGCAGGAATTGGCCGACCGCTCCCTTGAATTTCTTGCCGAGTACCTCGATTGCGTGGTCGCCGCCCTGTATCTGCGCGATGCCCAGACCGGCGACCTCACGCGCGTTGCCGGTTATGGCTTCAGCGAAGACGCCAGCCTCAAGGCGCATTTCTATCGCGGTGAGGGCCTGATCGGACAGGCTGCCCGTGGCCGCCGTCTGGTCTGCCTGGATGATCTGCCTGCTGATTACATCAAGGTCGCCTCAAGTCTTGGAGAAGGCCAGCCAGTGAGCCTCGCCTTGCTGCCGCTGCAGTCCGAAGACCGTGTCAACGGTGTGGTCGAATTGGCCTTCATGCGCGTGCTGGAGCCGCGCGAGCGCGAATTCCTCGAGGCCATCGCCGGCAATGTCGGGATGGCGCTTGAAGCGGCGCGCTATCGCCAGCGACTGCAAGAGGTACTTGGCCAGACCCAGCAACTCAACGAGGAGCTGCAGACCCAGCAAGAAGAACTGCGCGCGGCCAACGAGGAGCTGGAGCAGCAGGCGCGCGTGCTCAAGGAGTCTCAGGCGCACCTGGAAACCCAGCAGGCCGAGCTGGAGCAGACCAACGAGAAACTCTCCGAACAGGCGCAGACGTTGGCCGACCAACGTGACGAGCTGGACCAGCGCAACACCACCCTCGGCCGGATTCAGGCGCAGCTGGAAGAGCGTGCCGAAGAGCTGCAGCGTGCCAGTCGCTACAAATCCGAGTTCCTTGCCAACATGAGTCACGAGCTGCGCACGCCGCTCAATAGCTCGCTGATCCTGGCCAAGCTGCTGGCGGAAAACGGCAACGGCAATCTCAACGACGAACAGGTCAAGTTCGCCGAGTCGATCTATTCGGCCGGTAACGATCTGCTCAATCTGATCAACGACATTCTCGATATCGCCAAGGTCGAGGCTGGCAAGCTAGAGATACGCCCCGAGCGCACGCCGCTGGCGAGTCTGCTCGAAGGCTTGCGTGATGTGTTCGTACCGCTGGCGGGCGAGCGCAGCCTGAGTTTCGAAATCGAACAGCAGGGCGAGCTGCCGCCGGTACTGTTCACCGATCGCCAGCGCGCCGAACAGATCCTGCGCAACCTGTTGTCCAACGCCTTCAAGTTCACTGACCGCGGCGGCGTGACCCTGAGCGTGTCGCGACAGGACGACCAGTACCTGGCCTTCGCCGTGCGCGATACCGGCATCGGCATCGCTGCGGACCAGCAGCAGGCGATCTTCGAGGCCTTCCGTCAGGCCGATGGCACCACCAACCGCCGTTATGGCGGCACCGGCCTGGGGCTGTCCATCTCGCGTGACCTGGCCGGGTTGCTTGGTGGCTCGATCACGGTCAGCAGCGCGCCAGGCGAAGGCAGTACCTTCACCCTGCTGCTGCCCGAGCGTTTGGTCGAAGGTGCAGCTCCCAGCCAGCCGATTGCCGCGCCTCAGGTGGCGGCCGAGGCGTCGCAGCCGGTTGCCGCAGCCATTGCTGCGCCAGTGATGCCGCGAGCGCCAGCGCCTTTCGCCGATGACCGCGAGCACCTCGACGAGCGTGGCGGCCGCCGCGTGCTGGTGGTCGAGGACGAAGTGCGCTTCGCCCGCATCCTCTTCGATCTGGCTCACGAACTGGGCTACGCGTGTCTGGTTGCCACCTGCGCCGATGAAGGCCTGGAACTGGCGCGGCAGTTCCGCCCGGATGCCATCCTGCTCGACATGCGCCTGCCGGACGGCTCCGGCCTCGGTGTGCTGCAACGGCTGAAAGATGATCCGCAGACCCGCCACATCCCGGTCCATGTGGTTTCTGTGGAGGATCAGAGCGAGGCTGCGCTGCACTTGGGGGCGGTTGGCTATGCGCTCAAGCCCACCAGTCGTGATCAGCTCAAGGACGTCTTCGGCAAGCTTGAGGCCAAGCTCAATCAGCAGGTCAAGCGCGTGCTGCTGGTCGAGGACGACCCGTTGCAACGTGACAGCGTTGCCCGCCTGATCAGCGACGAAGACATCGAAATCACTGCTGTCGCACTGGCTGGCGAAGCGCTGGAGAAGCTGCGCGATACGGTGTTCGACTGCATGATCATCGACCTCAAGCTGCCCGACATGCAGGGCAACGAACTGTTGCGGCGCATGGCCGAGGAGGACATCTGCTCCTTCCCGCCGGTGATCGTTTACACCGGGCGTAACCTGACCCGCGACGAGGAAGCCGAGCTGCTCAAGTACTCGCGCTCGATCATCATCAAGGGCGCGCGTTCGCCAGAACGTTTGCTGGATGAGGTCACCCTGTTCCTGCACAAGGTCGAGGCCGAGCTGTCCAGCGAGCACCAGCGCATGCTCAAGACCGCGCGCAGCCGCGACAAGCTGTTCGAGGGCAGGCGCCTGCTGTTGGTGGACGATGACGTGCGCAACATCTTCGCCCTCTCCAGCGCGCTGGAGCAGAAGGGCGCCACGGTGGAAGTCGCGCGCAACGGTTTCGAAGCGCTGGACAAGCTGCGCGAACGCGAGGACATCGACCTGGTGTTGATGGACGTGATGATGCCGGAGATGGACGGCTACGAAGCCACCCGGCAGATTCGTCTGGAGAATCGCTGGAAGAACCTGCCGATCATTGCGGTCACGGCCAAGGCGATGAAGGATGACCAGGAGCGCTGCCGCGAGGCTGGCGCCAACGATTACCTGGCCAAGCCCATCGACCTGGACCGTCTGTTCTCCCTGATCCGCGTGTGGATGCCCAAGCTGGAGCGTCTGTGATGCCTGACGAAATCGAGCTGCGCCTGCTGATCGAGGCGATCTACCTGCGCTACAGCTACGACTTTCGCGACTACTCGAAGGCCTCGCTCAAGCGCCGTGTTCGCCAGGCGCAGGCGCAGTTGGATTGCCCGACCATTTCGGCGTTGCAGGCGCGCATCCTGCACGAGCCGCAGGCGTTCATGCAGCTGCTGCAGTACCTCACCATCCCGGTCAGCGAGATGTTCCGCGACCCCGAATACTTTCTCGCCCTGCGCGAGCAGGTGGTGCCGTTGCTGCACACCTATCCTTCGCTGAAGGTCTGGGTGGCTGGCTGCAGTACCGGCGAGGAGGTGTATTCCCTGGCCATCCTGCTGTACGAGGAAGGCCTGCTGGAACGCACCATGATCTATGCCACCGACATCAATCCGCACTCGCTGGAGAAGGCCGAGCAGGGCATCTTTGCCCTCGACAACCTGCGCGCCTACACCCAGAACTACCAGCTGTCCGGTGGCAAGCGCGCGTTCTCCGACTACTACTCGGCGGCCTACGATCGGGTGCTGTTCGACAAGTCGTTGCGCGCCAACGTGACCTTCGCCGATCACAGCCTGGCCACCGACAGCGTGTTCGCCGAAACCCATCTGGTGTCGTGCCGCAACGTACTGATCTATTTCAACCGCGACCTGCAGGACCGTGCACTGGGCCTGTTCCACGACTCCCTTTGCCACCGCGGTTTTCTCGGTCTGGGCAGCAAGGAAAGTCTGGATTTCTCTGCCTATGCCCGGCAGTTCGAAGCGGTGTCGCGGCCCGAGCGGATTTTCCGCAAGCGATGAGCAGCCAACGGATCAACCTCCGCGGCCAGGTGCGTGCGCCGCTGCAGGCCCTGCTGATTGGCGCCTCGGCTGGAGGGGTGGAGGCGCTGTTGAGCCTGCTCGAGGACTTGCCGCCGGATTACCGACTGCCGGTTGTCTGCCTGCTGCATCAGCCGGATCGTAGCGACAGTCTGCTGGCCGATCTGCTGCAGCGACGCCTGCAACTGCCCGCCAAGGAAGCCGAGGACAAGGAGTACCTGCGCGGCGGCGTGGTCTACGTGGCGCCTGCCGGTTACCACCTGTCCATCGAAACCGAGCGCAGCTTCTCCCTCAGTCGTGAGGAACCACGGCATTTCTCCCGGCCGTCGATCGATATTCTTTTCGAGTCCGCTGCCGATGCCTATGGCGAGCAACTGGCCGCCGCGCTGCTCACCGGCGCCAACGAGGATGGCGCGGCCGGTCTGCTGGCGATCAAACAGGCTGGCGGCCTTACCCTGGTGCAGGAGCCTGCCGACGCGCAGGTGCCCACCATGCCGAATGCCGCGCTGGCGCTGCTGAAACCGGATTTTCTCCTGTCTATCAATGCCATGCGCCTGCTGCTGGCCGAACTGGATGCCCTGCCATGCTGAGGAAGATTGAAGCCAAGGTATTGATCGTCGACGACCTGCCGGAAAACCTGCTGGCGTTGCGTTCGTTGATTCAGAGCGAAGACCGCACCGTGTTCCAGGCCAGCAGCGCCGATGAGGCGCTATCGCTGCTGCTCGAGCACGAGTTCGCTCTGGCCATTCTCGACGTCAAGATGCCGGGCATGAACGGCTTCGAACTGGCCGAGCTGATGCGCGGCACGGAAAAGACCAAGCATATCCCGATCATCTTCGTCAGCGCTGTTGGCCGCGACATGGACTACGCCTTCCGTGGTTACGAGAGCGGTGCAGTGGACTTCCTGCACAAGCCGCTGTCGCCCTTCGAAGTGCGCAGCAAGGTGGCGATGTTCGTCGAGCTGTACCGCCATCGCAAGGCGTTGAGCATGCAGCTGGAAGTGGTCGAGGCGGCGCGTCGTGAGCAGGAAGCGCTGCTCGCCGAGCTGCGCGAAACCCAGGGCGAGCTGCAGAAAGCGGTACAGATGCGTGACGTGTTCATGTCCATCGCCTCGCACGAGCTGCGCACGCCACTCAATGGCCTGATCCTCGATGTGCAACTGCGCCGACTGCGCCTGGAGCAGGGGCGCATGGATGCCTTTACCCCGAACAAGTTGCAGGAGATGGTGGCACGCGACGAGCGACAGATCCGCAGCCTGAGCCGCCTGATCGACGACATGCTGGATGTTTCGCGCATTCGTACCGGCAAGCTTTCCGTGCGTCCAGAACCCGGCGATCTCGGCGTGCTGGCTGGCAACGTGGTGGAGAGCCTGGCCGCGCAGTTCACCAATACCGGCAGCCATATCGAGTTGCACGTCGAGGGACCAGCACCGGTGATGATGGACGAGTTCCGCATCGAGCAGGTGTTGGCCAACCTGCTGACCAACGCCCTGCGTTATGGGGGGGGGAAACCCGTATCGGTGCGTGTGAGGGCGGTGGACGATGTGGTCCGTGCCGAGGTGCGTGACCAGGGGCTGGGCATCTCCGAGGCTGACCAGCGGCGGGTCTTCGAGCAGTTCGAGCGCGTCTCTGGAGCCAGCGTCGCGCAGGGGCTTGGGCTCGGCTTGTTCATCAGCGAGCAGATCGTCCAGGCCCATGACGGGCGCATCGAGCTCAGCAGTCGTCTCGGCGAGGGCTCCTGTTTCAGTATTCTGCTGCCGCTACGCAGTTGATCGTGCAAATTGCACGTGTCGTGATTCATGCATCTTGCAAAGTGCATGAGCGAGGGTGTTTAGATTTGTTTTAAACAATTGATTTATAAGGATATTTTGTCTTCATTGGTGTTGGCATGAGCGCTGCAGAATCAGTCATGTAAGCCCCCGACTGATCTGCTGATGGAGAAGCGTCATGAACATCGTCCGAGTGAGCCTGTTTTGCGTCGCTGCATGGCTGGTCAACGGAGCTTACGCCAAAGATTTCAGTGATTCGGCTGGCGCCATCGCCAAAACGGCCGAGTTCACCCTTTCCAACTCGCCGGTTTGGGAATCGCGTGTCGCTGCGCAGCAAGAAGGCTCTGCCGAACTGCGCACGCAGCCAACTCGCACTGTCGGTGCCGTCGGTGCCGTCGGTGACGATGCGCAGTGGGTGCGCATTTCCGACGAGGGTGACACCGATACCGCCAACCGTGAGCCGCGTCCTGCCAACAGCACCCCACGTTGGGTGTTCTGACCGACAAGGAGTCCTGCCGTGTCCAGAAGTGCCATCCTGTTGTTGATCATGACTCTGTCGAGTCTGGCCGTGCTATGGCTGAGCCCCGCTCTGGACGAGGGTGTCGCCCTGCTGCTCAAGGGAGGCTGCGTCGTCTTCGGTGCGGGCTTTCTGGTCGCGCTGATGGCCGGGCGCCGTATCAAGTTCGACCCGGTGCTGCGCTGAAGCCGCTATGAACTGCACGGCGAGCAGCACTCCCTCCCCGTAGGGTGGGCTGGGCGGCGATCCGCTTTAGTCCACCGGGGTCTACCGTCGCCCGCAACGTCCGATCAAACCGGCAGGTTGAAATAGAAGTTGGCGCCTTCGCCAGGGCGTGAATGAACCTTTAGCTGACCACCGTGCAATTGCACGATCTCCCTTGCCAGCGCCAATCCCAGGCCGACGCCTCCCTTGCGCCGGCCGACCTGAACGAAGGGTTCGAAAATCCGTGCCTGCTGTTCGAAGGGGATCCCTTCACCTTCGTCTTGCACGCTGACGATCACCTGTTCGCCATGGCGACGCACCTGGAGCCGTATCTTGCCACCCGGGTTGCTGTAGCGCAGGGCGTTGTCGGTCAGGTTATCGAGCAGCCGCTGTAGCTGCGCGGCATCGAGCTCAAGCTGCGGCAGTGGCTCATGGACTTCGCAGAGCACCATCACTTCGCGTTCCTCAGCGCTTTCGGTAAAACGTTGAGACATCTGCTGGATCATTTCTCCGAGGTCACAGGGGCGGCGCTGCAGGGTCTGTACACCGTTCTGGTAGCGCGAGAAGTTGAGCAGGTCGTCGATCAACTGCACCAGCCGATGCATCTCCTCGTCGACCGTGCGTATCAGTTCCTGCTCGCGTCCGCCTGATGGCAGTGAAAGACGCTCGCGCAGCAGGCTGAAAGCCATGTGCATACCGGTGATCGGCGTGCGCAGCTCATGCGAGGCGCGCAGGATGAACTCGCTGCGCACTCGGTCGAAGGCGCGTTGCTTGGTGACGTCACGCAGCACCATCACTGCCCCCACGCTACCACCCTCGCGCAGCTGAATCGGAGTCAGGGCCCAGGCCAGTAGCCTGGTCTCTCCGTCACGTTCGATCTGCAGGTCAGCCGGCGGCTCATGCAGCAGTTCGCCTGCCAGCACCTGGCGCAACGCCTCGTCCACTGCATGATCAGGCAGCAGCGGCCCGATCGGCTGGCCGAGGATATCGGCTTGCCAGGAAAGCTGGCGCAGCGCCACTGGGTTGGCGTGTTCGATGTTGCCCTGGGCGTCGAGGATGACCAGGCCATCATCGATGCTGTCGAGCACCGCTTTCAGGCGGCCCTCGCTGTTGAGCAGTTGCTTGAGGTTGCTCGAGTGATATTCGCGCAGGGACTCGGTCATCAGACCGAAGCGGCGGCTCAGGACGGCCAGCTCGAACACCGGGGATACCGGCAGCACCACGTCGTATTTGCCTTGGCCGATATGGTCGGCGGCCCGCGCCAGCATGTCGATGGGGGCGCCGAAGCGACGGGCGATGCCGTGGGCAGTCAGTACGCCAATCGCCAAGACGGCCAGGCCGATAAGCACCAGGAGCCCGGCGATCAGCTGGGAGCGTTCGCCAGCACGGCTTTCGGCCGAGATGACCCAGTCGACGACCTGGTCCTGTTGGGCCAGCAGGTTATCACGCAGGTGCTGAAAGGCTTCGATGAAGGGCTTGTGGTTGCCCAGATCGTGCGGTGTCTCGCCGGGCGCTGTAGCGCTGTTGGCTGCTTCTTCCATTTCAGCGTAAAGCGCTGCGGCTTGTTCCAGGCTGCGTAAATAGTCGTCATTGAGGTTGGCCTTGAGCCCCTCATCGAAGGTGGCACGGAACGACTTGCGAATGGTTTCGAGGCGCTGCGCATCGGGCTGCTGATCGATCAGCACGATCAGTTCGTCGCCCAGGTGCTGGCGCAGTTTCTGGCCGATCTGCACGGCATCGAAGCCGCGCTGGATCAGGTCGCTCTGGCTGCGCGCCATCTGCGTGACGCTGAACAAGCCGAGCAGCAGGCCCAGCAGCGCCACGGTGATCAGCGCGGAGATGCTGAGGAACAGTCGCGTGCGAAGCTTCATCGACAGCTTCATGGAGATCCCGTGGTCAGAGGTTGTACTGCTTGCGTTTGCGGTAGAGGGTCGAGGTATCGATACCCAGCGTCTTGGCGGCCATGTCGAGGGTGTTGCTGCTGGCCAGCACGGCGGCGATATGCGCCTTTTCCAGCTCTTCGAGGCTCATCGCTGCGCCGACGCGCACGGCATTACTGGGTGCTTCGCTGCTGCCGCCCAGGCCGAGATGGCTAACCTCCACCACGTCGCTCTGGCAGATGATGCTGGCGCGCTCGACGACGTTGCGCAGCTCACGGATATTGCCTGGCCAGTGATAAGCCTGCAGGGCGGCGGCAGCCTCGGGGCTGAAACCGCACGCCGGGCGCCCGTAGTCGCTGACGAAACGGGCGAGAAAGCGTTCGGCCAGGCCCATCACGTCTTCGTGACGTTCGCGCAACGGTGGCAGCTTGAGGGTGATGACGTTGAGGCGGTACAGCAGGTCTTCGCGGAAGCGTCCCTCGCGCACCATCTCGTCGAGGTCCAGATTGGTCGCCGCGACGATGCGCACATCGGCGCGGCGGGTTACCGGATCGCCGACACGCTCGTACTCCTTGTCCTGAATGAAGCGCAGCAGCTTGGGCTGCAGGGCCAGCGGGAAGTCGCCGATCTCGTCGAGGAACAAGGTGCCACCGTCAGCCTGACTGACACGGCCCTGAGTGCTTTCGCTGGCACCGGTGAAGGAGCCTCGGGCGTGACCGAACAGTTCGCTTTCCATCAGCTCGGCCGTCAGCGATGGGCAGTTGATGGTTACGCAGGTGCGCTTGGCACGGCGGCTCCAGCCGTGGATGGCGCGCGATAGCTCACCCTTGCCGGTACCGGACTCGCCGAGAATGAGGATGTTGGCGTCGGTAGCGGCGACCTGCCGCGCGGTTTCCAGAATCGCCATCATCGCCGGGCTGTGCGAGTCGAGGCCATCCTTGGCCTTGCGCACCTCACCCTCCAGAGCCTCCAGACGTGCGGCCAGGGTACGCACTTCCAGCTGCTTGGCGGCGGCCAGGCGCAGTTGATCGGGAGTGCAGGGTTTGACCAGGTAATCGGCGGCGCCGGCCTGGATTGCATCGACCGCGGTGTCCACGGCCGAATGGGCGGTGACTATCACCACACGCATCCAGGGTGCCTGGATGCGCATCTGTGCCAGCAGGTCCAGGCCGTTGTCCTCGCCCAGGCGCAGGTCGAGAAAGCACAGGTCGAACACCTGCCGTTGTAGCAGCGCCTCGGCTTGTGTAGCACTGCTGGCGCCGGCGACGTCATAGCCCTCGTCTTCAAGGCAGTAACGGAAGGTACGCAGGATTGCCGCTTCGTCGTCCACCAGCAGAATGCGTCCACTGGTTTGTTCTGCAACTGCCATGTCTGTGCTCCATCTGACGGGTCAATGCAGCTTAGTCAGGTAAAAACCATGCAAGTTGCACGGCCCGACTGTAGCGATACTGCACCCTGCATGCAGACAGAGTGCCTTTATTGTTTATAAGGGTTTGTTTTAAAAGGGAATTCTATTTTTATGCTGGCTGGCACGGGGCTTGCGATATTGCCTGTATCGTCTCACGAACAGGAGTGAACTCATGCCCCCGTTCAAGCCTTTGTTACTGGCCGCCGGCACCGCGCTGATGCTCGGCCTGATGCCTGTGGCCAGCCACGCTGGCGAAGGCCAGCTGTCAGCGCAGCTGGATGCGGCACGCCAGGAAGGTTCGATCTGGACAGCCTTCGCGCTCAACCGGCACCTTAACCCGTTCAAGCTCGATATCGATGTGGAGGACGGTGAAGCCGCCCTCAGCGGCAAGGTCGAGAGCGAGGTTCAGAAGGAGCTGGCCGAGCAGGTGGCGCTGAGCATAGATGGCATCGATTCGGTGGACAATCGCATCGAGGTCAGCAGCGACGCCGTCGAGGGCGCTGCACCCAGCATGGTGCAACGCCTGGAGGACGCCAGCCTGGCTGCCACGGTGAAATCCAAGTTGCTGTGGAACAGCAACACTCGCGGCCTGGATATCCAGGTCAAGAGCGAAACCGGCAACATCACCCTCAGTGGTCATGCGCAAACCCCGGCGGCCAAGGAGTTGGCAGGCCAGCTGGCCGCCAATACCGATGGCGTGCGCGAGGTGTTCAACCACCTCAGCATCAGCACCGCCGACAGCAGTAGCAGCGAAGTGCAGACCGCAGTCGACGAGGCGCGCGAGAACATCAGCGACAGCTGGATCACCAGCAAGGTCAAGGCCAGCTTCCTCTACAGCCGCAACCTGGATGCCCTGAACATTGCGGTGAACACCGACGACGGTCTGGTCAGTCTGCGTGGCAACGTGCTGAGCAGTGCCGAGAAGCGCCTGGCAGTCGAAATCGCTCGCAACATCCGCGGTGTGCGTGGCGTCGATGCCGACGCCCTGCGTATCAGCAGCTGAATTTCAACCCATCGCAGCCGCTGGAGCGGCTGTCATCCCGCAAGTCCCATCGCCAAGGAGTCAATCCATGAGCAGCAAGACCGCACAACTCAATGAACTGATCGAAATCACCCGTGACGGCAAGCGCTTCTACGAGCATGCCCACGAAGAGGTCAAGGATATCCGCCTGCAGGCGCTGTTCCGCGACATGGTGCGTGCCAAGACCGAAGTGATCGACGCCTTGAGCGTCAAGGTCGCGGCCAACCAGAGCGAGCCGGCGTCTGGCGGTACCCTGCTGGGCAAGCTGCGCCAGTTCTACGCCGACACTCGCGCGACCCTGGCCAAGGATGAAGACGCCACCTATGTCGCGCAGCTGGAGGAAGCGGAAGACCGCATTCTGCATGCCTTCGAAGATGCGCTGGAAAGTGCGGACAATGACGTTCGTGTGCTGCTGGCCGTGGAAATGCCCAAGGTACGGGCTTGCCACGACCGCATGCGGGCGCTGAAGCAGAATATGCAGTAACCCCCGCGCGTCATCCGAGCCCCTGCACGCACTGCGTGCGGGGGCTTTTTTATTGGGTCTTAGCAGGCCGCACTGGCAAATAAGTGTGTGCTTTCGACAATTCGCACTACGCACACAAACTTACCAGTCCGGTCTCACCGCATTTCCCCCAAACCACCCGAAGCGCCTTTTCGCTGGCGCAACCGAAAGTCGTCGACGTTCATTTAACTGTCACATTCGTTTCATAGAGTGGTCACGTGGCCTGCAGATACTTGGGCCCGTTCCATCCAACACTATCCTGCTAGGAGCAAGGCATGAAACTGAAGCGTTTGATGGCGGCCCTGACTTTCGCCGCCGCTGGCGTAAGCGCCGTATCTGCTGTAGCCGCCGTCGACCCGGCTCTGCCGACCTATGAAAAGACTTCCGGTGTGTCGGGCAACCTGTCCAGCGTCGGTTCCGACTCGCTGGCCAACCTGATGACCCTGTGGGCAGAAGAGTTCAAGAAGAACTACCCCAACGTCAACATCCAGATCCAGGCCGCCGGTTCTTCCACTGCGCCACCCGCGCTGACCGAAGGCACCGCCAACATTGGTCCGATGAGCCGTGCGATGAAGGACAGCGAAATCCAGGCCTTCGAAGAGAAGTATGGCTACAAGCCGATCGAAGTACCGGTGGCTATCGACGCCCTGGCTGTGTTCGTGCACAAGGACAACCCGATCAAGAGCCTGGACATGGCTCAGGTCGACGCCATCTTCTCCAGCACCCGTCTGTGCGGTGGTGAGAAAGATATCAAGACCTGGGGCGACCTGGGCATGACCGGCGAGTGGGCTTCCAAGCCAATCCAGCTGTTCGGTCGCAACTCGGTTTCCGGCACCTACGGCTACTTCAAGGAAGAAGCCCTGTGCAAAGGCGACTACAAGTCCAACGTCAACGAGCAGCCGGGTTCGGCTTCCGTGGTGCAGTCGATCTCCAGCACCCTGAACGCCATCGGTTACTCGGGCATCGGCTACAAGACTTCCAGCGTGAAGACTGTTCCCCTGTCCAAGAAAGGCGGCGAAGCCTTTGATGCCAACGAAGAGAACGCCCTGGCTGGCAAGTTCCCGCTGGCTCGCTTCTTCTACGTCTATGTCAACAAGGCTCCGAACAAGCCGCTGAGCCCGCTGGATGCCGAGTTCCTGAAGCTCGTCCTGTCCAAGCAGGGTCAGGAAGTGGTCGTCAAGGACGGCTACATCCCGCTGCCTAAGAAAGTCGTCGACAAGACCATGAAAGATCTGGGTCTGTAACGACAGCGTAAGGCTGCAATACGAAGCCCGCCTCTATTCGTAGAGGTGGGCTTTGCTACGTCACCGTGCTGTAACTTTTCTGTCATACGAAACCGCTAAATTGGCCGGGCTCGTGAAACAGACGAAAAAATACGGCGCGCTCATGGCCGCGCAGAGAAGCTCTCAATCATGAATGACCTGGCTAGTGAAACCATGACCGCCTCCCCCAATTCCCTCGGGCTGGACTTCAACACTCCTGCCCTTCAACGCAAGCGCCGCATGCGCGCACTCAAGGATCGCCTGGCTCGCTGGAGCGTTTCCATCGGTGGCCTCGCCGTACTCGGTGCCGTCACCCTGATCTTCTTCTACCTGGCTTATGTCGTGCTGCCGATGTTCCAGGGCGCCGACCTGGAACAGCGCAAACCGGTACAGCCGGCCTGGCTGGCCGAGGCCGGCAAGCCGCTGCTGATGGCCGTTGAGGAGCAGAATCAGGTCGGCATGCGCCTGTCCAGTTCCGGCAACGTGCAATTCTTCGATGCCAAGAGCATGGCCGCGCTGAACGCGGTACCGCTGCCGCTACCCGCTGGCAGCGAAGTGACTTCCGTCGGCGAGGATCAACCTGGCAGCAACCGTGTCGTACTGGGCCTGTCCAATGGCCAGGCTCTTGTGTTCGAGCACAGCTACCGGGTCAGCTACCCCAACGACGTGAAGACCATCAGGCCGGTCGTGTCCTACCCCTTTGGTGAAGAGCCGCTGACGCTGGACCCGCAAGGTCGCCCGCTCGAGCACATGGGCATCAGCCTGGCCAGCGGCACGTTGGTCATCGCTGCATCCGTGGGCAGCGAGCTGCACGCGGTCAGTCTGAGCCGCGAAGAGAATCTGATGACCGGCGAGGTCAGCACCAGCGAAGATCGCCTGTCGCTGCCGCAGATCGCCGATCCGATCAAGGAGCTGATCATCGATCCGCGCCAGCAGTGGCTGTATGTGATCAATGGCAGTGCCACCGCCGACGTCTTCGATCTGCGCCGCAATGCCCTCAACGGCCGCTACAAGCTGCTCAACGACGGCTCCACCGAAGTGACCTACGCCACCTCGCTGCTCGGCGGTATCTCGCTGCTGATCGGTGACAGCAAGGGTGGCATCGCCCAGTGGTTCATGGTCCGTGACGAAGACGGCAAGGCCTCGCTTAAACTGGTGCGTGACTTCAAGATGGCCGGCAGTCCGATTGCCCGGATCATCTCCGAGCAGCGCCGCAAGGGTTTCGTCGCCCTGGATACCGCCGGCAACCTGGGCGTGTTCCACAGCACCGCGCATCGCACCCTGCTGGTCGAGCCAGTGGCCGATGGCTACAGCATGGCGGCCATGTCGCCGCGCGCCAACCGCATCCTGCTGGAGAACAACGGCAGTCTTGAACGCCTGCTGCTCGACAACCCGCACCCGGAGATTTCCTTCAGCGCGCTGTGGGGCAAGGTCTGGTACGAGAACTATGAAGAGCCAGCCTACGTCTGGCAGTCGACCTCGGCCAACACCGACGCCGAGCCCAAGCTGAGCCTGGCCCCGCTGGCCTTCGGTACCCTCAAGGCAGCCTTCTACGCCATGCTGCTGGCCGCTCCCCTGGCCATCGCCGCGGCGATCTACACCGCCTACTTCATGGCCCCGGCCATGCGCGGCAAGGTCAAGCCGGTGATCGAACTGATGGAAGCGCTGCCGACGGTGATCCTCGGCTTCTTCGCCGGCCTGTTCCTCGCGCCCTACGTGGAGGGACACCTGCCGGGGATCTTCAGCCTGCTGATCTTCACCCCCATCGGTATCCTGCTGGCCGGTTTCCTCTGGAGTCGTCTGCCGGAGTCCGTGCGCCTGCGCGTACCGGACGGCTGGGAAGCCGCGCTGCTGATTCCGGTCATCCTGGTCGTGGCGTTCTTGTCCCTGAGCATGAGCGGCCACCTGGAAAACTGGCTGTTCGACGGCAACATGCGTCAGTGGCTGAGCAATGATCTGGGCATTCCGTTCGACCAGCGCAACGCTCTGGTGGTCGGCCTGGCCATGGGCTTCGCGGTGATCCCGAACATCTATTCGATCGCCGAGGACGCCGTGTTCAGCGTGCCGAAAAGCCTGACCTTCGGCTCCCTGGCTCTCGGTGCCACACCCTGGCAGACCCTGACCCGCGTGGTCATCCTGACCGCCAGCCCGGGTATTTTCTCGGCGGTGATGATCGGCATGGGCCGCGCTGTCGGCGAAACCATGATCGTGCTGATGGCCACTGGCAACACGCCGATCATGGACATGAACATCTTCGAAGGCCTGCGTACCCTGGCCGCCAACGTGGCGGTGGAAATGCCGGAGTCGGAAGTGGGCGGTACCCATTACCGCATCCTGTTCCTCTCGGCACTGGTATTGCTGACCTTCACTTTCGTCATGAACACCCTGGCCGAGCTGGTGCGTCAGCGCCTGCGCGTCAAGTACGCTTCGCTCTGAGGACTGCAAGACTATGTCCGTGAAACAGAACAACATGAAATCCTGGTTCAAGAGCGGTTCGCCCTGGATCTGGATGAACGCTGGCGCGGTGTCCATCGCCATTATCATGGTCATCGGCCTGCTGGCAGTGATCGCGGTGCGCGGCCTGGCGCACTTCTGGCCGGCCGATATCATCGAAGCCAACTATCAGGTGCCTGGCCAGGAAGCCAAGGTGATGGCGGGCTCCGTTGTGCAGATCGAGGAAATCCCGCGTGCCCGCCTGGCCGCCTCCGGCCTGCCGGTGGACGTCGAAGGTGGCGAGTTCATGACCCGCGAGCTGATCAAGGTGGGTAACCGCGACCTGTACGGTGCGGACTTCACCTGGGTTGTCGGCGAATGGCTGAGCGACCAGCACAAACCGGTGGATATCACCGCCTTCGAGCGTCGTGAGTGGGGCAACTTCTACGGCTACCTGGTCAACGTCAAGGAAAGTGGGCAGGTGGTCGCCGAGGGCGACGCCGCCTGGTCCGAGCTGCAGAAGCGCCTGGAGCGCGTCGAAGACCTGCACAGCCAGATCGTCAAGATCGAGAAGGCCGACATCGGTCGTATCAACGCTGGGCTCGAGCGCGTGCGTCTGCAGACCCGCAAACTGGAGCTCGACGGCGAGCTGACCGACGCGGCGCAGGCCGACCTGGCTGCCGACCGCGCCCAGTGGGACGCCGAGTACAAGGTGCTGGAAGCGGAGCTGAGCGCGCGCTACGAGCAGTTCAATCGCGACAGCATGACCGTGCGTTCGGCTGACGGCCGCGAGCAGGAGATCAGCCTCGGCAAGGTGGTGCGTGCCTTCCGCCCAAATGCCATGTCGACCCTGGACAAGCTGGGCCACTATGGCAGCAAGGTTTGGGAGTTCGTCAGCGACGACCCGCGTGAAGCCAACACCGAGGGCGGCATTTTCCCGGCCATCTTCGGCACCGTCATGATGACCCTGATCATGGCGGTGATCGTCACCCCGTTCGGCGTGATCGCGGCCATTTATCTGCGCGAGTATGCCAAGCAGGGCCCGCTGACCCGGGTGATCCGCATCGCGGTGAACAACCTGGCGGGCGTTCCGGCGATCGTCTACGGCGTATTCGGTCTGGGCTTCTTCGTCTACGTGCTGGGTGGTTCGATCGACCGTCTGTTCTTCCCGGAATCGGCACCGGCGCCGACCTTCGGTACGCCCGGCCTGCTGTGGGCGTCGCTGACCCTGGCGCTGCTCGCCGTGCCGGTGGTGATTGTCGCCACTGAAGAAGGTCTGTCACGTATTCCGCGTGCGCTGCGTGAAGGTTCCCTGGCCCTGGGTGCGACCAAGGTCGAGACCCTGTGGCGCGTGGTACTGCCGATGGCCAGCCCGGCGATGATGACCGGCCTGATCCTCGCCGTGGCCCGTGCTGCTGGTGAAGTGGCACCGCTGATGCTGGTGGGCGTAGTGAAGCTCGCACCGAGCCTGCCGGTCGACGGCAACTATCCCTACCTGCACCTGGATCAGAAGATCATGCACCTGGGCTTCCACATCTACGACGTCGGCTTCCAGAGCCCCAACGTCGAGGCTGCGCGGCCGCTGGTATACGCTACCGCGCTGCTGCTGGTCCTGGTGATCGCGATTCTCAACCTGACGGCCATCTACCTGCGCAACCGCCTGCGCGAGAAGTACAAGGCCCTGGATCATTGATTGGAGCGGCAAGCCCTGCGGGGCTTGCAGCCTGTAGCTAGCAGCCAGGCGCTGCGAACGGAGTGAGCACATGCAACACGAAAACGCTACCCACGGTATCGACATCTCGGCCCTTGGCCGTGACAAGCAGAGCCTCAACCTGGCCAACGAAACCGTGGCCATCCAGGTGCCGGGTCTGAACCTCTACTACGGCGACAAGCAGGCGCTGTTCGACGTCAAGATGGATATCCCCAAGCAGCGCGTGACTGCCTTCATCGGTCCGTCTGGCTGCGGCAAGTCGACCCTGCTGCGCACCTTCAACCGCATGAACGACCTGGTCGATGGTTGCCGCGTGGAAGGTGAGATCAATCTCGACGGGCGCAACATCTACCGCAAGGGCGAGGATGTGGCTGAGCTGCGTCGCCGCGTCGGCATGGTGTTCCAGAAGCCCAACCCGTTCCCCAAGAGCATTTACGAGAACGTGGTCTACGGCCTGCGCATCCAGGGCATCAACCAGAAGCGCATCCTCGACGAAGCCGTGGAGTGGGGCCTGAAGAGCGCCGCCCTGTGGGACGAAGTGAAGGATCGCCTGCACGAGTCGGCACTCGGCCTGTCCGGCGGTCAGCAGCAGCGTCTGGTCATCGCCCGTACCGTGGCGGTGCAGCCGGAAGTGCTGCTGCTCGACGAACCCTGCTCGGCACTCGACCCGATCTCCACGCTGAAGGTCGAAGAGCTGATCTACGAGCTCAAGAGCAAGTACACCATCGTCATCGTCACCCACAACATGCAACAAGCGGCGCGTGTCTCCGACTACACCGCGTTCATGTACATGGGCAAGCTGATCGAGTTCGGCGATACCGACACGCTGTTCACCAACCCGGCCAAGAAGCAGACCGAGGACTACATCACCGGTCGTTATGGTTGAGCTGATCCCGTAGGGTGCGCTGAGCGCACCAAAGGGCCGGTGCGCACGGCGCACCCTACTTTGCAGCTTTCGCGGAGCGAAACATGATCAACAAAGACAACCTTACCCAGCACATCTCCCAGCAGTTCAACGCCGAGCTGGAAGAAGTGCGTAGCCACCTGCTGGCCATGGGCGGCCTGGTGGAAAAGCAGGTCAACGACGCCGTCACCGCGCTGATCGAGGCCGACTCCGGCCTGGCCCAGCAGGTGCGTGAGATCGACGACCAGATCAACCAGATGGAGCGCAACATCGACGAGGAATGCGTGCGTATCCTCGCCCGTCGTCAGCCGGCGGCTTCCGATCTGCGTCTGATCATCAGCATCTCCAAGTCGGTGATCGACCTCGAGCGCATCGGTGACGAATCCACCAAGATCGCCAAGCGCGCCATCCAGCTGTGTGAAGAGGGTGAGTCGCCGCGTGGCTATGTCGAGGTTCGTCATATCGGCGATCAGGTGCGCAAGATGGTGCAGGAGGCGCTGGACGCCTTCGCTCGTTTCGATGCCGACCTGGCCCTGTCGGTGGCGCAGTACGACAAGACCGTCGACCGCGAGTACAAGACCGCGCTGCGCGAGCTGGTCACCTACATGATGGAAGATCCGCGCTCGATCTCCCGCGTGCTCAACGTGATCTGGGCGCTGCGCTCGCTGGAGCGCATCGGCGATCATGCGCGCAACATCGCCGAACTGGTGATCTATCTGGTGCGTGGCACCGATGTGCGCCACATCGGCCTGACCCGCATGCGTGAAGAGGTCGAGGGCAAGTCCAACGACTGACGCCTGCTTCGTGCTGACGGCCCGGGACTTCCCGGGCCGTTTCGTTAGCGCGATTTGTTGCGCGTCCGGCGTTTTCCGTTGGCCTTAGGCCACTGGCCATGACTATGCTTACTGCCATTCGTACAGGAGTGGCCGATGAGCAAAGTCAGTGTGCTGGTGGTGGATGACGCGACCTTTATCCGTGATCTGGTCAAGAAAGGGCTGCGCGATAACTTCCCCGGCGTACAGATCGAGGAAGCGATCAATGGCCGCAAGGCCCAGCAGATGTTGAGCCGTCAGGTGGTCGACCTGATTCTCTGTGACTGGGAAATGCCGGAGATGTCCGGCCTCGAACTGCTGACCTGGTGCCGCGAGCAAGACAACCTGAAAACCACGCCCTTCATCATGGTGACCAGCCGTGGTGACAAGGAGAACGTGGTGCAGGCGATCCAGGCCGGTGTTTCCGACTACATCGGCAAGCCATTCTCCAACGAACAGCTGGTGACCAAGGTCAAAAAGGCCCTGCAACGGGCTGGCAAGCTGCAGGCGCTGATGTCCAGTGCGCCGCCGAAGATGCTGAGCACGGGTGGCTTCGCCAACGACTCGCTGGCCGCACTCACTGGCGGCAAGGCGGAGGTGGTAAAGCCCAGTGCGCCCACTCCGGCCCCTGCCGCGCCGAGTGCGGCACCTGCCCCGGCTGCCGCAAGCAAGTCGCCGGCCGGTCGTGGTCAAGGGCAGCTGCGTTTACCGGCAGGTAGCATGGCCTGCGTGATCAAGGCGCTGAGCCTCAAGGAGGCACTGCTGGTGGTCAAGCGTACCGACCAGCTGCCGCAGGTGCTGGAGAGTGCGGTGCTCGACCTGGAACAGGGCGAAGCCGCGGAAACCGCGCGGCTCAATGGCTACCTGCATGCGGTGGCGGCATTCGAACCCAAGCCCGACAGTGAATGGCTGCAATTGACCTTTCGCTTCGTCGACCGCGACCCGCAGAAGCTCGACTACCTGTCGCGGCTGATTGCCCGTGGCACCGCACAGAAGCATTTCAGCCCCGGTGCCTGAACGGCACGTGCGCGTTGGTTTTCATCCGTCCGGCAGCCCGGTAGGGCGGGGGCAACCCGCCACACAGCTCGCAGCGTCGACGGTGACTACCCGACCGGCGGCGGTGAGCCGGTTCACAGCCTGACGGTCGGTCTCTCGCGCGCGCGGTGCTGCGCTGCTAGTCTTGCTAACCCGGATATCAAAAAGCCATAAGATCCGAGTCGTTATGCTAGGGCGTCTGATTATTCTCTGCAGTCTGTTGGTCTTTCACGGCCAGGCCGCTGCGCTGACCATCTACAAGTACGTCGACAAGAACGGCGTGGTGACCTATAGCGACCAGGCTGCGCCTGGCGCGCAGGTGTTCGTGTTCAACGACCGCATGGTCGAGCGCCTGGACAATCAGGTGAAGCTGGAAACCAAGAAGCACGAAGCCGGTGAGACCCTGCTGATTCGCAATGACCTGTACGCCCCGGTTGAAATCGAACTGAAGCTGGAGCAGGTACAGAACGCCGTCGGTGCGCCGGACAAACCGATTCGCTGGGTGCTGCCACCGCGTAGCAATATCCGCCTGGCCACCCTCGCCCCACAAGATGTATCCAAGCCGCTGCGCTACAAGCCGAGGTTGCGCTACGCCCTCGGTGATCCGCGTCTGCAGCCGAGCATCCACCGTTATCCGCTGCCCTGGCGTGGCGGTCCGTTCCGTCAGACCCAGGGCGCCAATGGCACCTACAGCCATTTCACACCCAAGGGCCGCTATGCGGTGGACATCGCCATGCCCGAGGGCACGCCCATCGTCGCCGCGCGCGGTGGTGTGGTGGTGAAGACCGAGAACCAGCAGAGCGGCCGCGGCAACAATCCGGCCGGCAACTTCGTGCGCATTCTGCATGACGACGGCACCATGGGCGTTTACCTGCACCTGATGAAGGGTTCGGTCGCCGTGCGTGAAGGCCAGCGGGTGGAAACCGGCAGCCGCTTGGCGCGCTCCGGCAATACCGGCAACAGCACCGGCCCGCACCTGCATTTCGTGGTGCAGCGCAACGTCGGCCTGGCCGTCGAGTCCATTCCCTTCAACTTCCGTCAGCCGGTCAACAGCCTGCCGAACTTCGCCGTCGGCGGCGAATAGCGCGGTAAAGCCAGCCGGCTGCACTCTTCCCCGAATATCACGCCGCAACCCTGTCGCGCGCTCGCGCGTGCCTGTTGCATCCGTTGTTGCGCAGTGCTGCCGGTGCGCATGGCGCACCCTACGGGGTATGTGCGCACCTTGGGGCTTATCGGTATCGGTAGGGTGCGCCGCGCGCACCGCGACTGCGGCTGATGTTGTGGTTTGCCATTGATGCGCCTGACGCTCTGCGGCGTTTTCCTTAAGTCACACCCCTGTGCTGTCGCCTTTGTAATCGGTACGTCCGCCGTCTGCGTGACGCAGGCGGAAGTTGGCCTTCCGCTCGTCGTTCAGCAGTGTGCAAGCGGAAAGGATCTTTCACCTGGCGGAATGCCTAAAGCCCTCTAAATCGGGGCTTTCAGCTGTTGGCACCGCTATTGCTATCTCACAGGAAAACGGGTGTCCGACTATGGCTATCGATTCAGATTACGTTCAAAGCATGGCGACCCAACTGGCCCAATACGAAGTTCAGGGCCAGTTGGCCAAGGCCAACCGCAACCAGGCCGCCTATAAGGCGCAGCTTGGTGCCCTGACCAGCCTGGATACCGCACTCAAGGCCTTCAAGACGGCTGCCAGCGGCCTCAAGCTGGCCGGCAGTAGCATGTTGGTCAACAGTGCGAGCTTCAGCCAGGAGGGTTATGCCAGCGCTACGGTGGGCTCCAAGGCCGTGGACGGTAGTTACGATTTTTTTGTTCAGCAATTGGCCAGCAAGAGCCAGATTGCACTGCAAGGGCTGCAGGACAGCGATCTCGGTAGCGGCAGCCTGACCATCGGTCAGGGCGGTGACGCGTTCAATATCGACCTCAGCGCCGCCGCCACGCTCGACGAACTGGCCGCAGCCATCAACGGCGCGACCGACAACAATGGCGTCAAGGCGACCCTGGTGCGCAGCAATGGCCAGGTCAACCTGGTGCTGACCAGCGAGAAGACCGGCGCCGACCAGGCCATCAGCCTGAGTGCCAGTGGCAATGCTGCGGTTGAAGGTGCGGTGGCCGGCCGGCAGGAGCTGTCGGTCGCCAAGGATGCCATCGTGCGCCTGGGTGGCGAGACCGGTATCGAACTGACCAGCACCAGCAACACCTTCGACAACATCATCGATGGCGTCAGTCTGACCTTCAACAAGGCGCACAAGAGCGGTGACGCGCCGCTGACCATGGAGGTCGGCCAGGACCAGAAAGCCACCAAGGAGAAGACGCAAACCTTCGTCAGCGCCTTCAATGCCCTGATGACCAGTTTCGACTCGCTCACCTCCAGCGGTGGCGAGAGTGGCGGTCGCGGGCCTTTGGCTGGCGATGCCAGCGTGCGCGCCATCGAGACCATGCTCAACCAGTTGGTGCGCAGCCCGTTTGGCGGTGTGAGCCTCACCGAGTTCGGCATCGTCGCCGACCGCAACGGCAAGCTGACCATCGACAACGCCCGCTTCGAGAAGGCCGTGGCAGCCAACCCGGAAGGCTTCGAGAAGCTGTTCACCGACAAGGGCAACCTGCTCGATACCCTGGACAAGAATCTGGCGGTCTACACCAGCAGTGCTGGCGGCCTGCTGAGCAATCGCAAAGACACCCTCAACTCCCAGCTGCGCCGTGTCGATCAGCAGTTCGACACCATCCAGAAGCAATACGACTCCTACTACGCCCGCTATCTCCGTCAGTACACCGGTCTCATGCAGACCATGGCGGCGATGGAACAGACCTACGGAATGTTCTGATGAGTGCCTACAACCTCAACGAAAGTTACGACAGCTACCGCACCGTGGACCTCGAGGCGCGTGCCGCTGCGGCCTCGCCTTACGAACTGGTGCTGGTGCTGTTCGACGGCCTGCTCGATGAGCTGGCGCGTGCCCGTGGTCATATCGAGGCCAAGCGTTACCAGCAGAAGGGCCAATCCCTGGAGAAGTGCCTGAACATTCTGGGCGGTCTCAATGGTGCCCTCGATTACGAGAACGGCGGCGAGTTGGTGCAGGGCCTGGCGCGGCTCTACGACTACTGCATCTATCGCCTCTCCGATGTCAGCGTCAGCCTGTCGCTGGAGGGGTTGGATGAAGTGGTCGGCCTGCTCGGTGTGCTGCGCGAAGGCTGGGAAGGCGTGAATGCAACGCGCAAGTGAACTGCGTGCGCTGCAGCAACTGCACGTGCAGTTGGCGCAGGCGCTGGAGCAGGCTGACTGGACGCGTATCGGTGAGATCGATGCGCTGATCCGCTCCTGCCTGCAGTTGCTGGCCGGGATGCCCAGGCTGAGCGACGAGGTACGCGAGGCCAAGGGGCAGTTGCAGCAGTTGCACGGACAGGCGCGTATCGCCTGCGCCGAAGAGTGCGAACGGGTGCGTCGGCAGCTGCTGACGCACCTGGAATACGCCGAAGGGCGCAGCGCATACATGCGCGTCGATCTGTATCAAGGTGGGAGATAAAAGGTGCTGCAACTGATCAATGCCAATGCTCAGGTGAACCTGACGGAATCCGCCGGGCAAACCCTGCCGGCCGGTTTTGCCCAGGCCGGGAGCGCTGGCGGTGAGACTCCGCTGTTCGATCTGCAGATGGCCGTGCAGGGCTTCATCGCCGCCGCGCCAGGGGCAGCGCTGCGTGAAGGTGCCACTGACGTGAAGGTCACCCTCAGCGAAGCGGATGCCGAGCAGTGGCTGGCCAGCATGCTGGACCAGCAGGCGGTACATATCGAGGCGCGTGAAACACCTGAGCAGGTGCTGCACGAACAGGTGCATCAGGACGGCTCGGAGCAGATCGAGCAGGCTGCCGCGTTGCCTGTCGAGTTCCCTGGCCAGGCGCAGATGCAGCCGCGTGAGCAATTGCCAACCCAGCCCGCGCGCAGCGCAAGTGCTCCAGCGTTCAGCCAGCAATCGTTGTCGTCCCAGGCAGCGACGCCCATGCCGCAGATGGCAGCCGAGATTGCGTTACAGACGGCAGTGCCGGCGATGGCGATGGCGAGTGAAAGCATCGAGGCGAGCGATCTCGAACGCCTGCCGAGTGTCAGCACGGATGCCGATAAAGCGATTCCCGGCACCGCTACTTCCTCTGCGGCGACTTCTGCGCCGCTGACTGCCGAGCGTCCGCTCAAGCTGCATGCGCCACAGACGCAGTGGGGCGAGCAGATGCTGGCCAGCTTGCGCGAGCATGTGGAGCTGCAGATCAACCAGCGCATACAGAACGCCACCATCCGTCTCGACCCGCCTGAGTTGGGCAGCCTGGAAATTTTCCTCAGTCATGAGTCCGGCCGCCTCAGTGTGCAGCTCTCGGCTGCCAACGCCGATGTCGCCCGCCTGTTGCAGCAGACCAGCGAGCGTCTGCGTCAGGAGCTGGTCGGGCAGAACTTCGTGCAGGTCAACGTGCAGGTCTCCGCCGATGCTCAGGGCGGTCGCCAGCAAGGCCAGCCACGCCAGGCCTGGCAGGGCGAAGAGATGGTGCAGGCCGCCAGCCTCATCACGCCGACCAGCGAGCGCGGCACCCCGAATTCCACCAGCGACGTGCTGGTTACCGTTTAACCCTTTGCAAGTGGATCGAGAACCAACCATGACCATGCCGCGCATCATCCTGCTGCTGCTTATCTTCAACACCCTGGTGGTGATCGGCGGCACCGTCTTCAACTACGCGACGCTGCGCTCGATGCAGTCGGGCCAGCCAGTGCTCGGCCTGCCTGGCGACGGCGCTGCGGCGGCGGAAGAGGCGACCAGCGAATACCGCTTCTTCCCCATCGAGAAGGTCATCGTCAGCCTGAAAGGCGAAAACCGTGAGCATTACTTCGTGCTCGACCTGGTACTGCAGGCCGACCTCGAAACCGATCCGAAGAAGCTCGAGCAGATCGACCCGATGGTGCGCAACTCGGTGGTCGCCCACCTGTCTGCCATGACCTTCGAGACGCTGCGCAGCATGCCCATTCCAGAGCTGCAGGGCGCGCTGGAAAGCGCGCTGTTCGATGACTTCGCCAGCAAGAAGCTGGCGATGCCGTTCGCCAATGTGCTGGTCAGCAAACTGATCGTCCAGTAGGTACCGTCGCCATGAATGCCAACTGCGCCATTGACTATCGCTACGCTGCCGAACAGGGCGGAGCTGCGCTGTTCGCCCCAGGGGCCGAGCAGAAGTGGTTGTTGCAGTACCTGCCGCTGGTCAAGCGCATCGTCAGTCAGCTGGCGCTGCAGGCCAACCAGGTGCTCGACCGCGAAGACATGGAACAGATCGGCCTGATGGGCTTGCTCGAATGCCTGCGCCGCTATGGCACCCCGGATGAGCAGTTCGGTCGTTTCGCCGCGCTGCGCATCCGTGGCGCGATTCTCGACGAGCTGCGCCGCCAGGACTGGCGCCCGCGCCAGGTGCGCCAGCAGACCCACAGGATCCGCGATGCCATTCGCCAGTTGGCGCGGCAACTGGGGCGTGTGCCGCAAGAGGACGAGATCCTCCAGGCGGCCGGGATTAGTAGCAAGGATTACCAGGAGTTTCTCCAGGCCGATGCCTGTGAGGCCATCGAAAGCCTCGATGAGTTGCTGCAGAACGGTCACGAAGGCTTCGCCTGTGGCAGCAGTGCGGTCGAGGAGCGCGTGCTCAAGGAGCGCCTGCTGACTCAGGCGCTGAGCCAGCTCAGCGAGCGCGAACGGCTGGTGCTGACCCTTTACTACCAACATGAGCTGAGCCTCAAGGAGATCGCCCTGGTGCTGGAGTTGAGCGACGCGCGCGTCTGCCAGCTGAGCAAGCAGGCGATCGCCAAGGCCAGTCGCTACCTGAACGAGAGAGGCTAGGGTGCAGAAGTTATTAGGTGCATTGATCATCGTCGCCTGCGTGCTCGGTGGCTACGTCATGGCCCATGGTGAGCTGGCCATGCTCTGGCAGCCGGCCGAGGTGATCATCATCGTCGGGGCGGGCTTCGGTGCTCTGGTGGTGGCCAACCCCAAGGACGTGCTGATCGAGATGCTGCATCAGATCAAAGGCGTGTTCGTTTACAAGAAACGCGGCGAGGAATTTCAGCGCCAGCTGTTGATGTTGCTCTATGAGTTGCTGGAGATGGTCGATGTCGGCGGCCTCAAGGTGCTCGACGCGCATATCGAGGAGCCCGAGCAGAGCGAGCTGTTCGCCAAGTACCCGCTGATCCGTCAGGAGAAGAACCTGATGGCTTTCATCGCTGACAACTTCCGGCTGATGGCCATGGGCAAGATCAGCGCCCACGAACTCGAAGGCTTCCTCGAGCAGGAACTGGAGGCCATGGAACACGTGCTGATGCAGCCGTCGCGCTCGCTGCACAAGATCGGTGAGGCGATGCCGGGTTTCGGCATCCTCGCGGCGATCCTCGGCATCGTCATCACCATGGGTAACATCGGTGGTTCGGTGGCCGAGATCGGCGCCCATGTCGCCGCCGCTCTGGTGGGCACTTTCCTCGGCATCTTCATGTGCTATTGCGTGATGGACCCGCTGTCCAGCGCCATGGGTCAGTGCATCAAGACCGAGATGTCGGCACTCGAATGCGTGCGCACCACGCTGGTCGCGCACGTCGCCGGTAAACCCACGCTGCTGGCGGTGGACGCCGGCCGCAAGCTGATCGAGCAGGACGTCAAACCGGCGTTCAAACAGCTCGAGATCTGGGTCAACCGTTACGAAGATGAAAGGGACGCGGCATGAAACCGCGTGCCGGTGAAGGCCATGAAATCATCATCAAACGTCGTAGCAAAAAGGGTGGCCACGACGGGCATGGCGGTGCCTGGAAGGTAGCCTTCGCCGATTTCACCATGGCCATGATGGCGCTGTTCATGGTGCTGTGGATCATCCAGCCACAGACCCAGGACGCCAGCCGCGCCAATGCCGACATGCTGAACAATCCATTGGTCGATGGCGGTGCCGGCATCTTCGATGGCACCAGCACCACGCCGCTGGACCTCGATGGCGTGCCGGTTCAGGTCGCCCCGCGCCGCGATCCCGAGAATCGTGCGCGTACACCGCAGGAAGACCCTGGCGCGGCCCTGGGCGAGGGTCAGCCCGGTGAGCCGCGTCGACCGCACTATGCCGAGTCGCAGCAGATGCAGGATTTGGCCAAGCTGATGGAGGCGCTGGCGCTGCAACTGGATGCCGAGGCCAACATCGAAGTGCAGGTGGTGCCGCAGGGCTTGCGCATCCTGATCAAGGACGATGCCCAGCGCTTCATGTTCAGCCGTGGCAGTGCACGACTGGATCCGCATTTCGCCACGCTGCTCGAGCGCCTGGCGGCCATTCTGGCCAAGGTCGACAACCACCTGATCATCAGCGGCCACACCGATGCCACCCCTTATCGTGGCGTCGTCGGTGGCTACAACAACTGGAACCTGTCCGGCGACCGCGCACTGCGTGCGCGCAACGTGATGGTCGAGGCCGGTTTGCCACCCAGCACCGTGCTGCAGGTCACCGCTCAGGCGGATGGCATGCCCTTGTTGCCGAGTGATCCGGAGAACGGTGCCAATCGACGTATCGAGCTACTGCTGCTGACCCGTCAGGCCGAAGACCTGTACCGCGAGTTGTTCGGCGAGGCCCAGGTGCGCGTGGAGTACCGCGCCGAGGGTGCGCAGCTCAGTGCACCGGATTCGTGATGTGGGGCGATGGCAGGTTACAGGCGCTGCGTGCGGCAGTAGACCTGTCGAGTCTCCAGCGCATAGAGGCAGCCGTCGAGGCGGGTCAGGCGAATGGTCGAACCCTTGTGTCGGCCGTAGAGCAGGTTGAACACCAGTTCGTCGTCGACTTCGCTGGCCAGGCCTGTGACCTGGCCGTCTTCGACGCGCAGCCGGTAATTACCGAGGAAGCCGTACTCCACGACCCCCGACGTCTCCAGGATGCTGTCGCCCTGCCGGGTCATGGCATAGAAACGGCCATGGTTGACCTGCAGGCTGTGGCTGATCTCCAACACCTGGCCATGGCTCAGATGAACCTGACCAGTGGACTGGTAACGACCGTCGAGCTCGGCGCTGGAGATGAAACTCAGCCACAACGCGAGCATGCTCAGCAGCATCGTCAAGGCCGTGGCGAGCATGATCAGCAACCAGCCGCCGCTGATGCCGCACTGTTTGCTCTGACTCATGGCAGGCACCTGCTCAGTTGGGCATCGGCCACCTGATCCAGCTGGCTTTCGTGCAACATCAGCGAGCGTGCACCACCATTGACCTGCAGGCACAGCAGTTCATAGAAACCGCCGCGCAGGCTCAGTATCAGGTTGGCCGGTTTGCTAGCCAGTACCGTAAGCCTGCTGGTCAGGCCGTGAGTCTGCAGAATCAGCTGCTGCAGTCTGTGCGGGTCCTGATCGATGTAGCGCACCTGAAGTGGGCCCAGGTTCATTTCGCTGCTGTGCAGATCTTCGGGCTGGCTGATCGTGTAGAGCGCCGCGAACAAGATGACACCGATGATGCTGAACAGGCTCAGCAGCATCAGCCAGGATGCCCGCTGGCGACTGTGGCGGCGCAGAAAGGCTGGCTGCGGCGCTGGCGTATCGAGGGGTTCGCTGACTGCGCCGATGTCGTCGATGCTCGGCGGATAGACCAGGTAGTTGGGGTTCAGCAGATAGCCGCGGCGCGGCAGGGTCTGGATGATCTCGCGGCTCTTTTCGTCGCCCAGCACCTGGCGCAGGGTGTAGATCTGCTGGTTGAGGCTGCCCTGGCCGACGACCCGATCGGCCCAGGCGTGGCTCATCAGTTCCTCGCGCGAAACCACTTCGCCGGGCTCCTGCAGCAAACGTTCGAGCAGGCGGCTACCGGAATAGCCAAGATCAATCTTCTCTTCGATGCCGCTCTTTACCAGGGTCAGCTGATACAGCGCCGGATAGAAGTGCGCGTAACAATCACTGCGCCCGGTCTTGATTATCAGGCACGTAATGTTGCTTTCCGGCTCGGCTAGCGGCGTTTCGGGGCTGGTGTTCATGCGGTCCTTGAGGCGAGCGGCAATTCCATGCGGGAAATTTCCCGGCGATAGACGGTCGGCATTCTGGCGCCAGGGGAATGCACTGGCAAGTCTTGTGCCAGCTGCTTGTTGCTGGCGGCAGGTTGCCGTTCGCTGGGGGCGATCACTCAATACTAGCCAGTCTGCGGGTGAAGTAGACGATATCGCCGAGATTCGCCGAAGCCACATCGATCATGTCTCGGTTTGATGACAGTTGATCAATGTGCCTGATAGGACGGGATGGGGCCGCAACGAGAAACGCCCCGCGGGTGCGAGGCGTTGGGGAATCGGCGCAATCCTTTGCGCCTGGATGACGCGGGATCAGCCCAGCAGGGACATGACCATGCCCGGCATCTGGCCGGCTTGTTTGAGCATGGAGATGCCCGACTGCATCAGCATGGAGTTCTTGCTCATGTTGGCGCTTTCCTTGGCGAAGTCGGCATCCATGATGCGACCCTTGGCCATGTCGGTGTTGTCCTTCATGTTGGCCAGGTTATTGGCGGTGTGGTTCAGACGGTTGATGTTGGCACCGAAGGCAGCACGCATGGCGCCAATGTCGTCCAGAGCGGTGTTGATGGTATCGATCATGGTGTTGGCGCCAGCGGCGGTGGCGATTTCGGTACCGGCAGTGCCTGGGGTGGTGTAGTTGCTGGACAGGCCGTCCAGCGCAGTACCCAGGGCAGCGGACTGAGTCGTAGCGTCCAGTTCCAGGGTTTCGGCAGTGGTGGCGCCGATCTGGAAGGTCACGGCGGCAGCACCAAACTTGCCGGTAGCACCGTCAAGACCGAACAGGGCGTCGCCAGCGTAGCTGGTGTTGGTCATGATGTTGGCCAGCTCTTTACCCAGCTCGTCGTATTCGGCTTGCAGGGCGTCACGGTCAGCCTGGGCGTTGGTGCCGTTGGAGGACTGGGTGGCGAGGTCTTTCATGCGCTGAACGATATCGGTCATTTCGCTGAAAGCGCCTTCGGCGGTCTGCAGCAGCGATACCGCGTCGCTGGTGTTGCGCATGGCCACGTCCATGCCGCGCGACTGGGCGTTCAGACGGGTAGCGATCTGCAGGCCCGCGGCGTCGTCGGCAGCGGAGTTGATGCGCAGGCCAGTGCCCAGACGCTGCTGGTTGGTGCTCAGGGCGTTGTTGGTCTTGCCCAGGTTGGTCTGGGTGATCAGCGAGGAGTAGTTGGTATGAATCGACAGAGCCATGATGATATTCCTTCAGTTGAGTGAAGCTGGCTGTGATTGCCTGCTGTAAGTGAAGGGCGACCGGCTTCTGGCGCTGCTTAAATGGCGCTAGCGATTTTTTCTGCACCTGTGCACTTGCGGCGCTGGTACGGGCTGTCCTGCGTAGGGTGCGCTGTGCGCACCGGCTGTCGTACTGGCGACTCGTGGTGCGCGCGGCGCACCCCACGGGGAGTCGCGGCAAACGAAAACGGCGACCCGAGGGTCGCCGTTTTGTGAAAACCAGGCGTGATCAGCCGATTTCGATCATCTCGAAATCCATCTTGCCGACGCCGCAGTCAGGGCATAGCCAGTCTTCTGGCACGTCTTCCCAGCGGGTGCCGGGAGCGATGCCGTCATCCGGCCAGCCCTGGCTCTCGTCGTAAATCAGTCCACAGACCACGCATTGCCACTTTTTCATAAAAACCTCAGGCCAATCTCACGGTGTTGCGCGACGCAAGCTACCGCAATTGCACTGATGCGCCAAGCCGGCCGGCGGCAATCGCTGCCAGCCAGTGGCCAACCAAAGGCGGGTCGTGCAGTGCACGACCCGCCAGAAGTCAGCGACTGCTCATCAGTGGATCGGTCAGCGCCATGCCATACATCGCCACCAGCGCGATCACGCCGGCCATGGCGAGATAGTAGAGCGTCGGCAGGATGGTCTTGCGCAGGGTGATGCCTTCGCGCCCTAGCAGACCCACGGTCGCCGAGGCCGCCACCACGTTGTGGATGGCGATCATGTTGCCCGCCGCTGCACCGACCGACTGCACCGCCACCATCATCGCCCCGGACACGCCGATCAGCTCCGCCGCGTTGAGCTGGAACTGCGACAGCATCAGGTTGGACACGGTGTTGGAGCCGGCGATGAAGGCGCCCAGTGCGCCGACCGCCGGCGCGAAGAACGGATACACGCCGCCGACGCTATCGGCCACCAGTTGCGCCATGGCCACAGGCATCGACATCAGGTCGCTGCCGTTGACGCCCGAGTTGATCAGGATACGCACCATGGGAATGGTGAAGATCAGTACGAAGCCGGCACCGAGCAGGGTCTTGCTCGACTCGCCCACTGCCGCCTTGAGCTCGGAAAAGCGCATGCGGTGCAGGAAGAAGGTCACCAGCACCACCATGCAGAGGATGCCACCCGGCAGGAAAAGCGGCTCGATGGTGCCGGATACGCCGGTTTCACCGAGGATGTCCTTCCAGCCGAAGCTCAGGCTCATCAGGGCTGCCTTAACCTCGGGGAAGGTACGCGAGATCACCAGGAACACGGCGAGCAACAGGTAGGGCGCCCAGGCCATGGGGACGGAGATCGGCGCCTTGCCGGCCACCTCGTCGAGCTTCATCTCGATCTTGCCCATCCAGTCGGAAGGCCAGTCCTTTGGGTCAGCGAAGTCCCAGGTTTCCTTCGGCAGCAGGAAGCCTGCCTTGGCGGCCGGCACCACGATGGCCAGGCCGACCAGGGCGCCGATCATCGAGGGGAACTCCGGGCCGAGGAACACGCCGGCAGCCATGTACGGCAAGGAGAAGGCGAAGGCGGTGAAGATGGCAAACGGTGCGACGGCCAGGCCTTCCTTCCAGCTCTGATTCTTGCCGAAGAAGCGCGTCATGATCATCACCATGATCAACGGCATCAGCAGACCGATCAGGCCGTGGGTGATGGCCACGCGCGAGTAGATCAGGTGGAAGAAGGTTTCCCAGGTGCTGCCGTTGGCCACCAGTTGTTCGGTGATTCCGGTTCTGTCCAGACCGGCGCCGACACCTACCAGGATCGGCGTGCCCACCGCACCGAAGGAGACCGGTGTGGACTGCACCATCATCCCCAGCACCACCGCAGCCAGTGCCGGGAAGCCCAGGGCTACCAGCAGCGGTGCGGCCACCGCAGCCGGGGTGCCGAAACCGGAGGCGCCCTCGATGAAGCAACCGAACAGCCAGGCGACGATCAGCGCCTGCACGCGGCGATCCGGGCTGATATTGGAGAAGCCCCGGCGGATCGCCGAGATACCTCCCGAGTGCTTGAGGGTGTTGAGCAGCAGAATTGCGCCGAAGATGATCCACAGGATCGAGGCCGTGAGAATCAGCCCCTGCAGGCTGGAGGCGATGACCCGGTTGAGGGACATGTCCCAGGCCAGCAGACCGATCAGGGCGGTGAGGACGAACACCAGCGGCATCGCGTACTTGGCCGGCCAGCGAAAGCCGATCAGCAGTACACCCGCCAGCACCAGCGGCACGAAGGCCAGGATGGACAGCAGCGTTTGACTCATGGGTTGGTTCCTTCTTTTTCTTGTGAACCACAGTTTTCCGGGGACACCCGGCGCCACGCATCTGGAAGGGCTGGGCACCACGGCACCGACCTTTCCGTGAGTCGCGACGGCAGCCGTCGCGCTCATGCTCGAAAGCCCCGACGGTCAGAAACCGTCAGGGCTTGCTACTGCTCAGTGGGAGGGACTTATCTGCGAGCTGTTTGTAGTGGGTTTGTCACGGCTGAAGCCCCTCCCACAGTCATTCAAACCTCCTCTTTGAAACGCAAACGCCAGGCGTGCAGCAGCGGCTCGGTATAGCCGGACGGCTGCTCGCGGCCCTTGAACACCAGGTCATTGGCGGCGCGGAAGGCATGGGATTGCTCGAAGTTCGGTGCCATCGGGCGGTATGCCGCATCGCCGGCATTCTGCCCGTCCACCACCTGCGCCATGCGCTGCAGCGTCTCGCGTACCTGGGCCTCGCTGACCACGCCGTGGTGCAGCCAGTTGGCGATGTGCTGAGCCGAAATGCGCAATGTGGCGCGGTCTTCCATCAGGCCGACGTTGTGGATATCCGGCACCTTGGAGCAGCCGACACCCTGCTCGACCCAACGCACCACGTAACCGAGGATGCCCTGGCAGTTGTTGTCCAGTTCCTGCTGGATATCGCTGGCGCTCCAGGGCCGTTCGGTGCTGACCGGTACGCTGAGCAGGTCATTCAGCAGGCTGTCGCGCTGGCTGGCCAGGTCGATCAGCTCCAGCTCGCTCTGCACCGCCTGCACGTCGATCTTGTGGTAGTGCAGGGCGTGCAGCACGGCGGCGGTCGGCGAGGGCACCCAGGCAGTGTTGGCGCCGGCTTTCGGGTGACCGATCTTCTGTTCGAGCATGGCCGCCATCAGGTCCGGCATGGCCCACATACCCTTGCCGATTTGCGCCTTGCCCCGTAGCCCGCAGGCCAGGCCGACCAGCACGTTGTTGCGCTCGTAAGCCTGGATCCAGGCGCTGGATTTCATATCGCCCTTGCGCAGCATGGCGCCGGCTTCCATGGCGGTGTGCATCTCGTCACCGGTGCGGTCGAGAAAACCGGTGTTGATGAAGGCCACGCGCGCGCTGGCGGCCTCGATGCAGGCCTTGAGGTTGACGCTGGTGCGCCGCTCCTCGTCCATGATGCCCATCTTCAGGGTGCCCGCCGCCATGCCCAGCAACTGTTCGACGCGACCGAACAGCTCGTTGGCGAAGGCCACTTCGAACGGGCCGTGCATCTTCGGTTTGACGATATAGACGCTGCCGGTGCGCGAGTTGCCACGACGCTTGAGGTCATGCAGGGCGATCAGGCTGGTGACCACCGCATCGAGGATGCCCTCGGGAATCTCATGGCCTTCGCCATCGATGATGGCGGGGTTGCTCATCAGGTGGCCGACGTTGCGCACGAACAGCAGCGAGCGACCGTGCAGGGTCAGTTCGCCGCCGTCGGCGCCGGTGTAGGTGCGATCCGGGTTGAGGCGGCGGGTGATACGCTTGCCGCCCTTGTCCAGCTCCTCGGCCAGGTCGCCTTTCATCAGTCCCAGCCAGTTGCGGTAGATCACCACCTTGTCGGCGGCGTCGACGGCGGCTACCGAATCCTCGCAGTCCATGATGGTCGACAACGCCGCTTCCATCAGCACGTCCTTGACGCCCGCTGCGTCGGTGCGGCCGATTGGGCTGCCCGCGTCGATCTGGATCTCGAAGTGCAGGCCGTTGTTCTTCAGCAGCACCGCGCTCGGTGCGGCGGCCTCGCCCTGGAAACCGACGAATTTCTCCGGCTGCGCCAGGGAGGTCTGTACGCCGCTGCTCAGGGTCACCTGCAGCTGGCCGGCGACTACGGCATAGGCGCTTGCGTCCGCGTGCGAGCCCTTGGCCAGCGGCGCCGCCTGATCGAGGAAGGCGCGGGCGAAGGCGATCACCTTGGCGCCGCGGACTTCGTTGTAGCCGGGGCCCTTGCTGGCGCCACCCTCTTCGCTGATCGCGTCGGTGCCATACAGCGCGTCGTACAGCGAGCCCCAGCGAGCGTTGGCGGCGTTCAGTGCGTAACGTGCATTCATCACCGGCACCACCAGTTGCGGGCCGGCCTGGCTGGCGATCTCGCTGTCGACGTTAGCGGTGGTCGCCTTGACCTTCTCCGGCTGTGGCAGCAGATAGCCGATGGCGCCGAGGAAGGCGCGGTAAGCGTTCATATCGCGGATCGGACCGGGGTTGGCGCGATGCCAGGCATCCAGCTCGGTCTGCAGGCGGTCGCGTTCGGCCAGCAGCGCACGGTTGCGTGGCGCCAGATCGTGCACCAGCGCGTCAAAACCACTCCAGAAGTTCGCAGCCTCGATCCCGCTGCCGGGCAGCACTTCGTGTTCGATGAACTGCTTGAGCTCGGCGGCTACCTGCAGGCGCTGACATTGCACGCGTTCGGTCATTTTTCTGTTCTCCTGTCTATTCGCTCCCCTCTCCCTTTGGGAGAGGGGCTGGGGGTGAGGGGTTATGGCGGTGCGCTGCAAAGCCCCTCATCCGGCACTTCGTGCCACCTTCTCCCGGAGGGAGAAGGGCATCAGTTGGCGGCTGCGCCGCATGTTTAAAGGGCCGCAATACCTGCTTTTGCCACTTGCGCATCCTGCTCGGCCTTGACCCCGGATACGCCCACGGCGCCCACCACCTGGCCATCCACCAGCACCGGCACGCCACCTTCCAGCGAGGTAATCAGCGGCGCGCTGAGGAAGGCGTTGCGCCCGCCATTGACCATGTCCTCGTAACCCTTGGTTTCGCGGCGGCCGATGGCGGCGCTGCGGGCTTTCTCGGTGGCGATGTAGGCGCCGATGGGCGCGCAGCCGTCGAGGCGTTCCAGGGCCAGCGGATGACCGCCGTCATCGACCACGGCGATGGCCACGGCCCAGCCCTGTTGCTGCGCTTCGCTGCGTGCTGCCTGAAGGATCTGGGCAACTTCGTTCTGGCTGAGTACGGCTTTGTGGTGCATGACGGACCTCGTGTTCGTGGTTTCTCTCCCCTCTCACGAGGGTTCAGTTGTAGGGTGGATGTCGCTTTTTACATCCACCGCTTTGGTGGATCGGTGAAGCGGGATCCACCCTACGGTTAGCGTTCGACGGGCAGGGTTACGCCCTAGTCGGCGTGATCACTCCATCGCCTCCTCGACGATCTCGATCCAGTGCCGCACTGGCGTACGCCCGGCGCCATCCAGATGGGTCTGGCAGCCGATGTTGGCGGTGACGATGGCGTCCGGCTTGCCGCTTTCCAGGGCGTTCAACTTGTTGTCGCGAAGCTGCCTGGACAGTTCGGGCTGGGTCAGCGAATAGGTGCCGGCCGAGCCGCAGCACAGGTGGCCGTCCGGTACGGCAGTCAGGCCGAAGCCCAGGCGCGTCAACACACCTTCCACTGCGCCGCCGAGCTTCTGCGCATGCTGCAGGGTGCAGGGGCAATGGAAGGCCAGGCGCTGCTCGGCGCGCACCTGCAGTTTCTCCAGCGCCTCGCTTTGCAGCACCTCGACCAGGTCCTTGGCCAGGGCGCTGACCCGCGCCGCCTTGCCGGCATAGGCCGGATCGCCGGCGAGCAGATGGCCGTAGTCCTTGACGAAGGCGCCGCAGCCGCTGGCGGTCTGTACGATGGCTTCGGCACCGGCTTCGATGGCCGGCCACCAGGCGTCGATGTTCTGTCGAGCGCGTTGCAGGCCGGCTTCCTGAGCGTTGAGGTGATAGTCCACGGCGCCGCAGCAACCCGCTTCGCGAATCGGCGTGACGCTGATACCGAGGCGATCCAGCACGCGCGCGGTAGCAGCATTGGTGTTGGGCGACAGCCCCGGCTGCACGCAGCCTTCGAGCATCAACACGCGGCGCGTGTGCTGCTGCGTCGGGCGCGGCTTGGCTGGGCGAATCTCGCGCGGCAGCTTGGCCTTGAGCGCGGCCGGCAGCAGCGGACGCAGGGCCAGGCCGGTCTGGGTCAGCGTCCTGAACAGCGCCGGTCGTGGTACTACGGCGCGCAGGCCCTGACGCAGCAGGCGTTCGTTCAGTGGTCGCGGTACCGCCTGTTCGACCACTTCGCGACCGATATCCAGCAGGTTGTGGTACTGCACACCGGACGGGCAGGTGGTTTCGCAGTTGCGGCAGGTCAGGCAGCGATCCAGATGCTGCTGGGTCTTGGCCGTGACCTCGTTGCCCTCGAGCATCTGCTTGATCAGGTAGATGCGCCCACGCGGGCCGTCCAACTCGTCGCCGAGCAACTGATAGGTCGGGCAGGTGGCGTTGCAGAAGCCGCAATGCACGCAGGAGCGCAGGATGCGTTCGGCTTCCTCGGCGCGCGGCAGGCGTTTGGCCTGTTCACTCAAATTGGTCTGCACGTCTTATACCTCGGCGTACATGCGGCCAGGGTTGAAAATACCCTGGGGGTCGAGCTGGTTCTTCAGCTGGCGCTGGTAGCGCAGCAGCGGTGCAGCCAGCGGCTGGAAAGGTTGCGCGTGGCCGGCAGCGAAGCAGGTGACATGGCCGCCGAGTTTGGCCGTCACGCGCTGGATCAGCTCGCCATCGGCGTCCGTCTTCAGCCAGCGCTGCGCGCCGCCCCAGTCGATCAACTGGCGACCGGGCAGGTCGAGCAGACCACTATTGGCTGGCAGCGACAGTCGCCAGAGGGAACCGCTGGTGCTGAAGAACGGCAGGCGCTGTTCGCGCAGCTGCTGCCAGTAACCGCTGTCGATCTCTTCGCCACCGAGACGCTGGCGTGCGGCCTGTACCGAGCCCTCGCCACCTTCCAGGCGCAGGTGCAGCGCCGCACCGTCGTGGCTGGCAGCGCTGATCGGCAGTGGCTGCTGGCCCCACTCGGCGAGCTTGTTCAGCGCATGCAGGGCGTCCACTTCCAGGCGCAGGCTGAGCACCTGACGCGGCTTGGGCAGCACCTTGAGCGACACTTCGGCGAGCAGGCCGAGGCAGCCGAAACTGCCTGCCATCAGTCGCGACAGGTCGTAGCCGGCGACGTTCTTCATTACCTCGCCGCCGAAGCGCAGCAGCTTGCCCTGGCCGGTGATCACGCGGGTGCCGAGCACCTGGTCACGCACCGAGCCGGCCCAGGGCCGACGCGGGCCGGACAGCCCAGCGGCGACCATGCCTCCGAGGGTGGCGCCATCGCCCAGATGCGGCGGTTCGCACGGCAGCATCTGGTTGTTGGCCTCCAGCGCCGCCTCGATTTCGGTGAGTGGCGTGCCGGCGCGAGCGGTGAGTACCAGCTCGGTCGGGTCGTAGCTGACGATGCCACGGTGCAGCCGGGTGTCGAGCACCTCGCCGCTGGTGGCGCGGCCCAGGTGGGCCTTGCTGCCGCTGCCCTGGATGCGCAGCGGCGTGGCGCTGTTGAGCGCGTGGTTGACCTGTTCCAGCAACGCGGCGCTGGCGTCGAAATCATGCGACATCAGAAACGCTCCAGTTCCGGGAAGGGCAGTTGGCCGTGGTGCACGTGCATGGCGCCGAACTCGGCGCAACGGTGCAGGGTGGGAATGTTCTTGCCCGGGTTGAGCAGGCCGCTCGGATCGAACGCCGCCTTCACGGCGTGGAACAGGGTGATTTCGTCGCTGTTGAACTGTGCGCACATCTGGTTGATCTTCTCGCGGCCCACGCCGTGCTCGCCGGTGATGCTGCCGCCGACCTTGACGCAGAGTTCGAGGATCTTGCCGCCAATGGCTTCGGCGCGCTCCAGTTCACCGGGCACATTGGCATCGAAGAGGATCAGCGGATGCATGTTGCCGTCGCCAGCGTGAAACACGTTGGCCACGCGCAGGCCGTATTCCTCGGACAGCTCGGCGATGCCGCGCAGCACGCCCGGCAGTTCTCTGCGGGGGATGGTGCCGTCCATGCAGTAGTAATCCGGCGAGATACGTCCGACCGCCGGGAAGGCATTCTTGCGTCCGGCCCAGAATTTCACTCGTTCGGCTTCGTCGCGGGCCAGGCGCACTTCTGTGGCGCCGGCCTTCTCCAGTACTTCGCGCACCCGTTCGCAGTCGTCGGCCACGTCGGCTTCCACGCCGTCCAGTTCGCACAGCAGGATGGCTTCGGCCTCTACCGGGTAGCCGGCGTGGATGAAGTCCTCGGCGGCGCGGATGGCCAGGTTGTCCATCATCTCCAGGCCACCGGGAATGATGCCGGCGGCGATGATGTCACCGACCGCGCGCCCGGCCTTTTCCACCGAGTCGAAGGCCGCCAGCAGTACCTTGGCCACCTGCGGCTTGGGCAGTAGCTTGACGGTGACCTCGGTGACGATACCGAGCATGCCCTCGGAGCCGGTGAACAGCGCCAGCAGGTCGAAGCCGGGAGCGTCCAGGGCGTCGCTGCCAAGGGTCATGAACTCGCCCTCGACAGTGAGAATGTCGACCTTGAGCAGGTTATGCACGGTCAGGCCGTACTTCAGGCAGTGCACGCCGCCGGCATTCTCGGCGACGTTGCCGCCGATGGAGCAGGCGATCTGCGAGGACGGGTCGGGGGCGTAATACAGGTCGAAGGGCGCGGCGGCCTGGGATATCGCCAGGTTGCGTACGCCGGGCTGCACCCGGGCGAAGCGACCTTCGCGGTTGATCTCGAGAATCTGGTTGAAGCGCGCCATCACTAGCAGGATGCCCTTTTCCAGCGGCAGTGCGCCGCCGGACAGGCCGGTACCGGCGCCGCGCGCCACCACCGGCACGCTTCGGGTGTGGCAGAGCTTGAGCAACTGCTGCACCTGCTCGATGCGCTCGGGCAGCACTACCAGCATCGGCGTGGTGCGGTAGGCGGACAGGCCATCGCACTCGTAGGGCTTGAGGTCTTCCTGGGTGTGCAGGATCTCGAGGTCGGGCAGGCGCTGGCGCAACTCCGCCAGCAGGGCGGCCTTGTCGACCTCGGGTAGCGCGCCGTCGACGCGCTCGTCGTACAGAATGCTCATGGCAGGCTCAATCGTGGACGTTGTTGTTATTGGCGGTCATGCCGCGACCTTGGGCCGCATGTTTAGGCTGCCTGCAGGTTTACGTCCATCCTCTTTGATACTGGTAGGACCAGTTTCTTTCGTCAGGCTTTCACACTGTGTCTATCAAAGCGCTTATTCTTTGCAGTCTTGACCAGGGATTGAGGGCGCAGTCAGCGGCCCTTCGTTAACTGGTACGACCAGTTGTGTGGAGGCCTGTATGGACACTGATCAGCGTGCTGCGCGGCGGCAGGTCAGCGATGTGGTAGCAGAGCGGATTGAACGCCTGATCGTCGATGGCGTGCTCAAGGTAGGACAGCCGCTACCATCGGAGCGTCGCCTGTGCGAGAAGCTGGGCATCTCCCGCTCGGCGCTGCGCGAAGGGCTCAAGGTGCTGCGCGGTCGCGGCATCATCGAGACTGCCCAGGGCCGTGATTCACGGGTAGCCAAGCTCAGCGGCGAGCGTGACGCCAGCCCGCTGATGCACCTGTTCAACTCGCAACCGCGCACCCTTTACGACCTGCTGGAGGTACGCGGTCTGCTCGAAGGCGAGTCCGCGCGCCTGGCGGCGCTGCGCGGCACCGATGCCGACTTCGTCCTGCTGACCCGGCGTTACGAAGAAATGCTCGCCGCGCACACCCAGGAAAATCCGGTCGACCCGCGTGAACATGCGCGCCTCGACCATGCCTTTCACCTGGCCATTTGCGAGGCTTCGCACAACCCGGTGCTGGTACACACCCTGCAGTCGCTGACCGACCTGATGCTCAGCACCGTGTTCGCCTCGGTGAACAACCTCTACCACCGTCCGGCGCAGAAGCGACAGATCGACCGCCAGCATTCGAGGCTGTATCACGCCGTGATCGAGCGCCTGCCGGAACAGGCTCAGCGCGCGGCGCGCGACCACATCAACAGCATCCGCGACAACCTGCAGGAGATCGAGCAGGAAGAGCAGCGCCTGGTGCGCGCGACCATGCGTCTGGAAGGCTGGGCGTAGGGCGGGTGAAAGCCGCCACAAGGGGCCGGCGGGTCGCACCCGCCCTACGTGCTTCAACGCCAAGTAGAAGCCAGAGCCGCGCCGCGACTCCCGTAGGGTGGGTTAGCGGCGCCGGGCGCTGGTGTTTCAGGCCCGGTGAAAGTCGTGCGCCGCGTAACCCACCAGGCGATGGATGGCGTTGCGCCTATGGTGGGTTACGCCGCAGCAAGCACAGCGGACATTTCAAGAGCGCACGACAGGCGGCTAACCCACCCTACGCATCGGCGTTATCTGAAGATGCTGGTCACCACTCCTTCTTCCACGACCTGCGCTTCGATCACCTTCTGGCTGCCGAGGTTGCGCACGCGGATCACCTCGCCTTCGCGGCCATTGGCCAGGGCTTCGCCGGTGGCCGACGCAGAGATACCGTCCTGGCTGGCGATGATGGTCACCTGCTGGCCGCGACGGATCAGCAGGGGCGCGGCGAGCAGATTCGGCGCGATCAACTGGCCGGCGCGCAGGCGACGCTTGGCGCCCTGGCCGATCACCTCGTCGACGCTGTTATAGAAGCCGCGTGAGGCTCTGCCGACGTTCACTTCCTGCAGTTGCAGCTGTTCGGCGGCGATGGTCTGGCCGCGTTCGATCACGCGGGCGGCATGCACGGCCGGCAGGAACACGCTGGCCTGCACCAGGGCCGTGACGCTCCAGCCGGGCGCATCGGCGCAGCTCAGGTCCAGGCGTTGACGTGACAGGGGAGAGGGATCGTCGCTGCTGACTGTCACGCTCAGCGCCTGGGTACAGGCCGGCAGGCGTTCGGCGCTATTGAGCAGGGTGATATCGAGGCTGTGGCGCTGCCCTTGCCAGGCCTGGCGCCTGGCTTCCTCGGCCAGCATCTGCTGCATGTGTGCGGTCACGGCCTGGTCGATCTGGCTGGCGGCATCGGTCTCACCGTACGCAGCGCTCAGCGGCAGCAGGGCAAGGAGGAAAAGCGTCGACACCCAGGCGGAAAAGCCCTTTCCGCTTTTCCTCCAGGCCGCGCTTCGATGCGGAAGGAAGGCGACGCGGAAGTCGTCTTTCAGTCTTGTGAATGCCTTTAAAATCAATGTGATACGGCTCTCTACTGGGTTGGGCACGCTTTGTGCTGAAGGCACCTGGGCACAACCTTGGGTTAAGGGTACCGGTAAATGAGTATACGGATTGATGACGTGGTGGGCCTGCATTCGCGAGCGATCGAACTGCGTATGCAGCGCAGCGAAATCCTCGCTGCCAACCTGGCCAACGAAGACACCCCGGGCTTTCTCGCCCGTGACATCGATTTTGCTGACGAGATGCGGCAGCTCGACTCGCAGCCGGCATTCGCCGCCAGCAGCGCGGATCTCAAGTACCGCGTACCGACCCAGCCGTCGCAGGACGGCAACAGCGTCGAGCTGAGTGTGGAGCAGGCCGCGTTCTCCAAGAACAGCATGGACTTCCAGACCAGCCTGACCTTTCTCAGCATGAAATTCCGTGGCCTGAAACAGGCCATCGAGGGGCGTTGATCATGGCTTTCGACTCCATCTACCGCATCGCTGGCTCGTCGATGAACGCGCAGACCGTGCGCCTCAATACGGTGGCCAGCAACCTGGCCAACGCCGATTCGGCCGCCGCCAGCGCTGAGGACGTGTACCAGGCACGCAAGCCGGTGTTCGCTGCCGTCTACAACAACGACCAGCTGACCCGCAGCGCAGGCATGGGCGGCGCCCATGTGCAGGTGCTCGATGTGGTCACTGCCGGTCGTGAACCGGTACGCCGCTATGAGCCGGACAATCCCCTGGCCGATGACCAGGGCTACGTGTTCTACGCCGACATCGATCAGATCGAAGAGATGACCGACATGATGTCGGCCACCCGCAGCTTCGAGACCAGCGTCGAAGTGCTCAATCGCCTGAAAAGCATGCAGCAGGGCCTGCTCAAGCTCGGAGAATCCTGATGACCACGGTCAGTAATAACAGCCAGAACAATCCCGCTTACAGCATCGACGAGGCGGTGAAGCAGTCGGTCAACGTCAGCGATGCGACCCAGTTGGAAAATAACTTTCTCACCCTGATGGTCGCGCAGATCCAGAACCAGGACCCGACCAAACCGGTGGACAGCACTGAGTTCCTCAATCAGTTCGCCGCCATGAGCCAGGTCAAGAGCCTGGAAAACATGGCCTCGCTGAGCAAGAGCAACCTGGTGCTGCTGGACAACCTGCAGACCCTCACCGCCGCTGGTCTGGTCGGCCAGGAAGTGAAGGTGGCGACCGAGCAATTGGAGCTGGGTGCGGACAAGGTCAAGGGTGAGATCAACCTGGAGCATGCCGCCGGCACGCTGGCTCTGGTGGTCACCGACAGCAATGGCGTGAAGAAGGAGATCGCGCTTGGCAGCCAGGCACCGGGGCGCGTGCCCTTCGAGCTGGACCCCGAGGCCCTTGGCCTGGCGCCGGGCAGCTACAAGGTCGAGGTCAAGAGCGACAGCGGCGAGTACCCCAAAGTCGAGGTAGCCGGTCGCGTCACCCAGGTGCGCGTCAGCGCCGAAGGGCCTGTGCTGGAAGTCGTCGGCGTTGGCACCGTGCCCTTCTACAACATCACCGAATTCGGCCAGACGCAGACCGCCGGTCTGCTCTGAACCCTCCTACTCGTTTAATTCAAAGGTCCAGTCGCCATGAGTTTCAACATCGCCATGACCGGCCTCAGCGCCGTCAACGAACAGCTCAACACCATCAGCCACAACATCGCCAACGCCGGCACCACCGGCTTCAAGTCCTCGCGCACCGAATTCGGCAGCATCTACGCCGACAGCCAGGCGATGGGCGTGGAGGTGCTGGCCACCACCCAGAGCATCAGCCAGGGCGGGTCCCTGGTGACCACTGGGCGCAGCCTGGACCTGGCCATCTCCGGCGGTGGCTTCTTCGTCACCCGTGATACCAACGGCGACCTGAGCTACACCCGCGCCGGCGTGTTCGGCGCCGACAAGGACAACAATATCGTCAACGCTGCCGGGCAGACCCTGCAGGGTTATCCAGTGGACGCCGCCGGCAACCTGCTGGTCGGCGCCATGGGCGACCTGCAACTGCAGAACGCCAACCTGCCGGCCCGCGCCACCGACACCCTGGCCTTCGTCATGAACCTGGACTCCAACCAGACCGTGCCGGCCACTGCGCCGTTCGACCCGGCGGACGTGAATACCTACAACTCCACCTACACCACCAAGGTGTTCGACTCCCAGGGCAAGGAACACACCCTGACCCAGTACTTCGTGAAGACTGGCGCCAACACCTGGGATGCCTACTACTACCAGGGCAACACCGCTGTCGGCGGCCCGCAGGCACTGACTTTCGGCACCAACGGCACGCTTACCGCGCCCGTTGGCCCGGTCAACGTCGGCTTCGCCCTGCCAGGTGTCGACCCGATGAACATCGCCATCGACTACAGCAACTCCAGCCAGTACGGCTCCGACTTCGTCGTCACCAGCAACCGTGCGAGCGGCTATGCCGCAGGCGAGCAGACCGGTCTGGCGGTGGAGAAGGACGGCATGGTCTACGCCAACTACAGCAACGGCCAGCGCATGCTCCAGGGCCAGGTGGCGCTGGCCACCTTCGCCAATGCCGGCGGCCTGAAGAACATCAGCGGTACCGCCTGGGTGGAGACCGCCGACTCCGGCGCTGCACTGATCGGCGTGCCGGGTGTCGGTCCGTTCGGCGAGCTGGTGGCCGGTTCGCTGGAGAACTCCAACGTCGACCTGACCCAGCAACTGGTCGGTTTGATGGAGGGTCAGCGCAACTACCAGGCCAACACCAAGGTGCTGACCACCAACAAGGAACTCACCCAAGTTCTGTTCGGCGCGATCTGAGGCTGACCCATGGACCGTCTCGGTTATACCGCAATGACCGCCGCCAGCCGCACCATGAGCTCGCTCACGGTGCGCGCCAACAACCTGGCCAACGTCAACACGCCCGGCTTTCGTGCCGACATGGAGCAAGCCCAGGCTGTCGCCGTGGAAGGCTACGGCTACGACAGCCGGCACCTGGTGCGGGTGAAGAACAACGGCGTCAACCTCGCCCCCGGTGAGTTGATGGCCACCGGCCGTGATCTCGACGTGGCGATCCAGGGCCGTGGCCTGTTCACTGTCGAAGGCGATGGCGGTGCAGAGCGTTATACGCGCAACGGCGCGCTGCAGGTCGATGCCGAGCTGCGTCTGACCCTGAACGGCCGCGCCGTGCTGGGCGAGGGCGGCCCCATTGTGTTGCCCGAGTACGACAGCCTGCACATCGGTCGCGACGGCACCGTTTCGGTGATCCCGCGTGGTGACTTCGTCACCGCCGAGGTCGATCGCATCCGCGTGGTGGATGTCGACGCCGCCGACCTGACCAAGGATGCCAGCGGCCTGCTGGCGCGCACCGACGGTCAGCCAGCCGAGGACATGGAAACGCCGGTGCTGGTCTCCGGTTACCTGGAGGCCAGCAACGTCGGCGCCATCGATCAGTTGGTGGCGACCATGAGCCTGAACCGCCTGTTCGAGACCCAGGTGAAGATGATGAAGGCCGCCGAGGACCTGTCCGAAGCCGGCAACCGTATGATTCGTGGCAGTTGACGGTTCGTAGGATGGGCTTCAGCCCACCTGGCTGTTCTGCAATGGTGGGCTGAAACGGATCGCCGCCCGCCCCACCCTCAGGTGACAGAACACGACTAGGTAGCCCGGATGCAATCCGGGAACGATTTCCCCGGATTGCATCCGGGCTACAGGTATAGAGGAGACACGACATGAGTTCCGCACTTTGGGTCAGCAAGACCGGCCTGGCCGCTCAGGACAAGGCCATGAGCGCCGTGGCCAACAACCTGGCCAACGTCAACACCAATGGCTTCAAGAGCGACCGCGTGGTGTTCGAGGATCTGTTCTACGCCATCGAACTGCAGCCGGGTGCGCAGGCCGATGAGGTCAACACCGTGCCTTCGGGCATCCAGCTTGGCAGCGGTGTGCGCGTGGCCGGCACGCAGAAGGTGTTCACCGAAGGCAGCATCCAGACCACCGGCCAGCCGATGGATCTGGCCATCATCGGCGCCGGCTTCTTCCAGGTGGAAGCGCCAAACGGCGACATCTACTACACCGAGAACGGCCAACTGCAGCTCAATGCCGAAGGCATGATCGTCAACTCCCAGGGCCTGCCGCTGACGCCGGCCATCGAAGTGCCGGCCGGTAGCAGCCGATTCACCGTGGGCAGCGACGGCATCGTCACCGCCGTGCTGGCCGGCGATACCCTGCCTTCGGAGCTGGGCCAGATCACCCTGGTCAGCTTCACCAATCCGAGTGGCCTCGAAGCGCTCGGCGGCAACCTCTACCGCGAAACCGTGGCCAGCGGCGAGCCGGTCGAGGGCGTGCCCGGCGAAGAAGGCCTGGGCAACCTCAAGCAGGGCGTGCTGGAAGGCTCCAACGTGCAGGTGGTCGAGGCGATGGTGGCGATGATCTCCATCCAGCGCGCCTACGAGGCCAACGCCAAGGTGCTCGACGCCGCGTCGGGCATGCAGCAGTTCCTCAACCAGACCGTGTGATTGCCATGAAGCGCCTGATCCCGCTCGCCCTGCTCCTGACCCTGGGTGGCTGCGCCAGCTTCAACGAGATGCTGCCCGACGAAGACTCGAGCCAGTACGAACCCTTGCAACTGGACTACAGCGTGCCACCGAGCACCGGTGGCGGGCTGTTTCGCAGCGGCTACAGCGGTTCGCTGACCGGCGACAAGCGTGCGGTGCGGGTCGGCGACATCCTCACCGTGGTACTCGACGAGTCCACCCAGTCGAGCAAGAGCGCCGGCACCAGCTTCGGCAAAAGCTCGGGCGTGTCCGTTGGTATTCCCACGGTGCTGGGCAATACCTACGACCGTCTGGAAAGCTCCGCCGAGGCCGAGCGCGACTTCAATGGCTCGGCGCGCAGCTCGCAGCAGAACACCCTGCGCGGCTCCATCGCGGTGACCGTGCACCAGGTGCTGCCCAACGGCACGCTGCTGATCAAGGGCGAGAAGGCCCTGCGCCTGAACCAGGGCGACGAATACATCCGCCTGGTCGGCCTGGTGCGCATGGACGACATCAACCGTGCCAACCAGGTGTCCTCGCAGAACGTGGCCAACGCGCGCATCTCCTACGCCGGGCGCGGCGTGCTCAGCGACAGTAATTCGGCCGGTTGGCTGACGCGTTTCTTCACCAGCCCGCTGTTCCCGCTCTGAGGCCCAGACCATGATCAAACGTATTCTCGTCGCCTGTGTCCTGGGTTGGCCGCTGTCGACCAAGGCCGTGCCGCTGATGGATCTGGTGGACATCGAAGGTATTCGCGGCAACCAGCTGATCGGCTATGGCCTGGTGGTTGGCCTGGACGGCACCGGTGACAAGAACCAGGTGCGCTTCACCAGCCAGTCGGTGGCGAACATGATCAAGCAGTTCGGCATCAACCTGCCGCCGAACGTCGATCCCAAGCTGAAGAACGTCGCGGCGGTAACCGTGACCGCAGAAATTCCGCCGTCCTACAGCCCGGGGCAGACCGTGGATATCACCGTCGCCTCGCTGGGCGATGCCAAGAGCCTGCGTGGCGGCCAGTTGCTGATGACCCCGCTGCAGGGTGTCGACGGCGAAACCTATGCCCTGGCCCAGGGTGCCATCGTCGTTGGCGGCCTCAATGCCACTGGGCAGAGCGGCTCCAGCGTGGCGATCAACTCCGCCAACAGTGGTCGTGTACCCAATGGCGCCACCGTCGAGCGCATGATCCCCAGCGATTTCAGCACCCGCGACGACGTCATGCTCAACCTGCGCCAGCCCAGCTTCCAGACCGCCGCGCGGGTGGTCGAAGCGGTCAACGGCCGCTTCGGCAGCGGCACCGCCAGCGCCCTGAACTCGACCAAGATTTCCATTCGCGCACCCATTACCAGCACCCAGCGCATCGGCTTCATGGCCATGCTAGAAGGCCTGGAAGTGGAAGAGGGCCGCGAGCGGCCGCGTGTGGTGTTCAACAGCCGTACCGGCACCGTGGTGGTTGGCCAGGGCGTACGCGTCAAGGCCGCCGCTGTGGCCCATGGCACGCTGACCGTGACCATCAGCGAGAACCCCCAGGTCAGTCAGCCCAATGCCTTCTCCGGTGGCCAGACCGCCGTGGTGCCGCGCTCCGATGTGGCCGTCAGCCAGGACAAGAACGCCATGTTCAAGTGGCCCGACGGCGCCAGCCTGGACAGCATCATCAACACCGTGAACAGCCTCGGCGCCACCCCGGACGATGTCATGAGCATCCTCCAGGCGCTGGAACAGGCCGGTGCCCTCAACGCTGAACTGATCGTGATCTGAGCCATGAGCATCGTATCCCTCGCCCAACACATGAACAGCCACCGTGGCAGCGCCGATGGCATCGGTACCGCCCGTGAGCAGCAGTTGCAGGCCGCAGCCGAGCAGTTCGAGGCGCTGTTCCTGCAACAGATCCTCAAGCAGATGCGCAAGGCCAGCGACGTGCTCGCCGAAGGCAACCCGATGCGCAGTCGCGAGATGGACACCATGCGCGACTTCTACGACGAGGTGCTGGCCGAGACCCTGGCCGGGCGCAAGCAGACCGGCATCGCCGACATGCTGGTCAAGCAGCTGTCCGGCGCGGCGTCCCAGGCGTCGGATCTGGAGGTGGCCGCAGCCGCTGCCCGTTCGGCGGAACTGCCGCAGCGTTCTTCCAGCAGCCTGCTGGAGCCGCTGCGCGCGACCTGGCAGCGCGGCGTCGATGGGCTGGGCAAGGCCTGGGACAAGGGCTCGGCAGGCTTTCTCGCGCTGGTCGATCGCGTCATCCAGCAGGAGTCTGCCGGTCGTGTCGACGCCGTCTCGCCCAAGGGTGCACGCGGTCTGATGCAGCTGATGCCGGACACTGCGCGGGAGATGGCCGCCGAACTCGGCCTGCCGTTCAGCGAAGCGCGCCTGACCAGTGATGCCGAGTACAACAAGCGCCTGGGCAGCGCCTACCTGGACAAGATGTTGCAGCGTTACGACGGCCATCAGGCGCTGGCGCTGGCTGCCTATAACGCCGGCCCTGGCCGCGTCGACGAATGGCTGAAGGTCAACGGCGACCCGCGCAGTGGCGAGATCGCTACCGGTGCCTGGATCGAACGCATTCCCTTCCAGGAAACCCGCGATTACACACGCAAGATTCTCGGCGATCTGGCCAGCCGCGAAACACCGGTCAAGAACGAAGTACAGCAGCAGACCTCGCTCAGTGCGCAGACCCGCCAGCAACTGGCCAGTGCCCTGAGTGCCGACAGTGGCCTGTTGCTCGGTGCTGTTGCCAGCAAGCAGGTGCTGACGCGCGACGGATTTAAGTCCACCGCAGATTCCGTCGCCCTGTCTTCAGTAACAGCCCAATCCGCTGCCGACGATGCCCGTGCGCCGCGTCTGGCGGCCTTCGCTCAGCCGGTGCGTTTCGAGCGTCAGGAGTCCTAAGTCGTGAGCATCCTCAACCAGATCGCCTACAGCGGTGTGCGTGCCAGTCAGGTGGCCCTGGCCACTACCGGGCAGAACATCGCCAACGTCAATACGCCCGGTTTCAGCCGCCTGCAGACCATCACCGGGTCGCTGGCCGGGCAGGGTGGCTTGAGCGTCGGCGGCGGTGTCGAGGTGATCAGCATTCGCCGCATGACCAACGAATTTCACAACCAGCAGTTGTGGCGCGCGACCACCGAGGAGAACTTCTACGGTGCCTCGCAGCAGTACCTGACCGCGCTGGAAGCGCTGATGTCCGGCACCGGTTCGAGCATCAGCGCCGGCCTCGACCAGTTCTTCGCCGCGCTCAGTGAAGCCAGTGCCACGCCGGGCTCCATTGCCTTGCGTCAGCAGATCATCAGTGAGGCCGGCAACCTGGCGCAGCGCTTCAACGGCCTGAGCAGCAACATCGATGCGCAGGTCAAGGCGCTGCAGGAACAGCGTACCGCCATGGCCACCGAGATCAACGGCCTGACCGAGAACATCGCGCTGCTGAACAAGAAGATCGTCGAGACCGAGTCGGTCAAGGGTGACAGCACCGCACTGCGTGATCACCGTGAAAGCCTGATCGGCGAACTCAGCCAGTTCGCCAAGCTGCGCGTCAACGAGACCCCGGACGGCTCGGTCAGCGTCGCCCTGGCCAACGGTCAACCGCTGGTGGCCGGTCCGACCGCCGGCCAGCTCAAGGTGGCGATGACCGCCACGGGTGAGCAGGAAGTCAGCCTGGCCTTCGCCGGCACCAGCTTCCCGCTGCGTCAGGATGGTTTCGGCGGCGCGTTCGGCGGCCTCTACGATGTCGAGTACAACAGCCTGCGGCCGAATCTGGACGCCCTGCACGACATGGCCAGCCAGCTGGCGCAGATGGTCAACGACGTGCTCGCCACAGGCTTCGATCTCAACGGCAACCCCGGCCAGCCGCTGTTCGTCTACGACCCCACCAGCACCACCGCACTGCTGCGTATCGAACCGCTGACCGCTGAACAGCTGGCGTTCTCATCGGCGGCGGGGGAGACCGGCAACAACGAGGTGCTGCTCGATCTGCTCGGACTGAAGAACCAGACCATCACCCTGGGTGGCAGCCAGGTCACTCTCAACGACGCCTACGCCGGCCTGCTAGGTAAAGTGGCCAGCGACAGTCGGCAGAATCAGGCTGACTTCAAGTCCGCCACTGCCGTGACCCAGCAGGCGCAGTCGCAGCGCGACAGCGTCAGCGCCGTGAGCCTGGACGAGGAGGCGGTCAACCTGATGACCTACCAGCAGGCCTACCAGGCCAACATGAAGGTGATCAACACCGCCAACCAGTTGTTCGACGACATGCTTGCCGCGTTCTGAAGCGGCTTTTAGAGAGATTCAGCCATGATGCGCATCACCAATTCGCAGATCACCTCGCTGATGCACAACTCGATGAACAGCAGTTCTGCCGAGTTGGGCAAGCTGATGCAGCAGATGGCCACCGGCAAGCGCATCCTGCTGCCGTCCGATGACCCCATCGCCAGCGTGCGCGTGCTGCGTGTAGAGCGTGAGGAAGCGAGCCTGGAGCAATTTCGCAAGAACATCGCCAACGTCTCCGGCAGCCTCTCGACGCAGGAAGCCAACCTCAAGTCCACTTCCGACGCGATGCTCAACGTGCGCGATCTGCTGCTGTGGGCGGCCAACGGCTCCAACACCAGCGAAGACCTGGCTGCCATGGCCGGTGAGCTGTCGATCATCGAAGACACCATCTTCAGCTTCGCCAACGTGCGGGACGAGGAGGGGCGCTATCTGTTCTCCGGCACCCTCAGTGACACCCCGGCGCTGGGTTTCGATGCGGCCACCCAGACCTACAGCATCACCGGCAACGACAAGCACCGTCAGGCCGCCGTGGCCAACGGCGTGCTGGTCGACGAGAACGTCACGGCGGCCAGCGTCTTCGGCGCCGGGGTGGGCATGCTCAACGAGCTGCGTGGCCTGATCAACACCCTGCAGGACCCGGCGCTGGACGCCACCGATCCGGCCGTGCGCCAGCAGATCACCGACACCCTCGGCGCTCTGGATGATGCTCATGGGCGCGTCATGGGCTCGATCACCGACCTCGGTGGTCGGCAGAACGCACTGACCCTTCTGACCGACAGCAACGAGGATGTGTCGCTGGTCAACCAGAAGATCGAAGGCGAGCTGTCGCAGCTGGACTATGCTGGCGCCACCATCGACCTGAACAACTACCAGTTGGCGCTCGGCGCGACGCAGAAGACTTATCTGAAGATCAACGAGATGTCGTTGTTCAGCCTGCTGTAAGGAGCCTGCGGTGATCAAGGTCGATACACAGCTCCCGGTCGTCACGGCGCTCGATCCGCAGGCCCGTCGCCCGGTACAGGGCGAGCAGCCCGTACAGCGCCAGCGCAAGCAGTTACCCGCTGAGCCTGCATCACCGCCGCGTGGCAAGAGTGCCACTTTCAATCTGCAGCTCAACCAGCAGTTGACCTCGATGCAGGCGGCCGACAGTTACCTCGGCGAACTGGCCGGGCGACTCGGTCAGCTCAAGCTCAGTCTCAGCCGCGAGCTGAGCAATGCCCAGGCCGGTGAGCGCGACGGCATCAAGCGTGAGCTGGAACAGGTACGCAAGCTGCTCGCCGAACGTAGCCAGCGCTCCGGCGAAGCGCTGGATGCCAGCTTCAAGTTGCGTCTCAGCGAGCCGGTGCGCAGCCGCTTCAGCCTGCAAGGGCTGGACTCCATTGCTGCGGTGCAGCAGGCCGGCAAGGAAACCCTGCTGTTCAGCGCCGGACGCAAGCTGGCCGAGCCGCTGGCGGTGGTGCTCGACGAGGGCCTGAGCGAGCAACAGATTCTCCGTCGTTTCAACGGCGGTCTCGGTCCGGCGGGCATCCGCGCTGAAGTCGACAATGGCGGGGCGCTGAAATTCAGCGCCCGCGAGAGTGAGTGGCAGCAGCTCAAGGGCGAGCTGCGCGTGCAGGGTGAAGGCAAACTGGCGAGTCAGGCTCAGGCGGCCGTGGTCAGTCACGAGGAGCAGATGTTGCGCCTGCCCGATGCCGCGCGCCTCGATGGTGCCCGCGAACTGCGTCGGGCACTGGACGAAGTGGTCGCGGCGCTGGATCGGATCGGCACGCTACGTGAGCAACTCAGCCATCGTCAGGAAGAAATTCGCGAGTTTCTCGCCCGTCATGCCGATCACAACGAGCGTGAGTGGGCCAGGGAGTTTGCTGGTGAAGTGTTCAGCCTGATGCGCCGCAGTCCCAGCAGCTACTCGGCGGTGACTCAGACCGTGGTGGCCCAGGCCAATATCAGCCGTTCCAGTGTGGTCAGTCTGTTGTCCTGATCGCTTGCCTCTCCTCAGCCGTCGGTCGCCCTCCCCCTTTTTTGGCGACTGGCGGCTTTTTTAATTCCCGAGCGGCTGGCCACTGGGCGCAGGCATTTTTGCTGAAGGGTAGTGGCATTCTGGAAAAGGACATCCTGACCCGATGCCAGTCAGCTGATTTGACCATTGATCCGCTTTTTGACTGGTCGCACAGAAATGATGGCGTTTTAGCAGCTATCATCGCCCCCCTCTCCGCAGTGTGTGGGCCCGGCGCCCGTCCTATCTGCCCTCTCGCATTCCAATAAAAACCCCGCATTCAAAGGGTTCAACCCGTTCCGGTGGCTTGTGCTTCCGGTGCATTGCCTTGTTCTCGAATTTTGGAGTACCGACGTGTTGAAGAAGTACCTGACTCTCCTCCTGCTTGCCTGCACCGCGCTGGTCAGCGTGCCCAGCCTGGCGCAGTTGAGCGATTCCGAAGCCATGAACATGGCCGGTCTGCAACGTTCACTGACCCAGCGCCTGGCCAAGAACTACCTGATGATCGGCGCCGATGTGCGCGTGGATGCCGCCCAGCGCCAGCTGCAGGAAACCATCCAGCGTTTCGATGCCAGCCACAAAGCACTTACCGAATACGCCCCTAACGCCGAGATCAAGGCCGCGCTGGCCAGGATCGACGGCACCTGGGCCACCTACCGTCAGCAGCTGGAAGCCAAACCGGAGCAGGCCAAGGCCGCCCAGATGTTCGCCACCAGTGAGGAACTGCTGCAGCAGACGCAGACCGTCAGTGAGCTGATGGGCAAGCACCTGGGCGCCATGGGCGCATCGGTCCACCGCACCGGCTGGGCCCGCGTTCAGACCCAGCGCATCGCCATGCTCTACATGGCCAAGTCCTGGCATGTGCAGGCGCCAGACCTGGATGCCAAGCTGGACAAGGCCGTGAGTGACTTCGAAACCATCCTCAAGGAGTTGGAAGCCCGCGGTACGCCGAACGAGGAAATCGCCAACGCCCAGCGTCGTGCCCGTGCCCACTGGGGCTTCACCCTCAAAGGCATCGACCTGCACGCCTCGCAGGACTTCGTGCCGACCGTGATCACCGTCAGCACCGATTCGCTGTTCCGTCAGCTCAACGAGCTGACCCGCCTGTACGCGGGCCTGCAGGCCAAAGAGGCATAATAGCCATTCGCCAGTTCGTCACCTTGGCGACCCGCTTTTGCGCTATAAACAAGCGTTAGTCGGGCAGAGGTGACGGGCATGAGCGAAGCAACTGATCAGGCGGTGTACAAGACCCTGCTGGAGTCCACCCGGGCGATTCCCTGGAAGATCGACTGGAAGACCATGACCTTCGCCTACATCGGCCCGCAGATCGAGACGCTGTTGGGCTGGTCACAGGCCAGTTGGGTCAGTGCCGAGGACTGGGCGACGCGCATGCACCCGGACGACCGCGAGAAGGTGGTGGAATTCTGCATCGCGCAGTCACAGAACGGCGTCGATCATGAGGCCGACTACCGCGCGCTGACCGCCGCCGGCGACTACGTGTGGATTCGCGACGTGGTGCATGTGGTGCGCGACGACAACGGCGAGGTGGATTCGCTGATCGGCTTCATGTTCGACATCAGCGAGCGCAAGAAGACCGAGGAGCAGCTGCTGACCCTGCAGAAGCAGCTAGAGGAATACTCCTACAAGGACGGTCTCACCGGCGTGGCCAACCGGCGCATGTTCGACAGCGTGCTGGCCAGCGAATGGGCCAATGCCCAGCGCACCCAGCAGCCGCTGTCGCTGATCCTGCTGGATATCGATCACTTCAAGCAGTTCAACGACCACTACGGCCATATCCAGGGTGACGATTGCCTGAAGAGCGTTGGCCAGGCTCTGAGCCGCGCGGCCAGCCGGCCACGGGATTTCGTCGGGCGCTTCGGTGGCGAGGAGTTCGTGCTGGTGCTGCCGGAGACTGACGAAGCCGCCGCCCGCCATATCGCCGAGCGCTGCCGGCAGCAGGTGCGCCAGCAGCGCATTCCCCATGAGCGTTCTGCGGTGTCGTCCCTGCTTACCATCAGCCTCGGTGTCGGCACCTTGGTGCCGGGCGCCCACGACCGCCCGCTGGATTTTCTCAATAGCATCGACAAGCTGCTCTACCAGGCCAAGCAACGTGGTCGTGACCGGCTTGAAGTAGCCAGAATGCCTGCGCGCTCGGAGCTGGATGGCGCCGCTGACGCCCGCGCTTGAGCAATCGTTAACTTGGGCGTAACGATTACGCGAGCTGCTTGATTGATGACCACAAGGTCACGCTCCTAATGTGCCTCCACGACAGCGGAACTCGTGGAGTCTTCAATGACAACAACAATATCCCCACCGCCGCAGTGGTCGCGTCGTCGCGCTGAAAAAGCCCGGCGACTCGATCAGGTGCGCACCCTCGCCGATGGCGTGGTCCTGCCCAGCGACAAGATAGTCACCGCACTTGAGGCACTGATTGCCCCCGGCGATCGCGTGGTGCTCGAAGGCAACAATCAAAAGCAGGCGGATTTTCTTTCCCGCTCGCTGGCCAAGGCCGATCCCGGCCGTCTGCACGACTTGCACATGATCATGCCCAGCGTCAGTCGCGCCGAGCACCTGGACCTGTTCGAGCGCGGCATCGCACGCAAGCTCGACTTCTCCTTCGCCGGGCCGCAGAGCCTGCGCATCGGCCAACTGCTCGAAGACGGGCAGATGGAAGTCGGCGCCATCCACACCTACATCGAGTTGTATTCGCGGCTGCTGGTGGATCTGATCCCCAACGTCGCGCTGGTCGCGGGGTTTCAGGCCGACCGTCACGGCAACATCTACACCGGCCCGAGCACCGAGGACACCCCGGCGCTGGTCGAGCCCACGGCCTTCTCCGACGGCATCGTGATCTTCCAGGTCAACGAGATCGTCGACGAGCTGCCACGCGTGGACATTCCCGCGTCCTGGGTCGACTTCGTGGTGGTGGCGGACAAGCCTTTCTACATCGAGCCGCTGTTCACCCGCGACCCGCGCCATATCAAGCCGGTGCATGTGCTGATGGCGATGATGGCGATTCGCGGTATTTACGAGAGACACAAGGTGCAGTCGCTCAACCATGGCATTGGCTTCAACACCGCCGCCATCGAGCTGATCCTGCCGACCTACGGCGAATCGCTGGGCCTGAAGGGCAAGATCTGCCGCAACTGGACGCTCAACCCGCACCCGACGTTGATCCCGGCCATCGAGACCGGCTGGGTCGAGAGCGTGCACTGCTTCGGCACCGAGCTGGGCATGGAGGGCTACATCGCCCAGCGCCCGGACGTGTTCTTCACCGGCCACGACGGCTCGATGCGCTCCAACCGCATGATGTGCCAGCTGGCCGGGCAGTACGCGGTCGACCTGTTCATCGGCGCCACCCTGCAGGTGGACGGCGAGGGCCATTCCTCCACCGTCACCCGTGGTCGTCTGGCCGGTTTCGGCGGTGCGCCGAACATGGGCCATGACCCGCGCGGTCGCCGTCACTCGACACCTGCCTGGCTGGACATGCGCCCGGCCGACAGCGACGCGCCGCTGCTCGAGCGCGGCAAGAAGCTGGTGGTGCAGATGGTCGAGACCTTCCAGGAAGGCGGCAAGCCCACCTTCGTCGAGCAACTCGATGCCGTCGACATGGCCAAGAAGGTCGGCATGCCGCTGGCGCCGATCATGATCTACGGCGATGACGTCACCCACCTGCTCACCGAGGAAGGCATCGCCTACCTGTACAAGGCGCGCACCCTGGAAGAGCGCCAGGCGATGATCGCCGCGGTCGCTGGCGTCACCGCCATCGGCCTGCGCCACGACCCGAAAGACACCGCGCGCATGCGCCGCGAAGGGCTGATCGCCCTGCCCGAGGATCTCGGCATCCGCCGCACCGATGCCAGCCGCGAACTGCTCGCAGCCAAGAGCATCGCCGAGCTGGTCGAGTGGTCGGGCGGCCTGTACAACCCGCCCGCCAAGTTCAGGAGCTGGTGATGAATGCACTCACTGCAATTCAGCCCCAGCTTTCATTGGGGGATTGGCTGGCCGACCTGGCGGTCGACACGCTGATCGACGAGGCCGATCTGTCGCCCAAGCCGGGGCTGGTCGACCGTCGCGGCAGCGGCGCGCACACGGATTTGCACTTGGGCCTGATGCACGCCTCGGCGCTGGCCTTGTGGCCGAGTTTCAAGGCCATGGCCGAGGCCGCGCAGCAGCGCGGCGAGATCGACCAGACGCTGCGTGAAGACGTCGGCCGTATCGGCCGCGAAGGCGAGGTGGAGATGCTGCGCGTCACCGGCGGCGTCAACACTCACCGTGGCGCGATCTGGGCGCTGGGGCTGCTCAGTGCCGCTGCCGCGCTGGATTCCCGTGAGCTGGCGCCAGCGCAGGTCGCCCTGCGTGCCGCGCGTCTGGCGCTTCTCGATGACCGCGCCGCACCGGTCACTGGCGACAGCCATGGTGCGCAGGTGTGCCGTCTCTACGGCGTGCATGGCGCTCGTGAGGAGGCGCAGCTTGGCTTCCCTGCGGTGATCCAGCAGGCACTGCCGCAACTGGCGCGCAGCCGAGCCGCTGGAGCAGGCGAGCAGAACGCCCGCCTCGATGCGCTGCTGGCGATCATGACCCAACTGGCCGACACCTGCGTGCTCTACCGCGCCGGCATGGCCGGGCTGAGCTGCATGCAGGGCGGTGCCCGCGCGGTGCTCGCCGCTGGCGGTTGCGCCAGCCTCGACGGCCGTCGCCGTCTGCGTGATCTGGAACGCGACATGTTGCGCCTGCGCGCCTCGCCTGGCGGCGCTGCCGATCTGCTCGCCGCCACCCTGTTCCTCGACCGCCTGCAGCATGGCCTGCCGGCGCAGCTTGGGAGTCTGTGAAATGGAAACCCTGTCCTTTGAATTTCCCGCCGGGCAACCGGCACAGAGCCGCGCGCTGGTTGGCTGCGTCGGCTCCGGCGACCTGGAAGTGCTGCTCGAACCCGGCCAGGCCGGCACCCTGGCGATCCAGGTGGTGACCTCGGTGAACGGCAGTGCGCCGCGCTGGCAATTGCTGTTCGAGCGCATGTTTCGCGAGCAGCAGCTGCCCGCGCTGAACATCTCCATTCATGATTTCGGCGCCACGCCGGGTGTGGTGCGCCTGCGCCTGGAACAGGGCATGGAGGAACTGAACCATGGCTGAGCAAGACATTGCGCGCCTGCTGGCGCAGCGCAGCTTCACCGAACTCGGTGCTCGTGAGCGGGCTCGCGCACTGCTCGATGCCGGCAGTTTCCGCGAGCTGCTCGATCCCTTCGCCCGGCTGATGTCGCCCTGGCTGCCCAGGCAGGGCATCGTGCCGCAGGCCGATGACGGTGTGGTGGTGGCCAAGGGGCTGATCGATGGTCAGCCAGCGGTGGTCATCGCCATCGAAGGCGCCTTTCAGGGCGGCAGTCTGGGTGAAGTCGGCGGGGCGAAGATTGCCGGTGCCCTGGAGCTGGCCGCCGAAGACAACCGCAACGGCACGCCGAGCCGCGCCGTGCTGCTGCTGGAAACCGGTGGCGTACGCCTGCAGGAAGCCAACCTGGGCCTGGCGGCCATCGCCGAGATCCAGGCTGCCATCGTCGAACTGCGAGCGTTTCAGCCGGTGATCGGCCTGGTAGCCGGCCCGGTCGGCTGTTTCGGCGGCATGTCCATCGCCGCCGGGCTGTGCAGCTACCTGCTGGTGACCCGCGAGGCGCGCCTGGGGCTCAACGGCCCGCAGGTGATCGAACAGGAAGCCGGGCTGGACGAGTACGACTCGCGTGACCGTCCCTTCATCTGGAGCCTGACCGGCGGCGAGCAGCGTCATGCCAGTGGCCTGGTCGACGGCTATGTCAGCGACGACGTGGAGGCGATCCGCGGCGAACTGCACGGGCTGTTCGCCAAGGGTAAACCCGTGCTGGAACGCAGCCGTCGCCACGCCTGGTTCCTCCAGCGCCTGCGCGCTGTCGACACTTCCGTCCAGGCCGATGCCGCTGCCGTGCGCAGCGCCTACCAGGGAGCATGAACATGACAACTGCACAGGAACAACGCGGCCTGCACTGGTTCCAGGCCCTGACCGGCGCTGCCCAGCCGCAACAAGGGTTGCCTGCTTCGCTGCGGGTGGCCGATGGCGAACTGGCCGGTCAGGCGGTGCGCTATCTGGCGGTTATCGCCGATGCCAACAATCCCTTCCCCCGCGCCCGCAACGGCGAGGTTGGCCTGCTCGAAGGCTGGGGTTTGGCACAGGCGGTGGACGAAGCCATCGAGGCAGATCGCGGCAACCTGCACAAACGGGCGCTGATCGCCATCGTCGACGTGCCCAGCCAGGCCTACGGCCGGCGTGAGGAGGCCTATGGCATCCATCAGGCACTGGCTGGCGCGGTGGACGCTTATGCCCGTGCCCGTCTGGCCGGGCACGCGGTGATCGGCCTGCTGGTGGGCAAGGCCATGTCCGGCGCCTTTCTCGCCCACGGCTACCAGGCCAACCGCCTGATCGCCCTGCGTGACGCCGGGGTGATGGTGCATGCCATGGGCAAGGCCGCTGCCGCGCGCATCACCCTGCGCAGTGTCGATGAGCTGGAGGCGCTGGCCGCCAGCGTGCCGCCGATGGCCTACGACCTGGACAGCTACGCCTCGCTCGGCCTGCTGGCGGAGGTGCTCGATGTGCAACAGGTGACGCAGCCGACGGCCGCCGATCTGGCCCGCGTGCAGGACGCCCTGAATCGTGCCCTGGCCGACATCGCCGAGTCGCCGCGTGATCTGCGTAGCCGCCTGGGCGCCGCCAACCGCGTGGCTTCCACCCAGGTGCGCGAGGCCTTGCGCGCGCAGTGGTGAACGGGGTGTGAACGACCGCCGTAGGGTGCGCCGTGCGCACCAGAAACCGAATCGGTACGCATGGCGCACCCTACGTCCGAGGCCAGCCGCAGGGCGCCTGTAACCCGTCAACCAGAAGCGAAATGCCAATAACCCGGAGATTGAAACCATGCACCCCACACCCCGTCCACATGATCTGCTCTGGGGCCTGCTTCCTGAGCACCTGCCGCAGGAGGCGCCGGCCTGGGCTCGCGCCGCTCTGGGCGGGCATGTGCCGGTGGTGGTGCGCCGAGCACCGGCTGACACCGGATGGGTCGCGGTGGGTATTCGTGGCTCTGCACGTGAACAGCGGCATGCCACCTGGATGCGTGTAAACGAGATCAGCCGTCTGGTCAGCCCACAAGCCGTGGCCCGGGCCGGGCGCTGGCGTAGCCACGCTCAGCCGCACTGGCCGGCGCTGCGAGCCTTGAGCCAACTGGCACCACGTTTCGATGCCCTGGGCCTGGCCTGGGGCGTGACCGGCAGCCTGGGCTTCGAGCTGGCCAGCGGTATCAGTGCCGCCCACCCGGATAGCGATCTCGACTTGTCGTTACGTGCGCCCGATCAGCTTTCTCGCGCCGAGGCGCGCACATTGTGCGTTCTGCTGGATGCCGCGCCGGGTCGTATCGACCTGCAGCTGGAAACACCTTACGGCGCTGTGGCGCTGCGTGAGTGGGCCAGCGAGGCGCCGCGCGTCCTGCTGAAAACCCAGAACGGCCCGCTGCTGGTGCGCGACCCTTGGCAACTGCAGCAGGTGGCGGCGTGAGTACGCTCTGGGCCTTCCCTGGGCAGGGCGCGCAGCAGCCCGGCATGCTTCAGGCCTTGCCCGCCGCGCCGGTAGTGCAGGCCTGTATCGAGCAGGCCAGCGCCGCGCTGGGCGAGGATATACGCCTGCTGGATTCTGCCGAAGCCTTGCAAAGCACCCGCGCCGTGCAGCTCTGCCTGTTGATTGCCGGCGTGGCCGCCGCGCGGCTGCTGGGCGAACGCGGCCATCGCCCCGATTATGTGGCCGGCCTGTCCATTGGCGCCTATGCCGCTGCAGTGGTAGCCGGTGCGCTGGATTTTGCCGATGCCGTGCGCCTGGTCGCCCTGCGTGGCGAGCTGATGCAGCGCGCCTACCCCAGTGGCTATGGCATGACCGCCATCCTCGGCCTCGACCAGGCCAGCATCGAACGCCTGCTGGCCGACGCCGACGGCCCGGTGTACCTGGCCAATATCAACGGCGAAACCCAACTGGTGATCGCCGGCAGCGATGGCGCCATGGCGGCGGTGGCCGAGCGCGCTCGCACGCTTGGTGCCGGTATGGCCAAGCGCCTGGCCATGAGCGTGCCGTCGCACTGCGTCTTGCTCGACGGACCGGCGCGGGCGCTGGCTGACGCTTTTGCTGGCGTCGAATTGCGCACGCCGCAGGTGCGCTACCTGAGCAGCAGCTCGGCGCGCCTGATCCGTGATCCGCAAACCCTGCGCGACGACCTGGCTTACAACATGAGCCGTGTCGTCGACTGGCAGGCCACGCTCGTCACCGCCTATGAACGCGGCGTGCGCCTGCACCTGGAACTGCCACCCGGCGGCGTGCTGACCGGGCTCGCCCGGCGCATCTTCGACGCCGGCCAGGCAATCGCCTTCGAGGGCGCACGTCTGGATACACTCGACGCCATGTTGCGTCAGGAGGTAAGCCGCGACCACTGAGCCGTAGCGTTTACCGAAGCACAAGAACAACAACTTCGATATGAACCGAGGACAACAACAATGATCATCTACGGTGTCGCCTTTCTGGCGTTCTGCACCCTGGCAGGCATCTTCATCGGAGAGCTGCTGGGCAAACTCATCGGCGTCCCCGCCAACGTCGGCGGTGTCGGCATCGCCATGATGCTGCTGATCTTCCTGGGCAGTTACCTGAGCAAGCGTGGCCTGTTCACCGGCAAGTCGGAACAGGGCGTGGAGTTCTGGAGCGCCATCTACATCCCCATCGTGGTCGCCATGGCCGCCCAGCAGAACGTCTACGGAGCCCTCAAAGGTGGCCCGATGGCGATTCTCGCCGGTACTGCTGCCGTCGCCATCGGTTTTGCGCTGGTCCCCGTGCTCAGCCGGATCGGGCAAAAGAAGCCTGAAACCGACGCTGCTCCCTCCCTGACCAAAGCGCCACGGTGACTGCCATGTACGAATCATTGATGAAAGTCATTACTGGCTACGGCCTGCTCAGCGGTTTCGCCATCATCGGCATCACCATGTGGGTGTCGTACTGGATTTCCGACAAGTTCACCAAGGGTCGCCTGCACGGCTCGGCCATCGCCATCCTGCTCGGGTTGTTGCTGTCCTACATCGGCGGTGCCTACACCGGTGGTCAGAAGGGCCTGGTGGACATTCCTCTGTTCGCTGGCATTGGTCTGCTCGGCGGCGCCATGCTGCGTGACTTCGCCATCGTCGCCACCGGTTTCGGCGTGAGTGTCGAAGAACTCAAACGCGCCGGTTTCGCCGGTGTGCTGGCGCTGTTCGTCGGCGTGTTCACCTCCTTTATCGCCGGCGTGGCGGTGGCCATGGCCTTCGGTTACACCGATGTGGTCAGCCTGACCACCATCGGCACCGGCGCCGTGACCTATATCGTCGGCCCGGTGACCGGTGCAGCCATCGGTGCCAGCTCCGACGTCATGGCGTTGTCGATTGCCGCCGGCCTGATCAAGGCGATCCTGGTGATGGTGGCCACTCCTTTCATCGCGCCCTATATCGGCCTGAACAATCCGCGCAGCGCGGTGATCTTCGGCGGCCTGATGGGCACCTCCAGTGGCGTGGCCGGTGGCCTGGCGGCAACCGATCCGAAGCTGGTGCCCTACGGCTGCCTGACGGCGGCCTTCTACACCGCACTGGGCTGCTTGCTTGGTCCATCGTTGCTGTACTTTCTGATGCGAGGCCTTCTGGGCTGACCTTTGCCCGCCCTTGTGGCGGGCTTTTTATTTGGGCTGAACGCGCTGCCCACGTAGGGTGCGCCGTGCGCACCAGGATGACCGCGTATGAACGATCATCCTGGTGCCTATGGCTTGCGACTACGACTGCCGACTGTACATCCGGCATTCGGCCAGCAGCGCCAGCAGGTTCGGGTCGCGCTCCTTGGCCCTGAGAAACACCACGCCGATATGCTGCTGCAGGTGGTACTTGGCCTGCAGCGGAATCAGCTTCACCCGGTTCTCGTACACCGCCGCCACACGCCCCGGTAGCAGGGCATAGCCGACGCCCGAACTGACCATGCTGAGCAGGGTGAAGATATCCTTCACCTGCATCGCCACCTTGGGTTCGAAGCCGGCCTGCTTGAACACCCGCTCGCCATCGCGGAAGGTGGCGTAGCCCTGGGTCAGGGTGATGAAGGTCGAATCGCGCAGAGCGGCCAGATCCACTTCGGCGTGATCGGCAAACGGCGAGTCATTGGGTGTGGCGAGGAAAATGTCATCGGAGAACAGCGCCAGTTGTTCGCAATCCGGGTCGCTGACGCTGTCGTCGAGGGCGATGAGGATGGCGTCCAGCTCCATGTTCTTCAGCTTGTACAGCAGGTCGACGTTGGAGCCGAGCACCAGGTCGATGTTCAACTCACTGCGCCGCAGCTTCAGGCCCATGATCAGTTGCGGCACGGTCTTCACCGTCAGCGAGTAGAGCGCGCCGAGCTTGAAGCGCTCGGCGCCGAAGCCCGCCGTCTCGCGAGTCAGGCGCACCATCTCCTGGGCGTCCTGGATCAGCTTCTGGGCCTTTTCCTCCAGCACATAGGCGCTCTCCAGCGGAATCAGGTTGCGTCCCTCGTGCTTGAACAGCGGGCAGCGCAGCGCGCTTTCCAACGAGTGAATGGCGCGGTGCACGCTGACGTTACTGGTCTGCAGCTCGCTGGCGGCGCGCGCCAGGTTGCCGCTGCGCATGAAGGCGAGAAAGACCTCCAGCTTCTTCAGGGTCAGTTCTTCATCGATCAGCATCGGCCTGTCCTTTTCCTGCGATGGCTGATTGTGCCGCATCCGTGCGGGGCAGCGGTGATCGGCTGGTGCGACTTTGGTGGTGTGTGAGCCGGCTTGGCCAGATGATCTCTGCGTGCGAACTGTGCTTTAGTGCGAGCGCTAATCGGCTCTCTCTTCACGCGCCCCAGGAATCTGCCCATGCAACTGATCTACGCCGCCGCCTCACCCTTCGCCCGCAAGGTTCGCGTGCTGGCCGCGGAAACCGGCCTGCTGGACCGAATCGAGCTGCTCGACACCGCCGTTTTGCCGACCACGCTCAACGAACGGGTCAATGCCCTCAACCCGCTGGGCAAGATTCCGGTGCTGCTGACGGATGACGATGAGGCCTTGTACGACAGTCGCGTGATCTGCGAATACCTCGATTCCCTGCACCAAGGCCAGAAGCTGCTGCCGAGCGATGCGGCGCGTTGGCAGGTACTACGCTTGGCCGCACTGGCCGACGGCCTGATGGACGCGGCCCTGCTCGCGCGTTACGAGCGCGGAGTGCGCCCGGCGGAGCTGCAGTGGGCGGCCTGGCTGGAGGGCCAACTGGGCAAGGTGCAGCGCGCCCTTGTAGAGCTGGAGCGCCATGTCGGACGACTACAGGGCCCGCTCGACCTGGCGCAGATTGGCGTCGCCTGTGCACTGGGCTATCTGGATTTCCGCTTCGCCGACCTCGACTGGCGCGCCGCTCATCCTGGCCTGGCGGACTTCCAGCGGGCTTTCGCGCAGCGCACCTCGATGCAGGCCAGCACGCCGGTCTGAGAGTCCGGCAGTGCTGAGGGGTTTAGCTTCACTTCTGCGTGCAATAACGAAACGAGAATTGTCGAGTCTCTGGCGCAAGATTGCTCGGATTGATGTCAAAAGGCTATTATTCTGGCGTATCTATCGTCCAAGGTTAGTCATTTAATTGACTTGTTTTGAGATTTGATGCCGCCCGTCTGAGTTGAATATCAGAAAATTGACAGTTTGTTGAGTGGGCTGATTCAATGCCGATACATAACAAGCGTCACGATTGTGCTCGAGGTCCGGGGGTCGACTAGAGTTTCAGCAAGTGATGGGGGGACGCCTCGCCAGAGGTTTCTGTGAGAAGTAGGCGTGCAAGCGCTTTCCAGTTCAGTGGGTTGATCAGTTGAAATTCTCAAAGGGAATAGCTGGGCTTTTCAGCCTGGCCGTTGCGTTTTTCGCTAGTACAGCACTTGCCCAGCCCTCCAGCGTGGCTTTCTGGTACGCCGATGAGCCGCCGCTGCCCGAGCTTTCCCAGTTCGAGTGGGTGGTTGTTGAGCCCGGACATGTCTCCGCTTCCGACCTCGCGTATCTCAAAGCCCAGGGCCGCACGGTGTTCGCTTACCTGTCGGTCGGTGAATACCAGGGTGATCTCACTGCGGCCGGCTTGCAGGACGCAGCCAGCAGCATCAGAAACAGTGCCTGGAACAGCCAGGTCATGGATCTCGAGGCAGCCGCCTGGCGCGACTATCTCCTGGGCCGAGTCAGTGCTCTGAAAGGGCAAGGCTATGACGGTGTTTTTCTCGATACGCTGGACAGCTTCCATCTTCAACCCAAGGCTTTTCAGGAGCCGCAGCGCCTGGCCCTGAAAAGTCTTCTGCAGCAGATGCATCGCCGTGAGCCCGGGCTCAAGCTGTTCTTCAATCGGGGTTTCGATGTGCTGCCCGAGCTACCGGGCGTCGCGTCTGCCGTCGCCGTAGAGTCCCTTTATGCAGGCTGGGACGCTGCAAGTGGCGGCTATCGTCAGGTGCCCCAGCGTGATCGCGACTGGTTGTTGCCACACCTCGATGACGCACGGTCAAAAGGCATCCCTGTCGTGGCGATCGAATACCTGCCTCCGGAGCAGCGCGAGGCGTCTCGTGAACTGGCTGCGCGCCTGGTTCGTGAGGGTTTCATTCCCTACATCACGTCGCCTGCACTGAATGCATTGGGGATGAGTTCCATCGAGGTCCAGCCACGGCGTATCGGTCTGGTCTATGACCCTCGGGAAGGTGAGGTCGAGGACAACCCGGGCCATATCTATCTTGGCGGGTTGCTCGAGTACCTGGGATATCGCGTCGACTACTGGCCTGCCGACGCCTCGTTGCCGCAACGTTCGCTCAAGGGACTGTATGCCGGCGTTGTGGTATGGATGACCAGTGGCGCCCCGGAAAAGCGCGACATCTTCGAGGGTTGGCTGAACGAGCGACTCGATGAACAGGTGCCGCTGGCTTTCTTTTCCGGTCTGCCGCTGGACAACGACAGCCTGCTCAGCCGTCTTGGTATTCGCGCCCTGTCGCAGCCGATTGCCGATGACGCCGTGCTGGAATCGCATGATGCCGCGCTGGTCGGTGGGTTCGAGGCGCCCATGCGCTTGCGTACCCGGGAGCTGCCCGCGCTGACGGTTACCAATCCTGACGTGACCCAGGCCGCTGTGGCTCTGCGTAGCGGTGAGAGGCGCTATGTGCCTGTCGCTACGGGCGGTTGGGGTGGATACGTGCTGACGCCTTATGTATTCGAGGAGGGGCTGGATCACCGTCGCTGGATCGTCGACCCGTTCGCCTTCCTCAAGCGCGCCTTTGCCTTGCCACCTCTGCCGAGGCCTGACACGACGACGGAAAACGGTCGGCGTATCGCCACTGTGCACCTCGATGGCGATGGTTTCGTTTCGCGCGCTGAAGTAACTGGTACTCCGTACTCCGGTATCCAGGTACTGGATGATTTCATCACCCCCTATCCGTTGCTGACGTCGGTTTCAGTGATCGAAGGCGAGGTCGGCCCCAAGGGCATGTATCCGCACCTGGCTCGTGAGCTGGAGCCGATTGCCCGCAAGATATTTGCCGATCCCAAGGTCGAAGTCGCCAGCCATACCTTCAGCCACCCGTTCTTCTGGCAGCCGGAGAAGTCGTCGCAGCGTGAGGACTTCGAGGCGCAGTACGGATACATGATGGCCATTCCGGGCTACAAGACGCTGGACATGCAGCGCGAGGTCGTGGGCGCGCGCGACTACATCAATCAGCGTCTGACCACGCCTGAGAAGCCGGTGAAGATGATCTTCTGGTCGGGCGATGCCATGCCCAGTGCCGAGACGCTCAAGCTGGCCTATGAAAGCGGTCTGCCCAACGTCAACGGCGGCAACACGGTTCTGACCAATGCCTACCCTTCGCTGACCGGCCTCTATCCATTGCTTCGCCCGACCTCCGGGGGCTTGCACTTCTATGCGCCGGTGATCAACGAGAACGTCTATACGAATCTATGGACGGGGCCCTACTACGGCTTCCGTGGTGTACAGGAAACCTTCGCGCTGACCGACAGCCCGCGCCGCCTGCGCGGCTTTCATCTGTATTACCACTTCTACTCGGGGACCAAGCAGGCCTCCATTCGGGTGATGAAGCAGACCTATCAGGCCATGGTCGACAGTCAGCCGCTTTCGCTGTGGATGAGTGATTACATCCAGCGGGTAGAGGGCCTCTACCGAGCGAGCCTGGCCAAGCGCAGCGATGGCGCCTGGTTGGTCAGAGGGCTGGTGGGTATGCGTACGCTGCGTCTCGACCCGTCGCTGGGCTGGCCCGATCTGTCGCGCTCCGAGGGGGTTGCGGGTGTGCGCGATCTGCCACAGGGACGGTACGTGCACCTCAGTGGACCTACAGCTGTGCTGGCGCTGCGCGAAACGCGTGATCCGCGTCCGTCTCTGGAAGAGGCCAACATCCCGCTGACTGCCTGGCGTTACAACGATGACCGAAACGTCACGTTTTCCTTCGAGGGGGAATTCCCGCTGACGTTCAGCGTTCGCTCGGACAAGGCGTGTCAGGTACAGGTGGGGGGCAGTCGCTTTCAGGCGAGGGCTGACAAGGGTATCTGGCACTTCGAGTTGCCAATGAAGCGGGTGAGAGATGGAAAGCTTATCTGCAACCCGTAAACGTGAGCGCCAGACGCGCCTGCTCAACCCATGGATGATCGTGCTGGTCGCGCTCTTCGTGATTGCGCTGCTGGCGCTGTCCTACAAGAGCGAGGACGTATTCCTTCCGGCCGCTGATACGGCGCCTGACGCGGTTGCCATCAGCTATACCGAGTTGCTGATCAAGGCACACCCAGAAGATGACCAGCTGCGACTGAGACTGATCGATCAGTTGATTCAGGTCGGTGACTTCAAGCGCGCCCGCGAGTATCTCGAGCAGCTGCAAGGCCGCCTTGTGGCCATTACGCCGTTCTATGTGGTGATGCTGGATATCCTCAGGGCTCAGGCCGATCCGAACGGTATCAGCGATGCGCAGCGTGCACAGCTGATCGCTGAGTTGCGGTCGCTGAACATCGTTGACCTGGATAACTCCATGCTGGAGCGTACAGCGCGTTACGCATTGGAGATCGGCGGCCTGGATGTTGCCGTGACGTCCTACAAGGCACTCGCCGAGCGTGATGCCGAGCGACGCACGCACTGGCTGAGCGAGGCCGCTCTGTGGAGCCTGGCGAACAATGACCAGAGTGGTGCTGCTCAGCTCTATCTGCAGTTGGCTGAGGCAGAGCCCGATGCGCAAAAGCGGCTCGAGCTGCTGCGTGAGGCATTCAACGCCTTGCGTGCCGCCAACCATTCCGCGCAGGCCGCGGAGCTGCTGGCTCAGCATCTGGGCGAGTTGAATGCCGAGCAAGAGTCGCTGGATTGGCTCGCCGAAGGCGTGGACGCAGCTCAGGCGGCGCAGCGTTTCGATCTTGCCGAGACGTTCGTTCAGCACTGGCTGAGCCTGAAGTCCGATGATCATCGGGCGCTCAATGCCGACTTCCGCCTCAGTCTGGCATCCGGAGCCATCGAGCGTGCCTGGCAGCTCGGACCGCAACTGCTGGAGCAGGCTCCCGATGATTTCGAGTTGATGGCGGAGCTGGCACGCCTGGCTGAGTGGACCGGTCATACCCAGCAGGCATTGAACTACTGGGTACAGATGCTCGCCCATCAGGAAGACCCGGCAATGCGTGAGCGTGTCTGGCGCTATGCATTGCAGCTGTTCGATTTCGATCAGGTGGTCAGTACGCTCTCGGCCATCGACCGCCTGCGGCAGATGACGGATCAGGAAGTGGACACGCTGGTGTACAGCCATGAGGTCCGCGGCACTCCTGAAGATGCGGAATCCTGGCTACGGGCTTATCTGCAGCGCTACCCCAATCATCTGTTTGCCCGCAAGCGCCTGCGCATGCTGCTGGAGAACACTCAGCAGCTCGACAAGGAAGCTGAGCTCTGGGCCAGCATGGCTGAGCGCACGAGCCTGACCACTGAAGACCGCATCCGCTGGGCCAAGGTGCATTGGAACCTCTTTCAGCCGGAGCAGGCCTGGGCGGTATTGACCGCCGTGGACGCGAGCGCGGTGGATGACCCGCAGTACTGGCAGTTACGCGCTGATCTTGCCTGGAAGCTCGAGCGCGATGCCGACGTTCGTGCGGCGTACGAGCGCCTGGTCAGCCTCGACGTGCCGCTGGACAGGGACGATGAAGATCGCCTGATACGAATCTACTGGGACAAAGAGCCGCGTCGCGCCCTGCAGGTCCTCGTCGAAAGCTGGCGGCGTACCGGCAGGGTGGCGCGGCTGACCATGGCATTGCAGCTGGCCGAGACCTTGCGTGACTGGGATACGCTCAGAGCGCTGCTGGCTGAAGCGGAGCAGTCGCCGGCGGGCCGCGGCAGTTCGCAGTACTGGCTCGCCCGTGCAGCGCTCGCTGCCCAGGACGGGCAATACGAGCAGGCCAACGCATTCTACAAGCAAGCCCTGGCCCAGTTCCCGGAAGACAACCTGGTCCGTCAGCGCATGCTCTGGTTCTACATCGACAATGCCCAGCGCGATGCCCTCGCGGCGCTGCTGCCGCAATGGCGCTCAAGGGCCGTCGCTGACAGTCGTTTGTGGCTGCCCTATGCGACTGGCCACATGATGCTCAACAACACACGCGAGGCCTTGCTCTGGTTCCGTCAGCACCTCAAGTCCAATCCATCCGATCGTCTGGTGCTGGCCGCTTACGCCGATGCCGCCGAGGCTGCCGGTTATGCCGACCTGGCCTGGCGCCTGCGTCGTCAATTGCTCAAGGATATGGACCGCACACGCATCCTCGCGACGCCGGAAGGTTATGCCATGTACCTGCGCCTGCTCGCCGGTAGCCAGGGATCGCGGGTGTCGCTGGCGCAGGCCAGGCAGTTGTGGAATGGCGAACAGGCGACGCTGCAACTCTGGTTCGAACATTTTCTCGAGCGACTGGACGCCGGCAACCAGGCGGCACTCAAGGACGACTGGCTGGCGTGGGGGGCTGCACGCGGCCTCGAGCCAGGTAACTACGATCAGATTCAGCAGGCGCTGCGCAGTGATAACCGTGAGCAGATGCAGCGTCTTCTGCAGCGCGGCAGCCTGGACGTGGCACATCAGGTCGAGGTTCTTGCGCGCCTGGGGCATGACGGCGAGGCATTGGCCACCGCACTCAGCGCCCAGGGCGACGAGCAGCCCGCGTCCATTCGCCAGCAACTGCTCTATCAGGCCACCGGCATGCTGGAGCGCTCGCCGCAGGGCCTTCAGCTGGGTTGGCACAAGACCGACTTCGGTGACCTGGATATCTCCGGGCCTCGCTTGCGCGTCGCGCGCAATCTGGGCGACGACTGGTATGCCGATCTGCAACTCGACCAGGTGCGCTATGACAGCGCCAACCTGGACAGCGCGGTGATGGGCAACGAGCGCAATCTCAAGCTGCATACTCGTCGAGAGCTGTCCGATGGCGACCTCAGCCTGTACCTCGACAGCAGTCTGCGCGATGACGATGACCGCCACGGTCTCGGCGTCGAGCGGACCTGGCGCCTGAGCTCGCGTGACGAGCTGGGCGTCGCCGTGGATTGGCACCGGCAGACCGATGACACCGGGCTGTTGCGCGCCCTGGGTATGCGTGACGGACTGGGTCTGAGAGGTCAGCACGGCTTTTCCGCGCGTGACCAGCTGAGCTGGTCGATCACGCACAGCCGCTACAGCTCGAGAAGCGGCGATGCGCTCGGCACAGGCAATGGCGTATCCGTCGAGTGGGGGCACATGCTGTTCTTCGACGATCCTTCCTGGCTGCTGCGCACCGGCCTCGATTACCAGAAGAACAGTGTCGAGAGCGAGGTTCCCAGTGAGCTTCTGAGCGCGAACGGAGGTGCCTACATACCCTTCGATACCACGCCAGGGGCGACGATCCCGGGCGAAGAGCTCATGCAGGATCGTTACGGCCAGGTGTATGTCGCCAGCACCTGGCGCCGAGGCTTCCCCGGCGCACTGAATCGAACCCGTCCACAGTTCACCTGGATGGTCGACACCATTGCCGGCTGGCAGTGGACGGAAAAGCAGTTCAACTACGGCATCAACCTGGGGGTTGGCGTCGAGTTGTTCGGTGATGACGAGTTGGCTGTGACCCTCGGCTATCAATCCGCTCCCCGTGGTGGAGAGGGTGATGCCGGTGGGTCCATGGGTATTACCTACAGCACCCGCTTTGGGCGCTAAGCAAGGATTCTCAAAGGAGGAATGACGATGCAAATCATCCGTTGCCTGACCCTGGTGGTCATTGCAGCACTCGCGACCGGGTGCTCGAGCTTCACCCGCGAAAGTGGCCAGACGCTGCCGCGCGAAGCCGCCTGGGGTGTCGCGCCGCTGGTCAACTACGCCCAGACGCCGCAGGCCGGTGAGCGCGCCGAGCAGATACTGATCAGCATCCTGGCGGAAGAGGGCGTACGCCCGCTCATGTATCCCCAGGCACCGCGACAGGACCTGTTGCTGCAGGACGACCGTGAGCGCCAGATCCAGGCGCTCGACTGGGCGCGTCAACAGCGTCTGGCTTACGTGATCACCGGTAGCGTCGAGGAGTGGCAGTACAAGAATGGCCTCGACGGTGAACCCGCCGTAGGCGTCAGTCTGCAGGTGCTGGAGCCGGCGACCGGTCGCGTGGTCTGGAGTTCGAGTGGTGCCCGTGCGGGTTGGTCGCGCGAGAGTCTGGCGGGGGCGGCGCAGAAGGTGCTGCGTGAGCTGGTCGGTAACCTCGACTTCGAGTGATGACGATGCAGTCTGCCCATAAGGATTTCATTCTTGCGCCGAGGGCCAGTGGCCGTGTTTCCTGGTGGGAAACCTGCCTGCTGAGCCTCCTCGCCCTAGGTTTCGGCTACTGGCTATCGCCGGACGACCCCCTGCTCGTGGTGGCGTCGTTCCCCTGGATGATTCTCGTACCGATCCTGCTCGGCGTTCGTTACGGATTCCTGCAGGGGCTGTTCAGTGCTGCATTGCTGATCGCTGCGCTGTTCGTGTTTCGGCTGTCGGGGTGGGCGCTCTATCTGGAGATCCCGGCGTCCTTCATCGTCGGCATGTTGCTTTGCAGCATGCTGGTCGGGGAGTTTCGCGACATCTGGGAGCGCCGTCTCGAGCGACTCAGTCTGGCCAACGAGTATCGCCAGCTGCGGCTCGATGAATTTACCCGTTCCCACCATATCCTGCGCATCTCGCACGACCGCCTGGAGCAACGCGTTGCGGGCAACGACCAGAGTCTGCGCAGCTCGCTGCTCAGCTTGCGTGAACAGCTGCGTGCCTTGCCGGGTGATCGCGACGCCCTGAAGACCCTGGCCGATACGGTCATCTCCCTGCTTGCCCAATATGGGGCGCTGCGAGTGGCGGGGCTCTATCGGGTCATGGACAACGCTCAGGTCGACCCCCAACCGCTGGCCACGCTGGGGGAAATGGGCGAGTTCAACGGCAAGGACGTGCTGTTGCGCCAGTGCCTGCAGCGCGGTGAATTGGTCAGTGTGCGCTCCGAGGTGCTGGATCGTGGCGAGGGCGCCCGGCATTCCGCGTTGCAGGTCTGTGTGCCGCTGATCGACACCGAAGGCCGCATCCTGGCGGTTCTGGCGATTCAGCAGATGCCGTTCTTCATGTTCCACGAACGCAGTTTCAGCCTGCTGGCGATTCTGTCCGGGCATATCGCCGACCTGTTGATGAGCGATGCGCAGGCTCTGCAACTGCCAGATGCCGACGCCCAGCACTACTCGCAATTGCTCAAGCGCTCGCTCAGCGATGCACGCGACCACGACCTGCCGGCCAGCCTCTATGCGTTCGAACTCGCCGAGGAAAATGGAGAAGAGATTCAACGTCTGCTGGAGGGCAGCCAGCGCGGTCTCGATGTCCAGCTCAAGGTCATCAATGGGCGCGGCAGTCGCCTCGTGCTGGTGCTGCTGCCGCTGACCTCGGGTGAGGGCGCGCAGGGCTATCTGGTACGTATCAGGCAGCTTTTCGCAGAACGCTTCGGCCAGGGCCGAGATCTTGATTCGCTGGGCATACAGACGCATCAGTTCCTGTTCGAGGGCGGTGATGAGCGCGATGCATTGCGACACTTCCTCTTCAACGAGTGTGCATTGAATGATCAGCAAGTGGCTGTTTAGCGGCGCCGCGCTGCTCGAGGTCGGGAGCTGGGCCAGTGCGGTCAGCGATCTCCCGATTCCTCAGGCCGCGTTGCTCTATGCCTCGGCGCATGGCCTGGGAAGCGCCATGCTGGCTGCCGGGATCTGGCTGCTGCTGCCGCGCCGCTATCGCTACCCCTTGCCCTGGAGCCTGCTGTTCATTTTCAGCGTCTCGTTCTTCATCCCCTTGATCGGGATGATCGGCGTAGCGCTGGCGTTGTTTCCGGCCCTCTACCTGCCGCGCAAGCGCAAGGTGCAGTCCTGGGAGGCGACCGCCGTTCCCGAGTTGCCCTTCCGGCCCCGCGAGCGCAAGCGTGAGCTGATGTTCAGCGATGGCGGGCTGCAGGATGTGTTGCGTCACGCCCCTGATCCCGATCAGCGTCTGACGGCGATCTTCGCCACACGCCGCATGCGTAGCAAGGAGGCCATCCCGATTCTCAAGCTGGCGCTGCGCGATCCATCTGACGATGTGCGTTTGCTGGCTTACTCGATGCTCGATCAACGTGAAAGTCGCATCAATCAGCGTATCGAACAGGCTTTGGCAAACATGGAGAGCGCCAGTACGGATCGCAAGATCGCGCTGCACGCCGAACTGGCGCGTTGGTACTGGGAGCTCGCCTATGTCGGCCTGGCTCAGGGCAGTGTGCTGGAGCACGTGCTGCAGCAGGCCTGGGGCCATGTGATGGCGGCGCTGCAGGGCAACCCGGGTGGCGAGTTGTACTTGCTGGCCGGGCGCATCGCCATGGAGCAGGGCAATCTCGACGAGGCCTTGGCGCAGTTCGACCAGTCCGCACAGGCCGGGATGGATGCGGTGCAACTGGCGCCTTATCGGGCCGAGATCGCATTTTTGCGTCAACGCTATGAGGAAATTCCAGACATGCTGGCGACGATGCCGGCCGAGCTGTTGCAACGTCCCCCCTTCGCGGCCTTGGCAAGATACTGGTTATGAGTGAGAAATCCGCTGTTCCCGACGTGCAGAGCGTCGATGTCTGCCTGTTGCTCGAAGGAACCTGGCCCTACGTGCGCGGGGGCGTGTCGAGCTGGATCAACCAGCTGATTCTGGGGCTGCCTGAGCTGACCTTCTCGGTGTTGTTCATCGGCGGCCAGAAGGAGGCCTACGGCAAGCGCCACTACGCCATCCCGGACAACGTGGTGCACGTTCAGGAGCATTTTCTCGAAGATGCCTGGAGTTCGATTCCCACCACCAGTACGCGGGCGAGCGCGGAACTGGCCGAGCTGATGCTGGATGTGCACCGTTTCCTGCACAACCCGGATGAGCCCAGCGCCGAGCAGGGCGATGCATTCGTCGACACCCTGGCTGCCGGGCGCATCGGCCGTGAGGCTTTCCTGCAAAGTCGTGCCAGCTGGGATGCCATCGTCGACGGCTATACCCAGCACTGCGCCGATCCGTCATTCGTCAATTACTTCTGGACGCTGCGCTCCATGCAGGCGCCGCTGTTCATGCTGGCCGAGGTCTCCAGAACGCTGCCGCGCGCGCGCATGCTGCACTCGATCTCCACCGGTTACGCGGGCATGTTGGGCAGCGTCCTGCAGCGCCGCTGGGGCTGCTACTACCTGCTCAGCGAGCACGGCATCTATACCAAGGAACGCAAGATCGATCTGGCCCAGGCGGGCTGGATCGCCGAAAGCCCCGACGAGCGCCTGAGCACCGGCCTCGATGCGGAGGTCAGCTACATCCGCAGGCTGTGGATCCGCTTCTTCGAGCGTATCGGGCTGATCACCTACCGATCTGCGCACTCCATCATCGCCCTGTACGAGGGCAACAGGCGGCGTCAGGTGCTCGACGGCGCTCCCGCGGAGCGTACTCGGGTCATTCCCAATGGTATCGATCTGGCCAGTTGGGATCAGGCGTTGCTAAGCCGGCCAGAAGGCGTGCCGCCGGTGGCCGGCCTGGTTGGGCGGGTGGTGCCGATCAAGGACGTCAAAACCTTCATCCGCGCCATTCGTGGCGTGGTCAGCGTCATCCCTGAAGCCGAGGGCTGGATCGTCGGTCCGGAAGAAGAAGATCCGGATTATGCGGCCGAGTGCCATAGCCTGGTGGCCAGTCTGGGGCTGCAGGACAAGGTGCGCTTTCTGGGCTTTCGCCAGGTGCGTGAAGTCATGCCGCAACTGGGTGTTATGGTGCTGACGTCGATCAGCGAGGCGCAGCCATTGGTGGTGCTCGAGGCCTGGGCGGCCGGCACGCCGGTGGTGACCAGTGACGTAGGGTCGTGCCGCGAGCTTGTCGAGGGCTCCAGTGAGGAAGATCGCCAACTCGGCACGGCGGGTGAAGTCGTGGCGATTGCCGACCCGCAGGCCACCTCGCGCGCCATCCTCTCGCTGTTACGCAACCCCGAGCGCTGGAAGGTGGCCCAGGCTGTCGGCCTGGAGCGCGTGCGCCGTTACTACACCGAAGAACTGATGCTCGCGCGCTATCGCGAGTTGTATCGCGAAGGCACGGAGAGCGCGTAATGGCGGGTATAGGCTTTGAACTGAGGAAGATCCTGTCCAAGGACTCCTACACATCGACGATGCGCGCCTACCTGTATGCCGGCCTGATCAGTTCCGGCCCTTGGGTATTGTCGATCATCAGCGTGATGCTCATCGGCGTACTGAGCCTGGGGGCGGTGCTGCCGGAAACGCTGATCGGTCAGTTCCTGGTCACCGTGACGTACCTGATGGCCACGTCGCTGATCCTCACCGGCGGGCTGCAGCTGTTTTTCACCCGCTTCGTCTCCGACCGGCTGTTCGAACGGCGCCTGGATCTGATCCTGCCCAACCTGGTGGGTATCCTGCTGCTGGTGACGATCGTCTCGGGGCTGCTGGCGATCTGCGTGCTGGGCCTGTTGTTCGATCAGTCGTTTTCCTATCGCCTGCTGGTGATGGCCAACTTCGTGGTGCTGTGCAACCTGTGGCTGGTGATCATCTTCCTGTCCGGGATGAAGGCCTATAACCGCATCCTCGGGGTGATGTTTCTCGGCTACTCGCTGATGGTCGCCTCGGCCTATCTGCTGCGTTTTCTCAATATCGACGGCTTGCTGCTGGGCCTGCTGATCGGTCACTCCAGCCTGCTGTTCATCTTTCTCTTCGACATCCTGCGCGAGTACCCGGCCGAGCGTCTGGTCGCGTTCGATTTCCTCAAGCGTCGCCAGGTGTTCGGCAGCCTCCTGCTGACGGGGCTGTGCTACAACCTGGGCATCTGGATCGACAAGTTCATCTTCTGGTTCAACCCGTCGACTTCCGAAGCCGTGATCGGCCCGCTGCGCGCATCGATCCTCTATGACCTGCCGATCTTCCTCGCCTACCTGTCGATCATCCCCGGCATGGCGGTGTTCCTGGTGCGCATCGAAACCGACTTCGCCGAGTGGTACGAGCGGGTCTATGACGCGATTCGCGGCGGGGAAACCCTGCAGCACATCGGCTGGCTCAAGGAGCAGATGATCCTGGCGATTCGCCAGGGCCTGATGGAAATCTGCAAGGTGCAGGGGCTGACCCTGGTGCTGCTGTTTCTGCTCGCGCCGCAGTTGTTGTCCTGGCTGGGCATCTCGCACTACTACCTGCCGCTGTTCTACATCGACGTGATCGGCGTGAGCATTCAGGTGGTGTTCATGGCCTTGCTCAACGTGTTCTTCTATCTGGACAAGCGCGCCATCGTCCTCGAGCTCTGCGTTCTCTTCGTCCTGGCCAACGGTGCGTTGACCCTGTTCAGCCAGATGCTTGGCCCGACGTTCTTCGGCTACGGTTTCACCCTGTCGCTGCTGCTGTGCGTGCTCCTCGGGTTGTATCGTCTCAACGAGGCGCTGGACGATCTCGAGTTCGAAACCTTCATGCTCAGCCGCTAAGCGACTTCAGGCGCCTTTGGCCTGACGCGAGTTCGAGGGTGACGGTGAGCGCCCTCGAGCTCAGGTTGAAGCAGGGTGGGCTGCTGTTGGGTCACGAGCGAAAGCACGTCATCAACGGGTTGTGACCGAATGGCTGCTTGCGCCTGCGGTTCCTAGGCACTGGGGATCACCGGTTGCGCTCGTTGTGAGGGCGTGCACATCGGGTGGCGCATGTCGTCATGGTGCAACGAGTTGTCGATAAAGAACATTGCATGCAATAGCTGTTTTGTATGAGGCTGTCATATGTAGGAGTATTGCGGGGTATGGCGCTCTGCGGTTCTTCCCCTTCCCACATACGACCCGAAAACAATAATGAAGAAGCATCTCAACGATCAGTTGTTCGAACTCATCGCAACGAGCATCCGCAAAGGTCGCCTCAAGTCGGGAACGTTGCTGCTCGAAGGCCCCATGGCGGATCTGTTCGGTGTGAGCCGTTCACCTGTGCGCCAGGCGCTGCTCAATCTGCATCAGGCAGGTCTGGTCTGCACGTTCGACGGTCGTGGTTATCTGGTCGGGGCGCAGCCTGGCAAGGTGTTGCGGCGCAAGCTGGAGGCGAGCGATTTCAAACTGACGGATGACCGCACTCAGGCCCCGCGCAAGACGGAAACCTGGAAGTCCGTCTACGATCAGATCGAACGCGACCTGCTGCACCAGTCGCTGTTCGGCACCTATCGCATCAACGAACTCGAACTGTCTCGCCACTACGCCATCAGCCGTACGGTCTCCAGCCAGGTACTGACGCGCTTGTCGTTGATGGGCCTGGTCGAGCGCGACGAGCGCTCGCGCTGGCAGCTCGGGCAGTGGAACGAGGAGCGACTCGGCGAACTGTATGAAGTGCGCCGACGCCTGGAACCCTACGTGCTGGTGCGCGCTGCGGAGTTCATCGAACCCGAGCGGATCGAGGGTTACATCGAGCGTCTGCACCAGGCCATGGCGCTCTATCCGAACATGGACAGTCGCCAGTTCGATGACCTGGAAAGCGACCTGCACATCGAAACGCTCGGCTGTTGCCCCAACCGGCAGATGTTGCAGATCCTGCGGCGTACCCACTCGTTGCTGCTGTCGGGTAAGCACATCCTGTTGGACAAGAGCTACTTCCCCGATGAAGAACCCTTCTTCCGCGAGCACCTGAGCATCTTCGAGAACCTGCAGGCCGGTCGCCCCGATCTGGCGGCGCAGAGCATGGAAGAGCACCTGGTGATCGCCGAGCACAAGGTCAAGCAGCGTCTGGCGCAGTTCCGCGAGCACAACCAGATCGCTGCAGTGCCGTATCTGGAGCGGATCGAAGCGTAGGTCGTTCGGCCTGTGGTACGTACGGTGCACCCTTCGTCTCAGGGGGCGCCGCCGCACCCTGAAAATCAGGTCACCGCACCCACCTGCCACGGCACGAATTCGTTATCGCCGTAGTTGTACCGCTCACTCTTGGATGGCTCGCCCGAGGCGATCTCGATGAGTATGTCGAAGATCTTGTGCCCAGCTTCGGCGATGCTCAGCTCACCGTCGACGATGCCGCCGCAGTTGATGTCCATGTCCTCCTCAAGTTTGCGGAACATCTCGGTGTTGGTGGCCAGCTTGATGCACGGCGCGGGTTTGAAACCGGACACCGAGCCACGCCCGGTGGTGAAGCAGATCATGTTGGCGCCGGAGGCTACCTGGCCGGTCACGGACACCGGATCATAGCCGGGGCTGTCCATGAACACGAAGCCACGCTCGGTGATTGGCTCGCCCCACTCGTACACGCCGTTGAGCGAGCTGGTGCCGCCCTTGGCCGCTGCGCCGAGGGATTTTTCCAGGATGGTGGTCAGACCGCCGGCCTTGTTGCCTGGCGAGGGGTTGTTGTTCAGCTCGGCGCCGTTGATGCGTGTGTATTGCTCCCACCAGGTCAGGCGATCAAGCAGCTTCTGGCCGACTTCATGACTGATCGCCCGGGCGATCAACAGGTGTTCGGCACCATAGATTTCCGGGGTCTCGCTAAGGATGGCGGTACCGCCGTGCTGGGCCAGCAGGTCGGCGGCATAACCCAGCGCCGGGTTGGCGGTGATGCCCGAGTAGCCATCGGAGCCGCCGCACTGCATGCCGACCATGATGTGTTCGACGCTTTCCGAGGTGCGTTCCAGGCGACCGATGGCTTCGAGCATCTCGGTCACCTGCTCGATGGCGCGGGCGATGCTGGCGCGGGTGCCGCCAGCATTCTGGATGTTGAAGACGCGGAAGTTCGGCCCCTCGCAAATGTTGTAGCGCTTCATCAGCGAGCTGATCTGATTGGTCTCGCAGCCCAGGCCGATCACCAGTGCACCCGCCACATTGGGGTTGCAGGCGTAACCCCAGATACTGCGCTCGAGGAACTTGAAGCCTTCCGACTCGGTGTTGATCGCGCAGCCGCTACCGTGGGTCAGCGCCACCACGCCATCGATGTTGTAGCGCTTGAGCAGTTCCGAGCCGTTGAAGTGCGCGGCCACCGCACGCGAGACCGTCGCCGAGCAGTTCACCGTGGACAGGATGCCGATGTAGTTGCGCGTGCCGACGCGCCCGTCCGGGCGGCGGTAGCCCATGAAACGGCGGCGCTGCTCCGGTGGCAGCACTGGCGTACGTGCGATGGGCGGCGGCAACTGGTTGTTGGCGTGGCTCTGCGGCATCGACACGTTATGGGTGTGTACATGGGCGCCGGCGGCGATGTCCTGGCTGGCCACGCCGATGACCTGGCCGTACTTGAGCACGGCTTCGCCGGCGGCGATGGCACGGCGGGCGATCTTGTGCCCGGCGGGAATGTCGTCCAAGGCGTTCAGGGCGAGGCTTTCGACACGGCTGCCACGCGCCAGGGCACGGCGGGCGACGGCTACGGAATCCTGGTCGCTGAGGATAACCACGGTCTGGCTGTTGGTGATGAGTTGCATGGCGCGTTCTCGTTGTTGTTGTGATCGTCTGGCCGCGATACTGACAAAAATGAACATTGCACGCAATAATTTGTGATGTTAGTGTCGGCCTCACACGGCTGCTTGTCAGCGCACAAAAACAACAATGTGAGGCTTTCCAGATGGATCATTCCCATCCTTCCGGGAGCGTTGGCTGCCAGCCGACTTCCTGCCTGTACGCCGCCATCGTCCGTCTGTTGGAGTGCCGTCATGCGTAAGCTCGTCGACGGTTATTTCACTCTGCTCAAGGTGCTGGCGATCATCTGCCTGGTGACCATGGTGGTGCTGGTATTCGGCAACGTCGTGCTGCGCTACGGCTTCAACGAAAGCATCCTGATCTCCGAAGAGATTTCGCGTTGGGCCTTTGTCTGGCTGACGTTCCTCGGTGCCGTGGTGCTGCTGCGCGAGCGCGGTCACATGAGCGTGGACCTGGCGCTAAGGGCGCTGCCGAGCTGGGGGGAGCGCGGCTGTCTGATCCTGTCCCAACTGCTGATGCTGGCCTGCTCGGGGCTGTTCTTCTGGGGGAGTTGGCAGCAGATGGAGATCAACTGGAACGTGCCATCGCCGGTCGCTGGCTGGTCGATGGGCCTGTTCTACGGCTCCGGTGTGTTCTTCGGTATCTCGGCCTGCCTGATTCATCTCTACGAAGTCGCCCGCCTGGCAGCGGGTGGCGAAATACCGCGGCCCGATCTCTCTGCGGAGCTGCATCAGTAGCGCTTTCCGGCAGCTCGCCGGCCTGTCGCTGGCGCTCAATTTCATAATAAGAATCGGAGTGATGTGATGGTCATCATCGCGATATTCGTGCTGTCTCTGCTGGGCGCCATGGCCATTGGCGTGCCCATCTCCTATGCGCTGATCCTGTGCGCACTGGCCATGATGTATCACCTCGATCTGTTCGACGCGCAGATCGTCGCCCAGGGGCTGGTCAACGGTGCCGACAGCTTCCCGCTGATGGCCGTGCCCTTCTTCATGCTCGCCGGTGAGTTGATGAATGCCGGTGGTCTGTCCCGGCGTATCGTCAACATGGCCATCGCCCTGGTCGGCCACATCAAGGGCGGACTTGGCTACGTCACCATCCTGGCGGCCTGTGTGCTGGCCAGCCTGTCGGGCTCGGCCGCGGCCGATGCCGCTGCACTGGCCGCGCTGCTGGTGCCGATGATGGTCAAGGTGGGACATGACAGGGCGACCGCCGGTGGTCTTGTCGCTGCGTCAGGCATCATCGCCCCGGTTCTGCCGCCCTCGATTGGCCTGATTCTGTTCGGCGTTGCAGCCAACGTATCGATCACCAAGCTGTTTCTCGCCGGTATCACTCCCGGTCTGATGATGGGCGCTTCGTTGTGTCTCGCCTGGGCCATCATCTCGCGCCGCGAGACGCTGATTACCCGCCCGCGAGCGCCGATGCGAGAGGTCGCCAAGGCGTTCTACGAAGGCATCTGGGCACTGCTGCTGCCGGTAATCATCCTGGTTGGCCTGCGCGCCGGGATCTTCACGCCCACGGAGGCGGGGGTGGTGGCTGCTGTCTATGCGTTGTTCGTGTCGCTGGTGATCTACCGCGAGCTGACCTGGAAAAGCATGTACCAGGTGCTGGTGTCGTCCGTGATGACCACCTCGATGGTGATGTTCCTGGTGGCCTCGGCGATGGTTGCAGCCTGGATGATCACCGTCGCCGACCTGCCCAGTTCGGTGGTCGAGGTGCTGGAGCCGCTGATGGACAGCCCGCGTCTGCTGATGCTGCTGATCGTCGCCATCATCGTGCTGATCGGCATGGCCATGGACATGTCACCGATCATCCTGATCCTGGCGCCGGTGATGATGCCGGTGGCGGTCGCGGCCGGTATCGACCCGATCTACTTCGGCGTGATCTTCGTCATGACCTGCGCCATCGGGCTGATCACTCCGCCTGTGGGGTTGGTGCTCAACGTGGTGGCCGGTGTGGCGAAGATCGACTTCGTCGCCACCGTTCGCGGTGTGCTGCCCTTCCTGCTCGCCGAACTGTTGGTGATCGGCCTGCTGCTGGCCTTCCCGCAATTGCTGCTTATACCCGCGCAGTGGCTCTACTGATCGACAACGCCGCATTCGTCGTGTTCTGACGGTGAATGCGCAACGGGCTGTTTCGCCCATTTCCCCGCCATGCGTGGCGGCAATAAAAACAAGAGGAAACACCATGACGTTCATCCCTAAAGTCCTCGCCGCACTGCTTTGCTCTTCGGCCCTGCTGCTGTCTGCCGCCACTCAGGCTGCCGAAGAGATCAATCGCCACAACTTCAAGGTCGCCTTCGTCCAGGCCAAGGATCACCCGCACGGCCTGGGCGCGCAGAAATTCGCCGAGATCATCAAGGAGAAGAGCGGCGGCAAGATGAAGGTCATGGTGTTCGCCAGCGGCACTCTGGGTGGCGATGCGCAGGTGATCTCGTCCGTACAGGGCGGCACTGTCGACATGACGCTGGTAACTCCCGGCCTGCTCTCGGGTATCGAGAAGGGTTTCGCCCTGTATGGTCTGCCGTTCCTGTTCCAGGACACCGAAGAGGTCGACGCAGTGCTCGACGGCCCGGCCGGGCAGAACCTGCTGACCACCTTGGAACCGCACGGCCTGATCGGCCTGGGTTACTGGGATCATGGCTTCCGCCACGTCACCAACAGCAAGCATCCGGTCGAGAAGGTCGAGGACCTCAAGGGCCTGAAACTGCGCCTGCAGCAGATACCTACTGCCATCGAATCCTTCCGTACGCTGGGTGCCAACGTGGTGCCGTTGTCGTTCACCGAGCTCTACACCGCGATGGAAACCCGCACCGTGGATGGCCAGGAGAACCCGCTGGCAGCTATCGAGACTTCGAAGTTCTACGAGGTGCAGAAGTACCTGTCGCTGACAGGCCACTTCTACGATCCACTGGTGGCGATCTTCAGCAAGCGTACCTGGGACAAGCTCAACGAAACCGAGCGTGAGCTGGTCCGCAGCGCATCTCTGGAAGCCCAGGCTTACGAACGCAAGGTCTCCCGCGAAATGGATGTCAGCTCGCGCCAAGCGCTGGCCAAGCATGGCATGCAGATCAACGAAGTCGCGCCTGAGGAAATCCAGCGCATGCGTGAGCAGGTGCGTCCGACAGTCGACAAGCTGGTGGCCGAATATGGCCCTGAGCTGATGGCCGAAATGAACGCCGAGATCGCCAAGGTGCGCAACGCTCAGTAACCCTTTGCGACCTTGCTCGGCACCGCATGTGCCGGGCATCGCCGCCACATGCAAGGTGGAGTCTCATGACCGCTATCAATGTTGGGTTCATCGGCCTCGGGTTGATGGGCCATGCCATGGCCAGCAACATCCAGAACAAGGGTTTCAGCCTCGCTGTCACGGCGCACCGTAACCGCCAGCCTGTCGAGGATCTGGTCAGCAAGGGCGCCCGCGAATACGCCAACGCCGCCGAGCTGACGCGTGCCGTCGACGTGGTGCTGCTGTGTCTGCCAGGCACGGCGGAAGTCAGCCGCGCTCTGGCTGGCGAGACCGGTATCCTCGCTGGCCTGCGCCCGGGGCAGATCGTCGTCGACTGCAGCACGGGTGATCCGAATCGCACCGCCGAGCTGGCCGCGCAGGTGGTTGCGCACGGCGGTCATTACCTCGATGCACCGGTCAACCGTACACCCAGGGATGCTGTGGCCGGGCGCCTCAACGTGCTGGCTGGCGGCGATGCCGAAGTGCTCGAGCAGGTACGGCCGGTGCTCGAATGCTTCTCCGAGACCATCCACTACCTTGGCCCGTTGGGCTCGGGCCACAAGGCCAAGGTCATCCACAACTTCATTTCCCAGGGCAATGCCACCATCCTCGCCGAGGCTTTCTGCACGGCGGCGAAAAACGGCATCGACCTGGCTGCGTTCGCCGAGATCTGCAGCATGAGCGGCGGTTACAGCCGAACCTTCGAGCGGATCATTCCCTACGTCCTGCGTGGCGACGATTCCGGCCAGCAGTTCGCCCTGGCCAACTGCGAGAAGGACATGCGCTATTACACCGAACTGACCAAGATGACGCCAACCACCGGCATCGTGTCCGATGCGGTGTACCAGACCTTCATGCTGGCCAAGGTACTGGGTCATGGCGACAAGTACGTACCGCGCCTGTTCGATGTGTTGGGTGAAATCAACGGCGTGCGTGTACGTGCCTACAAGGAAGAGGAACAGGCATGAAACTGTTGCGTTATGGCCCGCCGGGCCAAGAGAAGCCGGGGTTGGTCGCTGCCGACGGCAGCCTGCGCGACCTGTCGCAGCATGTGCTCGATATCAGCCCGCGGACGCTCGACGCCAAGGCGCTCGATGAGCTGCGTGCGCTCGATCCGGCCAGCCTGCCGCGAGTCGAGGAGGGCGTGCGTATCGGCACCCCCATCGCCAATGTCGGCAAGCTGATCTGCGTGGGCCTGAACTACGCCGATCACGCCAAGGAATCCAACCTGCCGGTGCCCAGCGAGCCCGTGCTGTTCATGAAGGCCACCAGTGCCATCTGCGGGCCGAACGATCAGGTGATCATTCCGCGCGGTGCACAGAAGACCGACTGGGAAGTGGAACTGGGCATCGTCATTGGCCGCAAGGCGCAATATGTCGAGCGTGAACAGGCGCTGGAGCATGTTGCCGGCTACTGCATCGTCAACGACGTGTCCGAGCGTGCCTACCAACTCGAAAGGGGCGGCACCTGGGACAAGGGCAAGGGCTGCGACACCTTCGCGCCCATCGGCCCGTGGCTGGTCACGGCCGACGAAATTGCCGACCTGCGCAATCTCGACATGCACCTGAGCGTGAACGGCGAGACCCGGCAGAACGGCAACACCCGCACGATGATCTTTTCCATCGACGAGATCGTCAGCTACATCAGCCAGTTCATGACGCTCAACCCGGGCGACGTGATCTGCACCGGCACGCCGCCGGGCGTGGGCGCTGGCATGAAGCCGCCGCAGTTTCTCAAGGCCGGCGACCGCATGTGCCTGAGTATCAGTGGGCTTGGTGAGCAGTGCCAGGAAGTAGTTGCCTGGCAGCGCTGAGGCTGCCCTTTGCTCCCCTCTCCCGCATGCGGGAGAGAGGCTGGGGGAGAGGGTTGAAGCGTCCGTAAGGACTTTCCCGAGAGCAGAGGCATTCCCTCGCTAACTCTTGTTCGCAACCTGTAGAGAACCAATCATGCAACGACGCCTTTACCCGGGGCGCGATTTTCGTCGTGCGCAGAACATCGAAGAGCTGCGCGAGATGGCCCGTCGCCGCCTGCCCAATTTCTCCTTCGAGTACGTCGAAGGTGGGGCGGACGATGAGTTCACCCTCAAGCGCAACCGCTCGATCTTCGAGAGCGTGACCCTGCAGCCGCGCACCCTGCGCAATGTCGGCCAGCGCAGCCTGGAGCGCAGCTTCTTCGGGTGCACCTCGCAAGTGCCGTTCATGATCGGCCCGACCGGCTTCAACGGCCTGCTGACCCGTGACGGCGACCTGCACCTGGCTCGCGCTGCGGCAGACGCCGGCATTCCCTTCGTACTGAGCAATGCCTCGACCACCTCCATCGAGGACATCGCCGCTGTTGACGGCATCCGCGCCTGGATGCAGATCTACCTGTATCGCACTCGTGACCACGTGGCCAAGCTGGTCGAGCGGGTGAAACGGCTGAACCTGGAAGCCATCATGGTAACCACCGACAGCGCCATCTTCGGCAACCGCGAGTGGGACAAGCGCAATTACGCTAAACCGTTGCACTTGGACCTGCGCAACCGCCTCGATGTGCTGTGTCACCCCGAGTGGATCTGGGACGTGCTGGTGCCCGATGGCGTGCCGCGCTTTCGCAACCTCGGTGACCTGCTACCGCCCGGCAAGGACTCGGTGAAAGGGGCAGCCAGCGCGCTGGCGGCCGAGCTCGACCCGACCCTGAGCTGGGACGATATCGCCTGGTTGCGCGACCTCTGGCACGGCAAGCTTATCGTCAAGGGCATGATCCACCCGGATGACGCGCGCCTGGCCCTGCAGTACGGCGTCGACGGCGTGGTGCTGTCCAATCACGGCGGTCGTCAGCTCGATGGCGCGGTCTCGGCGCTGGAAACCCTGCCGGAGGTCGCACGCATCAACCAGAGGCGGATGGAAATCTTCCTCGATGGCGGCTTCCGTCGCGGCAGCGACATCGCCAAGGCGCTGCTCTTGGGCGCCAGCGGCGTGCTGATCGGGCGCGCCGGCCTGTACGGCCTGGCCGCTGGCAAGGGGCCGGGTGCGGCGCATGCCATCGGCATCCTGCGCACGGAGCTGGATCGCACCCTGGGCCTGCTCGGCTGCAGCAGCTTGGAGGAACTCACCCCCGACCTGATCCACGCTCCGCACTGGCGTGCGCTGGCCGAGCGCATTCGCGCCTAGTTTTCCCTCCGTCTCGTACTCCCCCACGATTGCGGTACGAGGCGGTTTTTTATTGCCAACATGAAGAAGGGCGCCGAGGCGCCCTTCTTCATGTCTGCATAGACCGGAGCTCTCCCCGGCCCTACTTTCGCGGGGCCGGGTTTGCACGCGCCTCGCTTGCCTCGACGCTGGATCGACTCAGTGTGAATGCCGCGGTACGGCAGAGCCGCGACAGCCAACCAGAAAGTCGAAATCGCAGCCTTCGTCGGCCTGCAGCACGTGGTCGACGTAGAGGCGGCGATAACCACCGTCCCAGAGCAGGCCTTGCGGTTGCTGCCAGGCCGCCAGACGCGTCTGCAGCTCGGCGTCGGAGATATCCAGGTGCAGGCGTCCATTGGCACAGTCGAGTTCGATGAAGTCCCCGTTCTGCACCACGGCCAGCGGGCCACCGGCGGCAGCCTCCGGGGCGACATGCAGGACCACGGTGCCGTAGGCAGTGCCGCTCATGCGTGCATCGGAGATGCGCACCATGTCGGTGATGCCTTTGGCCAACACCTTGGGTGGCAGACCCATGTTGCCGACTTCGGCCATGCCCGGGTAACCCTTGGGGCCGCAGTTCTTCATGACCAGCACACAGGTTTCGTCGACATCCAGATGGGGGTCATTGATCCGCGCCTTGTAGTCGTCGAAGTCCTCGAAGACGACCGCGCGGCCACGATGTTGCATCAGGGCGGGGCTGGCTGCCGAGGGCTTTAGCACGGCGCCCTTGGGCGCCAGGTTGCCGCGCAATACGCAGATACCGCCATCCGCGCGCAATGGGTTGCCGAGCTGGCGGATTACCTCGTCGTCACCGTAGATCGGTGCGTCTTTACAGTTCTCCCACAGGTTCTTGCCGTTGGCCGTCAATGCCTTCGGGTTAGGGAGCAGGCCGTTCTCGCCGAGGCGGCGAATGACGGCGGGCAGGCCGCCAGCGTAGTAAAACTCCTCCATCAGGAAGCGACCGGAGGGCTGCAGATCGACGATGGTAGGCGTGCCACGACCCACCCGGGTCCAGTCGTCCAGCTCCAGTTCGACGCCCATGCGCCCGGCGATGGCCTTGAGGTGGATAACCGCGTTGGTCGAGCCGCCGATTGCGGCATTGAGTCGAATCGCATTCTCGAAGGCTTCACGGGTGAGTATCTTCGACAGGCGAAGGTCTTCATGGACCATTTCGACGATGCGCATACCTGATAAATGGGCCAGTACGTAGCGCCGAGAATCGACCGCCGGGATCGCTGCGTTGTGCGGCAGTGAGGTGCCCAGGGCTTCAGCCATGCAAGCCATGGTCGAGGCTGTACCCATGGTGTTGCAGGTACCCGCCGAGCGCGACATGCCCGCCTCGGCGGCCATGAAGTCATGAATCGAAATCTTGCCGGCCTTGACCTCTTCGCTGAGCTGCCAGACCACCGTGCCGGAGCCGATATCCTTGCCCTGATGCTTACCGTTGAGCATTGGCCCGCCGGTCACGACGATGGCCGGTACGTCGCAGCTCGCGGCGCCCATCAACAGGGCCGGTGTGGTTTTGTCGCAGCCGGTCAGCAGTACCACGGCATCTATCGGGTTGCCCCGAATCGCTTCCTCGACATCCATGCTCGCCAGGTTGCGGGTAAGCATGGCTGTGGGGCGCAGATTCGATTCCCCGTTGGAGAACACCGGGAACTCCAGCGGATATCCGCCGGCCTCCAGTACACCCTGCTTGACGTGTTCGGCGATCTTGCGAAAGTGCGCGTTGCAGGGGGTCAGTTCGGACCACGTGTTGCAGATACCGATGATTGGCTTGCCCTGAAACTCATGGTCCGGAATGCCCTGGTTTTTCATCCAGCTGCGATACATGAAGCCATTCTTGTCGGCGCTGCCGAACCACTGGGCAGAGCGTAGGGGACGTTTATCTGTCATGAGAAAACCTGCCAGGGAGCGAAAGGCCGCCCAGGGCCTTTCGGGTTGATCGAAAAAGAGAGTGGGTTACAGCAGCCAGGTCGAGAGCGCCGGCACGTACAGCAACAGGCCGAGCACGAACAGCTGGATGAAGATGAACGGCACCATCGACCTGAAGATGTCGGTAAGGCTGATGTCCGGGGGCGCCACGCTTTTCAGGTAGAAGGCCGCCGGGCCGAAGGGAGGTGATATGTAGGACACCTGCATGCTTACGGCGAAGAGGATGCCGAACCAGACCGGGTCATAGCCGAGCTGCACGACAATCGGCACGAAGATCGGCAGGCACAGCATGGCAATGCCGATCCAGTCGAGGATCATGCCGAGCACCAGGAAAATCAGCATCATCACCAGGATGATGACGAAGGGCGCTACATCCAGACCGGTGATCGCCGAGGAGACGAAGCGGTTGCCACCCATCAGGTTGTAGACCCCGACCAGGCAGGCTGCACCGATACCGATCCAGACGATCATCCCGCAGGTTTCCAGCGTTTGGGTCAGGCTGCCTTGGAGCAGCTTTACGGTGAACTCACCGCGTACGATCACTGCAAGCAGCACGCCCAGAGCCCCCATGGCGGCGGCCTCGGTGACTGAGGCGATACCGCCGTAGATGCTGCCGAGTACCAGACCGGCAATGGCCACCGGGTAGAACATGCCGCTGAAGGCCTCGGCGACCGTGAGGCGTGGGGAATGGTCCTCCTGCTCGAGATTGGCGCCGCCCATCTGCGGGTAGCGCGTACACATCACCACCACGTAGATCATGTAGCAACCCATCAGCAGAAATGCCGGCACTATCGCTGCCTTGAACAGGTCGGCGATCGAGACGCTGGCGATCAGGCCATAGATGATCAGCACGATGGATGGCGGCACCATGGTGCCGAGCGAGCCACCGGCGCACACCACGCCGATGGCGATGCGCTTGTCGTAACCCAGGCGCAGCATCTGCGGCAAGGCGAGCAACCCGAGCAGGACGATTTCACCGCCGATGATTCCGGAGATGGCGGCCAGGAAGAACGCCACCACCAGCGTCTGTACCGCTACCCCGCCGGGCAGTCGCCCTGCGAAGAAACGCATCGAGTTGAACAGGTCGCGTGCCAGGCCGGAGCGGTCGAGTAGCCCGGCCATGAAGACGAACATGGGAACAGCGACCAGCGAGTATTCGGTAATGAAGCCGAACATGCGGCTGGCCACCAGGGGCACGGCCATCGGGCCGAACCATCCCAGGGTAAAAATTGCCGCCACCAGGCCAGTGACATAGGCCAATGGCAGGCCCAGTATCAGCAGACCGAAAATGGCGAAAATGATCAGATAAGTTGCGATTTCAATGCTCATGGCGCGATTCCGGGGTCATGGGTTCTTGCGCCAGTGCTGGCTGATGCGCACCACCTGCTGCAGCGCCATGAGGGCGATCGAGATCAGGATGATGATCTTGATGAAGGCGGGCAGCGGCGGGTTCCACGAGGAGCCGGAGGTTTCCAGGCGCCAACTGCCGTCCGGTGCATGAGTGGCATTGAAAGCCAGCACCCAGGCGGCATAGCCGATGGCCAGGCAGAACAGGATGCCCAGGAGCAGGTTCAACATGTCCAGCCAGGAACGTTTTTGCGGCGAAAGACGGTCGAGCAGGATGCGAATCTGGATGTGCCTGTTGGTGGCCAGCGCGTAAGGCCCGCCCAGAGCGAAGATCGTCGCGACCAGGAACGTGGTGGTCTCGTGAGCCCAGTCCGTGGGGGCATTGAATCCATAGCGCATGATCACTTCATAAACGCTGACCAGCATGGCGACGAATACCAGCCAGGCGACAGCCTGACCGATACGCTGGATGACTTGATCGAAACGGTTCTGGCCAGGCGTGGGTGCTGTGACGGGCAGAGAACCGTCACTCGATGATTGCGGCAGTTTCACTGTAAAGCTCCTCGTCAGCCCCGGCCGAAACCAGGGCTGTGCGCGCTGAGTGTGGGTCGAAGAAGGGCGTCAGAGCAGATCTTTGCTCTGCAAGTAAGCCTGGATCGAGTCGACGGCTTCCTTGGCCTCAGGACTGCGGTCACGCCAGGCGCTCCACTCGGCGCGGGCAATCTGGCGGAATTTCTTCAGCTCTTCGGCAGGGAGCGTGGTCAGGGTGACGTCGCCTTTCTGCTTGGCGATTGCCACCTGCTCTTCGTCCTTGGTCTGCAGGTCTCCGATCAACTGAGAGGTGAAGCTGTCCACCGACTCTTCGAGAATGCGCCTGTGCTCATTGCTGAGCCCATCCCAGATGGCCTTGTTGATGGAGATGTCTTTCATCGGCATCGAATGGAAGCCGGGGTAAATCGCGAAAGGGGCGTACTTGTGGTAGCCCTGCTGATAGTTGGTGGCGAACACGGTGTAGTCGGCGGCATCGATCACGCCTTTTTCCAACGCCGTGTAGACCTCGGAGGTCGGCAGATTCACCGGTGCTGCGCCGACCAGCTTGAAGGCATTCGATACCATGCCTTCAGGTGCACGGACCTTGAGGCCCTTGAAGTCGTCGAGTTTTTCGATGCGCCGCTTGGTGATCAGCGACTCGACGCCGACAGCTCCGGCGCGAATCAGGTGCACGTTATAGGGCTCGACCAGACGGTTGTAACCGTCCTCGCCGCCATTGCGCATGTAATCGAGGAAGGTCGAGGTATCGCTCCAGGCACCTACCATGTTGCCGTAGACGGCGAAGGCCGGATTTTTGCCGGAGAAGTAGCCAGGGTCGGTGATGTGGCCCTGAATGATGCCGGCGCCGACGGCGTCCAGGGTCTCGTTGTTGCCGACGATGGTGCCGGTCGGCATCACCTCGATGAGGATTTCGCCGTTGGTTTTCTGGCCGACGCTCTTGGCCCATTCCTGGGCGATGCGGAATTCGTCATCGCCGGCATTGACGTTGATCTGGAACTTCCATTCCTCTTTCGCCAGCGCGCTGGTGGAGCTCAGGATCAAGGCCAGGGCCGCGATGCCCTTGCCTAGGCGGTAAGGGGTTGCAGTGAGTTTCATGGTGCCTCTCCGGTTATTTTTATAAGGGCATTTTCTAGCGCAGAGGCCCGAAATAGAGCCGCTGCGAAAAACAGACGGATAGTGCGGCATCTGTAATTCTGAGGGTAGAGAGTAGACAGGCGAGAGATCATCAACAAATATGTATTTGTGCTTTTTCAATATACAAATTGATATGTCTGGTTTTCCATGAAGCCTCTCAATAGCAGCTGGTTTGTCCGGGCCCGACTGAAGAGCCGGCACATTCCCTTGTTGGTAGCGCTGGGTGATACCGGCAACCTCAATCGTGCCGCCGAAGGTCTGGGGATCTCCCAGCCGGCCATCTCCAAGTTGCTCAAGGAGCTGGAGGACGGCCTTGAGGTCGCCCTGTTCGAGCGCCATGCCCGTGGCGTGGTGCCGACGCTCTATGGTGAAGCGATGATTCGTCATGCACGGCGCATCCAGACCAGCCTCGAGGACGCCTTCGATGAGATCTTTGCGATGCGCGGCGGTCAGCGCGGGCACGTGCGTATCGGCACCATTCTCACGCCCTGTGCCGAGCTGCTCCCGGAGCTGACGCGACGAGTCAAACAGAGCCACCCGAATCTGGAGTTGAGTATTCGTACGGGGTCGAGCCTTGACCTGATGGCGATTCTCAACGATGGCGAACTGGATTTTCTGGTCGCGCGTTTCTTTGCCGACAGCGCCCAGAGCGGCATGTGTTTCGAGCCCTTGTACAAAGAGCCGTTGTGCGTCTGCGCGCGGGCTGGGTTGATCACTCACGTGCTGTCGCGCGAGGACTTGCATGCTGCCGATTGGGTGTTGCCACCTTCTGGCAGCGTGTTGCGGCATGAATTCGACGCTCTTTTCCAGCACGTCGGCATGTACCCGCCGAGCAAGGTGGTCAATGCCGAGAACCTGTTGATGGTGACCACGCTGCTTGAGCAGAACGACATGCTTACCGTGCTGCCGCGTGAGGTGGTGGCGCACTATGCGCGTTACGGCATGCTGGCTATCGCCGAACTGGAGGCGGGAATCGAGGATGACCTCAACCGCAACCTGATGGCCTACGGCATCATCACCAAGAACGAGGAGTTGCTGTCCCCTGCTGCCAAAAGCGTACTGGCTCTATTGCGTGAGAGTGCGCAGTTGTTGGCGGTAGTGGAGCGGGCGGTGCTCTGAAAAGCCTGGAGCACTTGCCCGCTGTTTGCGATCATTTCGTTGTGTTCGGTAGCAAGCGCTGACTGGCCAGCGTCGCAGTTTCAGCTTCGTGCAATGACCTGTTTACGCGCAGTCAGAAGGGGTAATCGAAGCCCGCTTCGCTTGCCGCACCGCTTAGCGCCGTCAGCACATCGTCCGGCAATTGCAGGCCTTGCTCGAAGGCTTTTTCCCGACGTGCGATGCCTGCGTGGCCCGGCATGCGCACCGGATTTTGCGCCACGCGTGGGCGGCTCTCCAGGCACGCACCGACGAAGTGATCCATCTCCGCTTTCAGTTCATCGACGCCACCGAAGAAGGCCGGATCGAAGGTCAGCACGGTCACCGCAGCGCCCCATTGCTTGACCCCATCCTTGCGGCCGAAACCACCCAGCCCCGCCGTCAGCGCCTCGATCATGGTGCCGAGGGCGAAGCCCTTGTGGCCGAACTCCAGGCTGCCCAGCGGCAGGATCGCGCCCGGCGGCGTGCCGAAGTAGGCCGCGGTATCGCGGGTCGGTTGGCCATCCGGGCCGATCAGCGCGGCGTGTTCCAGCTGGCCATCGGCCTGGTGGGTCTTGTTCACCAGGCCATTGGTGATGGTCGACATGCTGACGTCGATGAGAATCGGTTTCTCGCCGGTGGGAATGCCTATGCCCAGCGGGTTGGGCGTATATACCGGGTCGAGGCCGCCGTGCGGCGCCACCGAGGCCACCGCCGGATCGGAGGTCAACACCAGCGCGATCAGATCCTGTTCGGTATAGCGTTGCAGGTAGGCGGCGAGGCAGGCGATATGGTGCGAGCGACGGATGCTCGCGACGCCGATGCCGAAGGTACGCGCGGCCTCGGCGGTGAAGTCCAGCGCTTGTTCGACGCAGTACGGGCCGAGCAGGTAATCGGCGTCGTAGAGCCGTGCCGCCGGTGTCTGGCGGATGACCTGCAGGCTTTCGGCGTTGCCTTTGGCCTGGCCTGCGCGCAGGTCCTTGAGGTAGCCCTGGGCCAGTTTCACGCCGTGGGTGTGATGACCGAGCAGATCGCCTTCGACCAGCACGCGGCTGACCACCGTGGCGACGTCGGGGCTGACGTCTGCCCCGAGAAAGAGCTGCTTGATGAAGTGTTCCAGTTGTTCCGGGGCGATGCGGCTCATTCGATGGCTTCCTTGGGTGAGGACAGGGCGCGCGGATAGCGCATGCGCCAGTACTTGGCGAGCACCGGGAACAGGGCTACCAGCAGTACCAGCAGGGCCAGACCGATGCTGATCGGGCGCTCGACGAAGGCCAGCAGATTGCCGTCGGCCTTGATCATCGAGGTCATGAAGTTGGTTTCGAGAATGTTGCCCAGCACCAAGCCGAGAATGGCGGGGGCGATGGGGAAGTCGGCGGTGGCGATCAGGTAGGCAGCGACGCCGCAGGCCAGCATGATCCACACATCGGTCAGGCTGTTGTTGATGGCGAAGGCACCGACGATGCAGAAGCACAGGATGATCGGCATCAGCACACGCGTCGGCGTCACCGCGAAGATATGGGCACTGCGGATCGCCAGGTAACCGATCGGCAACAGGATCAGGTTGGCGACGAAGAACGCGGTGAACAGGCCGTAGGCCATGGCGCTGTTGTCCATGAAGATGGTCGGGCCGGGGTTCATGCCCTTCATGTACAGCACGCCAATGACGATGGCGGTGATCGAGTCGCCCGGAATACCGAAAACCAGCGCCGGGACCCAGGCACCTGCGACGGCAGAATTGTTCGCGGAGCCCGCATCCACTAACCCTTCGACATGGCCTTTGCCGTAGGCTTCGGGGGTTTTCGAACGCTTCTTGCTGACGGCGTAGCAGATCCAGGCGGCTATGTCCGCTCCGGCACCGGGCAGCGCGCCGATGAAGGCACCCAGGCTGCTGCCGCGAATCACGTTCTTCCAGTAGCGCTTGAGGTGCGTTGGCACCAGGCCGAAGACGCTGCCATGCTGGGGGGCGATGGTTTGCGCCACGTCCTGCTCGCGCGTCTTGTCGCGGGGGATGGAGTAGAGCTTCATCACCTCGTACATGGCGAAGAAACCAATCATTACCGGGATGAAGTTGATGCCCCCCATCAGGTCGGGCACATCGAAGGTGAAGCGCGGCGCGCCGGTGACCATGTCCAGGCCGACCGTGGCCAGCAGCAGGCCGACCATCAACGACAGGAAGCCTTTTACCGCCGAGCCTGTGGAGATGAATACCGCGCTGCCCAGGCCGAGTACGGCCAGCCAGAAGTATTCGTACGAGCTGAAGTTGAGGGCAAATTCGGCCAGGGAAGGGGCGATCATGACCAGCACCAGTGTTCCGGTCAGGCCGCCGATCACCGAGCAGGTAAGGTTCAGGCCCAGTGCTTCACGCGCTCGTCCCGCCCTGCCAAGAGCCGCAGAGTCGGCAACATAGGCGGCAGAGGCAGGTGTTCCCGGGATGTTCAGGTAGGTGCCTGGAATGTCGCCGGCGAAGATGGCCATGGCCGCGGTGGTGATGATTGCCGCAATGGCAGCGGTCGGGTCCATGGCGAAAGTGATCGGGACCAGCAGCGCGACAGCCATGGTGGCGGACAGGCCCGGAATGGCGCCGACGAAGACACCGAAAAGAGCGGCCAGCAGGATCACCAGCAGCGTCTGGAAATTGAAGACGAGCAGAATGCCGTCGAGTAATGCGTTCATGGATGGCTCCTCAGAAACCTAGGGGCCCGATGGGCAATGGAACCTTGAGCAGGTGACCGAAGGAGAGACTGATGACTGCGGTGGCCACGAGACTGATGACCAGAGATGGCATCAGGCGTACGCCACGCTGGATCAGCAGCGTCAGCATGATCAACAGCATCATCGGGGCGGCGCCGATGACTTCGCTGAGGTAGATGTAGGCCACGACCAGTGCGCAAGGCAGTAACACGCCCAGTGGCGGCAGGCCGAACCCGAATGTGCCGTCAGTGCCTTCAGCGCGCAGCTGGCGTACGGCGCTGAAACTGAGCAATGCCCCACCGACGGCCATGCCTATGGCGATCAGCGTGGGGAAAAAATCGGCGCCGTACTGCATGCTGGGCACTACCGGAAACTCGCGGGCCATCAGCCATACACCCAGACCCAGGGCGATGAAGATCAGACCGAACAGGAGGTCTTTCATGGATGAGCTCTCATACAACCGAGTAAAGGCAAACGGCACCCCGAAGGGGCGCCGTATCGAAAATCTGGCTTATTTCTTCATGCCGATCTTTTCGATGATGCCGCCCATGTACGCGTTGTTCTCGACCAGGAACGCCTTGAAATCAGCGCCTTTGTGCCACTCGACACCGAAACCCTGGCGCTTCATGAAGTCCTGGTAGAACTCGCTGTTGTAGGCCTTCTCTAGGGCGTCTTCGAGCTTGGCTATCACGGCAGGGTCCATGCCTTTAGGGCCGGCGACACCGCGCCACTCACCCAGCGAGTATTCGCTGCCGATGCTTTCCTTGATCGTCGGGATATCCGGGAAAGCCGGATTGCGTTCAGGGGAGAGAATGGCCAGGCCCTTGGCCTTGCCGGCTGTGATCATCGAGCGTGCCTCGGGTACTGAGGACGGGACGAGTTCGATACTGCCAGCGGCCAGTTCGACCATGGCCGGTGCGGCGCCCTGGCTGGGAATCCAGGTGACCTTGTTGGGCTCGATGCCGCGATCCATCAGCAGGCCGGCGAAGGCCACGTGCCAGATGCCACCCAGGCCGGTACCAGAGGCCTTAAAGGTGCCTTGGGGCTTGTCGGCAATGTCCTTCAGGAGCTCTTCGACATTGTTGTACGGTGCATCGGCGCTGACCTGTACGCCGGGGTAGTCGTAGTTGGTCATTGCCAGGGGGGTGAAGTCTTCGTGGGTGATCTTGGTCAGCCCCTGCCAGTGCATCATGTTCAGCTCACCAGTGACGAAGCCCAGGGTGTAACCGTCGGGTTTGGCGCTGGCCATGACCGTGTGACCCACCACACCGCCGCCGCCGGGACGGTTGACGACGTTGATGGTGACGCCCAGCTCCTTCTCCAGTGCGGTGGCGATGCCACGTGCGGCAGAGTCGCTGCCGCCACCGGCGGCCCACGGCACGATCAGTTGGATGGGCTTGTTCGGGTATTCAGCCATGGCTGCAACTGGGGCGCCCAGAAGGGAAAAGCCGAGGGCGAGGCTGAGCGGGCGAAGCAGAGTGCTTAGCTTGATCATGAAAGTTCACCTATTGAAGTTATTTTGAGTGAGGTGCAGCTAGGTTCCGCTTGAACAAGTCGGCCAGGCAGGCGGCATGGCGTGGAATCAAAGCCTGGCCGAAGCTAGGCAACTCTCGGGGAGGTGTCTAATGAGGCTTTTTCATCGAGTCATAACTAGGGGTTATTCGCTGATGATTCATCGCGGGTGACGGTGCGCAGGGCGTCAATGAAGTCGCGGGCTGCGGAGGAGATGGGCTCGTCCTTGCGCAGCAGCACGCCATAGGCCAGCGGAGAGGGCGCCAGGCTCGTCTGGATTTGTTTCAAGCTGCCATCGAGCAGGTTCTGCCTTACCACCGCCTCTGGCAACAGTGCCAGGGTGTCGCTGTTGCAGAGCATTTTCAGCGTCGTTTGTACGGAGGTGGTCTCGATGGCGTTGGCCGGCGGATTTACGCCCGCATCGCTGAACGATTGTTCCAGCGACTGGCGCAGCGGGGTGTTGAGTGGGTAGAGCACCCAGGGCCATTCGGTAAGTTGCGATGGCGAGACCTGCTGGCGATTGCACAGCGGATGTTCGGCTCGAGCGATGAGGATGAAAGGCTCCTCGGCCAGCGCGGTGAAGTCGAAACGCTGGCGCTGCGGGTGGTCGGTGAAGCGACCGACCACCAGATCCAGCTGCTTGTGCTCTAGCAGCTTGAGCAGGTGATCGCTGGTGTCTTCCAACAGCTCGATGGTCAGCAGCGGCCGTCGGCCTTTCAGGCGCAGCAGCGTTTCGGGCAAAGCATGGGCAGTAGCGGCGAAGATCGCACCTACCTTGAGATAGCCATGGCCACCCTGGCGGAGGCTTTCCAGGCGATAGCTGAAGGTCTGGCAGTCATTCAGCGCGCGCTGCGCATAGGCAACCACCTCGGCGCCTAGCTCGGTGGCTGGCAGCTCGCGGTTGAGGCGCTCGAACAGGGTGAAGCCGAACTGGCTTTCGATATCGCGCAGCATCTTGCTTACCGCCGGCTGGCTCAGCCCCAGTTGCTGCGCGCTGCTGTGCATATTGCCGGTGCGCGCCAGGCTGTCGATCAGCGCCAGGTGGCGAAAGCGTAGCCAATTGTGAAGGGTCGGGAGATTGCCTGTTTGGTTCATGGCCGCTGTGCTCGGAAGTACTCGATAACCGGATCATATCGCGGACTGACTATTAGTCATTGGTGGTTATCGCGAATGGAGAGATAAGGTCAGCCGGCCTGACCGCACCCAGGGTGCCTTGCGGGCATTTCCAGTCGCATAAGAAGAAGGACTCCGCCATGCCCTACGCTCTCAGCCTCACACCCAGCAACACCTTGCCTACCGATAGCTTGCGCGGAACCCTCGTCGGCCGGGCCTGGTTGCCCGGAGAGTACGCCGGCCCGGCGCCGATCCTGCTGCGTGAGGATGGTGTCTATGATCTGTCCACATTGGCGCCGACCCTGAGTGGGCTGTTCGAGCAGGAGGGTCTGCTGGCCGGGTTGCAGAGTCTGCGCGGCACGCCGCTGTGCAGTGTCGAGGCCTTGCTGGGTAACAGTGGTTCAGGCTTCAATCCCGAGCTGCCGAGTCTGCTGGCGCCTGCCGACCTGCAGGTGCTCAAGGCGGCGGGTGTGACCTTTGCTTCGAGCATGATCGAGCGCGTGATCGAAGAGCGTGCCGGTGGTGATGCCAGCCTGGCCGAAGGCGTTCGGGCCAAGGTAAGGGATGTGCTAGGCGAGGATTTTGCCAGCATCAAGCCAGGCTCGGAAAAGGCCCAGCAGATCAAGGTGCTGCTGCAGGAACAGGGCCTATGGTCGCAATACCTGGAAGTGGGGATCGGCCCGGATGCCGAGATTTTCACCAAGGCGCCTGTGCTGGCCGCCGTTGGTAGCGGCGCGGAGATCGGCATCCACCCAGGCTCGGTGTGGAACAACCCGGAGCCTGAGGTCGTGCTGGCCGTCAACAGCCGTGGCGAGGTGCTGGGCGCGACCCTCGGTAACGACGTCAACCTGCGCGACTTCGAAGGCCGCAGCGCACTGCTGCTGAGCAAGGCCAAGGACAATAATGCCTCCTGCGCTATCGGCCCGTTCATCCGCCTGTTCGACGATACATTCAGCCTTGATGACGTGCGCAACACGGTGGTTCGCTTGCGCGTCGAGGGTGCCGACGGCTATGTGCTCGAGGGCAGCAGCTCCATGGACAAGATCAGCCGCGATCCGCTGGATCTGGTCGGTCAGGCGCTCAACCGCAATCACCAGTACCCGGATGGCTTCCTGCTGTTCCTCGGCACCCTGTTCGCCCCAACTGAAGACCGCGATGCCCCGGGCGCCGGCTTCACCCACAAGCTGGCTGATCGCGTGATCATCAGCAGCGAGCAATTGGGTGCCCTGCACAACCGCGTCAACCACAGCGACAAGGCTCCTGCCTGGCAGTTTGGTCTCAACGCCTTGATGAGCAGTCTGGCCGCGCGCGGCCTGCTCTAAGAGCCTGCCTGCGGGGGTAGGTTTTCTGTGGGAGGGGCTTTAGCCGCGACAGGTCGCAAAAAGCTCGTGGCTAAAGCCCCTCCTACGCGTGTCGCCACGCCATTCATCGGCAGCATTGGTGCTTGGAATGGTGGACAAAAAGAGCGTTATCTACGTGCCCCATCCGCCCCACAATCAACCGTCAGGGCGTGTCCTGTTGCGGCGTGAGCTGTTCGATAAACAGGCGACTGATCGAGGACAGACTCACGCCGCGCCGGGTGATCAATTGGTACGGCTCGCTCCGGCTTTTCAGGCTCAGCGGCAGGATGCAGGTCATGCCGAAGCCCGTGCAGAAGCGCGCCACGTCGGTCGACAGTAGGGCGACCAGCTCTGGATTTTTCTGCAGAAGCGACAGTGTGGTGAAGGCTGAGGTGGTTTCCAGCAGTTGCAGCGGGAAGCGTAGCCCTGCCTGCTGAAATTCCCGCTCCAGTGAAAGGCGCATCGGCATGTTGGCCGAGTAGACCACCCAGCGGCTATCAGCCAGATCCGCCAGCTCCAGTTGTGCGCGTCCGGCTAACGGATGATCACGGTTGGCGACCACGGCCAGGGTTTCGTCACGCACATCGATGCAGTCGTAGTGCTCTGGCTGGCGGCTGATGCTGGTGCGGCAGATCGCCAGATCGAGGCGGCCTTGATCGAGCAGGCTGAGCAGCCGCGCGCTGGTGTCTTCGACTATCTCCACGGACAGATCCGGGTGCGTCTCCAGCAACTGGGTCAACGCATCCGTCATGAACGGTACCGCGCCCATGATCACTCCGACCGACAGGCGTCCGCCGTGGCCTTGGAGAATACCCAGCATTTCTTCGCGCAGGTGAGTCAGGTCTGTCTGGATCAGCTTGGCGTAGCGAATCGCGCAGTGTCCCAGCTCGTTGGCCTCCAGACCGCGATTGGTGCGTACGAACAGTGGCGCGCCCAGCGTGGTCTCTATTTCCTGCAATGCCTTGGTCGCCCCGGGTTGGCTGATTGAGATCAGTTCTGCGGCTTTGATCAATGAGCCCTGTTCGCCGAGGGCGATCAGCAGGCGCAGTTGCCGGAAGCGCAGGCGGGAAAAAATGGAGGAGACGGATGGCAGCATGTATAGCTTTCCCTTATAGCAGTATCAGCGCCTCTCATTAGTCAGGAGCGCCTCTATCTCATAGTTTGCCTGGGCGGCAAGGCTATCCGTGAGAATGTCCGAGTGATCTTACTCGACGTTTTCCGCTGCCTGCTATTACAAAAACAAGCAGAGGCTCCCTCATGGCACTGATCAACTACCTCACTCAAGTCCAGTTCGGTTATGACGTCCTCGGCCAGTTGGCCGCCGAGTGTCAGCGCATTGGAATCACCCGGCCCTTCATCGTGACTGATACGGGGGTGCGGGCCGCAGGTATCGTCGACAAGGTTCTGGGGCAGTTAGCCGACCCTGCTATTGCGGAAGTTTTCGACCAGACGCCGCCGAACCCGAACGAAGGCGTGGTGCGTGCGGCGGCGGCGCGTTATCGCGACGGGGGCTTCGATGGCATCATCGCAGTCGGCGGTGGTTCCTCCATCGACCTGGCCAAGGGCGTCGCCGTGTGCGGCACCCATGAAGGCCCGCTGAAGCAGTTCGCCGTGATCGAAGGCGGGCTGACCCGTATTACCGCAGCCACTGCGCCGGTGATTGCTATCCCCACCACTGCCGGCACGGGTAGCGAAGTCGGTCGTGGTGCCATCCTGATTCTTGATGATGGTCGCAAGGTTGGCGTGATCTCGCCCTATCTGATTCCGCGTTCAGCTATCTGCGACCCTGAGCTGACTCTCGGCCTGCCTGCACAATTGACTGCTGCCACGGGGATGGATGCCATCGCCCATTGCCTGGAAACCTTCATGGCGCCGGCGTTCAATCCGCCTGCCGATGGCATCGCCCTGGACGGCCTGTGGCGCGCATGGCGGCATATCGAACGTGCAACCCTTACGCCTGGTGACCGGGAAGCGCGATTGAACATGATGAGCGCCTCGATGCAGGGCGCCCTGGCCTTTCAGAAGGGCCTCGGCTGCGTACATAGCCTCAGCCACGCCCTGGGTGGCATCAACCCAAGGTTGCACCATGGCACCCTCAACGCGGTATTCCTGCCGGCGGTTATCGCCTTCAATGCGCAGTCTGACTCGGTGCGTGATGAGCAGAAACAGCAGCGCATCGCTCAGGCTATGGGGCTGGGGAGTGCCGAGGAAATCATCCCGGCGATTCGTGAGATGAACCGTCGCCTCGGCATGCCTTCGGGGTTGGCGGAGATGGGCGTGGACGAGTCGCTGTTCCCGGCGATCATCGAAGGTGCGCTGGCTGACCATAGCCACAAGACCAACCCGCGTCTGGCGAGTGCCGAGGACTACGCCGAGTTGCTGCGCCAGTCCATGTAAGTGGCGGGCTAGGTGCCTTCGTACAGGGCGTCCTGCTCGCTGCGCAGGTGCTCCAGCAGCAGGCTTGCCAGCGGCGACAGGCTGCTGCCGCGGCGGTGGATGATCGAGCACGGCTCGTTGCGTGCCTGCAGCTCCAGTGGCAGGCGGCGCAGCAGGCCGAAGCTCTCGCTGGAGCAGGCGATGGAGTGGGGCATCACCGCCACCAGCTGCGGGTCTTCCTGCAGCAGGCTGAGCATGGTGAAGGTCGAGGAGGTCTCCAGCGGGTAACGGGGAAACTCCAGGCCGGCTTCGCCGAACTCGCGCTCCAGCACCGTGCGCATCGGCGTGCCGGTGGGGTAGACCACCCAGCTATAGCCGCTCAGATCGGTCAGGCTCAGTGCCGGATTTGCCTGCTGCGGATGCTGCGGCGCGGCCACCAGCGCCAGGCGTTCGGCGTGCAGGCTCAGGCATTCGTAGTCGTCCGGGTGCTGGCTGCCGCTGGTTCGGGCGATGGCCAGGTCCAGGCGGCCTTCGTCGAGCAGCTTGAGCAAGCGCGGGCTGATGTCTTCGACGATCTGCACGGAGATGTCCGGTTGCATCTGCCGCAGGCTGGTGAGTGCGCGCAGCACCAACGGCACCGAGCCGGCGATGGTGCCGATCGCCAGGTGGCCGCCATGACCTTGCAGGATGCTCTGCATTTCCTCATGCAGGTGCGCCAGATCCGAGTGGATGAGCCGCGCATAGCGGATCACGCAACGCCCCAGGTCATTGGCTTGCAGGCCCTGTGCCGAGCGTGTGAATAGCGGCGTACCGAAGGTCGTCTCGATTTCGTGCAACGCCTTGGTCGCGCCCGGCTGGCTGATGGCGATGCGCTCGGCCGCGCGATGCAGCGTGCCCAGTTCGTCGAGGGCGATCAGCAGTCGCAACTGACGAATACGCAGGCGGGAAACGATGTAGGTCAGAGGAGGCAGCATGGGGATGACGAAAAGTTATCACCTAATCAGAAGCTTTCATTAGGCAGCACCGCGGGCAGTTTTTAAAGTGCCCGCCAGCAACGTCGCAATCGCGACGCACAAGAACAACAGAAAAAACGGCAGGAGTGCTGCAATGCGGCTGATTCAGTTTGAGAACGAGCATGGCCAGCGTCAGGTCGGCGTCGTCGGTGAGGCGCGCGTCAGCGTGGTCAAGGGCGTGGCCACGACCCGTGAGCTGGCGCTGCAGGCGATCCGTAACGGCCATGGCCTGATCGCCGAGATCGAGCGCTTGGGCGTCGAGCCTGGCCCGGTCTATGCCGAACTGATCGAGCAGCGCCGTGTATTGGCGCCGCTGGATCACGCCGACCCGGCGCACTGCCTGGTGTCCGGCACCGGCCTGACCCACCTGGGCAGCGCCTCCACCCGCGACAAGATGCACCAGCAGGTCGAGGCGCAGCAGGCCGAAGGCAAGCTCACCGACACCATGCAGATGTTCCAGTGGGGCATGGCCGGCGGTCGCCCGGCCGCAGGCAGCGAAGGCGCGCAGCCGGAGTGGTTCTACAAAGGTGATGGCAGCATCGTGGTTCGCCCTGGCGAGGACTTCCCGGTGCCCGACTTCGCCGAGGACTTCGGTGAGGAGCCCGAGCTGACCGGCCTCTATGTGATTGGCGACGATGGCCAGCCGTATCGCATCGGCTTCGCCCTTGGCAACGAGTTCTCCGACCATGTGGTCGAGCGCAAGAACTACCTGTACCTGGCCCACTCGAAGCTGCGCTTCTGCTCCTTCGGCCCGGAAATGCTGATCGGCGAGCTGCCGCGTCACCTGTCCGGTATCAGCCGTATCCGTCGGGGCGATCAGGTGCTGTGGGAGAAGGAGTTCCTCTCCGGTGAGGACAACATGTGCCACAGCCTGGAGAACCTCGAGTACCACCACTTCAAGTATCGCCAGTTCCTGCGTCCCGGCGATGTGCATGTGCACTTCTTCGGCACCGCGACGCTGTCGTTCGCCGACGGCATCAAGGCGCAGCCGGGCGATACCTTCGAGGTCAGCCTCGATGCGCTGGGTGAGCCGCTGCGCAATGGCATCTGCATTCACCAGCCCGCCGTGAAGGTCGGCGAGGTGCGTCGGTTGTAAGGTTTTTGCGGCCCGGCGGCAGGCTGTCGGGTCGAAATTCCGCTCGGCGGATTGCGGATTGCGCCCTCATAAGGGGACGAATGCCGAAGTTATCACTTATCATATGTCTGACAACTGCAGTAGAGTTGTCCCCCCCTCGACCCAAAAGGTCGAGGCCTCATTCATTGTCCCGGGGCGGCGTCGCCGTCCCTCCTGACAGGAGAACGCCATGCTGAGTCTGACTGGCCACAATTACATCGGCGGTGAGCGCCGCGCCGCGGGCACCGTGGAGCACAAAAGCCTCGACGCCAGCAGCGGTGAAGCGCTGCCATACACCTTCATCCAGGCCACGCCGGAAGAAGTCGACGCTGCCGCCCAGGCTGCCGCTGCCGCTTATCCGATCTATCGCAACCTGTCGGCCGTGCGCCGCGCCGAGTTCCTCGAGGCCATTGCCGACGAGATCGATGCCCTTGGCGATGACTTCGTTGCCCTGGTCTGCCGCGAAACCGCACTGCCGGCTGCCCGCATCCAGGGCGAACGTGGTCGTACAAGTGGCCAGATGCGCCTGTTCGCCAAAGTGCTGCGTCGTGGTGACTTCTACGGCGCGCGCATCGACCGCGCCCTGCCCGATCGTCAGCCACTGCCGCGTCCGGATATCCGTCAGTACCAGATCGGTGTCGGCCCGGTCGCCGTGTTCGGTGCCAGCAACTTCCCACTGGCCTTCTCCACCGCTGGTGGCGACACCGCGTCGGCCCTGGCCGCCGGTTGCCCGGTGGTGTTCAAGGCGCACAGTGGCCACATGGCCACTGCCGAGTGCGTGGCTGATGCGGTGATCCGCGCGGCCGAGAAAACCGGTATGCCCAAAGGCGTGTTCAACATGATCTTTGGCGGCGGTGTCGGTGAGCTTCTGGTCAAGCACCCGGCCATCCTGGCCGTTGGCTTCACCGGTTCGCTGAAAGGCGGCCGCGCCCTGTGCGACATGGCTGCTGCCCGTCCGCAGCCGATCCCGGTGTTCGCCGAGATGTCCAGCGTCAACCCGGTGATCGTCCTGCCGGGCGCCCTCAAGGCGCGTGGCGCCACCGTGGCCAAGGAACTGGCCGGTTCGGTGGTGATGGGTTGTGGTCAGTTCTGCACCAATCCAGGCCTGGTCATCGGCATTCGCAGCGCCGAGTTCAGTGAGTTCGTCGCCGGCCTGGCCGATGCCATGGGCGCGCAGCCGGCGCAGACCATGCTCAACGCCGGCACCTTGCGTAGCTACGCCGGTGGCGTGGCGCAGCTCAAAGGCCATGCCAAGGTCACTCACCTGGCGGGCAACGAGCAGGCCGGTAACCAGGCGCAGCCGCAGCTGTTCAAGGCCGACGTGAGCATGCTGCTCGAAGGCGATCACCTGCTGCAGGAAGAAGTCTTCGGCCCGACCACCATCGTCGTCGAAGTTGCCGACAGCGCCGAGCTGACCCATGCCCTGCAGAGCATGCACGGCCAACTGACCGCGACCCTGATCGCCGAGCGTGAAGACCTCACCGCCTTCCGCGACCTGCTGCCGCTGCTGGAAGTCAAAGCCGGCCGCGTGCTGCTCAACGGTTACCCGACTGGCGTGGAAGTCTGCGATTCCATGGTCCATGGTGGCCCGTACCCGGCTACGTCCGACGCTCGCGGTACGTCGGTCGGCACCCTGGCGATCCACCGTTTCCTGCGTCCGGTGTGCTACCAGAACTACCCGGACGAGGTACTGCCGCAAGCCCTGCAGAACGCCAACCCGCTGGGCATCCAGCGCTTGGTCGACGGCGTGCACAGTCGTGATGCGCTGAGCTGATCGGCACGCTGCAACGAAAAATGCCGCACCCGTGAGGGTGCGGCATTTTTCATTCAGATGGCGGCGCCTTTACTTGGCGGCGGCCTGGGTTTTTTCCACCGCCTGGATGATCACCTTGGCCACATCACCCGGGCGCGACTGCTGCGGCACGTGGCTGGCGACAACTTCGGTGGTCTGTGCGCCGATCTTCTTGGCGAAGTCGCGCTGCATCTCTGGCACGATCATGCGGTCATCGCTGGCGACGAGGTACCAGGACGGCTTCTGCTTCCAGGCCGCGACGCTGGTGCGGTCATCGAAGGCCGCCGCGCGGATCGGACCTTGCGTGGCGGTCATGATCGCCGTCTGCTTGGGTGGCAGATCCTGAGCGAAATCGGCAGCCATGCCTTGCGGCGTCAGGTAGAGAAATCCGTTCTTGTCGGCCGCGATCTGGCTCGAGCCCGGCGCGGTGGGATAGCCGCCGTACAGCTCGCCGGTGGATTGACCGGCATTCGGTGCGAACGCCGCGACATAGACCAGGCTGCGCACCTTGTCGTCGCTACCCGCCTGGCTGATCACCGTGCCGCCCCAGGAGTGGCCGACCAGCACTACATCGCCATCCTGATTGTTCAGTACGCGCTGGGTGGCAGCGACGTCGTCGGCCAGCGAGGTCAGCGGGTTCTGTACCACGGTCACCTTGATGCCCTTATCCTGCAGCAGTGGCACGACCTTGGCCCAGTCGGAACCGTCGGCGAAGGCGCCGTGGACGATCACCACCGAAGGCTTGGCCTCGGCGGCCTGGGCATTGACTGCGAAGAAGGGGCTGGCGATGGCGAGGGCGAGGATCAGCGGCTTGGTATTGAACATGATTGAATCTCCTGTGCTTGGGGGAGTTCAGTGTCGATAATGCGCCGGTGTCCCGGTATCGGTCGTTTATCCGAGGCCTGCAAATAAAGGAGAGCTGCAAGGTGAATGACGCCGTCGCGCTGGAAGACGTCATGCTGGCGCTGGCCATGGTCGGTGACCTGAGCATGGGCCAGCCCATCGATCAGTCGCGGCGTACCGCGCGCCTGGCGCAATGGCTGGCGCAGGCCGGTGGCGGCGATCAGGCGCAAATCGATGCGGCCCGGCAGGTGGCGCTGCTGCGCTGGTCCGGTTGTACCGCCAACGCCGATGGCTTCATGCATCTGCTCGGTGACGACGTCGGCGGCCGCCGCGCCATGCTGGCACAAACCCTGGATGCCGCTGGCCAACGTGCCATGCTGCGCACCACGCCGCTGGCCCAGGTGCATTGCGAGATCGCCGGCGATATCGCCCGCACCCTGGCGCTGGGGGGGGAGGTCGAGCGAGGTCTGCGCCATATCTTCGAGTGCTTCGACGGCAGCGGCCGGCCGCTGGGCCTGCGTCACCCCGACGTCCCGCCGGTGGTGTATCAGGTCGTGTTGGCGGGCGATCTGGAAATCCTCTCGCGCGTCCACGGCCTGGACGCGGCGCTCGAGTGGATCGGCGCTCAGGGTGATCGCCGTTATCCCGCTGCTCTCGTCGAGCTGCTCAGCCGCCACGCAGCGGATTGGCTGCAAGCGCTGCGCACACCCGAGGGCGTGCAGCCTGTCGGCGGGGCGGAGGTTTCCCTGACCCTGGTGGGCGACGTGATCGACCTCAAACTACCCTGGCTGGCCGGCTATTCACGCCAGGCCGCGGGCCTGGTGCGCGACGCCGGTCGGCTATGGGGGTTGCCCGAGCCGCGTATCGAGCTGCTCGCCAAGGCGGCGCTGATCCATGGCCTGGGGCGGGCGGCCGTGCCCAATCGCGTCTGGAGCACGCCCGGCCCGCTGCTCGACGGTGATCTCGAAGCGGTGCGCCTGGTGCCCTACTGGACGCACCGCGCCTGCAGCCAGATCGGTGGTCTGAACGAAGCCGGACAACTGGCTGCGCATGCCTACGAACGTCTGGATGGCAGCGGCTATTTCCGCTCGTTGAGTGGCGACGCCCTGAGCGCTGAACACCGCCTGCTGAGCGCCGCCCTGGCCTGGCTGGCACTGCGCGGCGAACGCCCCTGGCGCGCGGCCTTCAGCGACGCTGAAGCTGCCCGCCTGTTGCTGGATGAAGCCGAGCAGGGCCGCTTCGACCCACGCGCCTGTCAGGCGGTAATCAGCGCTGCTCATGGCGAACAGGCGCCAATGGTCAGCAAGCCCGGCAACGGTCTGCTCAGCGAACGCGAGACGGAAATCCTCCAGCGCATCAGCACCGGGGCGAGCAACAAGGAAGTGGCGCGCGACCTGGGTATCAGCCCAAGCACGGTGCGCACCCATGTCGAGAGTGTGTTTCGCAAGCTGCAGTGTTCGACGCGCGCGGCGGCGACCTTGAAGGCACTGACGTTGGGGGTGATCTGAGGCGAGGCTGGAAGGTCAATCACCTCCGCCGCCATCGCCACCCGAGTCGAAGCCCCCGTCACCGAAACCAGGGCTGGAGTCCTGTCCGCTCAGGCCGCTGTGCTCTCTCTTGCGCGCGAGACGCCTGGGGCGCGAGCGTCGCCAGCAATAGATGAAGAGCACCACGAAGGCGCCGGCGATCAGCAGCAGAATGTCCATATGTCTTCCCTACATAACCTGGCGCCAATCCTATGAGGTAATGAGGCTCGATGTAAGCGCCGAGGGAACGACAAAAACGCAGAAGCCCGCACGTTGGCGGGCTTCTAAAATGGCGCATCCGGCGGGATTCGAACCCACGACCCCTCCTTCGGAGGGCAATGCGGTACAGGAATCTCAGTTGCCATGCAGAGATCAAAAATGCCGCTAAGTGCCATCCTGCAAGGGTTTCGTCTTGTGCCGCTCCCTGCAGTTTAAGGCCTATAGCGACACATGAGGGTGGTTATCCGTGGCACAAAAAACGAAATCTGGGATGTCGGTTTTTGACTACTAGCCAAACCCAGGCTCGCCCTGCCGCCGTCTGACTGAACCTGAATTTCGACTATCGACCTACAGATGATCACCCTCACCCAGTACGCTCACTGGTAGGCCGTGGAAATTAACAGATCGATAAGACCTTGCGCTGCTCCGGTTACATAGGAACTTGGAATGACGACTGTAAGCGGCGCTGCGCCTGAGTTCAGCCAACTACGTTTTGCTTCTCTGGGCTGTGTCGTTACAAACGTACAACCTAGGAATACGCGGACCGAAAAGTTAGCGAAGCTTTTCTGGTGCCAGGCTCTGCCCTCGCAGGAGACCATGGCAGAGCGGCAAGCGCCGAGATTCGTGGGCAGGAGGCTGGGCAGTCAGCTCAGTCGTCCTTGGCGTTTACCTCGGCAGAGACTTTGCCAAACGACTCCCAGTGGCCAACCAGCTCATCCACGCGATCAGGAATGCGCGGTGACTTACTGAGCACCAGACAGCGGGTTGTACCCACATACTCCTCAAGGAGATAGAGCGTGTCCCCAACGTCGACGCCCATCTCCTGCAGAACGTCGTCGGGTAGGCGAATAGCACCGTCGCCTTCCCAGTCCTCAATCACTACATGATTCCGCATCGTGACCCCAGGAAACGGTTGAATGGGTGTCCGCAGGGGGGAAGCAACGGCGAGCCGTTGCCAGCGAAGCCCCGCGGCACAAGTCGACAGAATAGCAAAAAGCTCCTGGGCTCAGAGCGCTGTAACGACGCCGCCCTTCATCTCTAGCCGTAGCTTCTGACATTTGAACTCGCCCCGGGCCTGCCAGCTACCACCGCCGTTGTTAAGCTGAAAATCCTGCAATACTACCGGGGAAATTCACTATCCCCATGCCGCACTCAGCTAATCCACCGGCAGCTCACTGATAGGTCATCGAGACTTCGCTCTGTAGCCACCGTGGCTGCACTCGATTACCGCAGAATGTCGGTGGCAGTCCTGCAAAAACCACTGAGCCGCCACAAGCGCTCACTGGGGCACCTTCGCCGAACTAGCCAAATACACCCTCGTGACGACAGAACCCTCCACCGAATCGCCAATATCCAGCATGCGCCCCCGGAATAAATCGTCAAACCTCGACTGGCCTGGCCTTTCACTCACTCTATTCAAATGACACCGCCCCTGCGGACCATTAAACGAAGCCCACCCGCCAGGACAAATACGTATCATGAGGCAGCGGGTTAGCTTGGTAAGCTCGCTCTCAGACAACCTTTGTCGATGTGGCCGTCATGGAAGAAAGCGCGCAACAGCGTTCAGAACGCTATGTATCTGCCCGCAGCCAGCACCCCGCGTGGCTTTTGCTTGCCTCGCGGCGTGCTCCGCTCGTATTGGGCTGCCTGCGCACGCTGTTCGAGCGGGCGCATGATGGGATCCCCATGGAGGATGCGCTGCAAGCGCTGTCCGAAATGCTGGCTGCTTATGCCAGCCAGGAGCTTTACGAAATCGACCCGGATGCAACGCATCTCCAAGCAGGTCGTGAACTTCGTGAATGGATCAAGCGGCGTCTGGTCGTAGAACGAGAGGGGCGTATCTACGCAACCGACGCGCTGGAGTCAGCCATCCAGTTCGTAGATTCGCTGGATAGTCGGATCATGACTTCCACAGCATCTCGCCTTTCGGTGGTTCAGCGCGAGATCGAAAACCTGGAAACGGGTCTGAACCCCAGCCCAACTGGCCGTATTGCCAGCCTGCGCCGCCGAATCCAGGATTTGGAGCACGAGCTAGCGCAGGTAGAAGCTGGCAACGTCATCGTGCTGGATGAAGCGCAGGCGATAGAGGGCATACGCGAGGTATATAACCTGGCCACCAGCCTACGCGCGGACTTTCGACGAGTTGAAGACTCTTGGCGCGAGGCGGATCGCGCCCTTCGACACTCGATCATCAGCGAGCAGTCTCACCGTGGAGAAATCGTCGATCGGTTGCTGGACGGGCAAGATGCTCTACTCAACACTCCCGAGGGGCGTGTCTTCGAAAGCTTCCAGCAGCAACTGAGGCAGTCCGCTGAGCTGGAAACCATGCGTGAGCGTTTGCGCACCATCCTTCGTCATCCAGCGGTTCCAAAGGCACTGAATCGTCCCCAGCAACGTGAGCTACGTTGGCTGGCGTTACGCCTGGTTCGGGAGTCGCAGGCTGTGCTCCAAGCGCGTGCCCGAAGCGAGCGCGATGTTCGTGGCTTCATGAAGACGGGGCTGGCCGCCGAGCATCATCGCGTCGGACAGTTACTCAACGATTTCTTCAATCTAGCGCTCAGAGTCGACTGGCAACGCCAGTCAGAACGCCGTAAGCCTGCATGTTTACCACCAGTTGGCGTAGCCATTACCGGTATCCCGGCAATCGAGCGTCTCCGCTTCAAGACCCTGGATGACGATGATACGGGCGAGCTGGATCTGAGTTTGAAGCCGGCGGGGTTGGAGCAGATTGATGATGACTTCTGGGATGCCTTCGACGGGCTGGATCGTGAAGCGCTGATTCAGGACACCCTAGCTGTGCTGGCGGAGCAGGGGCGCCCTGTGAGTCTCGGGGAGCTTGCGTCTTTGCTTCCACCTGCTCACGACCTAGAAACCTTTGCGCTCTGGTTGGCGATGGCACGCGAGGCAGGTATTGAGGTGCTGAAAGAGGAGCGTCAGCTCGTGGAGCTAGTTGACGAGGATGAGCAACGCTGGCGCTTCAATCTGCCTTATGTCGGACTCGACCACGAGGCACTCAAGGACATCGATTGGGAGTTGTGAGCATGGCAGGGATCTTCGATCGAATAGCAGGCGCCTCTGGCACCGACGAAACGGAGCTGACGGTGGAGCCCATAGCGTTGGATGACGGCATGGATGATGAACAGCCTCTTATGAGCGCCGCTGTTCAGGTCGATGAGCGCCGGACGCCGCAACGGGTACGTGAGGCCGTACAGGAAATGCTCAAGTACGGGCTGCTGGAAGAAAGTCACAAGCCCAATCTGTATCGCTCGGCGCTTGCCAATATCGAGGCGGTCGACACAATCCTGGAACCCCTCGACCTGGCCATGGGGGTCGACGAGGTTCGCGGGCTGGTGTTCGTCACCGTTCGTCAGGGCGAGGTGGCCGAGCAGGATGACTGGTCGCACCCCCTTGTGCGCAGGCAAAGGCTGAACCTGGAGCAGTCCCTGCTGATCGCCATTCTGCGCCAGCATTTCATTGCCTACGAACAGGAAAGCGGTACGGGCGCCACTCAGGCACTGGTAGCTGTGGATGAGCTGATTCCGCAATTGCAGGTTTACCTGGGCGAGCTGGGCAGTGAGGCGAAGGAGCGCAATCGCGTCATCACGCTGCTGGATCAGCTCAAGGGGCATGGTTTGGTGTCGGCTCTGGACGCCCATGACCGCGTCATCATCCGCCCCATCATTACCCACTTGGCCAACCCGGAGAACCTGCAGGCACTGGTGGTTTGGCTGCGCGAGCAGGTGGAGGGCGCGACTACCCCGGCTGCCGCTGCTGAGGAGGACGAGGCGTGAAGCAAGCACTGCTCTGGCGTGACAGCGAGACCTTCATTATCAGCAGCATCGAACTCTATAACTGGGGCGGCTTTCAGGGCTATCACCGTGCCGAGATCAATCCCTCAGGCACCGCCGTGATCGGCCCAACGGGTAGCGGTAAAACGACGCTGGTGGATGCTCTGATGACCTTGCTGTGCGCCAACCCGCGCTACAACCTGGCTTCCACAGGTGGGCATGAAAGCGACCGTGATCTGGTGTCCTATGTGCGCGGGGTTACCGGCCCTGGAGACGGAGGTGTAGAGCAATCTCATATCGCGCGCCAGGGTAAGACGGTCACCGCCATTGTCGCCACGCTCGAGCGTGACGGTGCGCAGGTTCGACTGGGCGCTGTACTCTGGTTCGAGGGCACCAGCTCCTCGGCGTCCGATCTGAAAAAACTGTGGCTGTTAAGCGAGTCCCCCGAGCAGACGCTGGAGCATTGGCTCAGCCAACATCACGCAGGCGGCATGCGGGCGTTGCGTCAGATGGAGAAGGATGGGACGGGTATCTGGCCGTATCCCAGCAAAAAAGCCTTCCTGGCCAGGCTCAGGGATTACTTCGAAGTCGGTGAAAACGCCTTCACCTTGCTCAACCGCGCTGCCGGCCTGAAACAGCTCAATAGCATTGATGAGATCTTTCGCGAGTTGGTGCTCGATGACCGCTCCGCTTTCGGGCGGGCTGCCGAGGTCGCTACTAGTTTCGATGATCTAACGGACATTCACCGGGAACTGGAAACCGCTAGAAAGCAGCAGCGCTCATTACAACCGGTTGCCGATGGCTGGGAGCGTTACAAGGCCTTACAAGAACAGCTGCAGGATAAACAGGTGCTCGAAGGCATTCTTCCGGTCTGGTTCGCCGAGCAGGGGTATCGCCTGTGGCTGGCCGAAACCAACAGGCTCGAGCAGGAGCACAAGCAGGCCGAACTGGATCAGGAGCAATGCAGGGAGCAGCTTGAGGTTCAGAAGAGCGTGGTCGATCAACATCGTCAGCGCTACCTGCGCGTAGGTGGCGCAGGGCTGGATCAATTACGCGGGCGCATCGCGGATTGGCTCAGGGAGTGCGATAAGCGGCGCCTGAAGGCCGAGCAGTACCAGCGCCTGGCCAAGGGGCTTGGACTGGCGGAGGCATTATCGGCCGCAGCCCTCGAGGAGAATCAGCAGCAGATCGCGGCGCGCCTGGAAATACTGACCCAGCAGATTACTGACGCGCGGCAAACGGCGTTCGATGCGGGTCTCGTCCAGCAGGAGCTCAATGGCCGCCTGCAGGCCTTACAGCAGGAGCGTGCCGAGGTGGAGAGACGGCCAGGTTCGAACCTGCCCGGGCATTTCCATGCTTTTCGAGGAGATCTGGCGCAGGCGCTTGGCGTCGATGAAGCGGCCCTGCCTTTCGTCGCCGAGCTGGTGCAGGTCAAGCCCGAGGAACTGGCCTGGCGGGGTGCCATCGAGCGGGCAATCGGCAGCCACCGGCTGCGTATCCTGGTGCCGCAGGGCGCGTCCGAGGCTGCACTGCGTTGGGTGAACCAACGGCATAACCGCCTGCATGTGCGCTTGCTGGAGGTCAAGGAGCCGTCGTCGCGCCCCGTGTTCTTCGACGATGGCTTTACCCGCAAGCTGACCTTCAAGGAGCATCCGTACCGAGAAGCCGTGAAGGCACTGCTGGCGGACAACGACCGACATTGTGTGGAAAGCCCGGAGCAATTGCGTCATACCCCTTACGCCATGACGGCCCAGGGGCTGATGTCGGGTAAGGAACGCTTCTTCGACAAGCAGGACCAGAAGCGCCTGGATGAAGGCTGGCTGACCGGCTTCGACAACCGCGACCGTCTGGCCTTCCTGGCTGAGCAGATTGGCGAGGTCGATGAACAGCTCGCCCCTGCCAAGCTGGCCCTGGATACCGCCCAGGGCGCTGTCCGCCAGTTGGAGAGTCAGGCTTCGCTGCTGCAACGCGTCGAAGAACTGCAGTTCGAGGAGATTGATCTGCCGGGCGCCGAGCGTCAGCTGGAGTCGCTGCGTGCGCAGCTCGAGACTCTGACGCGCCCCGATTCCGACCTCGCCTTGCTCAAGGCCGAGCTGGATCAAGCCGAGGTGCTGCTGGACTCTCTGGACCGACAGAGGCAACGACTTATCGAGCAGTGCGGTCAGTTGAAAATGCAGTTCGAGCAGGCCGCATCCGCTACCCGTAAGGCCTATCGCGGCGCCGAGAAGGGGCTGAGCGATACGCAGCGTGAGTTGGCGCAAGCGCACTTCCCGACCCTGGCGGCAGATGACCTCGGCGATATTGTCGAACTGGAGCGCCAGCATACGCGTGAGCTGCAAGGGCAGCTCAAAGCGCTCGGCGATAAACTGGGCGACCAGAAATCGGAGCTAGCCAAACGCATGTCCGACGCCCTGAAGGTGGACACCGGTGCACTGTCAGAAGTCGGGCGAGAGCTGGTGGACGTACCCAAGTATCTGGAGCGTCTGCGCGTGCTGACCGAGGAAGCCCTGCCCGAGAAACTCAAGCGCTTCCTGGAATACCTCAATCGTTCCTCGGATGACGGCGTCACCCAGCTGCTCAGCTATATCGACCATGAAGTCTCGGTGATCGAGGAGCGCCTGGATGACCTCAACAGTACGATGCAGCGTGTCGATTTTCAGCCCGGACGCTATCTGCGCCTGGTGGCGAAAAAGGTCATCCACGAAAGCCTGCGCACCTTGCAACAGGCTCAGCGCCAACTGAACTCGGCGCGTTTCATCGATGATGAAGGCGAGAGCCATTACAAGGCATTGCAGGCGCTCGTCGGGCTGCTCAAGGACGCCTGCGAACACAGCAGGAATCAGGGCGCCAAGGCACTGCTGGATCCGCGCTTCCGCCTGGAGTTCGCGGTATCGGTGGTCGATCGCGAAAGCAGGAATGTCATCGAGACCCGCACAGGTTCTCAGGGCGGCAGTGGTGGCGAGAAGGAGATCATCGCCTCCTATGTGCTGACCGCCTCCCTCAGCTATGCGCTCTGTCCCGACGGCAGCAGCCGGCCGTTGTTCGGCACCATCGTGCTCGACGAGGCGTTCTCGCGCAGCTCCCATGCGGTTGCCGGTCGGATCATTGCAGCGTTGAGAGAGTTCGGCCTGCACGCTGTCTTCATCACGCCCAACAAGGAAATGCGCCTGTTGCGCCACCATACGCGTTCGGCCGTCGTCGTTCATCGGCGCGGCGTGGAATCCAGTCTGGTTTCCCTGAGCTGGGAAGCGTTGGATGAGCATCATCAACAGCGCATCAAGGCCATGCATGAAGTCGCCCACTGACATCGGCCACAACCTGGCCAGGCAATGGCAGCGTTCCAGCGTGCGCCTGGAACGCTTGCTCAATCCCGCCAGCTGGCCGCAAAGCCTCAACATCGGCAAGCCTTCGGCACGCCTGTTCGCTGACAACATCCAGGCGGTGCTCCGCCATGTGGAGAGCTGGCGGAGCGTGAAGGTGGGGACGGTCGACTGGGAGCCCGTCAGCTACCGGGCAGGGCTGGACGCCATTTCCTTGCCGATGCGCTGGCACTTGCGCAGCCCCACCGAATGGATTGCCGCGACCGACGATCCAGCGGTCAGCCAGGAATACGCTCAACTCGAGTATCTGGTCGAGCAGGTCGACAGTGCCTTTCATGCGCTGCTGGTGGCCCAGCGCAGCCTGTGGTTGACGAAGATGCCTGAGGAAGTCGTCGCCACGGCGCAACTCGCCACCCGCTTGTCGCCAGGCTGTGCCCGAGGCCGTCCACTGCGCCTGCTTGCCGAGCATGGCGTGGACACCAAGTTTTTCGAGCGCAACGCCAGCTTGCTGACCAGGCTCCTCGACGAGCGCTTCGCAGGCGCGGCGTCCGAACAAGGCCTGACGACGTTTCTGGATGCCTATGAAGAAAGCGCTCACTGGGTTCTGGTCGTTCCTCTTCAGCCTGGGCTGCTGCCCTTCAAGCGGCTCAGGCTCACCACTGCGGAACTGGCCGAGACCGCACTTCCCGGTTCGCGCTTGCTCGTGGTGGAAAATGAGCAATGCATTCACTTGCTGCCTGAGAACTTACCGGACACCCTGGCTGTGCTGGGCTCAGGACTCGATTTGCAGTGGCTAGCGTCCGCGCACCTGGCCGGGAAACAGATCGCATACTGGGGCGATATGGATACCTGGGGCTTGCTGATGCTGGCGCGAGCGAGACTCCATCAACCAGCAGTCGAAGCACTATTGATGGAGCAAGAGCTGTTTGAGCAGCACTCACCGGTGAGCGCAGTCGTCGAGCCGACCAAAGCTCTGGATTCGGCACCGCCTGGTTTGCTGGCTGACGAAGCGGACTTCTATCGGTATCTGCTGGTGCAAGAACGAGGACGTCTTGAGCAGGAGTACCTGCCAAAGGAACAAGTTGAGCGCGCTATCGAGCAGTGGGCTCGAAAGATCCCTGTATAGAGCGGCTGGCGGTGGGCTCAATAGCCCTGTAATCCAGAGACCGCCTACCCTTAAACCACAGTCTTCAGATATTCCTTCTCTGAAAATTCCAACGTTGATCACTTTAGGCGGCCGGTTTTCAGCGATGGTCTGCAACGAGCCTTTCCACCTCGTCGACGATCTCGGCTGCGGTGCAGCCTAGGGGTGTAGCTAGCTTGATCAAGGTGGTGATCGTTGGCTGGTTGATGCCCCGTTCCATCAGGCTGACGTAGTTACGCTGCAATTCCGCCTCATGGGCCAATTGCTCCTGGGTGAATCCTGCTTCGACACGCCGTCTGCGCAGGACCTTTCCGAACGCCAATCCGACTTCCACAGATGACTCCCCAAAAGGGAGGACTATCTGGGCGGCGTCATCTCTGGTCTTCACAGTATATTGTGAATTTGGTAGAACGTGACCTCATGGCATGGCGTCACCCCAGCGAATTGCAGGGCTGCCTTCCTACATGCCGTCTTCGTAATCGGCTGTAATTCAGTGCAAACGATTAATTTCCGATAAATAAGCAGTTAAATAGAAGGATGTTAAAAGTATATGAGGATTATTGGTATGGCTGCTTTCGTGTCATTTGCACTGTCTTTGCAGTCTGGAGCCTCCGCTGGCGAAACTGGAGTTCAGCAACTTGTTAAAAGATGCGAGGCTGCTTCCAAGGCGCACGGATCCTCACCTGCGCTCTGTTCGTGCACGTTGGAAAGAATGCAGGAGTATGGGTTCACTGATTCGGAGATTGTTAATTTTTCTCGACGAGACTTTAAGCCAAAGAATCTACATGAAACTGAACGCCATATGGACTACAGTATTAAGATTCGATTAATAGCAGGGCAGTGCGGCTGATTAGCTTTTTCACAGTCGTCAGTCTGGTCGTACGCCATTGATTATGTGATTTACCGTAAAGGATTTTATGCGGAACTTTTCTAGGTTTATTTCATTTGCTCTTGCCAGTTCCATTCTTGCTGGTTGTGGCAGTGAGGATTTCACAGGTGCGTATCGTTATAAGATACCCGGTGGCGAGAGGGTAATGGTTCTCAACGTTCACGGTGATGAGGCCGAGATATTTGGAGAGGATGTGAGCGACGGTCGCATCAAACCGCTGGTTAAAATGAATGTTTCAGTAAAAGATAAAAAGTTACTCCTTGATGATGTTAATAGTTCCGAGCGCTTGGCCCTCACGCGAAATGTAGATGAGCAGAGTGTCGATTGTCTCAACTGCAAGGTGCTTGGCATCAATGACGCAGCGGTTTGGAAGTATGACCCTCAAGGGCCCTATGACGTAGAGCAGATGCTGAAAGACCAAGCCCTTAAGGATGAAGAGGCGCTGAATGCCGAAATGCTCAAGATACAGGAGCAAATTTATGAGCAGGCCAAGCGAGACGAAGAAGCAACCAAACTAGGTCCCTATGAAGGGGATTGGGTTTATCAGAGAACAACGAAACAAGACGCCTTGATCATCATGACTATCTGGCGCAAAAGTCAGATTAAACGCTGGTCGTTCCGATTTGAAACCATGGATCGAATAGGGCAGGAAGTACCAGGATTCGAGGTCTCAGATGTTGGATTGAAGATCAAAGTTGACTCTGAGAGGCGTCTATACAGCCTCAGCCCTGATAAGCAGATACTGACCTGCACGAACTGCAGAAAACCTGAGCGGTGGGCCAAGGCTGACCCCAAGAAAGACCTCAGCGATCGCCATTACGCTCGACAGATGGCTGGCAATCCTTAGTCCCAGCCGGAGCGTCCCTGTCCGAGCTTGCACTGGACAGGGACTTTCTAAGCGTTTGATATCCCGATTTTTTGAGATTGCGCTCACTCTTGAGCAGTCTGTGCGCTGGTGCCTAATAGTACGTGACTTTACTGACTTGACCACCCATTTGCATATCCACTGATCAGCCAATTGCATTTCAGCTGATCAGGGTTCGCATTCAAATTTACCGGCGCACGCCTCAGCTACGACCGGCAGAGAACGGTCAATAACGGGCATGCTTAATTCGCCAGAGCCGGCAAAGACTCACCTTCTTGTCAGGTGAGTCTGTGGATAAAGTTTCTAATGATGCCAAGCGTCTTCAGCCAGCAAAAAATCTTGGACATACTGGCGCTGATCCGAAATATCTGGACGGGTCAACGCCCAGCCGAGATGAGCGCTGACAAACTCACCTTGCGCACCATCACAGTAGTACGCCGTCTGCGCTTTTCCCAAAGTGTACAGGTTGATCAGCCGAGCACGAGCATGCGGCTTGAGAAGATCAAAAACTACGATGTCTGGATTATTTGAAAAAACCAAAGCCTTATCCGGACTGATAGCAATGATGAATAAGGGGAGCCCGCAGAATTCGGAAAAAATCGTACGCTAAGGTTTTCCGGGCATCCGTAAGGGCCGAAACTTCCCGTCTTCCAGTCTGCGGCTCTGCCGCCAGACGTAATCGCCGGTTAGGTTGATGTGCTCCCAGCCCAGCGGCGACAGGAATTGCAGCAGCTCGCCGTCCACCGGCTTGCCGGCCTCGACCAACCCCTGGGTGGCGCGT
>NZ_JACFYX020000020.1:0-71424 GCF_015712105.2 Pseudomonas chaetocerotis
GAGATGGGCCTGGACACGGGTGATAGATGCTGAATTAAGCCGTGTGACGGCAGGCTGTGCTGGGCTGCACGTCGGCATGGGCGTGCGTGGTCAGGACGCAAAAACACACTTGCCCGCAATGGCGGGCAAGTGTGTTTGCAGAGGGGGAGTGCGTTGTTGGTTATTGTTTGTTGCGACCGGCAATCACCACCAGGATCAGCGACGCCAGGATCAGGATCGAACTGATAGCGGCAATGGTCGGATCGATCTCGTCGCGCAGCGCCGTGAACATGCGCTTGGTCAGAGTCTGGTTGTCGCCGCCGGAGATGAACAGCGCCACCACAGTTTCATCCAGCGAGGTGATGAAGGCGAACAGTGTCGCCGAGACCACACTGGGCTTGATCTGCGGCAGGGTCACGGCCATGAAGGCGCGAAAGCGGTTCATGCCCAGGCTGCGCGCCACCATTTCCTGGGACATGTCGAAGTTACGCAGACCGGCCAGCAGCGCGATGATCACGTAGGGCAAGGCGAGCATGATGTGCGCCAGCACCAGGCCGGTCAGCGTGCTGATCAGGCCGACCCGGGCGTAAACGAAGAACACGCCGGCGGCGATCAGGATGATGGGCACCATCATCGGCAGCAGCAGGATGATCTGCAGCGTACGCACCACCTTCAGGCTGGAGTTGTTGATGGCGTAGGCGGCCGCCATACCAATCGGCAGGCTGATGGCCATGGTGAAAAATGCCGTGATCAGACTGACCCGCGCCGCCGACATCCACTCCACGCTGTTGAAGAACGCCTCGTACCAGTGGAAGGACCATTGCTTGGGAGGGAATTGCAGGAAGCGCGCCTCGGAGAACGACATGGGTACCACGATCAGCACCGGGATGATCAGGTACAGCAGGATCGCCGCGACCAGCACCGTGAACAGCACGTGGGACAGGCGAAGGTGACGCAGGTTGGCAAGCAGGTTCATTTAGCGCGCTCCCAGGATGCGTTCGATGGGGATGAAGCGATTGATGCCCCAGAAGATCAGGAACACCACAAACAGCAGCACCAGGCCGACTGCGCTGGCTGCGCCCCAGGCGTGATAGAGCTCGACGTTGCGTTGCACCAGCATCGACACCAGGATCGTGCGGCCACCGCCGAGCAGTTCCGGGGTGATGAAGAAGCCTAGGCAGATGACGAACACCAGGATGGAACCGGCCATGACCCCCGGCGCTGCCATCGGCAGGAAGACCCGGCGGAAGGTGTAGAAGGGTTTGGCGCCAAGGCTCTCGGACGCTTGCATGAGGTCCTGGGGGATTTTTTTCATCACCGAATACAGCGGCAGGACCATAAAGGGCAGCATGACGTGCAGGGTGCCGATTACCGTGCCAGTGGTGTTGTGCATCAGCGTCAGGGGTTGGTCGATGATGCCAAGGTCCATCAGCGTCTGATTGACCAGTCCGCGGCGTTGCAGGAGCACCAGCCAGGCATAGGCCCGCACCAGCACGCTGGTCCAGAACGGCAGGATCACGCAGATCAGAATCAGGTTGGCCCAGAAACCCTGCAGGCGCGAAGCGGCGTAGGCAATGGGGAAGCCCATGACGATCGACAGGATCGTCACCAGGAAACTGATCTTGAAGGTCAGGGCGAAGGTGTCCCAGTAAATGCTTTCCTGGAAAATCCGGATGTAGTTGGCCAGGGAAAACCCTTCCTCGGTCTGGACCGACTGAAAGGCCAGCCAGCACAGCGGCATGATCAACAGCACCACGACCATGACCAGCGCCGGGGTGAGCAGCAACAGCATGGAGGTGTGCTCCTTGCGTTCTTCACGGGCCAGGGCGTCTTCGCTGGTCATGGGCGGCTGGTGCTGCTGGTCGCTGGAGTCGGGCATGGATTTGGCGAGATAGGCGTTGGACATGATGACCTCTCGTCACTGCGCAGTGCTGGAGGGTATCCAGCACTGACGGGTAGCGCTGGCGGTGGCAGTCGTCCTGGCGGACAGCAGGGTGCGGTGCTCGGGTAATGTCATGTGAAGAACTCCCAATGGTGGGCAGGTACTTGAGGCGAGCGCGAGTTGTCTGCACAGGTCACTCTGCGGGACCCTCAGGCCTAATGTACCGGGATGCCAACGAATGAAGTGGACGCAATTGACCGGTGCGCAAGCGCTTTATGTCGAAATCGCGGGGGCAGACGGCATGTCCTGCGCCGAGGCCTCTGGCCTGCGGCGCAGCAACGGCCGATGGCTATTTTTTCTGGACGAAGGACAACCAGCGTTCTTCGGCCTTGACCCCGGCTTCGGAGGCCCACCATTGCGCCGAGAGCAGGGCCTGGCGCGAGATGTTGCCGGGTGCGGAAGGCAGCTTGGCCTCGCGCTCGGCCGGGATTACCCCGGTCTTGAAGGCTTCGGGGTTGAGCGGGCCGTAGTCGATGATCATCGGCAACGCCGCTTGCAGTTTGGCATCGATGGCCTCGTTGACGAATTTCATGGCGGCCACCTTGTGCGGCGAGCCTTTGAGGACGCACAACGAGTTGGTTTCCAGCACACCCTGGTTGTAGTCGAATGCCACGGGTGCGCCGGCGGCCTGTACGGCGGTGATACGGCCGTTCCAGGCCTGGATCATGTCCACTTCGCCGTCGCTGATCAGCTGCGCCGACTGCCCGCCGGACGTCCACCAGGTGGCGATGTCGGGCTTGATCTGCTCAAGCTTGCGGAAGGCGCGATCGACGTCCAGCAGATAGAGCTTGTCCATCGGCACGCCATCGGCCAGCAGCGCGATTTCCAGAGTTGGACGTGGCAGGTTACGTAGGGAGCGCTGGCCCGGGTATTTTTTGGTGTCCCAGAAGTCGGCCCAGGTCTTGGGTACGTCCGCGCCTTTGAACGCGTCCGTGCGATACGCCAGCACCGTGGAGTAGCTGATGTAGCCGACGCTGTATTCGTCCTTGAGGCTGTCGGGTATTTGCGCGGCATTGGGAATCAGCGCAAGGTCGAGCTTCTCGAACAGCCCTTCGGCTTCGCCACGGATGCAGTCGCCAGTGGGCAGGTCCACCACGTCCCAGGTGACCTTGCCGCTCTCGACCTGGGTCTTGATGATCGGGTAGGCCTTGGGCGAGCTGTCCTGTTTGAGCGTCAGACCGAGCTTTTTCGCCGCAGGCTCCAGGATCGCCTTGCTCTGGGCTTCCTGATAAGCACCGCCCTGGGATACGAACGTGATGTCCTCGGCCATGGCCTGGGTGGCGCTACCGATGAACAGGGCCAGACTCGCGAGTTGGAAAGCTGTAGTGCGCAATGTGCTCATGGAAAGACTCCGAATGGTTGGCAGATTTTCTTGGGCGAGCTGTAGGTTTTGTTGTCGGTCGCTCTGCGGGACCATGGAGGTCTAATGTACCGGCTTGTCCGTGAACGAAGCGGCTACAAATGCGCGGATGAAAAGTGGTTTATTGCGAAAATGCGAACGGGCACAGTATTTCGTGCGTCGGGTGCGGGCTTGCGCGCCTGTCGCGAGCAGCCCCGAAGCCCCCGGTAGGAGCGAGCATGCTCGCGATGGCGGTGTGTTGGGTGAGTCATAGCCAAGTCATTCAGCCCACCGTCATCCGCCTCACCACGCGCCGAATCATCGGCGCCGCCAGCACCACCACCGGCAACATCGATACCCACGACAGCGCCCACGCGTTCAACCAGCGGCCGGCAAAGGCCAGGTCGAGCGCATGGGGTGTGGTGGCGATGGCGGCCGCGACCGCGCAGGTCAGGCCGGATTGAACGACGCCGAAAACGAAATGCTCATAACGGGCGGGGATTTTCATCGGGGGTTCTCGAGAAAGAGCGGGGGGGCGCGATGCCCGGCCGCTCGGGCACGATCAAGCCGGTTGCAGTTGCGCGATAGTCTCTTCGGTGGTCCACAGCCCGTGGGCGAGGAAGCGGTAATTGATGATGGCCGCCAGGTAGCCGTCGCCATCCGGCAGGCGCGGGCCGGCGGTGGCGTCGCGTACCACGACTATTTCAAAGCCCTGTTCGAGCAGTTCGCGCAGGTGTGATTCCACGCAAAGGTTGGCCGCCATGCCGGCGAGGATGATCTGCGACACGCCTTTCTTGCGCAATTGCAGCGCCAGGTCGTTGGTTTCCGGGCCGTAGACCTTGTGCGGCGAGGCGATGATGGTCTCGCCGTCGAGAATGTACGGCTTGTAGATCTCGAGGAAATCGGCGCCGGAGCCTTCGAAGTTTTCCAGGGTGTTCGGTCCCTTGCGATCGAACATGCAGATGCTGTGCATGACCTTTTCCAGCGGACCGCCAAAATGCCAGTCGTGGTCGTGCGGGTAGTAATAGTGTGGCGACACGGCCACGGGCAGGTCGTGAGCCTTGAAGGCCTTGAACAGTTTTTCCAGGTTTTCGACGGTGTTGTTCTCGACGATGCTCTCACCGAACACCGCCCAACTGGCGCCGGCAGGGCTGAGGAAGTCGTTCTGTGGGTCGATGACCACCAGGGCGGCTTTGCTCAGGTCGAGCTTGAAACCAGTGGCAGGCAGTGCGGGTTCGGCGGGGTCGGCGTACAGATGGCTCATGACGATTTACCTCTTGGGTGCTTGCGTGGATGAGACGTGAATATTGCTTTATATAAATGACCAGTCGTCTTATTAATGAGGAAAAAAAACTCACTCCAATAGCCGAGGCAAGACCATCGATACGAAACGCTGCAGAGGTGCACCGTCGCGCAGGACCTTGCCGCGCATGACCGCACCTTCCCAGCCTTCGACGATGACACTGGCCAGCGCTTCGGCGTCGTGAGTTTCAGAGAGTTCGCGGCGCTGCTGCGCTTCACGCAGGCAGCTCGCGAGCAAACCTTCCCAGCGCGCCAGCACATCGGCCAGACGCTTGCGGGTTTGTTCGCTGCCATTGGACATTTCCAGGGACAGGTTGCCAATCAGGCAACCCAGGCTGTATTCATGCTCGCCGTGCTCGAGCACCAGGGCCTGGAAGAACTGGCCGATGCGCTCCAGCGGCTTGACCCGGGCGTCGTAGAAGATCGGCCCGTGGCGGGTTTCGATCGAGGTCCAGTATTCCTCGAGGATCTCTGCCGCGAAGTCTTCCTTGCTGGCGAAGTAGTTGTAGAAAGAGCCCTTGGGAATCTCGGCAGCGGCGGTGATGTCCTGGACGCCGCAGCCGTTGAAGCCACGGTTGTGAACCACCTGGCGGCCAATCGACAGCAAACGGGATCTGACTTCGAGGTTGACCGGGCGAGCCATGACAGAGACATCCAGTGATGAGAAAGTTTTAATAAACTAACTGGTCATCTATGTTTCGTCAACAGTAGAATTGACTGCCAATCAGTCCGCCTGCGCCATCTCGATGTACTCGAGCATCTTCTCGTTGCCATCGAGAATGTCACGGCAGATGGCCGCCCGTGCCGCCGCGCCATCGCGGCGCTTGAGTGCGTCGAGCACTTCCCAGTGATGGTCGATGGCCATGCGCTCGTTGAAGTTGCCATAGGCACGGGCGATCAGTGGGCCGGTGCGCATCCACAGGCTATCGAGCAAACCCGCCAGCACCGGCATGCGCGCGATGGTGGTCAGCGCGTAGTGAAATTGCTGATTGCACTTGAGAGCGGCTTGCAAGTCCTGGGCGTTGATCGCGGCGATGTTGTTTTCGATGCAGGCTTGCAGGTCTGCGAGTTCGCTGTCGGTCACCAGCGCGGCGGCCGTCTCCGCAGCCAGGCCTTCAAGCGCCAGGCGGATGCTGCGGATCTCGCCGTATTGCGCGGCGGTGAGGATGGGTACGCGGATGTCACGCGGGGTCTTGAGGATCAGCGCCTGTTCCTTGGCCAGTTGCAGGATCGCGTCGCGCACCGGTGTGACGCTGGTGCCCAGTTGTTCGGCCAGGTCGCGGATGCGCAGGCGGTCATCGGGCTGGAAACGCCCGGTGATCAGTGCCTCGCGCAGCAACTCGTAGATGCCACTGCCCAGGTAAGAGTGATTGAGGGTTTGAATAGGGTAGGGGTTGCTCATTGATCGCTCATCTGCGGCGGATGCCCGGCCCGAATGATGGAAGTTTCCGGCCGGGATTTCCAGATTATTTCAGACGTGCTGACCACCGTTGACATGAATCTCCGAACCGTTGATGTACGACGCGCCTCGGGTGCAGAGGAAATGCACCAGGGATGCGACTTCTTCCGGCTTGCCCAAGCGGTGCATGGGGATCTGCTGATCGACGATCAGTTCGGTCCCGGCAGACAGGATCGACGTCTCGATCTCACCCGGTGCAATCGCATTGACCCGCACACCGTGTGGCCCGAAATCATGGGCCATTTCCCGCGTCAGTGCGGCCAGTGCAGCTTTCGAGCAGGCGTAGGCGACCCCGGCAAACGGGTGCACCCTGGAACCTGCAATCGAGGTGACGTTGATCACCGAGCCTTGCGCCGCCTTGAGCTCATCGAACAGCCCTTGGGCCAGTAACGCCGTGGAAAACAGGTTGACGTTGAACACGCTGAGCCAGGTGGCGTAATCGGATTCCAGCACGCCCAATCGTGCGCCGGCTTCGCCTTTGGGTGAAATGCCGGCGTTGTTCACCAGGGCATCGAGGCGTCCGCCGAGTTTCTCCCGGATCAATGGCAGGCTGCGGCGCACTTCGTCGATGTCTTCCAGGTCCAGGTGGATGTGGTTCAACTCGCCTTCAGCCCAGGGGCAGCCTTCGGTCCAGTTCTGTCGCGAGGCCGTAAACACGCGCCAGCCCGCAGCGTTGAAGTGCTTCACCGTGGCATGGCCGATGCCACGGCTCGCACCGGTGAGGAGGAGGGTTCGTTGCTCGGTCATGCAGGCGCTCCTGAGGAAGGGGTGGAGTGGTGAGACTATACCAGTAAAAATTATGATGCATCATATTCTAAATATGTTACTAATGAGCTGCGCCTCGGAATCATCGCCGTGCGCCGGCCACCAGGTGCAAGACACCCGGCGCTGACCGAAATATTGCTGCCAAAAACAAAAAAACCACCTGCCATCCCTTAGCTGCCGCTCACGCACGTAGCGAATTCGGAGAGACGCATGAACAGCAAAATCGCAACTGTACTGATGCTTGGAATGCTTGCCGGCCCTTTGAGCGCCGCTGAAAAACTGACCGTGGTGTCCTTCGGCGGCAACAACCGCCAGGCCCAGGAAAAAGCCTTCTACAAACCCTTCACCTCGGAAAAGAAAGTGGCGATCACGGCCGATGACTACAACGGCGAAATGGCCAAGATCCGGGTCATGGCCGACACCGGGAAAACCAGCTGGGACGTGGTCGAGGTCGAATCCCCCGAGCTGTTGCGCGGTTGTAGCGAAGGCCTGTTCGAGCCATTGGACTGGTCGCGCATCGGCAAGAAAGAAGATTTCATCCCGGCCGCCGTCAGCGATTGCGGGGTGGGTATCTTCATCTGGTCTACCGTTCTGACATACGACCCGAAAAAACTCGCCAGCGCGCCACAGGGCTGGGCGGATTTCTGGGACGTGAAGAAATACCCCGGCAAGCGCGGCCTGCGCCGTGGCGCCAAGTTCACCCTGGAGTTCGCCCTGTTGGCCGATGGCGTGGCCAAGGAAGATGTCTACACCTTGCTCGGCACCGAGGAGGGCGTGCAGCGGGCCTTCCGCAAACTGGATCAGATCAAGCCCGACATCCAGTGGTGGGAATCCGGCGCGCAGCCGTTGCAATGGCTGGCGGCAGGCGACGTGGTGATGACTTCGGCCTATAACGGGCGTGTCACCTCGGCGCAGGCGGAGGGACAATCGTTTGAAATGCAGTGGAATGGCAGCCTGTACGACCTGGATCACTGGGCCATCGTCAAAGGCTCGCCGAAGAAGGCCCTGGCGGAAAACTTCATCGCGTTTGCCAGTGCACCGGTTCAGCAGAAGCACTTTGTCGAGGCCATTCCTTATGGGCCAAGCAACACCAAAACCGTGGCACTGGTCGATGAGGCGGTGGGCAGCAAACTGCCGACTTCACCGGATAACCTGAAGAACGCCCGGGCCACGGATGCCGAGTTCTGGATCGACCACGGCGAAGACCTGGAAGAGCGTTTCATCGCTTGGGCCAACAAGTAATGCAAGGGGCCTGCGCGAGCAGGCCACATCACCGAAGCGAGGAGTCATGAACAATGCCGCTTGAGAAAGTATCGGCGCAACCCTGTCTGCTGGAGGCGGCCCCTGCCCGTGTCAGTGACGGGCAGGTCCTTGGGGTCCTTGCGCAGCACTACGCGATCAGCGGAAAACTCGAGCAACTGGGCGGCGAGCGCGACCTCAATTTCCGGGTCATGCTCGCGGACGGTACGTCGCGTCTGTTCAAGTTGTCGCATCCATTGGAAAACCCGCAGGTCGTGGACTTCCATAACCAGGCCATGCTCCAGATCGAGCGTAACGATCCGGCGTTGCCGGTGCAGCGTGTCTTTGCATCACTCGGCGGGCGATTCGTGGAGCCGGTCGAAATCGAAGGCCAGCGCATGTTGGTCCGTCTCCTGTCCTTCGTTGACGGCTTGCCGCTGCACCGCGTCGCCCACACATCGGTGAATTTCAGGCAGAACCTGGGCCAAGCGCTCGCCCGGTTCGACCTGGCCCTGGACGGCTTCAGCCATCCCGCTGCCGGGCACGTCCTGCTGTGGGACATGCAACACGCCCAGCGCCTCAGGCCCCGGCTGAAACACATCGAGCCGGGCGTTCGTCGCGACCGGATCGAACACAGCCTGGACCGCTTCGAATCCCAGGTACTGGGCAAGTGCGCCACGCTGCGCCACCAGGTGATCCATAACGACATGAACCCGCACAACATCATCGTCGATCCGGATCAGCCCGATGTGTTGCGCAACATCCTGGATTTTGGCGACATGGTCCACGCGCCGTTGGTCAACGAGGTCGCGGTCGCGGCATCGTACCAATTGGGGGTGGCGGGCGACGTCCTGGCCCCGGCGCTGGACATGATCCGCGCCTATCACCAGGTCAATCCCCTCACCGGCGAAGAATTGCAACTGCTGCCGGTGCTGATCTCCACACGCCTGGCGTTGTCGTTGTGCATCAATTATTGGCGGGCCGACCTGCACCCGGACAATCGCGAGTACATCCTGCGCAACTCATACCGCGCCCAGGATGCCCTGGCGGGATTGTCCGCAATGGCACCCGCCGAGATCCACGACAGAATCCTTGCCGCTTGCACCCAGGAGGTTGGCGCATGAGCATGATCAACGGTTTCACTTCTGAAGATGCCGATCGCCTGTCAGACAAGGAAAAACGCCTTGTCGAACGCCGGGCACGGTTGCTCGGCCCGGCCTATCGACTGTTCTACGAACACCCCTTGCACACGGTGCGCGGCGAGGGCGTGTGGCTGTACGACGAACAAGGCCGGCGGTATCTGGATGCCTACAATAACGTGGCGTCGGTGGGGCATTGTCATCCCCGGGTGGTCGAGGCGATCAGCCGGCAGGCCGGGCAACTCAACACCCACACTCGCTACTTGCAGGAGGGCATGCTCGATTACGCCGAGCAACTGCTGGGCACCTTTCCCGAGTACCTCGAGCGGGTCATGTTTACGTGCACCGGCAGCGAGGCCAACGATCTGGCGTTGCGCATCGCCAAACAGTTTACCGGCGGCACCGGCGTGATCATCACCCGCTTCGCGTATCATGGCGTCACGGGTGATATCGCCGAGCTTTCTCCGTCGCTCGGCCCGAGCATGGTTCTGCCACCCCACGTGCGCACCGTTCGCGCCCCCGATGCTTATCGGCTGGGTGCGGATCAAGTGGCCTCGACCTTCGTGGCTGACGTCCGTGCGGCCATCGATGACCTGCGCAAACACGGCATTCGTCCGGCGGCGATCCTGCTCGACGGCATTTTCGCCAGCGATGGCGTCTTTGCGGGCCCAACCGGCTGCATCGCCGAAGGGATCGCATTGGCCCAGGCCGAAGGCCTGTTGTACATCGCCGATGAAGTCCAGTCCGGCTTCGCCCGCACTGGCCTGAACATGTGGGGTTTCCAGCGGCACGACGTGCGCCCCGACCTCCTGACCCTGGGCAAGCCGATGGGCAACGGCCACCCCATCGCCGGCCTGGTCGGTCGAGCGCAAGTGGTCGATCACTTTGGCCAGAACATGCGCTACTTCAACACCTTTGGCGGCAACCCGGTGTCCTGCGCAGCGGGGCAGGCCGTGCTGGACGTCATCCGTGACGAACAGTTGCAGCAGCGCTCGCACACCCTGGGTGAATGTCTGTTGACGGGGTTGCGGGAGCTGGCCGAGCGTTACCCGATCATCGGCGATGTGCGCGGTGCCGGGATGTTCCTGGGGGTCGAGCTGGTGACCGATCGCGCCACAAAAGCGCCTGCCGCCACGCAGACCCGTCAGGTGGTCAACGCGATGCGCGAGCAGGGCGTATTGATCAGTGCTGCCGGGCCGCTGGAAAACGTGCTGAAGATTCGCCCGCTGCTGGCCTTCGAACAGGAGCATGCGCACTTGCTACTGGAAGCGGTCGGCACGGCGCTGGAAGGGCTGCAGCCGTAGCGGTTCAGACGATATCGTCGATCAGGATATGGTGCTGCCCACGGCTGCAGCGTTCGATGCGCGCCTCGACCTTGTACACCGCGCGCAGCATCTGCTCGTTGATCACTTCATGGCTCGGGCCGCTGCCCTGAGCGGTGCCATCGGCGATGACCAGCACCTGATCGGCGAAGCGCAAGGCCTGGTTCAGGTCATGGATGGCGATGAACACGATGACTTCGCGCTTTCGCGCCAGGTCGCGCATGAAGTTCAGCACCTGGACCTGGCGGTGCATGTCGAGGGCGCTGGTGGGCTCGTCCATCAGCAGGATCTGCGGTTCGCGCACCAGCGTCTGGGCGATTGAGACCAGTTGTTGCTGGCCGCCGCTGAGTTCACCCAGGTTGCGGAATGACAGCGGCGTAATGCCCAGGGCGTCGAGGATCTCATCGACCAGTTTCAGTTCGTCATCGTGGACCACCCAACCCGGTGTCAGTTGCTTGCGCGCCAGCAGCACCGATTCGTACACGGTCAAACGGGCGCTGGCGTTGAGGCCCTGGGGCATGTAGCTGATGCCTTTCATGCCTTTTTCCGCGCCTTGCAGCTTTACCTCGCCGGGCCCGTCGATCAGCCCTGCCATGCGTTTGAACAGGGTCGATTTACCTGCGGCATTGGGCCCGACCACGGCGACCACCTGGCCGCCGACAAACTCGGTGGTGGTCACACCGCTGATGATCGTGCGCTGGCCATAGCTGGCGCCGAGGTCTTGCAGGGGTCGTCTCAGAAAACGGAAAATAAAGCACGCTAAGCGTGCGTGGAGGCTGGCACCCAGCGGTACAGCGTCGGAATGGACACGCCGAGGTTCTTGGCCACGTCCTTGGGCGGCACCCCGCTGGCCAGCAGCTTCTTGGCCGACTCGATCTTGCTGTCGGTCATCTTCGGCTTGCGGCCGCCTTTGCGGCCGAGCTGCTTGGCGACTTCCAGCCCGGCGCGGGTGCGCTCGACGGTCAGCTCGCGCTCCATTTCGGCAAGGCTCGCCATGACGTGGAAGAAGAACCGCCCGGATGGTGTGCCGGTGTCGATGGAGTCGGTGAGGCTCCTGAACTGGACACCGTGCTTGTGCAGATCGCCGACCAGATCGACCAGTTGCTTGACCGACCGGCCCAGCCGGTCGAGCTTCCAGACGACCAAAGTATCGCCTTCGCGCAGCATTTCGAGCGTCTTGGCCAAGCCAGGCCGGTCTGCCCGCGTGCCACTCACCTTGTCCTCGAAGACCTTTTTACATCCGGCCTTGCTCAAGGCTTCGCGTTGCAGCTCCAGGTTCTGATCCTGCGTCGAGACGCGCGCATAGCCAATCAACATGGCTTGTCTCGCGCCCGGTCGATGCGTTCCTGCATCGCCTGCATCACTTCTTCGTGGGTGTACGATCTGGCGTTGGCGTCGGTGGCTTGCCGCAGGGCTTCCTCAACCTCGCGCGTCATCCGCTCGTAATCCTCCGGCCACAGCGCTTGCTCCATGCGCAGCGACGCCTGACCCAGCAGGTGCAGCAGGCTGAACAGCCGCATGTCGTTGGTGGCGACGATGCGCTCCCGAATCTGCTCCTGAATAGCTTCGCTAGCCCGATGCGCTTGTGGTGTGGCAGTCCCCTCGTAGTCAGCGGGGAATTCCGCTTCCTCGGCAATCCTTGCCCAGGCGCTGGCCAGCGCCTCGATGGTTGACGTGCTCATTTCCGCCGCTCCTGTGCTCTTTGGCGAATCAACCGGCCAAGGGGCCTCGACGCGAAAACCAGCAGCATCACGCCTATCGGATACCAGGTCGAGAAGACCACCAAGGCATCGAAGGCTGGCCGTCCGGTGTTGGTAGGCAGTACGGCGGTCACAGCCATCAACCCGCCGACCGTCCAGATGATGCGCCACACGTAGGGCATCACGCGGGGCACGTAGCCGTCATCGAAAGCGGTCTGGTAGTAGCGGCGCAGGCCGCGCTCGGCAAGCGCCTGGCGCTGCCGCTCCGACAGCGCATCCGTCCGGCCATACCAGCGCCGGAATGGTGGACAGCGCAGCAGCAAAGGGGTGAAGAGGATCATCACCGCCACGATCGCGACACCCCACGCCATGACGGCGCCGGCATCGGGCCGCTTGGCGTTCTCGATCACGGGCGCGAAGACGCCCGGAGCACCGATCATCCAGAACAGCGCAATGTGCTGATGGAAGGAGAGCTTCATTTGCTCATCCACTTGCGCAGCAGGCGCTTTTTCAGGGAGGCGCGTTCTTGCGGGTTGCGTCCCTTGTGATTGGCGATGCGATCCGCCGTGGCGGCCTGGCGCTTGACGGGCCAGTAGGAGCGGCCATCCTTGCCCATCGACCAGACGCTGCTGGCCTGGTTTTCCAGCAGGGGCAGATGGGCGCTCAGGGCTTCGGGCGACGCGCTGGTCAGCGCCGTGCGCTCACGGGTGCGCCAGCGCTGATGCCAGAGCTTCTTGTCCTCGCGCTCGCTGCCGCAGGTCGTGTGCCCGACGATGGGTGTTTTGCGGCGGCTGCGGCTCATAACGTAGTGGTCTCCAAGAACATTCAGGACTGATCCCAGGCGTCGATGGTCAAGACCTGATCGGCAGGACAGGCGGCTACGCGGTCGGGAACTGGATGGTGTTCAGTCTCATGCCGACCCCATTCGATTGATCGCGTCGCTTGCGGCACGCTGCGACGCAAGGAGGTTTGCGACCTGGTTTAGCAGCCGTGTCCGCTGCATGTCTGTTACCTATCTCCCCGACCGCTCATTGGACCAACTCCAGAGATTGGGCTCTATCGCTCAGCCAATACGAAACCGGCATTGGCTGATGCCACAACCGAGACGAACACAAATGGCTCGGTACCTGTATTTCGCGCCCCGTGCACTTGGCCCGGTCTTGCCACGGCTATCTCACCTTCCCTGAGGGCACGAACAATCCCATTGCCCTGAAAGTAATCAGCCATTCCCGACAAAACAGTCCACGTGTCTTGGCCGTGAGGATGAATGTGAGCCGCAATTTCCTGCCCGGGATGGACATGCCAAACCACGATAATTGAGTCTCGGGTTTCAAGCACAACGGAACGAATAGGCTCGCCTTCGGACGGCTGAACATACTCGGCTACAGAAAATATTCTCGATTCAACAGTCATCGGAGATCCCTCTTTCACAGTGCCCCCAGACAGGCTGGATATGAGTTCTAACTCGAATTTGAACGGGAGGCTGGTCGTGCGGTCGTGCAGTTGCCGATGAGCGTGTCGGCTGCTGCCTCCTTGCCCACCAGCGAACTCACGTCCGTTGCGGCCATCCAGAAGGTCTTGCCCGAGCGCGGCTCATAGGTCGCGGGATCGAACACGCCAGAGGGGCCGAACATCGGCGGCTTGATTGGTCATGGCTCCATGCCTTTGTCGTTACGGTCTTCATCGTCGGCATCCTGACGCACGGCGGGCAATTGCTGGAGCAACGCCGGCAGCCATTCCTGTACCGTCTCCCACACCACATCGAGGTTGATGTCGAAATAGCCGTGAGCCATGCGATTACGCATATTGCGCATGCTGCGCCACGGCACGTCGGCATGCGCCTGGGTGAACTCGACGTAGCCATCCATCACCTTTGTGGCCGCCTCGCCGATGACGATCAGGCTCATCATGACGGCCTGCTGGGTGCGCTTGTCGGCCAAGAAGTCGTCCTTGGCCATCCCTTCCACGAAGCTGCGCGCATCGGTTGCGGCCTGCTGAATGTGGTCGAGGTAATCGGGCAGGCGGTTCTCGCTCATATCGGTTGCGCCTCCGCGAGCACCTTGGCCCGGAACTTCGGCGGCAGGTCGCCGGGAGTCAGCAGATCGACGTCAACGCCGAGCAGCGATTTCAGTTCTTCTTCCAAATCGCCCAAGTCCAACAACGTGGCACCGGGCAGCGCATCGACCAACAGGTCGAGGTCGCTGCCATCCCGGTCGGTGCCATGCAGCACCGAGCCGAAGACGCGCGGGTTCGCGGCGCGAAAGCGGCCTACCGCTTCACGCACTGCGCTTCGCTTCATGTCAAGCACAACAGACGGTCGCATGGGCATCCTTTCTTATCGAAACTCGTTGAGATGATATGCAATCAAGAATAGAATTTCAAGAACTATTTTCGAGAATCGCAATGCCTTGATTCCCGTGCCGCGCCTGTCACTTTCAGAAGGCGACAGCACGAAATATCAAAAGTCGACCGCACGGTCTTTTCTGACGTTGGAGTCGCCTCAGAAAACGGAAAATAAAGCACGCTAAGGCGTAGTTCCCTCGGGCTACACCGCGTCCGCACTGCGCGGTTCTTTCTTCCCTTGCAGTGACGCAATCAGCGGGCAGGAAACGTTCCCCTTCCGCGCATGGCAGGCGCACACCAAATCAGACAGCACGGCCTCCATGCGCGCCAGGTCAGCCATCCTCTCGCGCACGTCCTTGAGCTTGTGCTCGGCCAGGCTGCTGGCTTCCTCGCAATGGGTGCCATCCTCCAGCCGCAGCAGCTCGGCGATCTCATCCAGGCTGAAGCCCAACCGCTGGGCTGATTTCACGAAGCGCACCCGCGTTACATCCGTCTCGCCATAGCGGCGAATGCTGCCGTAAGGCTTGTCCGGTTCCGGGAGCAAGCCCTTGCGCTGATAGAACCGGATGGTCTCCACATTGACCCCGGCCGTCCTGGCGAAAACGCCAATGGTCAGGTTCTCCAAATTGTTTTCCATATCGCTTGACTCCGTACATAACTACGGAAGTAAGCTTAAGCTATCCAATTCAGATTCGAAAGGACAAACGTATGTCTGAACCTCAAAACGGGCGCGGCGCGCTCTTCACTGGCGGGCTGGCCGCCATCCTCGCCTCGGCTTGCTGCCTCGGGCCGCTGGTTCTGATCGCCTTGGGGTTCAGCGGCGCTTGGATCGGCAACTTGACGGTGTTGGAACCCTATCGCCCCATCTTTATCGGCGTGGCGCTGGTGGCGTTGTTCTTCGCCTGGCGGCGCATCTACCGGCCGTCAGCCGCCTGCAAACCGGGTGAGGTTTGCGCGATTCCCCAAGTGCGAGCTACTTACAAGCTCATTTTCTGGGGCGTGGCCGTGCTGGTTTTGGTCGCGCTCGGATTTCCCTACGTCGTGCCATTTTTCTATTGATCACAGGAGTTCACCATGAAAAAGCTGCTTTCCGCCCTTGCCCTCGCTGCCGTTGTTGCCCCCGTGTGGGCCGCCACCCAGACCGTTACGCTGTCCGTACCGGGCATGACCTGCTCGGCCTGTCCGATCACTGTCAAGAAGGCGATTTCCAAGGTCGATGGCGTCAGTAAAGTTGACGTGACCTTCGAGACGCGCGAAGCGGTGGTCACCTTCGATGATGCCAAGACCAGCGTGCAGAAACTGACCAAGGCTACCGAGGATGCGGGCTACCCATCATCAGTCAAGAACTGATCATGAAAGACCCGAAGACACTGCTGCGGGTCAGCATCATTGGCACAACCCTCGTGGCGCTGTGTTGCTTCACCCCTGTTCTGGTCATTTTGCTCGGTGTGGTCGGCTTGTCCGCGCTGACCGGCTATCTGGACTATGTGCTGCTGCCTGCGCTGGCGATTTTCATCGGCTTGACCATCTACGCCATCCAACGAAAACGCCAAGCCGATGCCTGCTGCACCCCGAAATTCAATGGAGTAAAAAAATGACCGAAATCACCGTGAATGGCATGACCTGCACATCCTGCGCCACCCATGTCAAAGATGCTTTGGAAAAGATTCCCGGCGTGAATGCCGCTGTGGTGTCCTATCCAGAAAGCCGCGCGCAAGTCATGGCAGACACCGCCGTGAGCCACAACCAACTGCTGGCCGCCATCGCCGCATTGGGTTATCAAGGCTCGATCCGGGTTGGTGATTTCAAAGATGAACCAAAAATCCGTGATGCACTTGAGGGCGCCGGTTTGCATATCGCCATCATTGGCAGCGGCGGGGCCGCGATGGCGGCGGCGCTGAAGGCCGTCGAGCAAGGCGCGACGGTCACGCTGATCGAACGCGGCACCATCGGCGGCACCTGCGTCAATATCGGCTGTGTGCCGTCCAAGATCATGATCCGCGCTGCCCATATTGCCCATCTGCGCCGGGAAAGTCCGTTCGACGGCGGTATTGCGGCAACTGTGCCTGCGATTGACCGCAGCAAACTGCTGGCCCAGCAGCAGGCCCGTGTCGATGAACTGCGGCACGCCAAATACGAAGGCATCCTGGACGGCAATCCAGCCATCACCGTTTTGCACGGTGAAGCGCGTTTCAAGGACGACCAGAGCCTGGTCGTCCGTTTGAACGAGGGTGGCGAGCGCGAGGTAACGTTCGACCGCTGCCTGGTCGCCACCGGTGCCAGTCCGGCCGTGCCGCCGATTCCGGGCCTGAAAGAGTCACCCTACTGGACTTCCACCGAAGCGCTTGTCAGCGACACCATTCCCGCACGCCTGGCCGTGATCGGTTCGTCGGTGGTGGCGTTGGAACTGGCGCAAGCCTTTGCCCGGCTCGGCAGCCAGGTCACGATCCTGGCACGCAGCACCTTGTTCTTCCGGGAAGACCCGGCCATCGGCGAGGCCGTGACAGCCGCTTTCCGCGCCGAGGGCATCGAGGTGCTGGAGCACACGCAAGCCAGCCAGGTCGCCCATGTGAACGGCGAATTCGTGCTGACCACCGGACACGGTGAATTGCGCGCTGACAAGTTGCTGGTTGCCACCGGTCGGGCACCGAATACGCGCAGCCTCGCGCTGGACGCGGCGGGGGTCACTGTCAATGCGCAAGGGGCCATCGTTATCGACCAAGGCATGCGCACGAGCAACCCGAACATCTACGCGGCCGGCGACTGCACCGACCAGCCGCAGTTCGTCTACGTGGCAGCGGCCGCCGGCACCCGTGCCGCGATCAACATGACCGGCGGCGACGCAGCCCTCAATCTGACCGCGATGCCGGCAGTGGTGTTCACCGACCCGCAAGTCGCCACCGTGGGCTACAGCGAGGCGGAAGCGCACCACGATGGCATCGAGACCGACAGTCGCACGCTGACACTCGACAACGTTCCGCGAGCGCTTGCCAACTTCGACACACGCGGCTTCATCAAGCTGGTCATCGAGGAAGGTAGCGGACGGCTCATCGGCGTGCAGGCGGTGGCCCCGGAAGCGGGCGAACTGATCCAGACGGCGGTGCTCGCCATCCGCAACCGCATGACGGTGCAGGAACTGGCCGACCAGTTGTTCCCCTACCTGACAATGGTCGAGGGGTTGAAGCTTGCGGCGCAGACCTTCAACAAGGACGTGAAGCAGCTTTCCTGCTGCGCTGGATAAAAAAAGGAGGTTTTCAATGAGCGCCTACACCGTGTCCCGGCTGGCCCTTGATGCCGGGGTGAGCGTGCATATCGTGCGCGACTACCTGCTGCGCGGATTGCTGCGTCCGGTGGCGTGCACCCCGGGCGGCTATGGCCTGTTCGATGATGCCGCCTTGCAACGGCTGTGCTTCGTGCGGGCGGCCTTCGAGGCGGGCATCGGCCTGGACGCGCTGGCGCGGCTGTGCCGGGCGCTGGATGCTGCGGACGGCGATGAAGCGGCCGCGCAGCTTGCCGTTCTGCGCCAGTTCGTCGAGCGTCGGCGCGAAGCGTTGGCCGATCTGGAGGTGCAGTTGGCCACCATGCCGACCGAGCCGGCACAGCACGCGGAGAGTCTGCCATGAACAGCCCCGAGCGCTTGCCGTCCGAGACGCACAAACCGATCACCGGCTACCTGTGGGGCGCGCTGGCCGTGCTCACCTGTCCCTGCCATTTGCCGATTCTCGCCATTGTGCTGGCCGGCACGACGGCCGGCGCGTTCATCGGAGAGTACTGGGGTATCGCAGCCCTCACGCTGACCGGTTTGTTCGTCCTGTCTGTGACACGACTGCTGCGGGCCTTCAAAGATCGATCATGAGCGCTTCCCATTGAGACAAACCACGCTGTCGCTACGTTGCCTCATGCCGGCATCAAATTCGGCTGAGTAGCTTCTCGCCATCTGGACGTAGCTCACCCTTGGGTGAAACATGCCGATACAGGGTCTGCCGCGTGACGCCAAGTTCCTGGCATAGGTCGCCGACCTTGGTCTCTGGCTGACCCATTGCCGCCATCGCCAGCCGCAGCTTGGCGGCGGTCATCTTGAACGGCCGGCCGCCTTTCCGCCCGCGCGCGCGGGCCGAGGCTAGGCCGGCAATCGTGCGCTCCGCGATCAACTCGCGCTCGAACTCGGCCAGGGCGGCGAAGATGCCAAAGACCAGCTTGCCGGCGGCGGTCGTGGTGTCGATGGCCGCGCCGTGCCCGGTTAATACCTTCAAGCCGATGCCGCGCCCAGTCAGGTCGTGCACGGTGTTGATGAGATGTCGCAGGTCGCGTCCGAGCCGATCCAGTTTCCACACGACCAGTGTGTCGCCAGTTCGCAACGCCTTCAGGCAGCTCGTCAAGCCGGGCCGATCCTCGCGCATGCCGGATGCCTGGTCCTCGTAAAGATGTACTGGATCGACCCCGGCGGCAATCAGCGCGTCGCGCTGCAAATCGGTAGCCTGGGAGCCGTCCGCCTTCGATACCCGCATGTAGCCTATCAGCATGTCGTACCTGTCACATATACGTTCGATTATGTGACAGCTTGCACCAGATAGTTCTAGCCGTCAAAATTTGTCATATAACGCGTTATTTAATGTAAGACACGCAAAGGGTTCATCGGGATCATAATGTGACAAGAATTTCAGTGGGATACCGTCTTTGGAAAACTCAGTGCGTAAGCGCTCCAAGGACTCGGGGTCGTGCCGCCGTCCATTGGCAGCCAGCGCGAACAGTGAGCGGGCTGTCTCAGGATTGTGCCGAGCGTCGGCGACGGCTTTGTTGATCGCCTTGATCGCCTCCTGCCAGACGTTGATGGACTCCTGCTTCCGCTCCCTTGTGGGTAGACCGTTGGTGAACTCGGTTTGCGGCTCCGACCAGAATAGCTTTGCTTGCTCCCCCGGTGGGCTTATCACTCTCGACTCGATCAACCGAATTGCCGTTGCCGCCGCTTCCAGCATCTGTATCCGCACTGCCGGATTCAAGGTTTCATACGGTCGCCATAGACTTTGTCCAGCGCGCGGCGGATACCCGCAGGCTTCCCAAACATGACGGATATATCCTGCGTAGGTTCCGCACGTTGAGAGCGGAGTGTTCAGCTCATCGAGCAACGTGCGTAGTATCCGAAACCAGAGGCCGGCGTGGATGCGCCGGCGCGGCAGCTCAACATAGCCCGTTGTCATTCCCTGCCAGGTGCGCCGATCCATCGCTGTAATCGCTTCGCCGGCCGCGCGTGGTGAAGGGTCGGCGTTCTCCCACCTGAGAAACCGTCCAGGTATTCCCCAATAGGACTCCAGCCAGCAGCCATGCAGCGGGCAACTCAGCATCAGGGGCAGCTTCCAAGCGAGCAATATGGCTTGACCCGCCGGATCATTCAGGCAGAGCGGACAGGCTCGTTCAATCGGCTGACTAGGTAGCCAGGCTCGCCAACGTGCGACTATTCTAATTTTACGATTGCGCCTTGGTAGGAGCACCGAGAACTGGAACGCATAGGTTTCTAGGGCAGCCGAAATCCGGTCGTCGAGACTGTCCAGCAGCCACGGCACCCAACCGGCAACGCTCATGCAGCGCAGCCGGTCCACTTCGATGCCGCTTCGCTGGGAGAGCACTGTCAGCAACGACATTGGTGGCGCGATATCCAGGTCATCGACCTGGCCATGACCGAGATCGTGTGCCAGCAGGTCGCGCACCTCCATCTGATAGCAAGCGGCGATACGCTGGAGCCAGGAGGATAAGGCTTCGCCTTCCCTGGGGGCCGGATGCAGCGGCCAGCGTGCGGCCGGCCTCACATCAGTTCCCGCTCGAATTGCCGACGCCGCTCGCTGGGCCCGGTGTAGTCGGCCATGCTGAGCGTGCGGTGGTTGATCGCCTCCTCGCCACACTCCACAGCAGCGATGGCCGCCGTCATCAGCAGGTGCGCCAGTTCGCCGATGGTGCCCTCGCTGCGAGTGAGCAGATAGCGCGCCATGTCTGGCGTGGCAATCGTGGAAGGGCGTCGCAGCGGGAGCGACGCGGCAAAGCTGGCCAGCAATGAACAGCAATCGTCGTTGACCTCCCACAGCGGCAGCATCATGGGCTCGAACCGGTTCTCTAACTGGTCGTCAGAGCGAATCGCCAGGTAGGCATCGCGCGTGCCGACCCCGACCAGTGGGATGCGCAGCTCGTTGCCGAGGAAGCGCAGCAGATTGAGGAATTCCCGCCGGTTGACGCTGTTGCCAGCCAAGACGTTGTGCAGCTCGTCGATTATCAACATGCGCACGCCGACCTTGCGTAGCAAGGCCAGCGCCAATTGCTCCATTTCCGGCAGTCGTGGGCGCGGGCGCAGCGGCGCGCCCATCGCGGCGAGCAGGGCGACGTAGAAGCGGATCACAGACGGCTCGGAGGGCATCTGCACGACCAGCACCGGAATGTGCTCTTGGTCGACGTCGGAGCTGGCCGGATGCGTGCGCCGGAATTTCTCGATGATCATCGACTTGCCGTTGTTGGTCGGGCCGACCAGCAGCAGGTTAGGCATGCGTTGCTTGTTTGGCCACGCATACAGGGCTTCCAGCCGGGTCAGCGTCTCGACGGCGTGGGGATAGCCGATCCAGCGGTCGGCGCGAAGGCGTTGTATGCGTTCGTCCGCCGGCAGCCGGGTCAGCCCTTGTGCAGCCGGCAACAGGTGTGACAAGTCGATGATAGGGTCTTCGTCCACGGCTACCACTCCTCAATCTGGTCGAACGGTTTGGCCGGCGACAGGTTGTCTGCCTGCGGGTCAGCAACATCCGTTGCTGGCAGAGCCGGCTTGTTCGGCGGAACGGAAGTCTTGAGGTGTTGGCGTCGATCCGTGTCGCGCCGTGCCTTACGCGTGGCCTTCTGTGCAGTGGTCACGATCTCGCGCATCTGCCCGATCATACGGAACAGTGCTGATTCATCGACCTGTTCGCGCCCTTGCTGCCGTAATTTCGCCAGCGCCTGCCGTTGTTCCCACAGGGTGACAGCCGGGTGTGACAAGGTACGGTAGGAAATCTCCAGGTAATGTTGCCCCTCCGGTTCCAACACCCATATGCGGCTGATGTCGCGCGGATCACGCCGGATAAGAAAAGCAGGCAAGCGGTCGCGCCGCGCAATCCATGGTTTGAGCGCATCGGCGTAGTAGTGAATGTGGTCGATGACAAAGCCGGTGCGGGTCAGCGTGCGACGGATGATGGGGAGAAAATCGACCAGGAAAGCCGTGGCTCGGGTGACGACGGCCGGTATACCGGCTCGCGCCACGGCCTCGGCCCAGCGCGCGGCCGGTGGTTGCAACAGGCCATTATGCACAGAGCCATGATAGGTGCCGACTGCCAATGTGAGCCAGCGCTCCAGCTCACGCAACGTCAGGACTGCCTTATTTTCGGAATCGTAGTCCCCCCGCTGATCAGGGTTGGAGAAGGTTGTCCCCGGCAATTCATCGTGGATCATCTGCATCGCGGTACCGATGATCCGTTCTACGATGCCGCCATAGTGCGGCTGTCCCAACGGGCGATAGTCCAACCGGATGCCATGCTGCTCGCAGCCACGACGTAACGCTTCGCTCTTGAACTCGGCCGCGTTGTCCAGATAAAGCTGCCTGGGCTTGCCGCTCATCGGCCAGTCCATCTCCACGTCCAGCCCTTCCAGCCGAGGACGCTTGTCGCAAGCAACATGCGCAAGGCACAGACCGACCGAGACGGCGGATGGGGCTTCCAGCGTAACGACCATGCCGAGCACGCAGCGGGTAAACACGTCGATGGCGATGGTCAGGTAGGGACGGCCAATCGGTTGCCGATCGCGCTCATCGACCACGATCAGATCGATGACCGTGTGGTCGATCTGTACTTGCTCCAGCGGCAAGGTGACTGGCGGCGGGACACCGCCGGCACCTTGCAGGACGCGAGCGGAGTCTTGGCCTTCCCGACGACGAGTGAGTTTGAGCGGGTCCAGGGTGGCGATCCGCAACGCAACGGTGTTGCGTGCAGGCACCCGCAGGTTTTGCTCTTTGCATGCTCGTGCGACTTCGCGGTGAAATGCCGCCAAGCTGCGCTTCTGCTTGGTCAGAAAGCGCTTTTGCAGCAGCTCGCGAATGATGCGTTCAACCGATTCTGGCAGACGCCCCTTCCCTTTACCGCCACCGGATTGCCCGGGAGCCAGGTCCGTTACAAGGCCTGAGCCTTGCCGGGCACGCCGAATCAGGACGTACACCTGCCGCCTGGATAGACCCAGCGCCTGCGCTGCGGCATCGGCAACTTCATGCCCGACCGCCTCAAGCGTTGCCAGTGGCCCGATGATTTCCATTCGGTACCGAGCCTGTGCCCATGCCTCGTCAGACAGGCTGACCACGCCGTGCTCGACAATTGGTGATGTGTCGGACGCCATGCCCACACCTCGCTTTAGTGCACACGAGTATTGAGCATAGTGGAGATTGGTGAAGACGGCTGCTGATATTTCGCTGTCAGGAGCCGTCTTCACAATGGGCGCTACATCCAGTGTCAATGGCCATTAATTTTGACCCACTTGGGTCAGATTAATTGGCCATTAACATTAACAAAAGTGACGTGTGTCGTTCTGCAGGGCATGCTGTTCCCCAACCCTGGAAAACCTATCCTCTTTAACACGTCAAAGTCGATTGATAGGCTTGCTGCAACAGCTATCTGCCCGGTTGAAGTCGAAGATCGATGTATCTGTAGGGTTTGGAAATAAATGCGGGCGCCCACCGCACTCACGGCTCAGTTACCATTCTTTGTGCATCGCGGCCGCGCGGCTAGTTGGTAGCTGTTCTAAGCCTAGTCAGTGCCGCCCTTCGCCCCAAGCCCCATAGTCAGATTTGAGAAATGACAGTAGGCGATGCCGCAACGCGCTTCATCGACCTATGTAAAACGACTCCTTTATCGAAATAGTGCACTCATCGCTCTCCACGGCGATCCCTTCATCGCGAATTGCACCGCCCAAGACGATCTGCACTGAAATCAATACTTTCTGATGCCTCTTGATTAGAGATGCCAGCCATAATCATCTCATCGCCAACGCATACGGCGTTCGGCAGCCAACACACTCTCACTCACTACTGGAAGCTCAGACATGAAAACCATAGGCATTGAAAACTCGAAGTCCAGCGTACAGGCCCACTTAACGCTTGGAACCAAAACTATGGGGCTAGGTATCTATGGCGCGTACTTGGCTCTCGCTATTATTTACTTCTGGTTCGGCGGCATGAAATTTACCCACTACGAGGCCGAGGGCCTGGTTCCACTGGTGAGCAACAGCCCGCTTTTGGGATGGGTGTATAGCATTTTTTCGGTCGACATGTTCTCCAGCCTGCTCGGCATACTAGAGATTTCGATCGGCACTCTGATCGCAGGCCGCATGCTGTCGCCCAAACTATCCGTGGTAGGAGGCGCTCTGTCTGCAGGCCTGTTCTTCACAACCCTTAGCTTTATGTTTTCCACTCCGGGCGTCATTGAGCCTAGTTTAGGGTTTCCGGCGATTTCCGTTGCGCCAGGTCAGTTTCTGCTTAAAGACTTAGGGTTGCTTGCTGTTTCGATATTTGTGGCAGGCCATTCGCTGGTTGAACTGGAAAAACGTAAAATTAATGCATAATTTTTTCAATGGCTTAAGGCAGTAATGCCTTAGGCCTTTTTGCCATCATTTTCCCCCGCCAGATCTTTCAACCAGTCACGAGGGCTCAACCCCGTCTTGCGTCTAAATGCGCGAGACAGCGCCGAAGGACTTTCGTAGCCGACTTGAGCTGCAATCAGCGTAATCGAGCGCCCTTCTCGCATCAGCTTCTGAGCCAGGCTAACTCGCCAACTCAACAAATAATCAGCAGGCGTCTGTCCGATGACACTCTTGAAATGCACGGCATACGCAGCGCGTGACATATTTGACTCACTGGCCAGCTCTGCTATTGACCAGGCATGTTCCGGGGAGTTGTGCATCTGTAAAAGCGATCGGGCAAGCCGCATGTCGGCCAGTCCAGCCATCATTCCGGTGCGCAACTGGTGATGATCGAGCAGGTAACGGAGCAACAGAATGATTAGGAGCTCAAATAAGCGCTCAAGCGCGGCTTCCCTTCCACAATGCACATTTGCCGCCTCGGCAAACATCCACTCCAACGTGTCTGCCAGCATGGGCAGATCATCGAGTGCGAGCACCAAACAGTCCGGTAATGAAGCCGACAAAGGATTATCAATTCCGCCCTCAAACTCCATGGAAGCACACAACAACTTTGCGCCATCGGACTCACCCGCAAACAATTGATGCTTGGCGGGGCGTGGCATAAAAATCAAGCTAGGGCGAGTGAGCTGCAAATCCTTGCGATCGGGACCAAGCAACGTCACGCTGCCGGCCTGAAGCAGATGGATATAACCTCGCCGCTCGGCGCCATCGTAAGATGCAGAGCCGCATAGGTCGCCGTCATAGAACAGATTGGCCCGCACGCCGAACCGCGAGAGCAAATTAGACAAACGATCCATTGGCCGATCCTTGACGAGTCAGAACGCACAGACCATACCATCTGCGTTGTCGTTCAGTGCCTGTAGCGAACATGCCGGCGTAAATCAGCCAACGGATAAAGTGATCACTGAGCAGCTCAGCCTCCCTTTCCAGTTCGGCTGTTAAAAAAACAACACCGTTGTTTGAAAGCACCAGCAAATCAAGTGCTCACTCTTCTATTTTACAGTACCTGGCAACAGCACTTTGCGGTGCAGTCGATCAGATATCCGGAAGGTTGATCGTAAGCTTCAGCCTAGCGCTCTTCGAATTTAATGTCGTCGAGCTTCGGCCCAACCATTCCCCCGACCTACTCTTCCCTCCCCTAGAGACCCTAGCAGTCACTTGAATCGCGGCTGTCTGCGATAAGGTGTTGCTGGTAACTATTGCATCAGCGCCTGAAAACTCCACCTCGGCCGGCAGACTTGAGACCTTAAGTCGTATGGTAGCGAGAGGTACCTTGGAGCCCGATAGCGTCTGTACGAAAACGAACACACTGTCATCCAAAGCGACCTTTTCGAAAATTTCCGGGGAAATGTCCACCCGTACCTTGAGCGGTGTTGGTGGCAAGCCAGCAACATGGTTAATCGTCAAATTGTTGTTTTTTTCATCCGCTGAAAGACCGTTTCTTGCCTTTCCAATGGCCTGTACTAAAGCAGCGTGTGACGGATGGTCGGAACCCATCTCTGCTAATGCGTGATGCCAATATTTTAAAGCATCGTAAGCGATCCACCAACCCCACCTTGCAGCAGGCTTAGTAGTTGATCGCAGTGCCACAGTTCCAGGGCAACAAGGCTTCCAGTGCCTCGACGGTCGTCGCTTGCGGCAGACGCTCCAGCACTTGGCGCAACCAGGCGTAGGGCTCCTGTCCGTTGGCCTTGGCCGTCTCGATCAGGCTGTAAATCAGAGCACTGGCCTGCGCGCCCTTGGGCGTGTCGCTGAACAGCCAGTTCTTGCGTCCGATCACGAAGGGCCGGATCGCCCGTTCGGCGGGATTGTTGTCGATAGGCAGGTTTCCGGCTTCGATATAGCGGATCAGCTTGCTCCAGTTATTGGCCAGGTAGCTGACCGCTTTGCCCAAGGCGCTCTGGGGTGCGACCTGGCCCACGGTCTTGTCGAGCCAGGCCTTCAACTGGTTGAGGATCGCCTGGCTCTGTGCCTGCCGCGCTTCGTATCGTTTGGCGTCATCGGCATCTTTCAGGTCACGCTCGATGCCGTAGAGTTTGTTGATCAGATTCAGCGCCATGTCGGCACGACCGGTCTTGCCCTTGGGTTGGGCTTTCTGAGCCTCAATGAACTTGCGCCGGGCATGCGCCCAACAGCCCTGACGCTCGACGCCTTCCTGCGCAGCGATGGCATTGTACCCGGCGTAGTCGTCGGTCATCAGATAGCCCCGGTACCCTTCCAACAGGCGCTGGGGCACCTCCTGGGCACGGCTTGATGTGTAGTCGAACAGGATGACCGGGTGATCCGGTGGTCCGCCGGTTTGTACCCACATCCAAGATTGGCTACCGGGATCACGATCCGGTTCTTTCAGGACCTGTACCCGGGTTTCGTCACAGTGAATGACGGGACTGGCCAGCAACCGGTCGCGCAGCAGATTAACCAGTGGTTGCAGGTGCTCGGCACTCTGGATGACCCAGCGGGCCAGGGTTTGCCTGGGTATCTCTACACCGTGACGCGTGAGCACTTTCTCGAAGCGGTGCAGCGGCAGACCGTCGGCATACTTGGTGGTCAGCAGCATCGCCAGGACGCTTGGGCTGGCCAGGCTCTTCTCGATCAGTTGTGCCGGCTTGTCAGCCGTGACCGGAGCCGCTTCACAGCCTTTGCAGGCATACACCTTGCGGATGTGACGGATCACCCGGATCTGCATCGGGATGATCTCCAGCTGCTCGCTGGTTTCCTCGCCAATGGCCTGCTTGCGGCAGCCGCAGTCACAGGTCAGTTCGTGCTCGGGCAGTTCATGGATGATCTCGACGCGCGGCAGTTCGGCCGGCAGCGGCTTGCGCTTGCCACGCTTTTTCGCTGGCTCAGGCGCGACGACTTCTTCGTCTGCTTCGGCCGGTGCTTCAACAGCGAGGCTTTCGGCTTCGTTGAACATCGCCAGCTGGGGCGACTGCGGGTCAACGCTCTGTTCTGATTTGCGGCCGAACAGGCGCTGGCGAAGCAGGGTATTTTCTTCCTGAAGCAGAGACACCCGAGACTGCATTTGCACAAGCATTTGCTTGAGCAATTCAGGATCATTTGGCAGTGTGTCGGGCGCTAGAATCATGCCCTGGATTATACCAGCGTCAGGCGACGTAACGGGGTCTCAGCACCTTGTGTGGACGATTGCGCCAGAGGTCAAAACCGTCCAGCATCCAGTTCAGTTCCTCCGTGGTCAGCTCGATGGCTTCATCGCCAGGATCTGGCGGTGTCTTGAAGCGTTCTGCTTCTAGACGCTTAAGCCAGAGGCAGAAGCCATTGCGCTCCCAGTACAAAATCTTGACCCGGTTGCGCGCCCGGTTGAGGAACACGAACAGCACCGGGTCGAAGACGGCGGCCTTGATATCCAGCTCCACCAGAGCGGACAAGCCGTCGATGGATTTGCGGAAGTCGACGGGCTTGGGGTAGAGATACACTTTCTTCACTTTGGTGCCGGGCCGCATCATGGGGCGCACCTCCTTGCAGAATTGAGGAGGTGAGCATGCCGGCGCCGGGCTGGCATTTGTAGGTGGGGTTTATGGAGCGTTTACAAAGCATCTTGGTAACGATGCTCTTCAAACGCAGCCAGACCTATGAGACTCAAGCTCTGGAGCTCACCCGGATTTCCATTTAAAGCTTCATCTGTCAGCGCCTTGATTGGCGGAGACCACATTTTGTTGTTAGAGAAATACAATGCTTTAGCCCACTCGCCTAATAACTCCGGTCGGCGACCGGCCAGTGACACCGTTCGTTCGAACATTCTAGCGGCATCGTCGGGCCTCCCTTGAGCCATGTAGTTTTGGGCCAGGTTATAAGCGTTCTCAGCTGACTCCGGTTGGGCGTTAACCGCGCGTTCCAGACGGTCGTTCATTTGCGCGAGTGAACCGGGAGGCTGGGCGAACTCACGAACCAGCTCGACTTTGTCGCTGGCGCCAAAATGCAGGTACAGCGCGAGCCCCAGCGCCGGTATCAAGAAAGCCACGAATACTGGTAGCGGCTTGCCTGTAGTCGAAAAACGTTCGAGGCCAGCTCCTTCGGTGTCCGCCAGCAATTCGCGGTCCGCCTCAGAGCGGGCACTGTTTTTTTGCGCAGGAGACATCACTCCGTCCCCTTGCTGAAGCTGTAGCTCCGCCAGGCGTTCCTGATACAGCGCCACGTAAAAAGCGGTGCGATCTTCTTCGCTTTGGGCACGACGTACAAACAACACAGGGATTAGCACGAAACTGAGGGCAACCAGCAACAGCAGGCCGACCCATAGCCAGAAATCAATCATTAGATTCTTTACCCAATAGGAGGAGGAGCCGTTGACGCTCTTGGTCAGAAAACACCTCAACATCATCGCCATGCCGACCACGATGACGTGCAACGATCAAGTAAATCACCCACACACCGCCCAACAACAAACCGCCAGGCCCAAACCAGAGCAACCAGGTGTGGCTGTTCAGCTCAGGTTTGTAGCGCACGAATTCGCCATAGCGATCGACCATGAAGTCGATGATCTGCTGATTACTCTGACCTTCATCGAGCATGCGAAAGATCTCTTTTCGCAGATCGGCGGCGATGGGGGCATTGGAGTCTGCGATATCCTGGTTCTGACATTTCGGACAACGCAGTTCCCGGGTCAACTCGGTGTACCGGGCGCGTTCGACCTCATCCTTGAACGCGTAAGCATCGATGGCAGCTTGGGCGGCACTAGCGGAACACAACACTAAGAGAGTTCCACATAGAAACCGGCTCATTGCGTGCCCTCCTGCACCAGACCTTGATAAAGATCTGCAAGCTGTTCACGCCACACCGTCTCATCTATAACGCCGACGTGCTTGTAGCGAATGATGCCCTTACTGTCGACCAGGAATGTTGCCGCTGACCGAAAACTGACCCAGTAGAGGCTGTTCTGCCGACTGAAAACTGACCCAGGTGTTCAACTGCTTCTGCTCAATTTTTGAGCAGGAGAACACAGGGTGATCAGTATGGAAATGATGGGCAAAATTCGCCGGATGTATTTCCGCGACAAGCTGTCGCTGCATGAGATAGCCAAGCGCACCGGGTTGGCGCGCAACACGATTCGCAAGTGGGTCAGAGCACCTGAGGCCAAGCCGCCGGTCTACCAACGCCGCGCGATCTTCAACAAACTCAGCCCTTTTCACGCCACGCTGGAGCAGGCGCTAAAAGCCGATTCGCTGCGGCCCAAGCAACAGCGGCGCAGTGCCAAGGCGCTGTTGGCGCAAATCAAAGCCGAAGGTTATGACGGTGGCTACAGCCAGCTCACCGCGTTTATCCGTGCCTGGCGAGGGGGACAGGGCAAGGCGTCGCAGGCCTTTGTGCCGCTGACCTTTGCTCTTGGCGAGGCGTTTCAGTTTGACTGGAGCGAGGAAGGCTTGCTGGTCGGCGGCATTTACCGGCGTATGCAGGTGGCACATCTGAAGCTGTGTGCCAGCCGTGCGTTCTGGCTTGTGGCGTATCCGAGCCAGGGCCATGAGATGTTATTTGACGCCCATACACGCTCGTTCGGCTCCTTGGGCGGCGTGCCGCGCCGGGGCATCTACGACAACATGAAGACCGCCGTCGACAAGGTCAATAAGGGCAAAGGCCGGGCGGTGAATGCGCGCTTTGCGGTGATGTGCGCGCATTACCTGTTCGATCCGGACTTCTGCAACGTCGCCGCTGGTTGGGAAAAGGGCATCGTTGAAAAGAACGTGCAAGACAGCCGCAGGCGTATCTGGCTAGACGCCCAGGACTGCCAGTTTCACTCCTTCGAGGAACTCAATGCCTGGCTGGGCCAGCGCTGCCGCGCGCTTTGGAACGAGCTGACGCACCCTCAATACAGCGGGCTGAGTGTGGCCGAAGTGCTGGAGTTGGAGCGCGCTGAACTGATGCCTGTGCCAGCGCCATTCGACGGTTACGTCGAGCGGCCTGCGCGGGTCTCCAGCACCTGCCTGGTCAGCGTCGGGCGCAACCGCTACTCGGTGCCGTGTGAGTATGCGGGTAAGTGGGTCAGCAGCCGTTTGTATCCGACGCGAATCGAGGTGGTGGCTGACGACGCGCTGATCGCCAGCCATGTCCGCTTGCTGGATCGCGACCAGGTCAGCTATGACTGGCAGCACTACCTCCCGCTGATCGAACGCAAGCCCGGTGCGCTGCGCAACGGCGCGCCCTTTGCTGATCTGCCGGCGCCACTGCGTCAGCTTAAGCACGGTCTGGGGCGTCATGCCGGCGGTGACCGGATCATGGCGCAAGTTCTGGCTGCCGTACCGGTCGCCGGGCTCGATGCGGTGCTGGTGGCTGTTGAGCTGGTACTGGAAAGCGGCAGCCTGAGCGCCGAACACATCCTCAATGTCGTGGCGCGCCTGGCCGCGACCGAACCACCACCCAGCGTCGAAACCCACTTGTCGCTCAAGGAAGCCCCCGTCGCTAACACGGCGCGCTACGACCGCCTGCGTGGCCAGACCGAGGAGATCGGTCATGCGTGATTTGATGGCGGAACTCAAGGAGCTGCGCCTGCACGGCATGGCCACGGCCTGGGCGGAGTTGACTGCGCAGGGTGAGTCGAACACAGCCTCGTCCAAGTGGCTGCTCGAACACCTGCTGGAACAAGAGCACACAGATCGCGCCATGCGCTCGGTGAGCCACCAGATGAACATGGCCAAGCTGCCGATGCACCGCGACCTGGCCGGCTTCGACTTCAGCGCCTCCAGCGCAGACGCTCGTTTGATCAGCGAACTGGCCAGTCTGGCCTTTACCGACACCGCGCAGAACGTGGTGCTGATCGGTGGGCCTGGCACCGGTAAAACCCACCTGGCCACTGCGCTGGCCGTGTCCGGCATCACCCGGCACGGCAAGCGCGTGCGCTTCTACTCCACGGTCGATCTGGTCAATCTGCTGGAGCGCGAAAAGCACGACGGCAAAGCCGGGCGGATCGCCCAAGCTCTGCTGCGCATGGATCTGGTCATCCTCGACGAACTGGGTTATCTGCCCTTCAGCCAGGCCGGCGGTGCGTTGCTGTTTCACCTGCTATCCAAGCTGTACGAACACACCAGCGTGGTGATCACCACCAACCTGAGCTTCGCCGAATGGTCGAGCGTGTTCGGCGACGCCAAGATGACCACCGCCCTGCTGGATCGGCTGACCCACCACTGCCACATCGTCGAAACCGGTAACGAGTCCTATCGCCTGCAACACAGTAGCTTGGCGGCCCAGGCCAAGATCAAATCACGGGAGCGAAAGCGTAAGGGCGGCCAGGAACCGGAGGACGATGAGCCGTTCTGATTTCATGGCGACGACGGCCTGCTACATGGCTGCGTGTGGCAGGTCTTAAACAACTGAACTGGGCTAGCGAAGGAGTGGGGGCAACAGCAGCTGCGCTGGTAGACTTATCCACAGTTGCTGGTAACAAAATCAGCAATCCGCCCTGGGTCAAATTTCAATCGGCAGGGTGGGTCAATTTTCCATCAGCGCCAACAACACTGTATTATATAATCGTGCTTTTGTGTTATTTTTTTAATATTTACTGATTACGTACTTGCTTAACCACTCAGTTGCGCTAGAACTAATAGACGCGAAATTTAAATCTCTAATTTTCCAACACTTAGTAAAACCTCGTTTGCCATCCCACTACCATTGTAGGAGCAAATCAGGAGACATAAAAAATTAGCGGTAGCGTGCCTGGCCCTCTAGATAAGTATTGGAGACTGTAATGAAGTTTGAAAAGTCACAGACAGCAATCGACCACCTGACTCCCGAGCAACACCGAATTACCCAGGAGGCGGGCACCGAAAGGCCCTTCACGGGCGAGTACAACGACAACAAGGAGCCTGGCATCTACGTCGACATAGTGTCGGGAGAGCCACTGTTCGCTTCGACGGACAAGTTCGATTCGGGTACTGGCTGGCCCAGCTTCACCAAGCCGATCGTTTCGGCAAACGTGAACGAGGTGCGGGACAGCGCACACGGCATGGTCCGGACGGAGGTCAGGTCAGTACACGCAGACAGTCATCTCGGCCATGTGTTCCCCGATGGTCCTTCCGACCGCGGCGGTCTGCGGTACTGCATCAACTCAGCGTCCCTTCGCTTCATCCCGCGCGACGAGATGGAGTCCGAGGGATACGGTGAATATCTCGATCAAGTAGAGGAGGCTTAACATGCATCAGCGCGCTGTTCTCGCAGGAGGATGTTTCTGGGGCATGCAGGACCTAATCCGCAAGCGGCCCGGCATCATCTCGACCCGTGTGGGTTACACGGGCGGCGATATTCCGAACGCCACGTATCGTAATCACGGCACGCATGCCGAGGGGATCGAGATTGTCTTCGACCCGACAGTGACGAGCTACCGGAACATCCTGGAATTCTTCTTCCAGATCCACGATCCGACGACGCTGAACCGCCAGGGCAATGATCGTGGGCTCTCCTACCGGTCGGGCATCTATTATGTCGACGAGGAGCAGAAGCGCGTCGCCGAGGATACGATCGCCGATGTGGATGCCTCGGGGCTGTGGGATGGCAAAGTGGTGACCGAGGTCCAGCCGGTCGGCGAGTTCTGGGAGGCCGAGCCCGATCACCAGGATTATCTGGAGAAGCGCCCGGGCGGCTACACCTGCCACTTCGTCCGTCCCGGCTGGGTGCTTCCGAAGCGCCAAAAGGTTGACGACGTACAGCCAGCGGCCGGGACCGCGGCGGAATAGGCTTCACTGCCGTTGCCACTGCGCCGATCCGGTCCGCAATCTTCGTGACCGCGTCGTTCAGCGACGCGGTCATCGAACCCTACTTCAGAGTGACGGCTCGTTCCAGTCAGTCGCCATCGCAACACCAGGATCGCAGATTTATGCCAGACCTCTCGTCCTTTCCGATCACGCAGCGCTGGCCGGCATCTCATCCCGATCGCCTGCAACTCTACGCAGCCCCTACGCCCAATGGCGTCAAGGTCTCGATCATGCTTGAGGAGACTGGCCTGGCGTACGAGCCCCACCTGATCGACATCTCGAACAACGAGTCGAAGGATCCGGCGTTCGTGTCGCTGAACCCGAACGGACGCATACCGGCGATCATCGATCCGGCTGGCCCTGACGGTAGACCCATCGCCTTATGGGAATCCGGTGCGATCCTCCTCTATCTGGCCGACAAGACGGGTCAGTTCATCTCCACCGAACCAGGCCAGCGTTACGAGACCCTAGCGTGGGTGTTCTTTCAGATGTCGGCCATCGGGCCGATGTTCGGTCAGCTCGGCTTCTTCCTGCGATTTGGCGGCAAGGACTATGAGGACAAGCGGCCGCAACAGCGCTTTATCGACGAATCCACGCGTCTGCTGGGGATTCTGGATCGCCGGCTGGAAGGCCGCGACTGGATCGTCGACGACTATTCGATCGCGGACATCGCGACGCTCGGCTGGGTGAATGCGCTGGTGGAATTCTACGCTGCGGGTGACATCCTTGGCCTCAGCAGCTTTTCGAACGTCCGCGCATGGCTTGGACGCGGGCTGGCTCGACCGGCCGTCCAGCGTGGCCTCCACATTCCCGCGAGGCCAGCATGAGCATCATCGCCGCCTATTATTACAACGAAGGCAAGCGAGTTCGCGAAATCGCGCTCGATGAGCACGTCAAGTTGGGCGAGAGTCGCTCGGGCTTCTGCTGGATCGCGCTTAGCGAACCCACCCCCGAGGAACTACTCGCGATCCAAAGGACATATAATCTTCATCCGTTGGCGATCGACAACGCGATGCACCCGCTGTGCCCGCCCAAGCTCGAGGTCTACAACGATGAGTTGTACGTCGTCGCGCAGACCGCCGAGCTGGTCGGCGACCGGATCAGCTACGGCAAGATGGCGATCTTCACCGGTCACAATCACCTTATCACCGTGCGGCACGGCAATGCCGGAGCGCTGGGCAAACTTCGGGAGCAACTCGAGGCATCGCCGACGCAGTTCGGCAAGGGTGTCGACTATGTGCTGCACGCGATCTTGCATCGCGTGGTCGACCAGTATCTGCCCATCTTCGAAATGATCGAGGACGACGTCCTGGCGATGGAGCGACGGTCGCTGCACGATTTCCTCGGGCCAGAAGAGGTGGCGCGAATCTTCGAACTAAGGTCCGAACTCACGCGGTTCCAGCGCACGCTCGGGGCTATGGCCGAGCTGGTGCGAAAGCTCGTTCGCGGCCACTTTCCCTGCATCAGCGCCGAAATGACACCATATTTCCACGACGTCGCGGACCATGTCCACCGCGTGCAGTCCATGGTCGACGGCCTCCTGCTTGTCCTGTCCACGGTCTTTGAGGCCAGCAGCCTTCTTGAAGCGCAAAGGACGGGGGTGATCACCCGCCAGCTGGCGGCTTGGGCGGCAATACTGGCAGTCCCGACGGCGATCGCTGGAATATACGGCATGAACTTTAAGCACATGCCGGAGCTGGACACGGCCTACGGATACTTTGTCGTGCTCGGAGTGATAGCGATATCGTGCGTTTTCCTATTTGTGCGCTTCAAGAAGGCTAAGTGGCTGTGAATACTGCCCATCGTTTTCTTCGCCGTCATCTGACGGTTACAGCGGGCCTTATACGGAAGCTTGTCCAATCCAACTCAAGATGAAGGTGCGTCCATGACATAGCAGCTGACCGACGCTCTACAAGCAGTTCAGTCCTTCATCGCCAAGGGCTAAGACCGCGAATAGCGCGTCAAGGACAGCAATCTCGTCGATCTCGAGCCAGGATCAACCATCGGTCCGTGCGGCATCTGCGTCGACGCGGCGTTTCGCCTCGGAAGCGGTGATGATGGCGATAACGCCTCCACCCTCTACGCGATCACCGATCCGGCGACCGAGCATAAGGGCCTGTTGATCGACGTGTTCGATGAAATCTGCTACCGCGACCCAGTTCAAGAGTCGGGACCTCAATGTAGAAGAAGTTGACTAACGAGCATTCGCGTCATCCGATCAAGCAAGCTGGAGACATTTATGAAAGCCATTGGTTACAAGGTTCCGGGACCCATCGCCGCGGATGCCGCGCTGGTCGACATCAATCTGCCTCGGCCTGTCGCTGCAGGATACGATATCCTGGTTGAGGTGAAGGCCGTCTCGGTCAACCCGGTCGACTACAAGGTCCGCAACAGCACGCCGCCGGCAGATGGCGATTGGAAGGTGCTGGGATGGGATGCCGCCGGGATTGTGCGCGAGGTCGGCCCCGACGTCACGCAGTTCGAGTTAGGCGACGAGGTCTATTATGCCGGATCGATCACACGGCCCGGTACCAATGCGGAGTTCCATCTCGTCGACGCCCGGATTGTCGGTCACAAACCTGCGTCGCTCTCCTGGGCGGAAGCGGCGGCGCTGCCGCTGACGACGTTGACGGCCTGGGAGGCGATGTTCGACCGCCTGGACGTGGCGAAGCCCGTACCCGGTGCGGCGGAGGCGATCCTCATCATCGGTGGCGCGGGCGGGGTTGGGTCGATCGCCGTCCAGATCGCGCGACAGCGCACGGACCTCACCGTCATCGCCACAGCCTCTCGACCGGAAACCCAAGAGTGGGTAAGAGGGCTTGGAGCTCACCACGTCATCGACCATTCTCGTCCGCTCGCGCCACAGATCGCCGAACTCGGCATCGGTGCTCCCGCTTTCGTCTTTTCGACCACACATACCGAGCAACATGTCGCCGACATCGCCGAACTGATCGCCCCACAAGGACGGTTCGGACTGATCGACGATCCCAAGGCATTCGATATCATGGTTTTCAAGCGCAAGGCGGTGTCGATCCACCACGAGCTGATGTTCACGCGGTCGATCTACGGCACGCCCGACATGAATGAGCAGGGCGAGATTCTGGATGCGATGGCAGCGCTGGTTGACGACGGCAAAATCCGCACGACGCTGACCCGGCGACTGTCGCCGATCAATGCCGCCAATCTGAAGACGGTGCATGCACTGATCGAAAGTGGCGCGGCTAAAGGCAAGATCGTCCTCGAAGGCTTCTAACGACCGCGATCGCCAAACATCTTGTCCAACCTCAAAAAGCCGAACGGGTTATGCCCCAGCGATGAGAATCCCATGACCAAATCTATTGCCACCGCCTCGATCAACCGCGAAACCGCAGTCGCCCTCATCGACGCGGCGCTCGCTGCGGCCCGTGCCATCGGCATCCCGGCTGCCGTCGCCGTCGTCGACGCCACCGGTAACCTGCGCGCGTTCGAGCGCACCGACGATGCGCCGTTCCTTACCGTCGATGTTGCCATCGACAAGGCCTGGAGTTCCGCCTCGTTTGGGTTCCCGACCCATGTCTGGAACGACTATGTGACCAACGATCCAAAAGTGGCGCCGCTAGCCTATCGCCCTCGGATGGTCGCTGTCGGCGGCGGTTATCCGATTCTGGAGGATGGGAAGTTGATCGGCGGCATAGGCATCTCCGGAGGCAACTATCAGCAGGATCAGGATGCGTGCGTCGAGGCACTCATGAAAATCGGGTTCCAGTTGCCAGCCTGACGACTGTGAGGCCATCACCGGTGGTAATGGCCAACAGATCCAACCTTTGAGAGGCCTAATGATGGAAGCGTTCGTCGTCTTTACGCGGGAAGAAACCAGCGACCCACATGCACTCGCAACCTATTCTGCAGGCGTCGGACCATCGTTCGATGGTCACGACGTTACCTTTCTCGCCGCTTATGGCGCGATCCAGCATTTGGAGGGGCCGCCCATCGAAGGGGCCGTAATCTTGCGTTTCCCGACGATGCAGGCCGCTCGCGACTGGTATGACAGTCCCGCCTACCAAACCATCGCTGCTCATCGCTTTGCCGGTTCCCGTTACCGCGCCTTTATCATTGAAGGGCGGCGGTGACATACCGACAGAAGCACTTCGGCGCTGACCACGAGGTATCGGCGTGTGAACTCGCATCTTGGGAATCTGTGGGGGGGACCAAGACAGCGGCGCTAGGGGCTCATATCGTCGATCGGATCAGAGAGTTGCTCGGCGAGAATGGGTTATCTATTGCCGAGCTGACGGAGCGGAGCCGCCCTCTCCCAACGGATTGATTCAATCGTTGACGCTCCTCCTATCCGGATCCGGGTTTTCGCACGCTGATCAACAGAGTTACAGCGCGCAACGCCTGTAGTGGGCATCAGGGGATGGGTGGCAATCAGGATGATTGCCCACCTTCCAACGATTAACCTTGCTCAAGTTGCTTCACTAGTCGCTCCGCGTCGAGATGGAAGTCCGAGAAAACAATGCTACCGCCAGCGTCGATAACCGTAAACCACGGAGTTCCTCGTGTGCGGTAGTCTTCCATGAAGGTTGGAAACGGCGAGCCGGTCGGTTGCTCGTCGTGACCGAAAACGATAGGAAGCTCATACTTGAGCTGGTTCACGCGCAACTTCTCGAAGGTATTCTCATGCGTTCCTTCGAAGACGGTCTGGATCACTGCGAACCCCACGTCTTTTGAGCTCAACGCTGCATGCAACTTTTGTAGCGTCGGAAACCCATGCAAATGGCAACCTTGGCACCAATGCTGGAAGGCAAACAAGATTTTCGGGCCGGGCCCGATATCTGACAGTTTGAACGGCGCGATACTTTCCCCATCTTTGCCAATCCATTTTTGCACCCGCAGCTCAGGCGCTTGTCGTTCGATCTCGTTCATCTGATCCTCCAACCCCGATACAGAAGCTTAGTGGATGATCGCGCGTCGCGACGGTGCGCGAACGTCCGACCTTATTTTCCCTATTTCCTGAAGCCAGAATAGATCAGATCGACATTTCGTCCTTAATATACTCAAGCTGCCGGCGAGCGCGAACTGGGCAACCATGCGCTGGTGAGCCTTGAGCTTTGCACGCTGCCCATCCGTTTGAGAGCGAACCTGCAACTTCCGCTCCGCATACCGCAGATCAGCGTACGCAGCCTTGGGGTTATCTACCCTATAGCCATTGGGTATTGGGAATCATGCTGGCCTGACGCTATGTTCGATACGCGATTTTTTACGATGATAGAGCATCTGTATCTGATTTTTAGTCGATTGGCTTATTCGGCGGATGTGCGGGCAAATGCTTTACGCAGAGTACTGAAATGAAGGCCGGCTTCGGTCTGCCGTATCGAGCAAGAGGGGTCACTATGGTCACCAGAGGTTTCACCGGTCGCGGTTCAGGCGACCAGTCCGATCGGATTCCGCCAGGTCAGCATCTGGTGGAGGATTTCCCTGTTCTGTCGGCCGGCCCTACGCCGAGGGTAGAGCCCTCCGACTGGAAATTCACAGTCAAAATTGGTCCGAAGCCCGTCAAAACGTGGAATTGGGGCGAATTCAACACTCTACCAAAGACCCAGGTGACAAAGGATATTCACTGCGTCACCTCTTGGTCCAAACTGGATACCGTTTGGGAGGGTGTACTCATTGAAGACATCCTTGCAGATGCAGAGCTTGATCGGCCTACCGATTTCGTCTTGGCGCACTGCTACGATAATTATTCGACAAACGTCCCTCTGACGGATCTGCTTTCCGGGAAAGCGATGGTCGCCCTCAGTTATGCGGGCAAGCCACTTTCCCGCGATCATGGGGGGCCGGCGCGTCTTCTAGTGCCGCACCTTTACTTCTGGAAATCCGCCAAATGGGTGAATGCGCTGCAATTCACGACGCGTGACGAGGCCGGCTTTTGGGAGCTGCACGGCTATCACATCTACGGCGATCCGTGGCGCGAACAACGATACACCCATGACTGAAAACGAAGCGCAAGTCCGTTCGTGGCAATCATGCGTGATCGACGACATCATCCAGCAAACACCGAGTATCAAGAGCTTCTTCCTTCGGTTGAGCAAGCCGTTCGCGCACACCGCAGGTCAGCACGTCGATATCCGGCTGACCGCGCCCGACGGCTACAGTGCAATGCGCAGCTACTCGATCGCGTCATCGGCAGTTTCGACCCCGATCGTCGAGATAGCTATCGAGCGCATGCCGGATGCCGAAGTTTCGCCGTTTTTTCACGACATCGCGGCGATTGGTGACGAAATCGAAGTTCGCGGTCCGCTCGGTGGCCATTTCCTTTGGCCTGAGCCTGCCATAGATCCGGTTCTGTTGATCGGGGGAGGCTCCGGCCTCGTGCCGTTGATGGCAATGATCCGGCAGCGCCGCGCATTGGCCCAAGCCGTTCCGACAGCGTTGCTCCTGTCCGCACGAACCGCCGAGGACGTTCTCTTCTCAGAAGAACTTCATTGCATCGAAATCAGCGATCCGGCGTTCGTCCTGGCGCTCGCGATTACGCGCGAGAAACCGGTTCGCGCATCGGACTTTGCGCGACGGATCGACGGCATGATGGTCCAAGAAATTCTAACCAGGCTTCAGGGAAAGCCGACGCAAGTGTTCGTCTGCGGGTCTAACGGATTCGTCAACATCGCAACCGATAGCGCGCTGCTGGCGGGCTTGGACGCCTCCATCATCAAGACGGAGCGCTACGGGGGCTAGCGGCGCGAGCTATCTCACGTCGCGCCGATCGTAGACGTGCGCCCTGGGAAGCTTTGGCGATCAACGTGAACCGTTTTGCCGAACACAGTCTTCGTACCCCCCGGCCTCTAGAACGCCTTCGCTCGCGATACCTGGCTCGACATCAAGCTCAATTTGAAAGTTCCTGCACTATCCGTCGTCCTGATATGCTCGACCAGCATGATGGGCGATTCGAGCGGGACCGCTTCCGTCCCAATCGAGGCTCGGTTACCTTAGAGCATCGGCTCGGCGCTACAGGAGGCGCGTGCGGCCTCTGCCTGGCGGTGAAAGCACTTTGGGCCATGTCGCCTGGATAGCGGCCAATCGTCAGCATCTGCTCCGATGTCGGCCAAGGTGCAGTCGCCATCTTTGAACGCCGCGAATTGGAGATCAACGCCATGACAGCGATCCGCGTGCAACTGCCGGAGATGCAATATGACAACTGATGTATTGCTGTACACCACGAATTGGTGCCCGTTCTGCCGCCGAGCGAAGGCGCTCCTCAAGGAAAAGGGCGTGCGATGGAAGGAGCTCGATATTGAGGCGGATCCGGCTCACCGGCAGGCCATGGCGGAAGCGTCGGGGCGAAGCTCCGTGCCGCAGATCTTCATCAATGGCACCCTTATCGGTGGCTCCGATGAGCTATTCGCGCTCGATGTCAGAGGCGAGCTCGACAAACTTCTCGGGCGCAACCCGCCTGCCACCTGAGGAGGTGCGGCTTGGGGCAGCCAGCCCGCGAGCCTTCGCCGGTTGATGAATACAAAAGGAGAGTCCGTTGGTCTCAGCCATCTGGAAAGACACTACTATCGCCACAAGCGACGAAACAGTCATCGTCGAGGGAAATCACTACTTCCCACCGTCAGGAGTCGACCTGAGCCTGCTTGAGATGAGCCCGCACACATCTGTCTGTCCGATCAAAGGCGCCGCGCGCTTCTTTCATGTTCGCGCGGGTGACGCGCTCAACGTGAACGCCGCTTGGACCTATCCCGCCCCCACTCCGGATGCCGAGGGTATCCGGGATTACATCGCTTTCTGGAAAGGCGTGGACGTTGCCTAGCAGACTGGACGGACGACTTCGCTGATAGCCATGCGGGCGCCGACATCTCAATTATCCTGCCCACCCCGGGCCTCGTCGGCTGCAGGAATCTGCCCGGCACCTTAGCGCGACCCGGCACTGGCGGTCTCGCACCCGCCGCGCCTCTGTTCTATCAATAAGGATGGATGACATGGAGCATTCCGAGTTCGATGCCGCTTTCGCGAAGCTTGCGGAGGGATACAGAGAAGGGACTTATGAAGGCCGGCGTTTCAGCTTGATCGTCCGGCGATCTGGGGACGGACGTCGCAACAGTCTGTTCGCCAGGGAGTTGGACGGGACTGACATTGTCAGCTTCAACCTCTTCCGCGTTACATCAGATAGGACATTGTTGAAGCCGTGCGAAATGTCCGCCGAAAAGGTCGTAGCGTTCGTGCTGGAGTTCCGACCGGACACCTGACGGGCAGAAGAAGATCCCGGCCAACCGGCGCGCCTGCGACGGCCGGCTATCTAAGGCTGCGCAAGCCTATAGCCGCAGCTCATTGCACTTCGTCTGGCGAGGAATTCAACATCGATACGTCGCCATCCGCGGGGATATCGGTACAGGCGCCCGTGTAAGCCAGATTGAGAAATCCTAAGCGATGACTAACACCAATGACGCCACCCTTCCGACACATTCTATTCTTGAGGAATGCACAGCGATGGCTGTCGTCAACGCTCTGAAGATTATTCTGAAGAACAGCTACGCGATCTACCTTAAGACAAAAAATGCCACTCGGGCGCATCCCGCCCCTACTTCAGGGACTTTCACTTGCTTCTCGCTCTGTCACTCACAGCATCGGCACGCCCATGACGCATGGTATCCAGGCCTCATAATTTTCCCATATAACCTTCTTGTCTTTTGCGCACCCAGAAAGACTCGAGGCTTTAACTGGACAGATGAGCCCTCGAGGGTAGTGTTCACCTGATTGGCTTTCTCATATCTGATGTTGATTCGCACAGTGTGCCAACCAGGTGATAGTTTCAAAAAACCTGCGCTTCAGAGCGAATTAGACGATCTTCGATAAGAGCGATCCGCCTCAAAATCCAAAACATCTAACATTGTCCTAGAGCCATATTTGTACCTAGTACTATGGCGCTCCCATTAACACATTTGATGATGCACAGAAAACTTAGCTCATGATAGCTTTCAGCTAACAGCTATTCGGAAGCCCGAAAGGATTCAACCGTTTAAGCGTGAACCGTCGATTATAAATACTTTCGTAAGTTAGCTTTAAAGGACGCTTTTAGTCCTTGTAAATACGCATTACGACTCCACAGCTACCAAATCCATACGGCGCCAGCAACCATTAAAACACCCGACACTACTAAAACAATAGTAGAGGCGCGATTGCTGCCTTTCAAAGTATGACCAACACCCACATCCATAACTAGGTGTCGAATTCCGGCTACGAGATGATAAATAAATGAAGAGTATACCAACCAGAAACTAACTTTGCCGAAAGGTGAAGAAAAAATCTCCTTGACTTCATTAAAACCCTTTTCTGACTCCAACGATTTGCTCAGCATATACAGTATCAGTCCCAGAAAAATAAAGAGCATAATTCCTGAAATCCGGTGCAGAATCGATGTAAGCGCCGTGAGAGGAAGCTGAATGGTTCGAATATCAAGATTAACCGGCCGCTTTTTATTCATTTTGACTCCAGTCAACAATTCTAGTGGGGGATTTCAGTTTTCGATCTCATTCATCATAGCAGCTGTAACTAAGGCTGGCGGCGACAATAATGGAGATATTCGGGGCTTACGTTGCATTTTGAGGTCGCAAGTGCATGTGCGTAAATTGAAGCAAATTGCAAGGTTATGCCCAATAGGTAGCTAGCTTATTAATTTAACTGTCAATGGCCATTAATTTTGACCCTCAGGTGGGTCAGATTAATTGGCCATTAACATCCAGTCAGTTGGTGCAGTCGCCTTCTGAAAACGACAGCGCCGGTTGCCTTGGCGGGCTTGTCACAAACCTACGTTTTCAAGAAGAAGGAAACCGCATGCCCCGCCGTTCGATCCTCTCCGCCGCCGAGCGCGAAAGCCTGCTGGCGTTGCCGGACACCAAGGATGAGTTGATCCGTCACTACACGTTCAGCGAAAGCGACCTCTCCATCATCCGGCAGCGGCGCGGCCCGGCCAATCGGCTGGGCTTCGCGGTGCAGCTCTGCTACCTGCGCTTTCCCGGCGTCATCCTTGGCGCTGATGAGCCACCGTTCCCGCCATTGCTGAGACTGGTCGCCAACCAGCTCAAGGTCGGCATCGAAAGCTGGGACGAGTACGGGCAGCGTGAGCAGACCCGACGCGAGCACCTGGTCGAGCTGCAAACGGTGTTCGGCTTCCAGCCGTTCACGATTGGCCACTACCGGCAGGCTGTCCAGTTGCTGACCGAGCTGGCCATGCAAACCGACAAGGGCATCGTGCTGGCCAGAGCCTTGATCGAGCACCTGCGGCGGCAGTCGGTCATTGTGCCCGCCCTCAACGCCGTCGAGCGGGCGAGCGCCGAAGCGATTACCCGCGCCAACCGGCGTCTCTACGACGCCTTGGCTGAGCCGCTGACGGACGTGCATCGCCGTCGCCTCGACGATCTGCTCAAGCGCCGCGACAACGGCAAGACGACGTGGCTGGCCTGGCTGCGGCAATCCCCGGTCAAACCGAACTCGCGGCACATGCTGGAACACATCGAACGCCTCAAGGCGTGGCAGGCGCTCGACCTGCCCTCCGGCATCGAGCGGCTGGTTCACCAGAACCGGCTGCTCAAGATCGCCCGCGAGGGCGGCCAGATGACGCCCGCCGACCTGGCGAAGTTCGAGCCGCAGCGGCGTTACGCGACCCTGGTGGCGCTCGCCATCGAGGGCATGGCCACCGTCACCGACGAAATCATCGACCTGCATGACCGCATCCTGGGCAAGCTGTTCAATGCCGCCAAGAACAAGCATCAGCAGCAGTTCCAGGCATCCGGCAAGGCGATCAATGCCAAGGTGCGGCTGTTCGGGCGCATCGGCCAGGCGCTGATCGAGGCCAAGCAAGCGGGCCGCGATCCGTTCGCCGCCATCGAGGCCGTCATGTCCTGGGATGCTTTCGCCGAGAGCGTCACCGAAGCGCAGCGGCTCGCGCAACCCGAGGACTTCGATTTCCTGCACCGCATCGGCGAGAGCTACGCCACGCTGCGCCGCTACGCGCCGGAATTTCTCGACGTGCTCAAGTTGCGGGCCGCGCCCGCCGCCAAGGACGTACTCGACGCCATCGAGGTGCTGCGCAGCATGAACAGCGACAACGCCCGCAAGGTGCCCACCGACGCGCCGACCGAGTTCATCAAGCCGCGCTGGCAGAAGCTGGTGATGACCGACACCGGCATCGACCGGCGCTACTACGAACTGTGCGCGCTGTCGGAGCTGAAGAACGCGCTGCGCTCCGGCGACATCTGGGTGCAAGGCTCGCGCCAGTTCAAGGACTTCGAGGACTACCTGGTGCCGCCCGCGAAATTCGCCAGCCTCAAGCAGGCCAGCGAATTGCCGCTGGCCGTGGCCACCGATTGCGACCAGTACCTGCATGACCGGCTGACGCTGCTGGAAACGCAGCTCGCCACCGTCAACCGCATGGCGCTGGCCAACGAGCTGCCGGACGCCATCATCACGGAGTCGGGCCTGAAGATGGGGTTTGGGGAGCAATGGAACCAAAAACCAACGTAAGCCCTACCAACGCTTTTCGGTGTCTTCTTCCCAGGCGCCCATCTCGACAAAACAGTTGCGCATGTCGGCCTCCTGGCTGATCTCGGTCAGCAGGTCATGCACGCTCTTGTCCAGCTCATCGTCGCTCCGATACGGAATGGTCAACTCATAGTGGCCGGCATCCAGCCGCTTCATGCCATAGGGCTCCAGGCAGTAGCGCTCAATGTTCTCCGTGGCCCGCTTCCGGCCGCGCACGAACTTGCTGTTATTCACCACCGCGAGGCGCAGGGTGACGGTGGCCACCCGCTCGGCGGCGGGCGGCTCTGCCGGCGACGCGGCCGAAGGCTGCCGGTCGCGTGACCTGGCGCTCTTCTGGTACGCGCCGATCTCGACACCACGGTGGCGCAGGTAGCTGTACAGCGTGCTCTTGGAGATGTGCAGCTTCTCGCCGATCGCGCTGACGCTCAGGCGACCTTCGCGGTAGAGGGTTTCGGCCGCCATGGCGGTGGCCTCAGCCTTGGCTGGCAGGCCCTTGGGACGGCCACCGATCCGGCCACGCGCCCGTGCGGCCGACAGACCCGCCTGAGTCCGCTCGCGGATCAGCTCGCGCTCGAACTCCGCCAGCGAGGCGAACAGGTTGAACACCAGGCGGCCTTGGGCGTGGGTGGTGTCGATGGGGTCATTCAGGCTCTGTAAGCCGACCTTGCGCTCTGCCAGCTCGCCGACCAACTCGACCAGGTGCTTGAGGGAACGCCCAAGGCGATCCAGCTTCCAGATCACCACGGCATCACCCGGCCGCACGTTGGCCAGCAGTTTGTCCAACTCCGGCCGGGCGCTTTTCGCGCCGCTGGCGATGTCTTGGTAGATGCGTTCGCACCCGGCCTGTTTCAGGGCATCGACTTGTAGGTCGGCTTTCTGATCCCGAGTGCTCACTCGCGCATAACCGATCTTCATCAAAAGTACTGTTTACTCGACTACGTTAGTAATAGTTGAACTTTGATTAAGCGTACCAGTTATTTGAACCGTAGCGCGGGGAGCTTAACGAACCGAGCCATTCCTCGATAGAGTTCGGCAAAACCTTCGTTTTGTCGAACCATTGCATCGCCCTTTGTGATTGGCGTATAAACACACAAACACCTATTAGCGGAGAACGCTATGAATACCATTCGCTGGAATGTCGCCGTCTCGGCCGACACCGACCAGTCGCTTCGGATGTTTCTGGCCAGCCAGGGCGGCGGCCGTAAGGGCGACCTGTCGCGCTTCATCGAAGAAGCGGTACGGGCACACATCCTGGAGCTGAGCGCTGAGCAGGCCAAGGCCGCTAACGCCCATCTGAGTGAGGCAGAATTGACCAACGCGGTTGACGAAGCGCTCGACTGGGCACGTAAGCGCTGATGCGGGTCGTGTTGGATACCAACATCCTGTTCAGCGCCCTGATCTCGCCACATGGCGCGCCCGATGCGATCTACCGTGCCTGGCGGGCGGCGCGTTTCGAGGTGGTGACCTCGCGGATGCAACTCGATGAAATTCGTCGAGCCAGCCGCTATCCCAAGCTTCAGGCCATCCTACAGCCCGCCAAGGTGGGCGCCATGATCAATAACCTGCAACGGGCTGTGGTACTGGAGCGCCTGACCATCGAGGTCGAAGCCGATGATCCGGATGACTCGTTTTTGCTGGCCATGGCCTTGGCGGGCGATGCGGACTACCTGGTAACCGGTGATCGCCGCGCCGGCCTGCTGCAACGCGGGCACATCGAACGCACGCGGATCGTCACGCCCGCCGTGTTCTGCGTCGAGGTGCTGTGATCAATGCCGGTCGGTTTTCTGACTCAAGAGCAACGCGACGGTTTTGGCCGCTATGTTGATTCGCCCAGCCGTGAAGAGCTGGAACGTTACTTCCACCTGAGCGATGAAGACCGTGAAGCCATCCAGGTGCTGCGGGGTAACCATAACCGTCTGGGTTATGCCGTTCTGCTGACCACCGTCCGCTTCGTTGGCGTTCTGCCGGACAAGCCCGCCGCCGTGCCGGTGGAAGTCCTGCAGGTGCTTTGCCGACAACTGGCGATTCCAGACCCCGACTGCCTCCAGCGCTATAGCGATCATCGCCGCTGGATACATGCCACCGATATTCAGAACCGCTTTGGCTATCGTCATTTCACCGATCCGGGCATCGGCTTTCGCTTGAGCCGCTGGCTGTATGCCCTCTGCTGGACGGGCACCGACCGGCCGGGAGTGCTGTTTGAGCGAGCCACCTCGTGGCTGTTCACACAGAAAGTCCTCCTGCCTGGTGTGTCTCAACTAGAGCGCTTTATCGCCCAGTTGCGCAGTCGGGTCGAAGAACGCCTCTGGTTTACGCTGGGCCGCAGCGTGACTGAGGAACAGCGATTGCAACTGCAAGACTTGCTGACGGTGGCCGAAGGCAACCGCAGCTCCCGGCTGGATCAATTGCGCTCCGGCCCGGTCATGGTCAGTGGCCCCGCGTTGATTCGGGCACTGCGCCGGCTCGATGACGTGCGCGGCATCGGCATCACCTTGCCGGCGGCGGCGCACATCCCTCCCAGCCGTATCGCCGCCCTGGCCCGCTTCGCCAACACGGCCAAGGTCACCGCGATTAATCGGCTGCCGGCGTCGCGGCGGATGGCGACACTGGTGGCCTTCGCACTCTGCCTGGAGGCGACTGCGCACGACGACGCACTGGAAGTCCTGGAGGCCTTGCTGCGCGACCTGTTCAGCAACGCGGAGAAGGCCGACAAGAAAGCCCGCATGCGCAGCCTGAAAGACCTGGATCGGTCGGCCGCGACGCTCGCCGCCGCGTGCAAGGTCGTGCTGGACAGCTCGATCAGCGATGACAACGTGCGCGCCCGGCTGTTCAACGACCTGCCGAGGACCACCCTGGAAAAGGCCCTGGAAGAGGTCAACGCGCTGATCCGCCCGGTAGATGACGTCTATTTTCTTGCATTGGAAGCGCGCTACCGCAGCGTGCGCCGCTTCCTGCCCGACCTGCTCAAGCACATCCGCTTCGGCTTCAGCCCGGCCGGCAAGGGCGTGGCGGCTAGTCTGGAGTGGCTGCAACTGAACCTGCCGCGCCGGAAGCCAGAGGATGACGCGCCGCAGGAGATCGTGGCCAAGGCTTGGCAGAAGCACATCACCCGCGAAGATGGCTCCCTCGACATGGGTGCCTATGTGTTCTGCACGCTCGATGCGCTGCGCACGGCCCTGCGCCGCCGCGATGTCTTCGTCTCGCCCAGTTGGCGCTATGCCGACCCGCGCCTTGGCCTGCTCGACGGTGCCGAATGGCTGGCGGCGCGACCGATCATCTGCCGGTCACTGGGCCTGACCATCGACGCCAAAACCACCCTGGACGCCTTGTCCGTCGAGCTGGATGCAACCTGGCTGGCAGTAGCCGCGCGCCTGCCCGACAACCCGGCGATTCAACTGAGCGAGAACACCGAGGGCAAGACCGAACTGTCGCTCGGGGCGCTGGACAAGCTGGACGAGCCCTGCTCGTTGCTGCAACTGCGGGCGGCCGTGTCTGACCTGATGCCGCGTGTCGATCTGCCGGAAATCCTCTTGGAAATCGCCGCCCGCACTGGCTTTTCCGAGGCCTTCACCCATGTCTCCGAACGCAATGCACGCGCCGACAACCTGGTCACCAGCCTCTGCGCGGTGCTGTTGGGCGGGGCCTGCAACACCGGCCTGGAGCCCTTGATCCGCACCGACAACCCGGCGCTGCGCCGTGACCGGCTGTCCTGGGTCAGCCAGAATTATATCCGCGACGACACCCTGTCAGCGGCTAACGCCATCCTGGTCGGAGCGCAAAGCCAACTGGAACTGGCCCAAGTCTGGGGTGGCGGCGAGGTCGCCTCCGCCGATGGCATGCGCTTCGTCGTACCGGTGCGCACCGTGCATGCCGGCCCCAATCCGAAGTATTTCGGCACCGGCCGGGGTGTCACCTGGTACAACCTGATTTCCGACCAATTCTCCGGCCTCAACGCCATCACCGTGCCCGGCACGCTGCGCGACAGCCTGGTGTTGCTGGCGGTCGTGCTGGAACAGCAGACCGAGTTGCAGCCGACGCAAATCATGACCGACACCGGGGCCTACAGCGATGTGGTGTTCGGGCTCTTCCGCCTACTTGGCTACCACTTCAGTCCGCGGCTGGCCGATGTCGGCGGTACCCGCTTCTGGCGCACGCGCCCGGACGCGGACTACGGCAAGCTCAATGGGCTCGCCCGCCAGTCGGTCAAACTCGACCTGATCGCCGAGCACTGGGACGACCTGCTGCGCCTGGCCGGCTCGCTCAAACTCGGCCGGGTACCGGCCACCGGGATCATGCGCACCCTGCAAACCGGGGATCGTCCCACCCGTCTGGCCCAGGCGCTGGCCGAATTCGGGCGGATCGAGAAGACCCTGCATACGCTGACCTACATCGACGATGAGTCCAAGCGCCGCGCCACCCTGACCCAGTTGAACCGAGGCGAAGGCCGGCACAGCCTGGCCCGCGCCGTGTTCCACGGCAAACGCGGCGAGCTGCGTCAGCGCTACCGCGAAGGCCAGGAAGACCAGCTCGGCGCTCTGGGCCTGGTGGTGAACATCATCGTGCTGTGGAATACCCTCTACATGACAGCGGCCGTGGAACGCCTCAAGCAGCACGGCTATCCAGTGCTGGAAGAGGATTTGGCCCGGCTATCGCCGCTGATCTACGAGCACATCAACATGCTCGGGCGGTATTCCTTTGCGGTACCGGAAGAAGTTGCGCGCGGCGAGCTGCGGCCACTGCGTAATCCAGACGACGACCTGTGATCCCCCTAAACGCTATGAGCAACACCCAAGCTGCTGCTGGATCGGCGGGCACTTCACCGAGCCGAACGAACAGAAAACGCAGCAATCCCCTGGGTTGGGGCGCAGCAGCGCCTTGCAGTTGCTGCACTCGTAATAGAACTGGCAGGCGTCCGTGGGCATGGTTTCCGGCTTGGCGAAGCCGCAGCGCGGGCAAGTCAGCACGGACTCAAGGACAATGGCGCTCATCGTGACCTCACTTCTGCACTGTGGAGGGGTATCCCGCGTTCGCGGTCGCCTCAGTCAGTGCCTCGGGCTGGGCCTTATCGGGATCGTAGGTGACGGTCGCCGTCTTCTGGTCGAAATTGACCTGGACGTCACTCACGCCGGACACCTTCTCCAGCGACTTCTTGACCGTGATCGGACAGAGTCCGCACGTCATGTTCTGCACGTCGAGCGTGACGGTTTTCGGGGGAGCCGCCAGCGCCACGAAGGGCAAGGCGAAAAGCACGGCGATCAGCAGTTTGCGCATGGTTAATCTCCTTCAGTAGAACAGCGGGGCGAGCCACGGCACGGCCAATAGGCCGAGCAGCAGCACGCTGACGATCCAGAACACGAGTCGCTGTCGCACGAGCGTGCGCGGATCGGCGCAGGGTGTACCTGGCGTACAAACCTGTGGCACCAGGTAGAGCTTGCGGAATGCCAATCCCAGGAACAGTAGAGTCAACCCGATGAAGAGGGGGCGTAGTGGCTCCATCATGGTCAGAGCGCCCACCCACGTACCGCCGACACCGAGTGCCAACAGCACCAGTGGCCCGACACAGCACACCGACGCACCGATGGCGGTCAGCGAACTCGCGACCAGCGAGCCTTTCCCGGTGAGTTGCATCCCCATTCCCATCTCCTGAGCCTGATTGCCTAGGTGCTATTCTAAACTCCGTACCAAAGTACGGAATCAAGGAGAAAGTGATGGCCACAGAGCTGACCATTGGCAAGCTGGCAGACGCCGCCGGGGTGAACGTCGAGACGATCCGCTACTACCAGCGACGCGGGCTGCTGGATGAACCAGCCAAACCCTTGGGTGGCCATCGGCGCTATCCGGTGGACATGGTGAAGCGACTGCGTTTCATCAAGCGGGCTCAGGCGCTGGGTTTCACGCTCTCGGAAGTCGGTGGACTGCTGACGCTGGATGAGTCGTGCGCCTGTGCCGAAACGCGAGCACGGGCTGCACGCAAGCTCGCGTTGATCGAGCAGAAGATGGCCGACTTGGTCGTCATGCAGCAACTGTTAGGCGAACTGGTGCAGCAATGTGATGCGGGAGACGGCGGAACGATCTGCCCGATCATCGAGGCACTGATCAGAGAGTAATGCCTGGCGGGTGAGCTGGAGATCGGAAAGCCCCTTTACGGTGGGATTCAGAGCTTACGTTGGTTTTTGGTTCCATTGCTCCCCAAACCCCAAAGTCACGCGCGTGATCGAAGATCTCGCCGGGCCTAATGGTCTGTGTTTCTCGCCAGATGAAAAGACCCTGTACATCGTTGAAGGTCGCGCCAAGCCGAATCGTTTGGTCTGGGCGTACGCGGTTAATGAAGACGGCACGCTGGGTAATCGCAACAAGCATATCGAGGCGACTGCGTATGGCGCGCTCGATGGCATTAAGTGCGATGAGGCCGGTAATCTCTGGTGTGGTTGGGGCAGCAATGGCTCGCCACAGGGTAAACCAGAGGAGCTTGATGGTGTGCGTGTGTTCAATGCTCAAGGCAAGGCGATTGGCCATATTTCGTTGCCGGAACGTTGCGCCAACCTATGCTTTGGCGGCGTTCAAGGTAACCGCCTGTTCATGGCCAGCAGCCATTCTATTTACTCAGTATTTGTAAACACCCGCGGCGCCACTTTTATTAAGTGAGCCACCAGCCGCAACCCAGCGGTTGCGGTTGCCCCACGCTGAACGGCTTGGCAGTACAGCGTGGCTGACTGAAATTAAGTGCGAGCCTCAACGCTCGCACTTATGTCCTGCACGCAGCGCGCGACAATGCCAGAATAGTCGCTCATGTCAGCCTGCGACCTTTGTATGAAAATCCTCAGCCTGCGCCTCAAAAATCTGAACTCACTCAAGGGCGAGTGGAAGATTGATTTCACTGCCGAGCCATTTAAAGACAACGGGTTGTTCGCGATTACCGGGCCCACCGGCGCGGGTAAAACCACGTTGCTTGATGCTATTTGCCTGGCCTTGTATCACCGCACGCCACGTATGAGTACGGTGTCTGCGGGGAGCAATGAATTGATGACGCGGCACACGGCTGAGTGCTTGGCCGAGGTTGAGTTTGAAGTTAAAGGTGTGGCGTACCGAGCGTTTTGGAGCCAGCGCCGCGCCCGCGACAAAGCTGATGGGGCACTGCAGGCGCCCAAGGTTGAGTTGGCATTGATGGCCGACGGCAAAATCGTTACTGACAAAATCAACGAAAAACTGCGTGAAACCGAGCGCCTGACCGGGCTGGATTTTGAGCGTTTCACTAAGTCGATGTTGCTCGCTCAAGGCGGCTTCGCGGCATTTCTTGAGGCCAATGCGAATCAGCGTGCAGAGTTGCTTGAAGAACTGACCGGCACTGATATTTACGGGCAAATTTCTCAGCGGGTGTTTGAGCAAACTCGTGAGGTAAAAACTGCGCTAGATCACCTGCGCGCTAAAGCTGAAGGGGTTGAGCTGTTAAGTGACGAGCAGCGTGAGCAACTTAACGCTGAGCATGCTCAAGTCAGCGTGGATGAGCAGCGTTTGGCGGCTGAGCAAAGCGGCCTGAATGCACAGACGCTGTGGCGCGATGCCAAAGCCAAGGCGCAGACGCAATTGCAGCAAGCGCAGGAGCAAGCGAGTCAGGCACAACAAGCGCTTAATCAGGCTCAGCCGCAATTGCACAAGCTGGCGGCCAGTGAGCCGGCCACACAATTGCAGCCGCTGTACCGCGAGCAACTGCGCATCAGTCATCAGTTGCAAGCCAGCCAAGCTCAAGAGCAGCAGTTGCGTGAGCAGCACATGGCTGCGCTGGAGCAAATCTGTCAGCAGGCGTGGCAAGGTCAACAAGTCAGTCAGCAAACATTGCAGGCAGAACGTGCGACTACAGAGGATTTGCAGCAGCGCGCTGATGCTGTTGCGCAGCAGCTCGTCACTCAGCCGCAGCGGGCGCAGTTAGGTGCGCATCTGGCCGCGTGGCAAGAGCAGTTCGACTCCTTGGCGGTGAGCGAGCAAGAGCAAGCCGCTGAGCGTGAGAAGCAACAACAACTGGATGACCAACTGGCTCAGCTAGCAGCTGAGTTACCCCAGCAGCAAACGGTTTTGCACGCAGCGACGACTCAGCTTAAACAAGCTGAGCTGGCGGCAAACACCGCGCGCGCGGAGTTGGATGGATTGTTTGGCGGCCATAATGACGCAGCCTTACGTGAGCAAACTCAGCAATTAACCGAGCGTGGGCGTCAGCTGGAGCGTTTGGCAATGCTGCTGACTCAGCGTCAGCAGTTTGTTGATCAGCAGGCTCAAGCGCAGGCGCAACTGATAGCTCAGCAAGCCGAGCAAGCGCAGTTAAATCAGCAGCGTGAGGCGCTGCGCAGTCAGTTTGTCGACCTTAAACAGCAGATCGCCGACAAACAAAAGCTGCTTGAGCAAGAGCAACGTATTCAACAGTTAGAACAATACCGCGCCGCCCTACAAGCCGATGAGGCCTGTCCGCTGTGTGGCTCGCATGAGCACCCGGCGATTGCCGAGTATCAAGCGCTTAACCCGTCGCAAACTGTGCAAGCCTTGCAGGCCAAACAGCTTGAGCAAGATGCGGTGCGGGCACAAGGCGAGACGCTGAACAAGCGCCTGGCTGTGGTGGAAACACAAATAGCCCAGGCTCAAGCGCAAGTTAGTGCTGCACGACAGGGGTTGGCTGAGGCGGATCAGCGCTGGCAGCAAGCCTGTGAATCGCTCGGGCAGGCAATTGCGGATGCCAGCGCATTGCAGGCCGCACAACACGACCACGAGCAGCACATGCAGCAGCAACAGTTGCGCATGAGCCAGCTCGACCAACTCAAGTTAGTCGCCCAGCAAGCCGCCGATGGGGTGATGACGGCTGAGCTTGAGCACAGTAAATGCAGCGCTCAATTGGATACGCTGACCAGTAAACAGAGCCATGTGCAACAGCGTCACCACGACAGTATTAGCCAACTGCAGTTGCTCACCAGCAAGCATGCCGAACGCTTGGAACGCCTCAGTAGCTGTTTGCAGGTGCTGGGTTTGAACATGCCTGTAGCGCCTGCCGATTGGCTGCGTGAACAACAGCAAGCATGGCAAGGCTGGCAGGCTGAACAGGCGTTAAGCCTGAGTTTGGCTACGCAGTTGCAAGCGCAAACGCATGCACTGCAACAGGCGCACGAGCACGCACAAACCTGGCAGCAGCACTGGCTTGAGCAAGCGCAAGAGCCGTTAGCGGAGTTGCCGGCGGTTGATAACCCGCATGAGCAATTACAAGCATTGCAGCGTAGTTGGCAGGCTTCGCAACAGCAGCGTGATCAGCTGTGGGGGCAACTGCAAACGGTGCAAGTGCGTATCGAGCACGAGCAGCGTGAGTTAGCCGCGCAAAATAACGACTGGCAGAACGCTTTGGCGGCTAGCCAGTTTGCCGATGAGGCGCAGTTTATGGCGGCGTTATTGGATGACGCTGAACGCGCGAGCTTGCGCGAGCTTCAGCAGCGCCTAAACAACGCAGCCACTGCCGCTCAGGCTTTGGCGCACGATTGCACGCAGCGCTTTGCTGAATTGCAGTCGGTTGAGCAGTCGAAAGTGCTGGTCGATCTGGATGATGAGGCGCTGGCGCAACAGCTTGTACAGTTGGCAACACAGTTGCGCAACCTGAGCCAGCGCCAAGGTGAGATTCGTGCACAACTGCAAGGTGATGATGCGCGGCGCCTGAGCCAACAAAGCCTGTTTGCGCAGATCCGTGCGCAACAATCCAATTACGATGCTTGGCAGCAACTCAACAGCCTGATCGGCTCGGCGGATGGCGCTAAATTTCGCAAGTTCGCCCAAGGATTAACACTCGATCACTTGGTCTACTTAGCTAATCAGCAGCTTGAACGCTTGCATGGACGCTATCAGTTGGCGCGCAAGTCTCTGGGTGAGCTGGAGCTTGAGGTGGTCGATACGTGGCAGGCGGATGTTGCGCGGGACACCAAAACCTTGTCTGGTGGTGAAAGCTTTTTAGTCAGCCTTGCGCTGGCGTTGGCTTTGTCGGATTTGGTCAGCCACAAAACCAGTATCGACTCGCTGTTCCTCGATGAAGGCTTCGGCACCCTCGACGCTGAAACACTTGAGGTGGCGCTGGATGCACTCGACAGCCTGAATGCCAGCGGCAAGATGATCGGCGTCATCAGTCATGTTGAAGCGCTCAAAGAGCGCATCCCGGTGCAGTTAAAAGTGCATAAGGCAATTGGCATGGGCTACAGCGGGCTGGATAAACGCTTCGCGGTATAGTCCTTTGCGAGGCACCTGTCTCGGCGAGTGAGATCGAGACAGATGCTTTGCAAGGATTACTGGAGGCATGCACTGGCTAGTTTGCCGTTAAGCGCTGAGTCTTCGGTACAGTTCTCGGCACATCAAGGGTTCGCCGCGATAAACATCACCACAACCTCTGCCAGCTTTTCGCCCTGATCCTCTTGCAGAAAGTGCCCGCCATTGACGATGGTGGTATGCGCTTGGCCGTGTGTGCCCGGTATCAGCTTTTGCAGCACCTTGTCGCCGCCTTTGGTGATCGGGTCTGAATCACTGAACGCGGTCAAAAAGGGTTTGTTCCACTTCATCAGTACTGCCCATGCTGCGCGGTTTTTATCGGCGGCAGGGTCGTTAGGCGTGGTGGGCACCAACAAGGGAAATTGCCGTGCACCTTCTTTGTAGCTTTCGTCAGGGAAGGGCGCGTCGTAGGCGTCTAGCACCGCTTGCGATAGCTCTGTGGTGGTGGCGCGGTTGATGATCGCTCCAGTGGGGAACTCTGGTACTTGTTGTGAGTATTGCTGCCAGCTTTTGAAGGCCTCCCCTGGGTTGTGATCACCGGTTGGGAGCATGGTGTTGGCGGCAACCACGCGAGCAAATAGGGCTGGGTTTTCTGCGACTAAACGCAAGCCAATCAAGCCGCCCCAGTCTTGGCAAACCAAGGTCACGTCACTCAGTTTTAGCTGGTCGAGCAGCGATTGCGCCCAGTCAACGTGGCGCTGATAGGTGTAGTCGGTACGTTTACTGGGTTTGTCTGAGCGACCAAAACCGATGAGGTCTGGGGCAATAACGCGATGGCCTGCAGCAACTAGTGTGGGGATCATTGTGCGGTACAAGTAGCTCCACGATGGCTCACCGTGCAGCAATAAAACCACTGCGCCAGCGGCTGGACCTTGATCCAAATAATGCATGCGTAACTCACCGCCTTCGCTGTCATCCACCATCAGGTAGTTGGGCTCGAATGCGTAGCCGGGAAGGTTTTCGAAGTGTCGATCTGGGGTGCGTAAAAAATCCATATTGTTCGCCTCGCTAAGTGTCGGTCAGCCATGGTGCGCACGCGCGCCGCCTGTGTACACGTGTTTTGACTCTGTGAATGCTGCGTTATTACGCTCAGTGAGTCTTTGGCGCGTGGGCGGCTCGCGCGTTATCGGGCTGGCAACGCGTGGCTAACTCTGGGGCTGGCTTAGCTCCAGCGTTCTTGGCGCCAGGCTTGTTGCTGTTCTGGGGTGAGGAATGTCCAAGCGACAAAACGGCTTTGTTTTTGCCCTTGAGCCATTTCAACGGTGCGTACTTCCAATGCGCCAGCTTTGTTCAGGGCACTGTAAACGCCGCCGAGGTTGCCGGCTTTGGAGATCAAACTACTGAACCAAAACACCTGTTGGGCGTGTTCAGCGCTTTCGCTGATTAAACGGCTAACAAACGCCGCCTCGCCGCCCTTGCACCAAAGCTCAGCAGCTTGGCCGCCGAAGTTGAGTACCGGCAATTTGCGTTTGGGGTCGAGCTTGCCAAGGTTACGCCATTTGCGGGTGCTGCCTTGCGTGGCTTCCTCAGCGGAGGCATGAAACGGCGGGTTGCACAGGGTGATATCAAAGCGATCTTCGGCGCGGATAACGCCCTGAAAAATATGCGTGCTGTCGTTTTGCTGGCGTAGCTCGATGGCTTCAACGAGCCCCGGATTGGCGTTGAGAATCGCACCGGCTGAGGCAATTGCGCTGCTGGCGATATCACTGCCAACGAAGTGCCAGTCGTATTCGCGATGGCCAATTAGCGGATAAATACAATTGGCGCCAACACCCACGTCTAGCGCATTCACCTGTGCGCCACGAGGAATAACCCCTGCGTTACTTTTCCCGAGCAAGTCGGCGATGTAGTGCAGGTAGTCTGCGCGGCCGGGGATCGGCGGGCATAGATAGTCGGCAGGAATGTCCCAGTGGGCAATGCCGTAGAACTGTTTGAGCAGGGCGCGGTTGAAGACTTTTAGGGGTCATGCCGAGATAAGGCAAAAATTAGGACATTCGTTCTCTAAATTATTGTATTTAAACGAATATTAGAATCCCTTCTCAGCAAAGACTGCTTCGCGCCCAATCGCTTCAGCCATCCATGGAGGAAGCTTGGATCTATGCGATTTCAAGACCTGCCAATCGCTATTCGACAGGCACGTGCGCAGCTTCGCGACTGCCTCTTGGGCGTGGGGTTTGCCCAACCAGGCAAGTGCACGTACAGCGTCGCCAGCAATGGTCGCTCCGAGGGCGACCTGCCACTGTGGCGCATGTTCGATTCTCACCTGAATTTTGCCTAATTGCAGGGTTCTCGGCCGTCCGCTGGTGATAAATACTTCCTTAATCGACACCTGCTGCGTCAGCCCTAGAAGGGGTCATGCCGAGATAAAGGGAAAATTCACTCACTTCCCTCCTATCCGCATGTTTTATAAAGACTTTTCAGGACGTAACTGAGTCTTGCCGAGATAAGGCAAAATTAGGACATTCGTTCTCTAAATTATTGTATTTAAACGAGCATCAGAAGCCCTGCTCAGCAAAGACTGCTTCGCGCCCAATCGCTTCAGCCATCCATTGAGGAAGGTTTGATCTATGCGATATCAAAATCTGCCAATCGTTACTCGACAGGCACGTGCGCAGCTTGGCGACTGCCTCTGGGGCGTGGGGTTTCCCCAGCCAGGCAAGCGCACGTACAGCGTCGCCAGCAATGGTTGTTCCGAGGGCGATTTGCCAATGCGGCGCATGCTCGATTCTCACCTGAGCCTTGCCTAGCTGCAGGGTTCTCGGCCGTCCGCCGGTAACAAATACCTCCCTAATCGACACCTGTTGCGTTAGCCCTAGAAGGTTCGCTGCGCGGGCACCGCTTAACGCGATTACCTGATGGCTTTTCGAAGCTATCGCACTGATAACCTTCTCCGTCGCCGGCGCGCGTTTGCCGAAGCGCCCGGTGACCGGCGCCACATAGAGGCCGCGTGAAATCCGCATTAACTCCCCGCCCTTGGCTAATCGAGAGAATGCTTGGTCCACCGAAGCACGGTCAGCCAAGTGAAGGAATTCGTTTGGTGCAAGGATGCCTCCTTCAGGAAGAAGCCTGCTGTGTTCGATGATTGCCGCGGAAAGGGATTTCATGGATGGCTGGTTTTTGAAATAGGGGTCGTCTCAGAAAACGGAAAATAAAGCACGCTAAGGCATAGCCGACCCTGCCAGGCTTGTTCCGCCCTGTAGCGACGCGATCAGCGGGCAGGAAACATTCCCCTTCCGCGCATGGCAGGCGCACACCAGTTCAGACAGCACGGTTTCCATGCGCGCCAGGTCGGCCATCTTTTCGCGCACGTCCTGAAGCTTGTGCTCGGCCAGGCTGCTGGCTTCCTCGCAGTGGGTGCCATCATCGAGCCGCAACAGCTCGGCGATTTCATCCAGGCTGAAGCCCAGCCGCTGGGCCGATTTCACGAATCGCACCCGCGTCACATCCGCCGCGCCATAGCGGCGAATGCTGCCGTAAGGCTTGTCCGGTTCCGGCAGCAGGCCCTTGCGCTGATAGAACCGGATCGTCTCCACGTTGACCCCGGCCGCCTTGGCAAAAGCGCCAATGGTCAGGCTCTCCAAATTGTTTTCCATATCACTTGACTCCGTACATGAGTACGGAAGTAAGGTTACGCTATCCAATTCAAATTCGAAAGGACAAGCGCATGTCTGAACCACAAAACGGGCGCGGCGCGCTCTTCGCTGGCGGACTGGCCGCCATCCTCGCCTCGACCTGCTGCCTCGGGCCGCTGGTCTTGGTCGCCTTGGGATTCAGCGGGGCATGGATCGGCAACCTGACCGTGCTGGAGCCCTATCGCCCGATTTTCATCGGCGCAGCGTTGGTAGCCTTGTTCTTCGCCTGGCGGCGCATCTACCGCCCTGCGCAAGCCTGTAGACCGGGTGAGGTCTGCGCGATTCCCCAAGTGCGAGCGACTTACAAGCTCATTTTCTGGGTCGTGGCCGTGCTGGTTCTGGTCGCGCTCGGATTTCCCTATGTCATGCCATTTTTCTACTGATCGGAGTTCACCATGAAGAAACTGTTTGCCTCCCTCGCCCTCGCCGCCGTTGTTGCCCCCGTGTGGGCCGCTACCCAGACCGTCACACTGTCCGTACCGGGCATGACCTGCTCTGCCTGTCCGATTACCGTCAAGAAGGCGATTTCCAAGGTCGAAGGCGTCAGCAAAGTTGACGTGACCTTCGAGACACGCGAAGCGGTGGTCACCTTCGATGATGCCAAGACCAGCGTGCAGAAGCTGACCAAGGCAACCAGAGACGCGGGCTATCCCTCCAGCGTCAAGCAGTGAGCCACTGAACCAGAGCCTAGGGCGATCATGGGGATGATCACACGCATTGCCGACAAGGCTGGCGCGCTCGGCAGCGTTGTTTCAGCGATGGGCTGCGCCGCCTGCTTCCCGGCCCTCGCCAGCTTGGGCGCGGCCATCGGGCTGAGCTTTCTACAGGAATACGAAGGGTTGTTTATCTCCACGCTGTTACCGCTGTTCGCCGTCGTGGCTTTGCTGGCGAATGCACTGGGCTGGCTGAGTCATCGGCAATGGCACCGCAGCCTGCTCGGCATGATCGGGCCAGCCATCGTGTTCGCCGGAACCGTCTGGCTGCTTGGCAACTGGTGGACAGCACGCCTCGTATACACCGGCCTAGCCCTGATGATCGGCGTGTCGATCTGGGACTTGGTTTCGCCGGTAAATCGCCGCTGCGGCCCGGATGGCTGCGAACTCCCCGCGAAACACGACTGACTGCGTGAGCCAGCGGCCAACACAGAAAAGGAACGATGAATGACCACCCTCAAAATCACCGGCATGACCTGTGACTCGTGTGCGACGCACGTCAAGGAAGCCCTGGAGAAAGTTCCCGGCGTGCAGTCGGCGGATGTCTCCTATACGAAGGGCAGCGCCAAACTCGCCGTCGAGGCCGGCATATCGCCGGACGCGTTGACTGCCGCCGTGGCCGGACTCGGTTATCGGGCCACGCTCGCCGACGCGCCCGTGCCTCCGGTGGGCGGTGGCTTGCTCGGAAAGATGCGCGAATGGCTAGGTAGCGGCGACAAGGCTGGTGGTGACGGTGGCGGATTGCATATTGCCGTTATCGGCAGCGGTGGCGCGGCGATGGCGGCGGCGCTGAAAGCCGTCGAGCAAGGCGCGCACGTCACCTTGATCGAGCGCGGCACCATCGGCGGCACCTGCGTCAATGTCGGCTGCGTGCCGTCCAAGATCATGATCCGCGCCGCGCACATCGCCCACTTGCGCCGAGAAAGCCCGTTCGATGGCGGCATGCCGCCCACACCGCCGACGATCTTGCGCGAGCGGTTGCTGGCCCAGCAGCAGGCGCGCGTCGACGAACTGCGCCACGCCAAATACGAAGGCATCCTGGATGACAATCCCGCCATCTCCGTGCTGCACGGCGAAGCCCGTTTCAAGGACGCGCACAGCCTGACCGTGCAACTCAACGGTGGTGGCGAACGTGTGCTGGCGTTCGACCGTTGCCTGATTGCCACCGGCGCGAGTCCGGCCGTGCCGCCGATTCCCGGCCTGAAGGACACGCCGTACTGGACTTCCACCGAAGCACTGGTCAGCGACACCATTCCTGAGCGGCTGGCCGTGATTGGTTCGTCGGTGGTAGCGCTGGAACTGGCGCAGGCGTTCGCCCGACTGGGCAGCAAAGTAACGATTCTTGCACGCAGCACCCTGTTCTTCCGCGAAGACCCGGCCATCGGTGAGGCAATCACGGCGGCGTTCCGCGCCGAAGGGATCGAGGTGCTGGAGCACACCCAGGCCAGCCAGGTCGCGCACGAGGGCGGCGAATTCGTGCTCACCACGGCGCACGGCGAGCTGCGCGCCGACAAACTGCTGGTCGCCACCGGTCGCTCGCCCAACACGCGCAGCCTGGCGCTGGACGCGGCAGGTGTCGCGCTCAACCTGCAAGGCGCTATCGTCATCGACGTCGGCATGCGGACCAGCACGCCGGACATCTACGCGGCCGGCGACTGCACCGACCAGCCTCAGTTCGTCTATGTGGCGGCAGCGGCCGGCACCCGTGCGGCGATCAACATGACGGGCGGTGACGCGGCGCTTAACCTTGCCGCCATGCCTGCCGTGGTGTTCACCGATCCGCAAGTCGCCACCGTGGGCTACAGCGAGGCAGAGGCCCAGCACGACGGGATCGAGACCGACAGTCGCACCTTGACCTTGGACAACGTGCCGCGTGCGCTCGCCAACTTCGACACACGCGGCTTCATCAAGCTGGTCATCGAGGAAGGTAGTGGACGGCTCATCGGCGTACAGGCGGTCGCGCCGGAAGCCGGCGAACTGATCCAGACGGCGGTACTCGCCATCCGTAACCGGATGACCGTGCAGGAACTGGCCGACCAGTTGTTCCCCTATCTGACGATGGTCGAGGGACTGAAGCTCGCGGCGCAGACCTTTAACAAGGATGTGAAGCAGCTTTCCTGCTGCGCCGGGTGAGAAAAAGGAGGTGTTCGATGAACGCCTACACGGTGTCCCGGCTGGCCCTTAATGCCGGGGTGAGCGTGCACATCGTGCGCGACTACCTGCTGCGCGGACTGCTGCGGCCGGTGGCGTGCACCCCTGGCGGCTACGGCCTGTTCGACGATGCGGCCTTGCAACGGCTGTGCTTCGTGCGGGCTGCTTTCGAAGCGGGTATCGGTCTCGACGCGCTGGCGCGGCTGTGCCGGGCGTTGGATACCGCGGACGGCGACGAAGCGGCCGCGCAGCTTGCCGTGCTGCGCCAGTTCGTCGAACGTCGGCGCGAAGCATTGGCCGATCTGGAGGTGCAGTTGGCCACCATGCCGACCGAGCTGGTACAGCATGCGGAGAGTCTGCCATGAACAGCCCCGAGCGCTTGCCGACCGAGACACACAAGCCGTTCACCGGCTACCTGTGGGGCGCGTTGGCCGTGCTCACCTGTCCCTGCCATTTGCCGATTCTCGCTGTGGTGCTCGCGGGGACGACGGCCGGCGCGTTCATCGGGGAGCATTGGGGTATTGCAGCCATCACGCTGACCGGCTTGTTTGTCCTGTCCGTGACGCGGCTGTTGCGGGTCTTCAAGGAAAGATCGTGAGCACATCACTGCCCGCCAGATGGACGGCGACCGAATTGGCGCAGGCGGTTGTGCGCGGGCAGTTTGAGCTGCACTACCAGCCGATTGTCGATTTGCGCAGTGACCAGATTGTCGGTGCGGAAGCCCTGTTGCGCTGGCGTCATCCGCAGCTCGGACTTTTGCCGCCGGGCCAGTTCCTGCCCGTGGTCGAATCGTCCGGCTTGATGCCTGAAATCGGCGCTTGGGTGCTGGGCACCGCCTGCCGCCAGATGCGCGAATGGCGGATGCTGGCATGGCAACCGTTCCGGCTCGCCGTCAATGTTTCGGCGAGCCAGGTAGGACCGGATTTCGACGGGTGGGTAAAGGGCGTGCTGGCTGACGCCGAGTTGCCTGCCGAGTATCTGGAAATTGAGCTGACCGAATCGGTCGCGTTCGGCAATCCGGCGATCTTCCCAGCCCTGGAAGCCTTGCGACAGATCGGTGTGCGCTTCGCTGCCGATGACTTCGGGACGGGGTATTCCTGTCTGCAACACCTGAAGTGCTGCCCGATTACTAAGCTCAAGATCGACCAGTCCTTCGTCGCCGGACTCGCCGACGACCACCGCGACCGGACCATCGTGCACACCGTGATTCAGCTTGCGCACGGGCTGGGAATGGACGTGGTGGCCGAGGGCGTGGAAACGCCGACCAGTCTCGCGCTGTTGCGGCAAGCGGAGTGCGATACGGGGCAAGGCTTCCTGTTCGCCAAGCCAGTGCCGGCGGCGGCATTCGCCGCCTTTGTCAGTCAATGGAGGGGTGCCACCATGAATGCAAATGATCCGACTGCCACCAGTTGCTGCGTGTGCTGCAAGGAAATCCCGCTCGACGCCGCCTTCACACCGGAAGGTGCGGAGTACGTCGAGCGCTTCTGCGGGCTGGAGTGTTATCAACGCTTCCAGGCGCGGGCAAGCAACGCGACCGAAACGAGCGCCGAACTGAACGCTTGCGGTTCGCCGCCGTCAGATTGAGGCATGCCCTAACCGGACGTCAGGACAGCCTACCCAGAAACGTCCGGATAGACTCCATCGCTTAATTTATTGACACAAGCTGCGCAAGGTCATAGATTTATTCCTGACACTTTTCTGTTTGGGGGCATCTTGCAAGGTCAACGTATCGGCTACGTCCGGGTCAGCAGCTTCGACCAAAACCCGGAGCGGCAACTGGAACAGGTCGAAGTCGGAAAGGTATTCACCGACAAGGCATCGGGCAAGGACACCCAGCGCCCGGAACTTGACTCGCTGCTGGCCTTCGTGCGCGAAGGAGATACGGTGGTGGTGCACAGCATGGATCGCTTGGCCCGCAACCTCGATGACCTGCGCCGCCTTGTGCAAAAGCTGACCAGGCGCGGTGTGCGCATCGAGTTCGTCAAAGAATGCCTGACCTTCACCGGTGAGGATTCGCCGATGGCGAACTTGATGTTGTCGGTCATGGGCGCGTTCGCCGAGTTCGAGCGAGCATTGATCCGCGAGCGACAGAGGGAAGGCATCGCGCTCGCCAAACAGCGCGGAGCATACAGGGGCCGCAAGAAAGCGCTTTCGCCCGAACGCGCCGCTGAACTTCTGCAACGCGTCAAGGCCGGCGAGCAAAAGGCAAAGCTGGCCCGTGAATTTGGCATCAGCCGCGAAACGTTGTACCAGTACCTGCGCGAAATTGGAGCTTAACGTGCTTTATTTTCCGTTTTCTGAGACGACCCCGGACTCAAGGACAATGGCGCTCATCGTGACCTCACTTCTGCACTGTGGAGGGGTATCCCGCGTTCGCGGTCGCCTCAGTCAGTGCCTCGGGCTGGGCCTTATCGGGATCGTAGGTGACGGTCGCCGTCTTCTGGTCGAAATTGACCTGGACGTCACTCACGCCGGACACCTTCTCCAGCGACTTCTTGACCGTGATCGGACAGAGTCCGCACGTCATGTTCTGCACGTCGAGCGTGACGGTTTTCGGGGGAGCCGCCAGCGCCACGAAGGGCAAGGCGAAAAGCACGGCGATCAGCAGTTTGCGCATGGTTAATCTCCTTCAGTAGAACAGCGGGGCGAGCCACGGCACGGCCAATAGGCCGAGCAGCAGCACGCTGACGATCCAGAACACGAGTCGCTGTCGCACGAGCGTGCGCGGATCGGCGCAGGGTGTACCTGGCGTACAAACCTGTGGCACCAGGTAGAGCTTGCGGAATGCCAATCCCAGGAACAGTAGAGTCAACCCGATGAAGAGGGGGCGTAGTGGCTCCATCATGGTCAGAGCGCCCACCCACGTACCGCCGACACCGAGTGCCAACAGCACCAGTGGCCCGACACAGCACACCGACGCACCGATGGCGGTCAGCGAACTCGCGACCAGCGAGCCTTTCCCGGTGAGTTGCATCCCCATTCCCATCTCCTGAGCCTGATTGCCTAGGTGCTATTCTAAACTCCGTACCAAAGTACGGAATCAAGGAGAAAGTGATGGCCACAGAGCTGACCATTGGCAAGCTGGCAGACGCCGCCGGGGTGAACGTCGAGACGATCCGCTACTACCAGCGACGCGGGCTGCTGGATGAACCAGCCAAACCCTTGGGTGGCCATCGGCGCTATCCGGTGGACATGGTGAAGCGACTGCGTTTCATCAAGCGGGCTCAGGCGCTGGGTTTCACGCTCTCGGAAGTCGGTGGACTGCTGACGCTGGATGAGTCGTGCGCCTGTGCCGAAACGCGAGCACGGGCTGCACGCAAGCTCGCGTTGATCGAGCAGAAGATGGCCGACTTGGTCGTCATGCAGCAACTGTTAGGCGAACTGGTGCAGCAATGTGATGCGGGAGACGGCGGAACGATCTGCCCGATCATCGAGGCACTGATCAGAGAGTAATGCCTGGCGGGTGAGCTGGAGATCGGAAAGCCCCTTTACGGTGGGATTCAGAGCTTACGTTGGTTTTTGGTTCCATTGCTCCCCAAACCCCTATTTGATACTTTACGTGCCATATCGTACCAAACAAAGGGCGATCATGCCCACGTGCTCTTGCACCTCACCCACTACGGAGATAGACATGACCCAAATCGCCCCCCTGACCATCGACACCGCTGACGCCGCTACCGCTGCCACACTCAAGGCCGTCAAAGCCAAGCTTGGCATGGTGCCGAACCTGTTCGCCACGCTGGCCCACGCGCCGGCGGCGCTCAATGGCTACCTCGGCTTGTCCGAAACGCTGGGCACCGGCCGCCTGAATGCCTCCCAGCGCGAGATCGTTGCGCTCGCTGCCGGTCAAGCCAATCGCTGCCAGTATTGCCTGAGCGCACACACCCTGATCGGCAAAGGTGCCGGACTGTCGGCAGAGGCCATCGCCGCGGCCCGCACCGGCCAGGCGGCCAACGCACTTGACGATGCAATCGCCGGCTTTGCCCGCGCGCTGGTCGAGCAACGCGGCGTGGTGTCGGCCGACGCCATGGCCAACTACCGCCGCGCGGGGCTCGACGACGGCCTGATACTGGAAGTGATCGCCAACGTCGCGCTGAACACGCTCACCAACTACACCAACCACATCGCCGACACCACGGTGGATTTCCCCGTGGTCGCCGTCTGATCTCCATAGGCATATAAGGAGAACACGATGAAAATCGCACTCACCGGCGCTCTGCTCGCCAGCGCCCTCGTCCTGCCACTGGCCGTCACGGCCGGCGACTTTTCGCCCTATGTGGACAGCCAGGGCGGCATCAGCCGCCCCACAGACTTCCGCACAAACTTCGTCCACCTGGGCTCATATGCGGTGTTGGACGAAAAATCCGCCTCTCGCGGCTTGCACGATGTGTACACCGAAAAGGCCTCGGCCGAGCACTACCGCAAGACCGGCAAGTTCTTGGACGGCGCCACGCTGGTGAAAGAGATCCGCAAGCTCGAAACCAGCGCCATGACCACTGGCAACCCTGTGGTCTGGGGTTCCGATGCGGCCGTGTGGTTCGTGATGGTCAAGGACGCCAAAGGCCGTTTCGCCAGCAACCCCTTGTGGGGCGACGGCTGGGGCTGGGCGCTGTTCAAGGCCGACGCCCCCGCCAAGAATGTCGCCGTCAGCTACGAAGCCGACTGCATGGGCTGCCATGTGCCGGCGGCCAAGACCGACCGCGTATTCATCCAGGGCTATCCGACACTGACCCAGCACTGACTTGCTGCCGGGTTACGCTTCGCGCAGGATGGCACCTCCGTCCTGCGCGAGCCACCCTTTCCGGAAGCGCGCCATGCCGACACTCGACGCCTTTCTGACCGACGTCCGCGCCTGCACGCGCTGCGCACCGCATCTGCCACACGGCGTGCAGCCGGTCTTCCAGTTTCACCCGAGTGCGCCCATCCTCATCGCCGGCCAAGCACCGGGGGCCCGGGTCCATGCCTCAGGCGTGCCCTTCGACGACGCCAGCGGCGCGCGTCTGCGCGCCTGGCTGGGCGTGGACCGCGACACCTTCTACGACCCTACCCGCATCGCCATTCTGCCCATGGGCTTCTGTTATCCGGGCACCGGCAAAAGCGGTGACCTGCCGCTACGCCCGGAGTGCGCCCCCCGCCTGGCGCGAAGCCTTCATGCAGCGTTTCGAGCGCCTGTCGCTGGTCATCGTGCTGGGCAGCTACGCCATGGACTACCACCTCGGTACTGGCAAGACGCCGCTCACCCGGGTGGTCGAAGCCTGGCGCGAGCACTGGCCGCAAGCGTTCCCCCTGCCTCACCCTAGCCCGCGCAACAATCGCTGGCTGGTGCGCAACCCCTGGTTCCAACAAGACGTGCTGCCCGCGCTGCAAGCACGCGTCCAGGCAGTCCTCACCGCCAACCCCAAGGAAACCCCATGACCGACGACACCGCCGCCATTACCGAGCTGCTGCACAAGTACTACGACACCCTGGCCTGGGCGAACGGAGACAGGCACCGGCTTTGGAGCGATGAACGACGGCTTCAGGTGCGGTAGCTGACGCCTGGGACCTCAATCACCGTATGACCGGGTCGAAAGCGGTCCTTTCTCTGACAACATCGCCCTAGCCCGCACTCAACCCCCACAACACATCCAGCACATGTTGCGTAGGCCGCTCGACGTCCCCACCACGGTGGGCAATACCAAGTTGACGCCACAATAAGGGCTGTAATGGCCGCATGACGATCCTGGTATCGGGCAATGGCGTGGAGGCTTCATGCGGCAACAACGTCGCACCATAACCGGCCGCCACTAGGCTTTTGATCGCATCGTTGTAGTTCAGTTGAATACGCGGCGTGGGCTGCCGTCCATCACTGGCGAACCACTCCGAGGTCAAGCGCGAAAGCCGAGTAGTTTTGTCATTCAGAATTAATGGCTGGGCGGCCAGCCAACCGGGGGTCACAACATCCGGGCATTCCCAGCGAGCCGGCAAGAAGGCCATGACCGGGTCCCGCCGCCATGGCTCGATCCGCAATTCCTTCACCGGGGTCTGTGGCAGCGCGACCAGACCGATCTCCAAAGAGCCCTCGGCAAGCTTCTTCAAAGTTTCCTGCGACGTGAGCACCGCGACCTGCACATCGATAGCGGGATGGCGTTGGCCCAACGTCTCCAAAGCTTGCGGCATCAACTGTGCGATGGCCCCTGTGGAGGCACCCAGCCGCACACGCCCGGCCAAGCCCTGCACCTGACGCTCCACGTCCTCAAGCGCCTGCTCCGCATCCGCCAACAGGCGCCGCGCGCGCTCCACCAGCGTTTCTCCAATCGCCGAAGGCTGAATGCGCCCACGTGTGCGCGACAACAGCTTTCCGCCAACCCGCGACTCCAGGTCGGCAATATGCAAACTGACCGTGGGTGGCGCGAGGTGCAGCACACGGGCCGCCTCGGCAAACGAACCCAGGTCGGCAATGGCCACCAACGTGCGCAGACGGTCCAGGCTGATTTCGCGCATGAGTCACTCCTTGTTCAGAAAAGCTGAATTTCATCGTTTAGAAATTCAACTTTTCCTATCTTAGCCCCTCACTGAAGATTGGAACTCCTGATTTCCTATGTCCGAGAGCATTCCATGGCAAGTCCTCTTATATTCATCGACGGCGACCAAGGCACCACCGGGTTGCAAATCCATCAACGTCTACGCGACCGGACCGATCTGCGGCTTATCACGCTCAGCCCCGAACATCGCAAGGATCCGCAACGTCGCGCCGAAATCATCAACGCCTGCGACATCGCGATTCTCTGCTTGCCCGACCAAGCCGCACGCGACGCTGTAGCGAGCATCGAAAACCCCGCCGTTCGGGTGATCGATGCGAGTTCGGCGCACCGCACCCATCCAGACTGGACCTATGGTTTCGCGGAGATGAACTCGCAGCAGGCCCAACGCATCGCCACGGCACGGCGGGTCAGCAATCCCGGTTGCTATCCCACGGGGGCGATAGGGCTGCTGCGCCCATTGCTGGAGGCCGGGTTGCTGCCCAGGGACTATCCGACGAACATTCATGCTGTGTCGGGCTATTCCGGAAAAGGGCGCGTTGGCGTGCAAGAGCATGAGGGAGAGGGCGCATCACAGGCGCCCGCGTTTCAGGTTTATGGTCTGGGGCTGGCACACAAACATATTCCGGAGATTCAGCAGCAAAGCGGTCTGATGGAGCGGCCGATGTTTGTGCCGGCTTATGGGGCTTTTCGGCAGGGGATCGTGCTGACCATACCGTTGCAACTTCGCTTGTTGGCGCCGGGCGTGGATGCGGTGCGGTTGCATGCGTGTCTTATGCAGCACTACGTCGATGCGGACCATGTACAGGTGATGTCGATGCAGGAGGCCAAAGGGTTGACGTGCCTTGATCCTCAGGCGCTTAACGGGACTGATAGTTTGCGATTGGTGGTGTGTGAAAATGATGAGACGGGGCAGGTTTTGTTGGCTGCGGTGTTTGACAATCTTGGGAAGGGAGCCGCTGGAGCGGCGGTGCAGAATCTGGATTTGATGGTTGCAGGAACATGACTCCGACTACCCACTGGCTCTAGAGTCTATGGCTCGAATTTTCGAGCGGTTGTTTCCTCTCTGTTTATGGCCTGGCATCGACGGCATTAAACGAGTCGAAAACAGAATCTACGCGTGTCAGCAGTTTGCAATCCAGTCAGGCTTTGAAGTTAAACGGTCGTCCACGACAGGCAGCAATCGGCCAACAGCGGCCGTTTTAGAGTAGGGAAAATAAATCCCCTTTTCTGCTGTCTACGCTTCGCAGCGCCGGTTACCCGGTCACCACGCAAGACTCGCTTCCGGTCGGTGGCTAACCTTTACCGGGCGGGGGTCATACCCGCTGGGTTTCTTACGCCATTTCGTGACGGCTTGCGCCGTCATTCCCAGGCGACCAAGCTTTGCCTGGCGCACATAAATCAGTCCCCTTTTTCTCTTTGCGCAGCAATGGCGTCGATCCTTCGCGCCTGCAAACCTTTGGTGCAGGCTCCAGCTCGCCCATTGCCCCCAACGACACCGCCGAGGGTCGCGCCCAAAATCGCCGCGTTGAAATCAAACTGGTGCCCCGTAGCGGCGCTGTAGCTCAAGGGTAATGGTGCCTTGGTGCTCTTTTCGTCGGATGCCCAGCTATCTTTTAATGGGTTACGGGCGATTTGCAGTGGGCTCCAAAACCTGGCCTCAGGAGGTGCAAGCTCCCGTGGCACCGGCTTTGGACTGGGCAGACCAATACGCCGGCCCATAAGCCCATAAGGATCCCGGCCTCGGCCGGGTTCTTTATGCCCGCTTCGCGGGCTTGAGCCCAGAAGGGAGCGGCGTGCGCCGGATTCGCATCTGCCAGCCAGTACGCAGCCCGTTTGGAACTCAGTTGATCCGTCTTTTTCAACGGTTTAACAGCCAAATCAATACGTTCACAAGTACACTCGCCACCCTAGGGATGGTGAAGCATCCACGAGCGGTACTAGAATTTTCAGCTTTTCGGTGCCGCCGCACGAATTCAAGGGGCAAGCATGGATTACGAACAACTGCCGAGGGCCGCCTTGGTCCGTATGCTGCAGGAGCATGATGCGGCGCTTGCCGATGCTGGCAAGAATGGCATCGTTATGAGTTACACCGGGCGGGCTGCTCCCTGGCAGATCATCCGCCAGGTCAAGCCGAAGCTGCATCGTATTATCAAGAAAGTATCCTTTGGAGAGGAAACCGCCCAGTCAGAGAATGAGATCTGGGACGGTGAAAACCTTTCTGCGATGGTCACGCTCTATAAATATCGTGGTCAAGTTGATCTTGTAGTAACAGACCCGCCGTACAACACCGGCGAGGACTTCCGCTATAACGACAAGTGGGACAAGGATCCAAACGATCCAGATCTCGGCGATGTAGTTCCTAAAGATGATGGGTCCAAGCACAGCAAATGGTTGCGCTTCATGACACCCAGAATCTGGATGATGCGTGAGATGCTAACCCCAGGCGGGGTTATGGCTATCTGTATTGATCATAGGGAACTATTTAGACTTGGCATGCTCATGGACGAAATCTTCGGCGAAGAGAATCGCATTGGCATAATCAATTGGCAGAAAAGCTATTCACCTCGCAGTGATAATAAGGGGGCGGCGGCGAAAACTGAGTGCAACACCTGACCTTTCCGGTACGGTGCTGTCCCTATGTCTTATTCCGAACTCAGCGTTGAAGAGCGCGCCACCATTCAAATCGGTCATGCCCAAGGTTTCAGCCTGCGCGGGATTGCCTGCTTGATCAACCGATCCCCTTCGACCATCAGCCGGGAGCTGCGCCGCAATCGAGATGCCTGTGGCGGCTACTCGGCCCGCGTGGCCCAGCAGCAGATGCAGGCCCGCCGTCAGGTGTGTCGACCGAAGCAAAAGCTGTTGCCGGGTAGCGAGCGCTTCGAATTGGTGGCGCATATGCTGCGTGAGCGTTTGTCTCCCGAGCAGATTGCCGGCAAGCTGCGCAGCATGAATATTCCCAGCCTCAGAGATGCCTACGTCTGTCGCGAGACGATCTATAACGCGATCTATGCCTTGCCAGTCGGCGAGCTGCGTAAAGAGCTGATCATCTGCCTGCGCCAAAGCAAGACGATGCGCAGGCCGCGCTCTGGCGGCGTGGATCGGCGCGGTCAGATCCCTGAGAGGGTCAGTATTCATGTACGTCCGCCGGAGATCGAAGACCGACTGATGCCAGGGCATTGGGAAGGCGACCTGATCAAGGGCAAGGCCAACGCCTCGTCTGTAGGTACGCTGGTGGAGCGCACCAGTGGCTACCTGATGCTGGTGAAGATGAACGACGCGACGGCGACCTCGGCGATGGAAGGCTTCAGTGCAGCGCTCAATGGCATGCCGCTGGCGATGCGCAAGAGCATGACCTACGACCAGGGCCGAGAAATGGCGCGGCATGCTGAAATCACCCAGCAGACCGGGGTGGCGATTTACTTCTGCGACCCGCACAGCCCTTGGCAGCGCGGCAGTAACGAAAACATCAATGGCCTGATCCGCCAGTACCTGCCCAAAGGCACGGACTTGTCGGTGCATAGCCAGGAGGAACTGGATGCCATCGCACTGCAACTGAACATGCGCCCCCGTAAGCGCTTCGACTTCAAGTGTCCGATCGAGGTTATGGACGAGGTGATGCAGGAAGCTATGGCTATGCGGCATGATGCTCCAGCTTCAATTCAATAACCGTGTTGCACTCAGCTCCTGTAACCGC
>NZ_JACFYX020000021.1:0-22283 GCF_015712105.2 Pseudomonas chaetocerotis
TAAGCGGCGCGGCCCTGCCTGACATCCAGTTAGGGTATAGCTCAGGCTGACATCCAAACAGGACACCCTAGTCGGTGATGACTCGCAGAAATTGCCCTCTTCCTGTAGAATGTCGCGGCCATTGAGTTACCAAAGACACTCGATAAGACCTCATGCTCACCCTGCAAAATATGATCTGGCTGCCTACGCCGCCATAGCGCTTCGCCCCCCGCATCATCTGTGACTGCTTGCTCCGCCAGCGGTCGCGCTCTGCTGTGCTTTCGGTTTTAACACCCGCCACAGCCCCCCTACATCCGACAATTTGACCTCGTATCGACCAGCTGCACATGGCTTGCGCCATGCTGTGCTGCGCGATCCATTGCCTTGGGAATTCTGATGCTCCACTCGTTAAAGCAAACCTGGTTATCCAACATCCGTGGCGACATCCTCGCCGGTCTTGTGGTCGCCCTGGCCCTCATCCCTGAAGCCATCGCCTTCTCGATCATCGCGGGTGTCGACCCCAAGGTCGGCCTGTACGCCTCTTTCTGTATCGCCGTAGTGATCGCCTTTGTCGGTGGCCGCCCCGGCATGATCTCGGCCGCAACCGGAGCCATGGCACTGCTGATGGTGACCCTGGTCAAGAACCACGGTCTTGAATATCTGCTGGCCGCCACGCTGCTATGTGGCGTGTTACAGATCGCTGCTGGCTACCTGAAGCTCGGCTCACTGATGCGCTTCGTCTCGCGCTCGGTGGTGACCGGCTTCGTCAATGCCCTAGCGATTCTGATCTTTATGGCTCAACTGCCCGAGCTGACCAATGTCACCTGGCACGTCTACGCCATGACAGCCGCAGGCCTCGGCATCATCTATCTGTTCCCCTATATCCCCAAGATCGGCAAGCTCATCCCATCGCCGCTGGTGTGCATCATCGTGCTGACCGCCGTTGCCATGTCGGTTGGGCTGGATATCCGCACGGTCGGTGATATGGGTCAACTGCCGGATACGCTGCCAATCTTTCTCTGGCCTGACGTACCGCTGACGTTCGAGACGTTGGCCATCATCTTCCCTTACTCGGCAGCGCTGGCCGTGGTCGGTCTGCTGGAGTCGATGATGACCGCAACCATTGTCGACGACCTGACCGACACCCCCAGTGACAAGAACCGCGAGTGCAAGGGCCAGGGCGTGGCCAACATTGCTTCGGGTCTGATCGGCGGTATGGCCGGCTGCGCGATGATTGGTCAGTCGATCATCAACGTGAAATCTGGCGGTCGTTCTCGCTTGTCGTCCCTTGCCGCAGGCGTATTCCTGCTGCTGATGGTGGTATTCCTTGGCGATTGGCTAAAGCAGATCCCGATGGCTGCGCTGGTGGCAGTGATGATCATGGTGTCCATCGGCACTTTCAGTTGGGATTCGCTGCGCAACCTGAAGAAGCACCCGCTGTCGACCAACATTGTCATGGTCGTCACCGTTGTGGTCGTGGTGGCCACCCACAACCTTGCCTTCGGCGTGTTGGCCGGCGTGCTGCTGGCCGCGATGTTCTTCGCCAACAAGGTTGGCCATTACATGGCGATCAGCTCTTCGCTGGACGAAGCCGGCGAGCATCGTAGCTATAACGTCACCGGCCAGGTGTTCTTCAGCTCGGCTGACAAGTTCGTCGCTGCCTTTGACTTCAAGGAAGCCCTGAACAAGGTAACCATCGACCTGAATCGCGCCCACTTCTGGGATATCACCGCCGTAGCTGCCCTGGACAAGGTGGTTATCAAGTTCCGCCGCGAAGGCACCGAAGTTGAAGTGCTGGGACTCAACGAAGCGAGCGCCACTATTGTGGATCGCTTCGGTGTTCACGATAAACCCGACGCCATTGATCAACTCATGGGCCACTAAGAAGGAGAACAACGATGACCCAAGTAATTGCCTGTATAGACGGTTCCTCCTCGGCTCCAGCCGTATGCGACTACGCGGCCTGGGCCAGTCTGAGCCTGGAAGCCCCGCTGACCTTCCTGCATGTGCTGGATCAGCGCCAGTACCCGGTTGCGGCAGACCTGAGTGGCAATATCGGCCTTGGCAGCCGCGAGCATCTGCTCGATGAGCTTGCTTCCCTGGATGAACAGCGCGGTAAGTTGGCCCTGGAGCAGGGGCGGATCATGTTAGCGGCCGCGAAAGAGCGGGCCATGACGGATGGTGTGACCGCGCCGGAGTCCAAGCAGCGTCATGGCGATCTGCTGGAAAGCCTGCAAGAGCTGCAAACCGAAACGCGCCTGCTGGTCATCGGTCGCCAGGGCGAGTCTAGTGGCGGTCTGAGTCAGCATGTCGGAAGCCAGCTGGAGAGCGTGATCCGTATCATGCACCGGCCAATCCTTGTCACCCCAGCCAGCTTCCAAAAGCCCAAGAGCGCGATGCTGGCATTCGATGGCGGCGCTACCACCCGCAAGGGTGTGGAGATGCTGGCAGCCAGCCCGCTGCTGAAGGGGCTGCCGGTCCACCTGGTCATGGTTGGGCCCGTGAGCGATGAAGCGTCCGCTCAGCTGGACTGGGCGCAGAAAGTGCTGATCAACGCCGGCTTCACTGTTCGTGCCGAGACTCGGAGCGGAGAGATAGAGCCAACCCTGCACGCCTATCAGAAAGAGCATGGCATTGATCTGCTGGTGATGGGGGCCTATGGTCATTCCCGTATCCGGCAGTTCCTGGTCGGTAGCACCACGACCAGCATGCTCCGCACCACCACCAGTCCGCTGTTACTGCTGCGCTAATGGCCATGGACGACGCCCTCGATCTTGCCCATTTCAAGACCCTGCTGGAACAGCGGGCTGCCGAGCTGGATCGATTGCTGGAAGACGCTGAGTCTCGCTCGCAATCGGTAGAGTTGGATCAAAGCAAGGTAGGGCGTCTGTCGAGAATGGATGCACTCCAGCAGCAAGCAATGAACGATGCCATTCGCAGTCGGGCGCAGCATGAACGCGTCCGCCTCCAACTGGCCCTCAAGCGTTGGCGCGAGGGTGAGTATGGCTGGTGTAACCAATGCGGCGAGTTGATCGCCTCGGGCCGCCTGGAATTTGATCCGGCCACGCTGCTGTGCATCACCTGTGCGAGTCGCACAGAGTCGGGTTGAAACCATCACGGCTCGTGGCGTCAGCCCCAATTAACGAGGCTTCTAATGTATTTGATGGCTAAAAACTGGCTGGGCCGAACACGGAAAGCAAGCGCTTGGATGTGGGCACTGCTGTGCCTTGTGTTGCTTACCGTATTCCAAGTCCGCACCCATCACCTGGATGATCGTTTGTACTTCTGGATCAAGACCAATTGGCACACTGACGATTGGCAGGAGCGCTCTGTGTGGCTGCCTAGCTATCGGGTTGAGCTGGACGCTAAGGCGGTTTCCGGGGTGGACAACAATCTTTCGGGTCTGACCTTCGACCCTGACCTAAACCTGCTGTGGGCGGTCACCAACGGCCCAAACGAACTATTGGCCCTTAGTCGTGACGGTGATGTGGAAAGGCGCTATAGCCTGGACGGTTTCCACGATGTGGAGGCGGTGTCCTATGCCGGCAACGGCCAGCTGGTAATCGCCGAAGAGCGCCGGCAGAGCCTGGTTGTCGTGGATGTCCCCATCGCCGAAGACGGTAAACTTTCTCCTGATCGACCATTGAGCCGAGACCAGTATCCAGCTCTCACCCTGGCGCTTGGCAAGGAGGACAATAAAGGGCTTGAAGGGCTCGCCTACGATCTGAAAGGCGACCGCTTGTTTGTGACCAAGGAGCGTGACCCTCGCCAATTGCTGGAAGTGAGCGGCCTTCGTACCAGCCTGGCAGGAGGCTTTTCCCTGCACGTCCGCGACCTGTCCAGCCTGGTAAAAGACAAGGTGTTTGCGACTGACTTATCTTCGGTCGTCTTCGATCAACAGAGCGGCCATCTGATTCTGCTCAGCGACGAGTCGAAACTGCTGATTGAAATGACCGACGAGGGCAAGGTGGTGAGTTTCCGCTCCCTGGCGAGAGGTTTTGCTGGTTTGCTGAAAGGCATACCCCAGGCCGAAGGCGTAACCATCGACGATGAAGGGTATTTGTACGTGGTCAGCGAGCCGAACCTGTTCTATCGCTTTAGCCGCGAGACAGATTAACCGGCCAACAAGCTACAGTCGGGCGTGGTCGGTACGCTTGAACTGTTAGCGTACGATTTTTTCCGAATTCTGCGGGCTCCCCTTGAACTACTGGCTGAACAGGTACAGGAGCTTGAGCTACGGGAGCCGCCGCCGGCACGGACACGGCCATCGAAACTGCGGATGTGGCCTTGATGGATGACGACCTGCGCAAGATCCCGGCCTTCATCCGCCTGTCTCAACAGACCGCCGTCATCCTCAAGCAGAACATCGTGCTGGCGTTAGGGATCAAGACCCTGTTTCTCGCCATTACCCTAACGGGGCAGGCGACGATGTGGATGGCCGTCTTTGCCGACATGGGCGTCAGCCTGCTGGTGGTGTTCAACGGCCTGCGCCTGCTTAAAAAGTAGGATCGGAGGATTGAAGATGAAAGCAGCATTGCAACTCGCAATTGAACAAGCCTTTCAGCAGGCCCGGCAGGCCATGCAGGAACAGCGCAGCGCAGATGCCTTTCAATGGTTAGAGCGCGCGCACATCCTGACCCAACGCCAACCCGTGCTGCATGCTGGGTCACACTGGCTGATGCTTGTGCTCGGCTGGCAGACCGGCGATTACCGCGAGGTCGCGGGGCAACTACCACGTATTTTCGCGGCCCTGCTGTTCTCCAAAATCTGGGTGCCTATCGGCAATACAGGCCGCTCCAGGGTCAGTGCTTTCAAGCCCATGCCGGTTCCCGAAGAACCACAGACCTTGCTTGCCGATGACAAGTAAACTCAATCCGGTCGGTGATTGCGCCCATGCAAATTGATATCTCTACCCAGCTGCCATGCTCACTGGCAGAGGTGATCGCCCAGGTGCGCACGCCACGTCTGCTGCATCAGGTTGCATCACCGTTGCTGAGTTTCAGCCCGCTGACTCCCGTTGAGTTTCCTGGCACCTGGAGCGAGGGCACTTACTGGGTCAAGCTGAAGTTATTCGGCGTACTTCCCATTGGCCGTCAGGCGATTGTGATTACATACCCGCAGACGGAAAATGCTCAGATTTTCATGCTAAGAGACAACGGCTACAGCCCGCTGATCAGCAAGTGGGATCACCTCATTACGGCACAAGAGGTCAACGGCGGAACGCTTTACCGAGATAGCGTGACCATCAAGGCGGGCGTCCTCACTCCGTTCGTCTGGCTATTTGCGCGCCTGTTCTACGCCCACCGTCAGCGCCGCTGGGCAACCTTGGCGGCAAATGGCTTTAACTACGGAAACTCTCAGCCGCTGTAGTAATCGCACCTTGCTAGGTTCTTGGTCGCATCAACCAACTCTTCGTCTGGTAAGCGCTGAGCCCATGGCTATTCACACCCATGCGGTCACAGTTTCATGCACCATTACTGCCATGAGCTGGAATATACGCAGTGCGCCTGCCAGCTCCAGCTCGTCAGCGAAATGCTGGCTTACACGGCGGGAGTGAGCAGCATGCCCGAATCACGCAAGGTGATTCGGGTGGACGCTTACGAGCATCCAAACAAGATCAACCGGCGTCACCCCCAGCCGGCTTGTCACATCAGCCCGGCGCTATCGATCTATCTGAGTGCACCGTCCTATGAGCTGGCAGTCATGAACATTCGGCCTGATCAAGGCTGGAGCTCTCTCGACCTACCCGTCGGATTCTATTGAAAATCTGAATTCAAATGTCGCTTTAAGACAACTTTCATTGCCGCCTTGTGAAGATTACAGAATTGTAATTTTCCAATCATCTTCAAGTTATCTTCAGCTTGCAAGGATAGGGCTCAGCTCCCCAAAGGCGCAGAGCGCTTGAGGGTGCAATACCTATAAGAACGCCATGGCGAAAACTAGACTAATAACTGCCAATTATAAAGGAGCAATAAATGCTTAATAAAACCAAACTATCCCTTGCAGTATTTTCGGCGATTGTCAGTGCAGCTCCGCTCATGGCGGCCGCAGAAGAGCAAGCCGAAGGTTTTGTAGAAGGTAGCAGTTTCAATATTCTCAACCGTAACTTCTACATGAATCGTGACTTTCGTAAAGGTCAGTCGAGCAACACTGACAATGGTTATACTGAAGCTTGGGCACACGGGATCATTGGCCAGTTCGAGTCGGGCTTTACCCAAGGCACCGTAGGCTTTGGTATTGATGCCTTCGCCATGCTCGGCCTTAAACTGGATACCGGGGATGGTCGATATGGCCCAGGTGGTACTGTTAATCTGCTGCCGGTAAATAGTGATGGTGAAGCCGAAGATAACTACTCCAAAGTGGGTGGTGCAGTAAAAGCCCGGCTATTCGACACCGTTGTCAAAGTGGGTGATGTGTTCCCCATGACGCCGGTGGTTCACTACGGTGACTCCCGCCTGCTACCGGAAAGCTTTCGCGGCGTTACGGTTGAGAACACAAGCTTTGATGGTTTGACCCTTCAGGGTGGCCGCCTGCATGCCATGAGCCAGCCGCAGGTCAGCACCATGCGTGATGAGTTCGCAACCTTCTATGCGGGCTCTGTCGCGTCTCCATGGGTTGCCTATTTCGGCGGTGACTATTCGCTAAATGACAACCTGAGCTTTAGTCTCTATAGCAGCCAACTCAAGGATGCTTGGAAGCAGCACTATGCCGGTACGTCCTTCACCTACCCGCTGACCGACAGTGTTTCCTTGTTCGGTGGCTTGAACTACTACAAAGCTGTTGATGACGGCCAGCAGCTGTTGGGTGAGTTCGATAACGACATTTACAGCGGCAAAGTGGGTGTGCAGTTCGGTGCACACAGCGTTGCCCTGTCGCACCAGCGCAACAACGGCGACGATGATTTCGACTACCTGCGCCAGTCTGATTCCATCTTCCTCGACAACTCTATTCAGTACAGCGACTTCAACTCGCCGAAAGAGAAGTCCTGGATGCTGCGCTACGACCTAGATATGGCCAGCTATGGCGTTCCTGGACTGACCTTCATGACGCGCTATGCGCTGGGTACAGATGCGGACTATTCCGACGCCAACAGTGTGTATATGCGTCGTGATGCCGATGGCAACCCGCTGACTGACCAGAAGCGCTGGGAACGCAACATCGAAGCCAAGTACGTCGTCCAAACGGGCTCACTGAAAGAGATGTCCTTCCGTGTTCGCCAGATGACTACCCGCGCAACGGATTACGAGTCGGATCTGGACGAGGTTCGTCTGATCGTCGAGTACCCACTGAGCGTGCTCTAAAAATGGATGGGCGGGCGGGCTCTAAAAGCACTGCCCGCTCATGCATAACAAGATAGGCAGTTATTAGATTTCAAGAATGTAATGTTGGGCTCACGCTGCTGTTAGCTTCACCTCCGTAAAATTCACTCGAACTTGCAGAACTTGTCCATGAACCTCGACAAGCTAATAATTGAATTTTACGAGGCCTGCCTTATGAAGATGTTGAAAGCCCTAGTTATTGGATCAGTACTTCTTGTCGGCTCCACACAGTCTTATGCAGAAGATGGCTATGATCGCTCAATGAAAGCTCAGGCAAAATTTCGAGCAGATCAAAAACGAATTCACGGAACTGAGCCTGCTGCCAAACCGGCGGACGAACTAAAGGTTAAGACCAGCAACCAAGATCGGACCAATACCGATCTTAAAAAAGAAACCAACGCTGACTAACCGCTCACTTCCGAACGATGTTCACCTCTAGAAGCTCCCGAGCTCCTTTGGAAAGAGGTGTACCCTAAGCGCCCTTCGGGGCGCTTTTTTTATTTAATCTTTAATAATAAGAAAGATTCACTGGGAGTTTAAACCTCCAAGCTAGACAACTAACTCTTCTCTTCCGCAAGTCATTCATATCTGCAACAAGCCATCGCTGTCAGCGTGTAGCAAGAAGGGCAAAATGATACCGGTGAAGGCCTTTAGATTGATCTGCCTGATATCTGCAAAGGCACTCGGCTATCACCCCGATGCTAGAACACGGTGTCATTTGAATACCGCGCCCTTGCACCGTCAGCAGATACCCACTCAATAGCCAGACGCCGTGCCCATCTCAATCTTTCATGATTCAAGCCATCCAAGAGGATCGCCACGCTTTTCGCTTCCTCATGTAAGCTGACGTTTTTCATCCTTGAGGATGCTATGAGTAGGGATGCACTTGAACAAAACCAGATACCGATCTATTTCGTCGCGGTCATTGCAGCGGCAATCGGTGGGTTAATAGCTACTGCAGCGGCGCAGAGCCTGAACGCATTAGTGACCCCGACTATCGCCGTGCTGATGTACGCGATGTTTCTGCAAATTCCCTTTCTTGATCTCCGCAAAAGTCTTAGCAACAAACGCTTCATGTCAGCCTTGCTTATCGCCAATTTCGTACTGATTCCACTGCTGGTATGGGCACTCACCAGAGGGCTCGCAGAACACCCGGCAATCCTAATAGGCGCTCTTCTAGTTTTGCTCACCCCGTGTATCGACTACGTGGTGGTCTTTACTCACATTGGCAAAGGCGACTCGCGTGCGATTCTTGCAGCAACCCCCATCCTCTTGCTGTTGCAGCTTGTGCTGTTGCCTGTGTACTTGGCTTTCATGCTAGGGGAGCAATCCCGAGTCGTTATCTCGATAGCGCCTTTCGCTGAAGCCTTTCTCGCACTGATTGTCGTGCCTTTATTGCTCGCGGTTGCTACAGCAGCCTTGGCTAAGCGCTCACGGTTCGTAGGTCGCTGGAACACCGTATGGGCATGGATGCCAGTCCCTGCGATGGCGGCAGTTCTCATTGCGGTGGTTGGGTCGCAAATCTCGCCGGTGGTTCGTGATATCGACCAGCTTTTACCGGTGATCCCGGTGTACATCGGTTTCATGCTTTTGGCCCCCGTAGTGGGCGCACTGGCTTCAAGAGCTTATAAACTGCCCGCCTCGACGGCGAGAGCGGTTACTTTCAGTACCTCCACACGTAACTCGTTGGTGGTTCTTCCGCTGGCCCTGGCATTGCCTGAAGAAATACGGGGGCTTGCAGCCGCAGCGGTCATCACCCAGACGCTGGTTGAGTTGGTGGGTGAGCTTGTCTACATCCGGGCAGTTCCGATTCTTATTTGGCGTAAAAAAAGCCGCTGAGGACGTCACAGGCACAGTCACCGCCCACATTGAGCGGTATTTACGGTAAGCAAAAAGCCCCGCTCAAGAGCGGGGCTTTTCAGTTGCACACGAATAGCGCTGTGAACTTAGCGCAGACGATGGGCCAAGCGGTAGAGCAATGGCAAAACCAGCAGCGTCAGCACGGTTGAAGACAGGATTCCGCCAATCACCACCGTCGCCAGAGGGCGCTGAACTTCTGCGCCTGTACCGATGGCAGTGGCCATTGGAATAAAGCCCAGAGACGCAACCAAAGCAGTCATCAGCACCGGCCGCAAACGAGTCAACGCGCCTTCACGAATAGCCTCGTCCAGCCCCATGCCGTTCTCACGCAAACTGCGAATAAAGGAAATCATCACCAGGCCGTTGAGTACCGCGACACCCGACAACGCAATGAAACCCACCCCCGCAGAGATCGAGAGCGGAATATCACGCAGCCACAAGGCCATGATCCCGCCGGTCAGCGCGAAGGGCACGCCGGTGAATACCAGCAGGCCATCTTTGACATTGCCGAACATCATGAAGAGCAGCGTGAACACCAGCAGCAACGAGACCGGTACGACAATCTGCAGGCGCTTGGCTGCCGACTGAAGCTGCTCGAAGGTGCCGCCCCAGGTCGTCCAGTAGCCTGTAGGGACGCTAACCGCCAGGGCGATCTTGCTCTCGGCCTCGGCGACAAAAGAGCCAATATCGCGGCCGCGAACGTTGGCGGTGACCACCACGCGACGCTTGCCACTTTCACGGCTGATCTGGTTCGGCCCCGGTGCGGACACCACGCTCGCCACATCAGCCAGGCGCACAAACCCTGGGCCATCCAGCCCATCGCCATTGGCCAGACGAATAGGCAGCTGCTGGATCTTGTCGACATCATTGCGCCACTCGTCCGCCAGGCGAACTTGGATATCGAAACGCCGGTCACCTTCAAACAGTGCACCCGCCTCGCGCCCGCCGATGGCGGTGGAAATGGCGTCCTGAATCTCCGAGACATTCAAACCGAATCGTGCGGCTTTCTCACGGTCGATTTGTACGCTGAGCATCGGCAGACCGGTGGTCTGTTCGACCTTCACATCAGCTGCTCCTGGAATACCCTCCAGCACCTCAGCGATTTGCTCGGCGGTCTCGTTCATCACATCCATGTCATCGCCAAACACTTTCACTGCGACGTCACTGCGTACGCCGGAGATCAGCTCGTTGAAGCGCATCTGAATGGGCTGAGTGAACTCATAGTTGTTGCCGGAAACCTGTTCAACCGCCTCCTGCATCGCCGCAACCAAATCGGCTTTGCTGCGATCAGGATCGGGCCACTGGTCGCGCGGCTTTAGCATGACAAAGTTGTCCGCCACGTTCGGCGGCATTGGATCGGTTGCGACTTCAGCGGTTCCAAGCTTGGCGAACACCGTATCAACCTCGGCAAAGGATTTGATTCGTTGTTCGAGTTGCACCTGCATTTCAATTGCTTGCGAAAGGCTAGTGCCAGGAATACGCAGGGCATGCAAAGCGATATCGCCCTCATCCAGGCTCGGCACGAACTCACTGCCCATCCGCGAAGCAGCTAAACCAGAAAGCACCATGATGACTGTCGCAATGGTCAGCACTAACGGCTTGCTGACCATGACCCAATCTAGCAACGGCGCGTAGCCTTGCTTGACCCAGGCCATTAGCCGATTTTCTTTTTCACTGACGTTGCCATTGAGGAACAGTGCAACAGCTGCCGGGACGAATGTCACCGAGAGGATCATGGCTCCGAACAGGGCTGTCACCACGGTGAACGCCATTGGGTGGAACATCTTGCCTTCCACGCCGGTCAGCGCAAATATCGGCAGGTACACCACCATAATGATCAGTTGGCCGAACAGCAGTGGACGACGCGCCTCCTTCGACGCCGCGAACACCTCATGGAAGCGCTCATTACGGGTCAACGTTCGGCCTGCTGCGGCCTGGGCGTGAGCCAAACGACGCACGCAGTTCTCTACGATCACCACGGCACCATCGATGATGATGCCGAAATCGAGTGCGCCAAGGCTCATCAGGTTCGCGCTGACCTTGTTGCTGACCATGCCCGTAAAGGTGAACAGCATCGACAGCGGAATCACCATTGCGGTGATGAGGGCCGCCCGAATGTTACCCAGGAACAGGAACAGGATAGCGATAACCAGCAGAGCGCCTTCGATCAGATTCTTCTTCACCGTATTGATGGCCTTATCGACCAATACAGTGCGGTCATAGACCATCTTCGCTATGACTCCTTTCGGCAGGTTGCGATTGATCTCCTTTATGCGCTGGTCGACAGCCTGCGATACATAGCGGCTGTTCTCACCAATCAACATAAAGGCAGTGCCGAGCACCACCTCCTGGCCGTTCTCAGTAGCGGCACCGGTGCGCAGCTCCTTACCCAGGCCAACCTCGGCCACATCACCGATGCGCACAGGAACACCATCGGTGTTCTTGATGATGATGTTGGCGATGTCAGCGATATTGCCGACTTGTCCCGGAGCGCGGATCAGGTACTGCTCGCCGCTGCGTTCGATGTAGCCCGCACCAACGTTGGCATTATTGCTCTCCAACGCAACCACAATGTCCTGCAGGCTGAGGCCATGTGCGACCAGGCGCTCCGGCTTGGGTGAAACCTGGAACTCCTTGGCATAACCGCCAATGGTGTTGATCTCGGTAACACCTTTGACGGTTCGCAGTTGCGGCTTGACGATCCAGTCCTGAATCTCACGCAGATCCATCGGTGTATAGGTGCTGCCATCCGGCTTCTTCGCACCGTCTTGCGCCTCGATGGTCCACATGTAGATCTCGCCCAGACCAGAAGCGATTGGCCCCATGCTCGGCGACAGATCACTGGGTAGATTTCCACGCGCTTCCTGTATCCGCTCATTCACCAACTGACGAGCGAAGTAGATGTCTGTGCCGTCTTCGAAAATGACGGTGACCTGCGACAACCCGTAACGTGAGATTGAACGCGTTTCCTGTAAGTTGGGCAGCCCAGCCATTACCGATTCAATCGGAAAGGTCACGCGTTGCTCGGTTTCCAGTGGCGAGTAGCCCTTTGCCTCGGTATTGATCTGCACCTGCACGTTGGTGATGTCGGGAACCGCATCAATCGGCAACTTCTGGTAGCTGTAAACACCCAACGCTGCCATGCCGAGCACAGCCAGCAAGACTAGCCAGCGCTGGTCGATGGCGAAGCGAATTAATCGTTCGTACATGTCAATTTCCCCTAAAGCGCAGCATCACCGCGCTCTCCAGTACGGATGCGCAATGCGTCGGTCAAAGGGGCCACGGCGACGATTCCATCACCGGGTACACCTGTGTGGGCGGCCTTCTCGATGGCATGGACGATCTCATCGGCAACTTCTTCTGAACAGAACGCCAGCAGCACGAGATGCTGATGGGCGTCGGGGTTCCACTCGTCGGCGATGTAGCTGTGATCCTTGCCGTGGCCACGTGGATGACCATGGGCGGGCAGGATGGTAAATCCAGGCAGGTGTGGCAGTGCATGCAAAGCTTGCTCGACGGCCTCAAGCCGGATCGGGCGAAAAATAGCTGTAACTTGTTTCATAGCTCGACTCCGAATTAGTGGTCATGGCTCGCGCCGGCTTTGCCAAGCTCAGCTTTGATCAGGAAGCTGTTCTTCAGCGCGTATCGATCGCCCGCCTTCAGACCCGAGATAACCTCGACGAAGCGGCCGTCGGATTTGCCCAGCTCAAGAGGCCGAGCTTCTAGCTGGTTATCGAAGCGGCCGAACACTACCTGCCAATCGCGAACGGTCTGGATCGCTTCGACCGCTACTGCAACGGGAACGTTGTTCTCCTCGGCAATCACCTCGACCGTCACTGGCAAACCAGGCCGCCATAGCCGATCTGGGTTAGCTAGCACGATGCGAGCAGTCGCTGAGCGGGTTTGCGCCCCAACCAGAGCGCTGACATAGGAAATGGAGCCCTTAGCCGTGGCGGCGAATGCGCTGGAGCTCACGACAACGTTTTGCCCTTCGGCGATTACGCCCAAGTCTTTCGCCGCGACGGTTGAGTCCACCCATACGGTCGACAAATCCGAGACGGTAAAGACTGCGGAATCCTCTTTGAGTACTTCACCAACAGAGATGCTTTTGCTGGTTATCACGCCATCGATAGGGGCACGAATCTCGAATTCGGTGAGATTCTGGCCTTTGGCCGGTGCACCGCCCAGCGAAGCGATTTGTTGCTGGACGCGCTGCACTGCGATAGCAGCTTCCTGCATGGCAACTTGCGCCTGCAGGAAGTCCTGCTCGGCGGAAATCTTCTCTTCCCACAATTGCTTTTCACGTGCATAGGTCGTGCGGGCAAGCGCAGAGCGTTGCTGGGCGGCCAGTAGCTCGCCACGCAGTTCGGCCAGCGCCTGGCTGGAGATTTTGGCCAATACCTGACCCTTGCTGACCGTATCGCCAGCACTAACCGCCACCGAGTCGACGCGCCCGGCAAGTTGCGGGGTCACCTGAACCGTGCGGTCACCGTTGTAACGAACCTCGCCGAGCACTTGCAGCGTGGAGGCGATTTTCGCGGGACCAGCAGTGGCGAGCGTGACGCCACCCTGCTCAAGCTGCGCATCCGTCATGGTCACGCGGCCCTCAACCTGCTCGTAACCGAACGAATAGCTCTTGCCACTGTGCGTGGCGCTGATGGAAACCTGGAATGAATGCGGCTCTACAACCGCGGCATCGCCACGTAGGTAGTTATTCTCTTTGCTGAAATTGATGATTTGCGCAGGTTGGCCAAGACGCAACAAGGTCACTTGCACCGTGCTTTCAGCAGGATTTAGAAGCTTGCCGTCCAGGTAGGTATAGAGCCTGAACTGAGGCTCTACGCCCTCCTCAAAAATCGTCACTTCAAGCGCATAATCACCCTCGGTGAAAAGCTTGCCGCCATGCTCGCCCTTGGTGGGTTCTACAGTTTCATGGTGCTCTTTATCTGCATGCTCATCGGCCTCTTCATGCTCGTCGGCCGAAGCCTCCCCGTGGTGCTCGGGATCTGCGTGAGCCGATACATCCTCATGACTCTCATCATGGCCATGGCCTTCCTCCCCGGACTTACCAGGGCTACCACTTAGAATCAGGCCCGCCACGGCTAAACCGATGACGACAACAGCCACAATCATCAGCCACTGCTTTCTGGGAGTTGTTGATGCCATTGGTAACTCCAAATTATCAAAAGTATTGAATTTGATTCATGCCCAGGCGGCGACTAAACGCGCTCAATAAACATGCAGCCGCCAGGAAAGCAGGCGAGGCTTCATGTCGCATGACGCGACCGTCTAAGGCGTTATGTAGGTGCGCAGAGATGCTTATTTTTTGAATTCGATGTTGAGTTGGGAGCCGTAAATCTTCTCCAAGCTCACCCAGGCCGAGATAGCTTCATCCAGGGTATTCAGGTACTGGGAGCGCATGCTTACGAGGGTGCGCTGAGCATCGAGTACATCGATAAAGGCAAACTTGCCCATCTCGAATCCACGTACTGCGCCCTCTACTGCTTGCTGCGCGGTCGGCAGCAGTGTGCCGCTGATCGAGTCGACTTCACTTCTAGCGCTTTCCCACTGCTCAAATGCCTGCTGGGCTTCCGCGCGCAGGCGGAGTTCTGCGGCATTGCGCAAATCCCGCGCTTGGTCAGCTCCTTGAGCAGCGGCCAGCACATTGCCTTGGTTACGGTTGAACAACGGAATAGGCATCGACAAGCCGAGCAAATTGACGCGCTCGCCAAGCCCTTCGTCGTATTGGCTGCCAACACTGACGGTGAGGTCTGGAATGCGCTGCGACTTTTCGAGTTCCAAGGAAGACTCGGCACGCTGGATGTGCGTGCTGGCCAGCCGTAGGTCCGCTGTATCTGTTATGCGTGCAAGCATCTCAGCCTGCGACGGCAGGTACGGCAGGCGCTCAAGATCACCCTCGACATGCGCGAAGTTCGGTGTCTCGGCACCCGTTATGAGCGCCAGTTGCTTGTAGGCATTGCTTTGATTGAGGCGTGCGCGATTCAGCTCCAGTTGAATTTCCGAAAGCTGCACCTGAGCACGCGAAATTTCGATTGGCGAAGCCTTGCCGGCCTTTACGCGCCCTTCGACCACCTGAAGTCCGCGACGGGCAAGGTCTAACGACTGAGTGGAAAGCTGCAGTCCTTCCTGGGCACGCAGGGCTGAGTAAAAGGCCTGGATGACCTCAGCGCGCAAGATGTTTTTCTTACGCTCCAGATCAATCGCCACCGCGTCCTGATCACGCTCAGACACATCAATACGCGCGCTACGCTTGCCGCCCAGCTCAATTGGCTGAGATACCTGAATGCTGGTAACGCGCGACTCACTGCGCGTGTCCTCAACGCTCCAGGACAACTCAGGATTCGGGATCAGCCCAGCTTGAGTACGAGCACCTTCGGCAATACCTGTATTCCATTGTGCTGCAGCGAACTCCTGGTTCTCAGTGAGCGCTTGCGCCAACGCCTCATCAATCGTTATTGACTGCCTTGTTGATTCGGCAGCAGTTGTTGGAACTGGAGCAATTAACAATGCAGCCAGTAGCCCTGATAACACACAGAACTTACCTACTCCAACTCCATGTCCGGCCATTGTTTTTACATGCACTTAAAAGTCCTCCGCAGAACTAACTCTGCTGGAATATAATGAAGGCCTTTATATTTATTAATCCCGAGGGATATCGAGGATCATTACTTGGGAAAATAAGTAGAAAGCCAATTCCCGGCAGAATGTAGTGCTCCACGCCTATCAGCAAGGTGACTGGAAAATTACAAATACGTTATCCAGCACCTTTCCAAGTAGGCCTGTATTAGTATTGGCAGCGCTCAAGAGAGCAGGCGATTTAGCGCCCAGCAACAACTAGAAACAAACACAGTTAAATAGCGGTTGCCTCGCGTGTAGCGCCCCGGGCAGCCCTGCCAGTCAAAAGTTGGGGGTTTTGGATAAGGGCAAGTACTGCGACACGTTGTCGCTTAACACCTTGGAGCCATGCGAAATAGGCATTACAGCTTGACCCTAAAGCCGCTTCAGGCTTTAGCCTTGGAGCAACCTGAAAAGCCGTAGGTCATATCCGTGACCGCCGATGAAAGAATTAAAACCACTCCGCAGCCACAACAAAAGAATATCTAAAAAATACTGGCTGCACATTTTAAGGTGAATTTTTATGCGAATCCTTATTGTCGAGGACGAGCCCAAGACTGCCGAATACTTACACCAAGGTTTAAGCGAAAGTGGCTATGTAGTTGATAAGGCAGCCACTGGCGTGGACGGTCTCCACCTTGTTAGGCAACACGCTTACGACTTGGTAGTGCTTGATGTAAACCTGCCTGAAATTGATGGCTGGGGCGTGCTTGAGCATATACGCAGTAACAGCAGTACACGCGTGATAATGCTGACTGCACGCGGGCGCTTAGTGGATAAAATTAAAGGCCTGGATTTGGGGGCAGATGATTATTTAGTCAAACCGTTCGAGTTCCCTGAATTACTTGCGCGAATTCGTACATTGCTACGGCGAAGCGAGCAAATTCCAGTACCGGAAGTGCTGCGGGTAGCCGACCTTGAGCTTGATCCGGCGAGGCACCGCGCGTTCCGTGGTGAGCAGCGCATCGACCTGACCACTAAAGAGTTTGCGTTGCTGCACCTACTGATGCGCCGCTCTGGGGAAGTGCTATCGCGCACCCAGATCATTTCGCTGGTCTGGGATATGAATTTTGACTGCGACACAAACGTCGTCGAAGTCTCCATCCGCAGGCTACGCGCCAAAATTGATGATCCGTTCGATAACAAACTGATCCACACCCTCAGGGGTGTTGGGTACGTGCTTGAGGAACGGGCATGAAGCCGGCCAGTCTATCCATGCGCCTTGGCCTGTCGGTCAGCGTGATGGGGGCGGCACTGGTTGTTCTGCTAGCGGCACTCGCCTACTTCGCGCTTACCCATGAGCTGGACTCGTTGGCCAAGCAGAGTCTTGACGGCAAACTGGAGCAGATTCAGCACAATCTCGCCGAAGACATGAGTGCACATGCAATTGCCCAGCAACCTCACGAGTTGCTGGATCTGGTCATGGGGCATGACAACCTGCACCTGACGATCTACGGGAAAAAGTCAGGCACCAAATTACTCCTGAATCTGGGTGAGAAATCCAGGGAGCCCATTCTTGCCAACATACCAGCAGGCGATACCCCTAGTTACCAAAGCTGGTCGGATACTGAGGGAAACAACTTCCTGACCGCATCCAAGGTGATGCTGCTCAACGACGGCGACCGCGTCAGGGTCTTACTCTCAATTGATCGATCTGCCGACGAAGCACTGCTCAGTGCCTACCTCAAGTCAACACTGATCGCACTCCCTCTTCTGCTCGCGCTGATTGGCATGGGCGCATGGTGGATCGTGCAGCGAGGCCTTTCTCCGCTCCGGCAATTTCGCCAGGTTGCATCGCTGATCTCCACACAGGATCTGACCCACCGAATTTCCGTGGATAAGCTTCCACAAGAACTCAGCGCGCTGGCCCACGGCATCAACTTCATGCTGCATCGACTTGATGGCGGCGTTCAGCAGCTATCGCAATTCTCTGATGACTTGGCCCATGAGTTGCGTTCGCCCATCACCAACCTGATGGGCAAAGCCCAGGTAACTCTCTCCAGAGAGCGTCCGCCAGAGGAATACAAAGCCGTACTGGAGTGCTGTACAGAAGAGCTTGAGCGCGTCACCCGGATTGTTTCCGACATGCTGTTTCTCGCTCAAGTCAGCCACCCGGCGTCCCTGGTTCCCTTCGAGAAGATTGCCCTAGAAGATGAGGCAAGACGCGTTGTGGATCTGTTCAGCATCTCCGCGGAAGAGAAGCAGATCAGCCTGAGCATTGTCGGAGCAGGCCTAACCTTCGGTGATCGGCTGATGGTGCAGCGCGCGATTTCAAACCTGTTGTCCAATGCGATTCGACATAGCCCCATCGGCGCAAACATTTCGTTGCTGATCGAAAAGCACAGCGAAACCGTATCGTTCTCGGTGGAAAACCCCGGGATTGGCATTCCCGCACAACACATCCCTCATTTGTTCGAACGCTTCTACCGTGTCGATACCAGCCGCTCTCGTGCCGAAGGTGGAACAGGGCTTGGCCTGGCAATTGTTCGCTCGATCATGAGCCTGCATCAGGGCACGGTCGAGGTCAGCAGCCTGCCAGGCAGCTTCACCGTGTTCCGTTTGATCTTCCCCAAAGTCCGCAATGGTTCCTCGACCTAGACCCTGCAGGCGTACAGGCATAACGACCAGCCGAAGATTGGCTGCAGAGGAACCCGCCCCTATTCGGAGAGCACGGCATACAGCGACGGCTCCCCGATATGCCAACCCCCTGAGCATGGAGAAACAACAATGAAGAAGACCCTCTTGGCAGTCGCGGTGAGTACTGGGGTACTCAGTCTTAGCCAGCCAGCCTCCGCTGAATTTTTTGCAGACAGCAAAGCCGGTCTGGAAGCGCGTAACTTCTATTTCAATCGCGACTTCCGCCAAGACTCAGCCAGCCAATCAAAGCAGGAGGAATGGGCCCAGGGCTTCCTGCTGCGCTACGAATCCGGGTTCACCGAAGGGACAGTCGGCGTGGGCATCGACGCCATCGGCATGCTTGGCCTCAAGCTGGACTCCAGCGCCGATCGCTCAGGCTCGGGCCTGCTCAAGCGCGATAAAGAAGCACCTCGTGCCGCGCAGGATGAATATGGCGAGATGGGTTTAACCGCGAAGCTACGTGCTTCGAACAGCGTGCTGAAATTAGGCACGCTGCAACCCAAGCTGCCAACCGTCCAAGCGAACGACTCGCGCCTACAGCCACAGACCTTTCAGGGCGGACATCTCAACTCGCTGGAGATTGACGGGCTTACCTTTGATGCAGGCCAGCTCAAGCAAGTAAGCCAGCGCGACTCCTCCGATAGCGAAGACCTCAGCATTACCAGCGGCTCTGCCCGCGCTATCAGTGGCGGTGGAACCCAGACGAGCGATGAGTTCAGCTTTGCCGGGGCGACCTACAAATGGAACAGCAACCTGACCACTGGCTACAACTACGGCAACCTGGACGAGTTCTACAAACAGCATATTTTCACTGTCCTGCATACCTTGCCGCTAGGTGACAAGCAGTCGCTAAAAACTGATCTTCGCTACGCCCGCTCCACCGATGAAGGCAACAGCAACGTCGACAACAAGGCATTCGGAGCAATGTTTACCTACGCCTTTGGTGGCCACGCCCTCGGTGTTGGCTACCAGAGCATGAGCGGAGACACCGGCTACGCCTACATCAACGGCACCGATCCGTTCCTGGTCAACTATGTGCAGATCGGCGACTTCGCCAACAAAGACGAAACCTCATGGCAGGCCCGCTATGACTTCAACTTTGCCAGCGTTGGCATCCCTGGCTTGACGTTCATGACCCGTTACCTGACTGGTGACAATATTGATCTAGGCGCAGGCAGCGCCGATGGTAAGGAATGGGAGCGCAATACTGACATCGCATATGTCTTCCAGGACGGTGCGCTGAAAAACCTGGGTGTGAAATGGCGCAACGCCACACTACGTTCAACCAATTTCGGCAACGATGTTGACGAGAACCGCCTGATCGTCAGCTACACACTTCCGCTGTTGTAATCATCAAACCTCAGCGCGGAACTAGTAGTCGAGTGCCGCGCTTAGAACCGCCCGCGCTGATAAAGTGATACTGCCGGAAGTTCAATTCCAAACATAAAGCTCCTCCCTCCATCAGATTACAAATAAGTAATCCTGCTGCGATCCTGGCGTTAGGTTCGTCTCGTTAAGCTCAAAGTACATGCATTTTGCTTGGCACGAGCTTTGATCGCCCCCCATGTTCGACCCTCTCACCATCGACCACCAACTAGCACAGATTTTCTTGACCAGCGCGCGCTGCGCCTGCTTTAGGCAGGCTGCACGCAGCCTAAACTTACATATCGTGCCGATGCGCAAAAAACTCAGGAAGCTGGAGGCAACTGTAGGTACCCCGCTATTCCTTTATAAAGGACGCGAGCTCAGCCTGAGCGCAACAGGACGTGAATTACAACAACTACTGATCCAGAAATTCGGTGACCTGCATCCAGAGGACGTCAGTGTCCAGCGAGCTCTGGTACGTCTTGCGGTGCCGACGGCACTGCTCACCGACCTGCTGGCCCGTGATTTGATCTCCTGGCTGCGTAATGACGCGGCCGTGAGACTAGAAATCATCCCACAGGAGGGCGAGCCCGAGAGGCTGGCAGAGGTCATGATTTGGATCACCGATCCCGGCACGCCAAGACCGACTCCAAGCTTTGCAATGACAACACCATTGATGCTTGCACGAATTCCCTATCGTGCCCATATGGCCAAACGTTATGCGGGTAAACGCCTACCGAGTTCTGTAGCCGACCTCAAGGATTTCATGCTGGTTCAGCTCGCGGGAAACACAACGGTTGACAGTTTCGAACCATGGAATCAGCTGATCCGTCAGCGCCAAAGCGCGGTCATTCAAGTGCATTCACAAGAGTGGGTCGTTGACTTGCTGCGTAACTCCTCCTGCATTGGCCTGCTACCTGGCTACATCTCCCATGTAGACCGTAACCTGCTGCCCCTTGACGAGTTATTCGAGACTGCCTTGGAACGGGTGGTCTGGATTTCAACGTCCCCGCTGGCAGCAGAGCAATCAGAAGTGCAGACACTGGTATCGCTCATCTACAAAGCCTTTGAAGATCGCCACAACTGGTTCACTCAGTAGCCCTGAGTAGTCCACAAGCAGCTAATTCACCAAATAGTCATCTCGCTGAAACAAACAAAAGTTTCCACTCCTGCATTGAAACCCTCGCCCTGTAAGGCTTTCATTCGCCCTCTCGATCATTGAAATAAAAATGTCATCGAAAGTATGTGCAAGTGTAATACGCCTACCCGAGCCTGCCCCACGTCTACCACACATGTTTTCGACGAGGATAATTACATGCTCATTGCTACCCCCAACTCTCAATGGCTTAACCGAGTCACGTGCGGGCTCCTGCTGAGCGCTGGAGGACTCGGTCTCAGTCAACCAGCGGCAGCTGATTTTTTGGCAGATAGCAAAGCTGGTCTGGAAGCGCGCAACTTCTATTTCAATCGTGATTTCCGCCAAGACTCAGCTAGCCAGTCAAAGCAGGAGGAATGGGCCCAGGGCTTCCTGCTGCGCTACGAATCCGGCTTCACTGAAGGGACAGTCGGCGTGGGTATCGACGCCATCGGCATGCTGGGTCTCAAGCTGGACTCCAGCGCTGATCGTTCAGGCACGGGCCTTCTAAAACGCAACAAAGAAGCACCTCGTGCAGCGCAGGATGAATATGGTGAGATGGGCTTAACCGCGAAGCTGCGCGCTTCAAACAGCGTGCTGAAACTGGGCACGCTGCAACCTCGACTGCCAACCGTCCAAGCAAACGATTCGCGCCTGCTGCCACAGACCTTTCAAGGCGGGCACCTGAATTCGCTGGAGATTGCCGGCCTGACCTTCGATGCCGGCCAGCTCAAACAAGTAAGCCAGCGCGACTCATCCGATAGCGAAGACCTCAGCATTACCAGCGGCGCAGCCCGCGCTATCAGCGGCGGCGGAACCCAGAATAGCGATGAATTCAACTTCGCCGGAGCAACCTACAAGTGGAACAGCAACCTAGCCACCGGCTACAACTACGGCAATCTAGACGGTTTCTACAAGCAGCATATTTTCACGGTCCTGCACACCTTGCCGCTAGGTGACAAGCAATCGCTGAAAACTGATCTGCGCTACGCTCGCTCCACCGACGAGGGCAACAGCAACGTCGACAACAAGGCATTCGGGGCGATGTTCACCTATGCATTTAGCGGTCACGCACTCGGTGTTGGTTACCAGAGCATGAGCGGAGACACCGGCTACGCCTACATCAACGGCACCGATCCGTTCCTGGTCAACTATGTGCAAATCGGTGACTTCGCCAACAAAGACGAAACCTCATGGCAGGCCCGCTATGACTTCAACTTTGCCAGCGTTGGCATCCCTGGCTTGACGTTCATGACCCGTTACCTGACCGGCGACAATATTGATCTAGGCGCAGGCGGTGCCGATGGTAAGGAGTGGGAGCGCAATACTGACATCGCCTATGTCTTTCAGGA
>NZ_JACFYX020000022.1:0-20645 GCF_015712105.2 Pseudomonas chaetocerotis
CCCTGAAAGACATAGGCGATGTCAGTATTGCGCTCCCACTCCTTACCATCGGCACCGCCTGCGCCTAGATCAATATTGTCGCCGGTCAGGTAACGGGTCATGAACGTCAAGCCAGGGATGCCTCAGTCTGACAGTGATGAGTCGCAGGCGTTCAGATCGGCATCGGTTTCGCTCCCGGTCTTGGCGCGCGCCTGGAAGCGCTGATAGCACTCCAGCCCGCAGAAGTGCTCGACGTATTCCGCGCCTTCCGGGGTGAAGGCGGCATCGAGCGGGATTTCCTTGCAGCACACGCAGCAACTGGTGGCAGTCGGATCATTTGCATTCATGGTGGCACCCCTCCATTGACTGACGAAGACGGCGAATGCCGCCGCCGGCATCGGCTTGGCGAACAGGAAGCCTTGTCCTGTGTCGCAGTCCGCTTGTCGCAACAAATCAAGACTCGCCGATGTTTCCACGCCTTCGGCCACTACTTCCATGCCAAGCCCATGCGCAAGCTGAATCACGGTGCGCACGATGGTCTGGTCGCGGTGGTCGTTGGCGAGTCCGGCGACAAACGATTGGTCGATCTTGAGCGTGCTGATGGGGCAGCATTTCAGGTGTTGCAGGCAGGAATAGCCGGTGCCGAAGTCGTCGGCGGCGAAGCGCACACCGATCTGTCGCAAAGCTTCCAGGGCGGGGAAGATCGCCGGATCACCGAACGCAACCGATTCGGTCAGCTCAATTTCAAGATACGCGGCGGGCAACCCAGCATCGGCCAGCACGCCCTTTACCCACTTGTCGAAATCTGGCCCCACTTGGCTCGCCGAAACATTGACGGCCAGCCGGAACGGTTGCCATGCCAGCACCCGCCAGTCGCGCATTTGACGGCAGGCTGCGCCCAGCACCCATGCGCCGATTTCCGGCATCAGGCCGGACGATTCGATCACGGGCAGGAACTGGCCCGGCGGCAACAGTCCGAGCGTCGGATGACGCCAGCGCAACAGGGCTTCCGCGCCGACAATCTGCTCACTGCGCAAATCGACAATCGGCTGGTAGTGCAGCTCAAGCTGCCCGCGCTCGACCGCCTGCGCCAGTTGCGCCACTGTCCATTCAATTGGCTGGGAAGCGCTCATGATCGACCTCTGAAGGCCCGCAGCAGCCGCGTCACAGACAGGACAAACAAGCCGGTCAGCGTGAGGGCTGCAATACCCCAGTGCTCGCCGATGAACGCGCCGGCCGTCGTGCCGGCCAGCACAATGGCGAGAATCGGCAAATGACAGGGACAGGTGAGCACCGCCAGCGCACCCCACAGGTAGCCGGTGAACGGCTTGTGTGTCTCGGTCGGCAAGCGCTCGGGGCTGTTCATGGCAGACTCTCCGCTTGCTGGGCCGGCGCGGTCGGCATCGCGGCCAACTGCACTTCCAGATCGGCCAACGCTTCGCGTCGGCGTTCGACGAACTGACTCAGCACGGCAAGCTGTGCGGCTGTTTCATCGCAGTCCGCCGCATCCAGCGCCCGGCACAACCGCGCCAATGCGTCCAGGCCGATGCCCGCCTCAAAAGCGGCCCGCACAAAGCACAGCCGCTGCAAGGCGGCGTCATCGAACAAGCCGTAGCCGCCCGTGGTGCAGGCGACTGGCCGCAGCAATCCGCGCAGCAGGTAGTCGCGCACGATATGCACGCTCACCCCGGCCTCAAGGGCCAGTCGGGACACTGTGTAGGCGTTCATCGAACACCTCCTTTTCCTTATCCGGCGCAGCAGGACAGTTGCTTCACGTCCTTGCTGAAGGTCTGCGCCGCGAGCTTCAAGCCCTCGACCATCGTTAGGTAGGGGAACAACTGGTCGGCTAGTTCCTGCACCGTCATGCGGTTGCGAATGGCGAGAACAGCCGTCTGGATCAGTTCGCCCGCTTCCGGGGCCACCACCTGTACGCCAATCAGCCGTCCGCTGCCTTCCTCGATGACCAGCTTGATGAAGCCGCGGGTATCGAAGTTGGCGAGCGCACGCGGCACGTTGTCGAGCGTCAGCGTGCGGCTGTCGGTTTCGATGCCATCGTGGTGCGCTTCCGCCTCGCTGTAGCCCACGGTCGCCACTTGCGGGTCGGTGAACACCACGGCCGGCATCGCGGTCAGATTGATGGCGGCGTCGCCGCCGGTCATGTTAATGGCCGCACGAGTGCCGGCCGCTGCCGCCACATAGACGAACTGCGGCTGGTCGGTGCAGTCGCCGGCCGCGTAGATATTCGGGCTACTGGTGCGCATGCCCTTGTCGATGACGATGGCCCCCTGCGCATTGACGGCTACCCCCGCCGCTTCCAATGCCAGGCTGCGCGTGTTCGGTGTCCGGCCGGTGGCGACCAGCAGCTTGTCGGCGCGCACTTCGCCCTGTCCAGTGGTCAGCACGAATTCGCCGTCCACATGGGCGACTTGGCTGGCTTGCGTATGTTCCAGTACCTTGATTCCTTCGGCACGGAAGGCGGCTGTGACGGCCTCGCCGATGGCAGGGTCTTCGCGGAAGAACAGCGTGCTGCGCGCAAGGATCGTGACCTGGCTACCCAGCCGGGCGAAGGCTTGCGCCAGTTCCAGCGCCACCACCGACGAGCCGATGACGGCCAGGCGTTCGGGAATGGTGTCGCTGACCAAGGCCTCGGTCGAAGTCCAGTAGGGTGACTCTTTCAGGCCCGGAATCGGCGGCATGGCCGGACTGGCACCCGTGGCGACCAGGCAGCGGTCGAACATCACGACGCGCTCACCACCCTCGTTCAAACTAACGATAAGGCTCTGGTCGTCCTTGAAACGCGCTTCACCGTGCAGAACGGTGATGGCTGAATTGCCGTCCAGGATGCCTTCGTACTTGGCATGACGGAGTTCTTCGACACGGGCCTGCTGCTGGGCCAGCAGCCGCTCGCGCAAGATCGTCGGCGGTGTGGGTGGCATGCCGCCGTCGAATGGGCTTTCCCGGCGCAGATGGGCGATGTGGGCGGCGCGGATCATGATCTTGGACGGCACACAACCGACGTTGACGCAGGTGCCGCCGATGGTGCCGCGCTCAATCAGCGTGACCTGCGCGCCTTGCTCGACGGCCTTCAGTGCTGCCGCCATCGCGGCTCCACCGCTGCCGATCACGGCGACTTGCAACGGGCGCTCGCCGCCGCTGCCCTTGTCGGCGGCACCCATCCAGCCGCGCACCTTGTCGAACAGCCCAGTGCGGTTGTCGGTCGGCGGGGCATCGGCGAGCATCGCTTTGTAGCCCAGGCCAGCCACGGCGGCGGTCAGTGCGTCCGGCGCTGTGCCTGGATCAAGGGCGAGCTGGGCCGCGCCCTTGGCATAGGACACTATGGCAGATTGGACGCCGGGTACTTTTTCCAGCGCTTCCTTGACGTGCGCCGCGCACGAGTCGCAGGTCATGCCGGTGATTTTTAGATGGGTCATGCGACAGATCCTTTTTCGTTTGTGGTAGCAGACAAGGGCGTCAGATGTGCTGCGCTGCCGTTTTCAGTGCCTCACTTCTTGACGCTGGACGGATAGCCTGCGTCTTCGGTGGCCTTGGTCAGCTTCTGCACGCTGGTCTTGGCATCATCGAAGGTGACAACCGCTTCGCGTGTCTCGAAGGTCACGTTAACTTTGCTGACGCCTTCGACCTTGGAAATCGCCTTCTTGACGGTGATCGGACAAGCGGAGCAGGTCATGCCCGGTACGGACAGCGTGACGGTCTGGGTGGCGGCCCACACGGGGGCAACAACGGCAGCGATGGCGAGAGAGGCAAACAGTTTTTTCATGATGAACTCCTGTGATTAATAGAAAAATGGCATGACGTAGGGAAATCCGAGCGCGACCAGAACCAGCGCGGCCACGACCCAGAAAATGAGCTTGTAAGTAGCGCGCACTTGGGGAATCGCACACACATCCCCTGGTTTGCAGGCTTGCGCCGGTCGGTAGATGCGCCGCCAGGCGAAAAACAGCGCCACCAACGCCGCGCCGATGAAGATCGGGCGATAAGGTTCCAACACCGTCAAGTTGCCGATCCAAGCGCCGCTGAACCCCAGGGCGATCAGAACCAGCGGCCCCAGGCAGCAAGCCGAGGCGAGGATGGCGGCTAGCCCGCCAGTGAAGAGCGCCCCGCGCCCGTTTTGAGGTTCAGACATACGCTTGTCCTTTCAAATCTGGATTGGATAGCTTAAGCTTACTTCCGTACCAATGTACGGAGTCAAGCGATATGGAAAAAAATTTGGAGAATCTGACTATTGGCGTTTTCGCCAAGGCGGCCGGGGTCAACGTGGAAACAATCCGGTTCTATCAGCGCAAGGGCTTGTTGCCGGAGCCGGACAAGCCCTATGGCAGCATCCGCCGCTATGGCGAGGCGGATGTGACGCGGGTGCGCTTCGTGAAATCAGCCCAGCGGCTCGGATTCAGCCTCGACGAGATCGCAGAGCTGCTGAGGCTGGATGACGGCACCCACTGCGAGGAAGCCAGCAGCCTGGCCGAGCACAAGCTTCAGGACGTGCGCGAAAAAATGACCGACCTGGCGCGCATGGAAACCGTGCTATCCGAACTTGTGTTCGCCTGCCATGCGCGGCAAGGGAACGTTTCTTGCCCGCTGATTGCTTCGCTGCAAGGGGAGAAAGAGCCGCGTGGTGCCGACGCGGTGTAGCCGAGGGTAGTTACGCCTTAGCGTGCTTTATTTTCCGTTTTCTGAGACGACCCCTAATTGCCGTCTCCAAACAATGGCTTGACCCTATAGCGGCTATAGGGTGTTCACTGCGTAACAACAGAGGAGACCCCACAATGGCTAATTGTTGCGACGACACCCCTAAGGCTGGTTCCTGCAGCAGCACGCCGGCACCGACTTGTTGCGGCGCGGCTTGCTCAGCGCCCTTGGAGCAAGTCGGTCAGCTGAGCATGTTCCGCATCGAGCAAATGGACTGCCCCACTGAAGAAGCTCTCATCCGCAGCAGGCTGGAGAAAATCCCTGAGGTGCAGGAGCTGCAGTTCAATCTACTGAACCGTACTCTCGGCGTTCGGCACGCATCGTTGTCGCCTCAAACCTTGGTCGAGGCCATCGCGTCCGTGGGCATGCGGGCAGAACCTCTGACAGCCACCGTAAGCACACGGGTGGCGATTGCTCAGATGGACTGCCCCACCGAGGAACGGCTGATCACCGACAAACTGTCGGGGATGCCGGGTATCGCAGCCCTGCAATTCAACTTGCTGCAGCGCACCCTCACGATCAGCCACGCGCCGGACGCGCTTGCCCCGGCCTTGAGTGCAATCCGAGAGCTCGGTTTCACCCCCCAGTCCGAGACAGAAACGAAGGCCTCAACCGAAGCTTACTCTCCGGTAAAGGGCCATTGGTGGCGGCTGGGGCTGTCGGGTGTGGCGGCAGTCTCGGCAGAGATTCTGCACTTCGCTGAGTTGGTGCCCGAATGGGTAGTGGCGGTCATCTCCGTTGCCGCCGTGCTGCTTTGCGGCCTAGCCATCTACAAGAAGGGCTGGATCGCTCTCAAGAATCGAAATCTCAATATCAACGCCCTAATGAGCATCGCCGTTACGGGTGCAATTCTGATCGGACAATGGCCCGAGGCGGCCATGGTCATGTTCCTGTTCGCGATCGCCGAGCTAATCGAAGCCAAATCCCTTGATCGTGCTCGCAACGCTATTCGGGGCCTGATGGACTTGGCTCCGGAGACGGCGACTGTCCAGCAAGCCGATGGTCGCTGGATAGAACTCGACGTGTCGGGTGTTGCCATTGGCAGCCTGGTCCGAGCGCGCCCAGGCGAGCGCATCGGTCTGGACGGCGAGGTGGTGAAAGGCAACTCGACGATCAACCAAGCTCCTATCACGGGCGAGAGCCTGCCCGTGGAGAAGTCGGTAGGCGATCCGGTGTTCGCTGGCACCATCAACCAGGCCGGAGAGCTGGAGTATCGGGTTACGGCAGAAGCCAGCCATTCCACCCTGGCGCGCATTATCCACGCGGTTGAAGAAGCCCAGGGGGCTCGCGCGCCGACCCAGCGCTTCGTTGACCAGTTCTCCCGTATATACACACCGGCCGTGTTTGCCTTCTCAGTGGCCGTAGCGATCCTGCCGCCGCTGCTGATGGGGGGTGAGTGGTTCGAGTGGATCTATCGGGCTCTGGTACTCCTGGTGGTGGCCTGCCCCTGCGCGCTGGTGATCTCGACCCCCGTAACTATAGTCAGCGGCCTTGCCGCAGCTGCCCGTAAAGGCATTCTGATCAAGGGTGGCGTGTACCTAGAAATCGGCCGCAAGATCACCCACTTGGCCTTGGACAAAACCGGGACCATTACCCATGGCAAGCCCGTGCAAACGGACTTTTTGCCTCTGGCCAACGGGGTGTCAAGGGACTATCGCTCTGCCGCCGCCAGCCTTGCGCATCGCTCGGACCATCCGGTATCGCAGGCCATCGCCATACAGGCGGCCGAGCAGTCGATGCCGTTGTTGGACGTGGCGGATTTCGAAGCGTTACTCGGCCGCGGCGTCCGCGGCACGATTGAGGGGCATCGCTATCACTTGGGTAACCATCGGCTGCTGGAAGAGCTCGGATTCTGTTCGCCGACAATCGAAACCGCCCTCGATCATCTGGAGCGACAAGGTAAAACGGTGGTCATTCTGTCCGATGAAACCCAGGCGCTGGCATTGTTCGCAGTCGCCGATACGGTTAAGGACACCAGCCAGGCCGCAATCGGGGAACTCCACGAATTGGGCGTGAAGACCTTGATGCTGACCGGCGATAACCCGCATACCGCAGAGGCGATCGCCGCCCAGGTCGGCATCGACGAGGCCAAGGGCAGCCTGCTACCCACTGACAAGCTCAGCGCAATCGAAACCCTGATTAAGCACCAAGGCACTGTGGGGATGGTCGGCGACGGCATCAACGACGCTCCGGCGCTCGCGCGTGCCAACGTGGGCTTCGCCATGGGAGCCGCCGGTACCGATACCGCGATCGAGACTGCGGATGTTGCGATCATGGATGACGATCTGCGCAAGATTCCGGCCTTCATTCGTCTATCCCGCCATACCGCCGCAGTGCTTACGCAAAACATCGCGCTCGCGCTGGGCATTAAAGCCATCTTCTTGGTCGTCACGCTAACCGGCCATGCCACGATGTGGATGGCGGTGTTCGCCGACATGGGGGTGAGCCTGTTGGTCGTCCTGAATGGCCTGCGTTTGCTACGTAAGTGAGGCCGACATGAGCAACGAATTCCGCGCGGCTATTGATGAATCCTTCCTGAGCGCCAGGCAGGCCCTGGGGGCAAAATCCCCTAAGCGGGCCTATCCCTGGTTGGAAAGGGCCCACATCCTTACCCAGCGAATGCCTCTGCTCCATGCTTACAGCCATTGGCTGACGTTCCTGGCCGGCTGGGAGGAGCGGGACTACCGAGAGATGCTTGGCCAGGCGGCGCGCATTCCGGCTGCTTTGCTGTTCTCCAAGATATGGGTGCCTCTGGGCAATACCGGACGAGCAAGAGTCAGCGCCTTTCAACCGATGCCGGTATCAGATGAGCTGAAACAGCTACTACGGGACAGTCAATGAACACCTACCAAGAGACCACACACGCTCCAACGCCTGGGTTGTGGTGGGGAATTGCTGCCGCCCTGGCATTGGTCGACCAAGGCCTCAAGTTTGCCATTGAGCACCTGTATGAGCTGGGTTCGTCACTCGCCGTAAGCCCCTTTTTTAACGTGGTACATGCCCGGAATACCGGTGCGGCGTTTAGCTTCCTGGCGGACGCTGGCGGCTGGCAACGTTATTTCTTCGTTGTCATTGCCCTGGCCGTTGCATCGACGCTCATCCTGATTCTTCGTCGAGGGCGTCCTTGGCGTGAAGCCTTGGGTTACAGCCACATTCTGGGTGGAGCGGTAGGCAATCTTATCGACCGATCTGTCCGGGGTTTTGTCGTGGACTACCTGGACTTCCACTATCAAGGGTGGCACTGGCCAGCGTTCAACTTGGCTGATATCGCCATCGTCGGCGGTGCGCTGCTGTTGATGGTCAGCAGTACGGTAAGGCCCGCCGTGGAAGCGGAGCGCCCATGATGAAAAGCAACCTTGCCGTAGGCCCGCTCAAGTGGTCCGGTCGTGCATGGCTAGCACCTGGACTGGCTGTCTTTGCTGGTCGTACCGGCCATCAGGATTGGCATCACCATCAGGCTCATCAAATAGCCATCGGCGGTGGCGTCGAGCCGCGAGAAAAAGGCTGGTTGGGTAGCAGCGGAGGTTGCTGCTGTAACTGAATACGCGATTCAAAAAAGAGGTTCTTTATGCCAAGAAAGCCGATTACCGCAGCCCTCGTAGTCCTGTTGATGAGTGGGACTGTCCAAGCCGCCGAGCACCTGACCATTGATGTGCACCGCGACGCCAACTGCGGGTGCTGCAAGGACTGGATCACCTATCTGAAGGACAACGGATTCGAGGTCCGCGACCACGTCGAACGCAATATGAGCGCGGTCAAGCAAGATCAGGGGGTGCTGCCACGCTTGGCTTCCTGTCATACAGGCGTGATTGATGGCAAGTTCGTTGAAGGTCACGTGCCCGTGGCGCAGATTCTGGAACTGCGCAAGCGCCCCGACCTGTTGGGCATCGCCGTATCTGGAATGCCGGCCGGCTCACCAGGCATGGAGTATGGCAACGTCAAACATCCCTACAAGGTGATTGGGTTAGCTCGCTCCGGCCAGGAAGAGACCATTGCCGATTACCCATTGGATTGAGTTCCGCGCCGCTGATAACGGCTTGGGCAGGCTGGAAATGACGACGTAGAGCACGTGGGATACACGACCCAGCGCCGGCCCGCATTCTGAAGGACAAGCTCCTGCATACGGGCCAAAATCCTTTCATTCACTGTTCACAAGCTATTGGTCCGCGATGCCTATGTCCCGCCTCCTGTTGTGTCTGCTTCTTCTGCTCACCTTGCCGGCCGACGCTGGGATATTCGATCTGTCGCGTGCTCAGTCGGCCCTGTTCGGCACCTCGCTGAATAACAGCCAGGATTTTCTTCCGGTAGATCAGGCCTTTCGCCTTGACTTGGTAGAAGCCGACAAGGACAACCTCCGTCTGCGCTTCGTAAACGCCGATGGCTATTACCTCTACAAACATCGTTTCGCCTTCACCAGCGACCATCCTGACGTTTCAATCGGCACCCCTAAATGGCCAGCGGCCGAGCCCAAGACCGACGAGTTTTTCGGCGACGTCGAGGTGTTCTATGGCATCACCGATTTGCTGTTGCCGATTGATAACCCTCGTGATATCCCCTTCACTTTGCAGGTGAGCTATCAGGGCTGCGCCGATCTGGGGCTGTGCTATCCACCGGAGATCCGCAATATCCAGATCGGTAATACACCCGCAACTGCAGCCCAGCAACAAGTCGGCACTGTTGACTGGGGCAGTTTGGCGCTGTTTTTCCTGGCCGGCTTGGGCCTGACCTTCACTCCCTGCGTGTTGCCGATGCTGCCGATTCTGTCTGGCGTAGTGTTGCGCGGGCAATTCGGCGGACTACGTGGCCTAAGCCTGTCGCTCGCCTATGTAGTCCCCATGGCTGCCTGCTTCGCCCTGCTTGGTGCACTGATGGGTGTGTTCGGTGCGGGCCTCAACCTGCAGGCGCGCCTGCAATCACCGTGGGTGCTGGTGCCCTTCGCAATATTCTTCATGGTGTTTGCCCTGGCGATGTTCGGCGCATTCGAGATGCGCATGCCGCGCTTTATCGCCGAACGATTGGATCATCTGGCCAGCCGTGTTCGCGGCGGTTCCCTTTTGGGCGCAGCCACGCTCGGCGTGCTGTCCAGCCTGCTTGTTTCGCCCTGCGTGACAGCACCGCTTGTCGGCGCACTGCTCTACATCAGCGCCACCGGCGACGCCTTGGGCGGCGGTCTGAAGCTGTTTTTCCTGGGCTTGGGCATGGGCGCGCCGTTGGTATTGTTCGCCACCGGTGGCGGAGCATTGCTACCCAAGTCCGGGACCTGGATGCTCGGTGTGCGCAAGGCTTTCGGCGTGATGCTGCTGGCTGTCTCTGTTTGGCTGCTGGAACGTGTGTTACCCGCTCCAGTGACTCTGGCCTTATGGGGCCTTTTGGCGGTTGGCACGGCACTGTGGCTCGGCGCTCTGGAGTTCATTCCCAAATCCGGCAAGCAAAGGCTCGCCCAACTGCTTGGCGTGGCCCTGTTGGTTTACGGTGTCAGCGCCTGGCTCGGTGCCTTGCAGGGGCAATCCGATCCACTACGTCCACTGGGTCGTTTGGACGCCCAGGTCTTACCATCGACCGGCGCTAACGCCGGCTGGCAGACCCTGGACACACCGGCTGCCTTGGATGCGGCACTGCTGTCAGCGAAGGATGCCGGCCAACCAGTGCTATTGGACTGGTACGCCGACTGGTGCATCAGTTGCAAGGTGATTGAGCGAGAAGTACTGCAAGCACCCGCCGTGCGCGAGCAACTGAGCGGTTACCGACTGGTGCGCTTAGACATGACACGTAGCGATGCCGAACAACGCGCCCTGCTCGACCGCTACCAACTGTTCGGCCCACCAGCGCTGCAATTGTTCGCCCCGAGTGGCGAGGAATGGCAAGATCTACGCACGGTAGGTGAAACCGATGCCGAAAGCTTCGTCAAACGTCTACGCCAAGCCAGCAGCCGAATCTAAATTATGCAATTCGGTCACTCCTGGAAGAATCACTGCTTTTCTCTCGACCCACAGCCGGCTGACAGAAATGTAAGGCCTGCCTTGGAAGTGAGGCATCCGTGGTAAAAAGCGATCTTGCTGTAGGTCCGCTCAAGTGGTCCGGTCGTGCTTGGTTAGCGCCTGGTCTGGCTGTCTTTGCTGGCCGTGCCGGCCATCAGGATTGGCATCACCACCAGGCTCATCAAATAGCCATCGGCCTCGATGTTCCTGTGACCGTGGAATGCCCGCAACGTCAGTACACCGGGTTCTCGGTGTTCATTCCCGCGGGAGTCCGCCATCGAATCAGCGGAGCCCTTATCGTTTCGATTTACTTGGATGTGCTGGCAGATGAGGCCCAGGTTTTGCCACAGAGCATGACGCCGATGCCAATTGAGATCGCCCCATCTGACGCCAAAAGAATCGCTGACTCCCTGAACGAAGGCGCGGGAGACCCTCGGTCTGCGGTGCGAAAGGCTCTACAGGTGCTCGACGTCCTACCAGCCCCAGATCCGCGCGTGACGATAGTCAGCACCGCGATTCACGAGGGCAAGGTACGCCGCGAGGAGCTGGCAGCACTGGTCCACCTGTCCCCAACTCGGTTCTCGCATTGGTTCGTGGAGCAAACTGGTTTGCCGCTGCGCAGCTACGTGAAGTGGCTACGCCTGACCCAGGCTGTTCAATACTTGGCCTGCGGACGTTCTATGACGGACGCCGCGCACGAGTCAGGCTTCTCCGACTCGGCCCATTTTTCCAGGACCTTCCACTCCCTACTGGGAATCGATCCCTCGTCGGCGCTCGCCGAGGTGTACCTGCAGGAAGCCGTAGCGGCTCGCGTTTGAAGACGACTGGGTTCGCAATCTCAGCCGCGCCGGCTTGCGGCCATTACCATGGTTCACGCTTTCTGCAGTAACCAGAGGTGCCGCGCCGGGTTGATCAAGTTGCCGTCTGCATCCCAATAGCACCCGTGCGCATGTCCTCGATACAATTTTGGAGCTAGATCATTCAGTGAATTGCAGCATCTTGCCCAACTGGAGAAATTCATGCATGTGCTCAGACCCGCCGCGTCAGGATAGTTGTCGTGTGAGTTGATTCGATGAGTCTTGGTCGGTGGGCGTAAGTGAGAGCCGTGTGGCGCGTTATTCGATAGAGCATCGGGAGTGGGTGGTGCGGCAGATGATGCCGCCCTTGAACCGGACGGTGCCGGAGCTGGTGGAAGCGACAGGCATTACTGATGCCACCCTGTATGCTTGGCGCAAACAGGCCAGAGCAGCGGGAGCAGTGGTGCCGGCAGATGGACAGCAGGCCGACCAGTGGTCGAGCCAGGACAAGTTTCGGGTGGTGCTGGAAAGCGCCAGCCTCAATGCGGCTGAGCTGGCGGAGTACTGCCGGCGCAAAGGCCTGTATGTCGAGCAGATCAACGCCTGGCGCGAAGCCTGCGAGCAGGCCAACAGCCTGGCTCAGCCGAGCAAGACCCGGCGCGAACGCGAAGAGGAAAAGGCCGCGAAGAAGCGCATCAAGCAGCTGGAGCGTGAACTGCGGCGCAAGGATGCGGCGCTGGCAGAAACCGCGGCTCTGCTGGTGTTGCGAAAAAAAGCCGAGGCGCTCTGGGGGAAGGACGAGGACGAATGATCAGCGCCCCGGATCGCCGTGAAACGCTGCAGTTGATCGAGGACGCCGTGGCGGCGGGAGCGCGGCGGGCGCAGGCCTGCGCCGAACTGGGCCTGTCGCTGCGCAGCCTGCAGCGCTGGCAGCACTGCCCGGAGGATCGGCGTCCTTCGGCACAACGAGCTGAGCCGGCCAACAAGCTGACCCCGCAAGAGCGCCGCCGCGTGCTGGAGGTCGCCAACCAGCCCGAGTTTGCCAGCCTGCCGCCGCAGCAGATCGTGGCGCGGCTGGCCGATCAGGGCACCTGGCTGGCCTCGGAGTCGACCTTTTACCGGTTGCTGAAGGACGCCGAACAGCAGCATCCGCGCGGCCGTGGTGAAACGAGCGCTGACGACCCATGTGGCCGACGGCCCGAACCAGCTGTGGTGCTGGGACATCACCTGGCTGCCGACCACGGTCAAGGGCCGTTACTTCTACTGGTACATGATCAAGGACGTCTATAGCCGGAAGCTGGTGGCCAACGAGGTGCATGAAAGTGAAAGCGCCGAGCAGGCCGCCCAGCTGCTACGCCAGGCCTGCCTACGTGAACAGCGGGCAGGCCAGCCGCTGGTACTGCACTCGGACAACGGCAGCGCGATGAAGGGCTCGACCATGCTGGCGGCCATGCAGAACCTGGGTGTAATGCCCTCGTTCAGCCGCCCGCGGGTGAGCAATGACAACGCCTATGCCGAGGCCTTGTTCCGCACGGCGAAGTACTGCCCGCTGTGGCCGGAGCGGCCCTTCGACACGCTGGAGCAGGCCAGGAACTGGGTGAACAGCTTCGTGGCCTGGTACAACCATGAACATCGCCACAGCGCCCTGAAGTTCGTGACTCCGGCGCAGCGACATACTGGCCAGGCGGAAGAGTTGCTGCGCAAGCGTATCGAGCTGTACGAGGCGGCGCGTGCACGGCACCCGGAGCGCTGGAGCGGCAACATCAGGAACTGGGTGCTGGCACCAATCGTGTGCCTGAACCCGGAGCGGGAAGCGGTACTGCAGCAAACATCAAAGGCAGCGTGACACGCTCACGCGACAACTACCTTGAAAATCGCCGTTTATAGTCGATTATAGAGCGATTATAGAATTCGCTTTTGGTGCCTGATTGGGCCTGCTCGAAGCAGGCAGCCCCTGCATCTCGCCTAAGCAACAGTATGTTTGACCAGGCCCCCAATTCCTACTTGGGGCTCGACTGAACGGCTAGCGAGGCCGGTCTTGTGCTAGCGCGCCTAGCGGGTGGTGCGAACCCTACGAGCTTGAGAAATCCGGTTAAACGGAGCTACCAGTTGAGCCCGATTGATACCCTGCATGACACTCTATTTGATCCAAATCAACACTATTGCCAAAAGGAGCGTTCATGCCTCGGGGCAATCTGCTATCGTCGGCCTATTGCCCCGCCTGGTGAATTGCTGTGCGTCGGATTGGATTGATCCTGCTAATGATTGCTAGCCTCGTGCTGCCGACCTTCGGCGGTGTGGCTTTCAGCATGCCGGCACAACCTTGCCCGATGCAGAGCGCCGATCATCAGGGCCATGCAATGGTCGATGCTCCGTGCTGCGAGCAAATGGACACGTCTGATGGGGTGGCCAATAAGTCCCCCTGCAAATCCGGCCAGGAATGCAAGACCGGAGGACTTCTCCAGACCACCGTGATCAAGAGCATATCCCCTCTCCCCTCACGCCCCGAAATATTGCTGACCCAGTCGGTGATTAAGCGAGAGCCCGCAGGACTCTGGCGCCCTCCTCGTTTCGTCTAATGCCGTGATCATCCCGCGCCTTACAGTCAGGCGCATCGTCGCGACCACGTTTCGTAGCTGCGACCTCGATCAATCGCATTGGAGGCGAAAGCATGTCCGCTTTCCTTTTTCCACGCCGTGGCTATCTCGGCGTGTTGGCTGCCGCATTCTGGGCAGCTCCCTGGCTTGCCGCGCAGGCACAGCCCCTAACCTTCGAACGAGCCCAAACTCTGGCCGAACAGAGTGCCCCTGAGAACCTCGCGCGCCAGGCGCAGGTGGCATCGGCACAGCAGGCTGTAGGGCCCGCAGACGCCTTGCCCGATCCCAAGCTGATTCTAGGCATCGACAACCTGCCGATCGAAGGCCCTGACCGTTACACACTTAATCGTGACTCCATGACCATGCGCCGCATTGGACTCATGCAGGAGGTACCAAACGGCGACAAGCGTCTGGCCCGTCGCCAACTGGCCGAAGCCTCCATGACGCGGGCCGAGGCCGAGCAGCGTGCCATGCAGTTGGAAATCAAGCGCCAGACGGCAGTGAGCTGGCTGGACGTGTACTACGCCGAACGCAGTGTTGGCCTCTTCGATCAACTGGACCGTCAGATCGAGATGCTCCGCTCGACCGTGCAATCGCTAATTGCCGGCGGTAGTGCTCAGCCTGGCGAGCTGTTGCAGGCCGACCAGGAAGCTTTGGCGTTACAAGATCGGCGAGATGAACTGAATCGCGATGTGGCAGTAGCTCGTGCCAAGCTGCGCCGCTGGATAGGCAACGAGGCTGACCAGCCTTTGCAAGGAGGTGTTCCCAATCTGAACCTGGTGGCACCGCACCTGCAGCAACGCATTGCCTCACACCCTGAGTTGCGCGCTGCCTCCGCCCGAGTCGGCGAGGCTAGCGCCGAGCTGAACGAGGCCATCGCCGAGAAGACCCCCGACTGGGGTGTTGAGTTTGCCTACAACAATCGCGACAACCAGTTCGGCGATATGGTGATGGTGCAATTCACGTTCGACCTGCCGTTGTTCGTAGGCACACGTCAGGGGCCCAAGATCAACGCCAGACAACAAAGCGTGTCGCAGATGGAAGCCGAGCAGGAAGCATTACTGCGCGCCCATCAGGCTGAGCTGGAAGGCGGTATTGCCGGGCTTGAGCAACTGCGCAGGACCTTGTCACGCACCGAAAAAACCTTGATCCCGCTTGCAAGCAAACGTGCCGATCTCGAACTGGCCGCCTACCAAGCCGGTAACAGCCAGCTCACATCCGTTATTACTGCCCAGCGCGACCTGATTGAGGCGCAGCTGCGGCAGATTGAACAGCAGCGCAAGTTGAGCCAGCTCTCCGCAAGCCTGTACTACGCCTATGTGGAGGGCCTGAAATGAAGATATCGACATTTGGTTTTGCGGTCGCCGTGCTGACCGTGGGCATTGGCGCGGCGGGCGGTGGCTACTGGCTGGCCCAGCGGCAAGCCAAACACGAGCTACTGCCTAGCTCCGCACCGACGGACGAGCGCAAGGTGCTCTATTGGTACGACCCTATGCAGCCTGAGCAGCGCTTCGATAAACCGGGCAAGTCACCTTTCATGGATATGGAACTTGTCCCTAAATACGCAGGATCCGAGCAGGATCCGTCTGTCCTGAGCATCCCCGCTCAAGCCGTGCAGAACCTCGGAATGCGAACCTCGATGGTGATCCGAGGTGTACTGCCCTCGGATATCGAGGCGGTGGGTTCCCTGGCCTATAACCAGCGAGAAGTGGCGAACCTCCAGGCCCGCGCCGGCGGATTCGTCGAGCGGGTTTACGGTCGCGCCCCGGGCGATGTGCTGCCTGCCGGAGCCCCCCTGGTCGACCTGCTGATTCCCGAATGGTCCGCCGCGCAGTTGGAGTTCCTGGCGGTACTGCGTACCGCTGACACTCGCTTGATAAGTGCGGCCCAAGAGCGCCTGCGCCTGCTTGGCATGCCTCAAACGTTGATCGAGCAGGTCCGCCGCAGCGGCAAACCACGGGCGGTGCAAACCCTCACCACACCTATCAGCGGCGAGCTCCAAGCCTTGCAGGTACGCGCCGGGATGACCGTCGAAGCCGGGCAGGATCTGGCGTTGATTAACGGGCTATCCAGTGTCTGGCTCGATGCGGCGATACCCGAGGCCATGGCCGGAAGTATCCAGGTCGGGGACGAGATCCGCGCCAACCTGACGGCCTTTCCTGATCGACCGCTGCTGGGCCGCGTCATAGCCTTGCTGCCGAGTGCCGATCCGCAAACACGCACGCTCACGGTACGCAGCGAGCTACCCAACCCTGCCGGTAAGTTGCGCCCCGGCATGTTCGCCGCCGTACGCCTGAACAGTGCCGTCGAACAATCCACGCTTCTTGTGCCGAGTGAAGCCGTGATTCGCACCGGGAAGCGTGCGTTGGTGATGCTGGTAGAAGGCGATGGGCGCTACCGCCCCCTGGAAATAACCTTGGGCCGCGAGGCTGATGGGCGTCTGGAGGTGTTGTCCGGTCTTGAGGAGGGTCAGGCGGTCGTTACCTCCGGCCAGTTCCTCATCGATTCGGAGGCCAGCCTACAGGGTGTCATGGCCAGCCATGCCGAGCAGGACAATAAGAAGGAACTACATGAGGCCCATGGTGTGATTCGTGCTCTGGACGCGGAGTCAGTCACCCTGGAGCACGGGCCCTTCGAGAGCCTGAATATGCCAGGTATGACCATGGCTTTTCCATTGGTCAGCTCAGAAGTAGCTGTGGGACTTAAGCCAGGAGATCACGTACGTATCGGCGCCCGCCAGAAAAACTCCGGCCTGATGATCGAGCAGCTCAGCAAGGAAGGAGACCAGCCATGATCGCACGCCTGATCCACTGGTCTATCGGCAATCGCTTTCTGGTGCTGCTGGCGACCCTGTTCATCACCGCCCTGGGCATCTGGTCGCTGCGCAACACGCCGTTGGATGCACTGCCGGATCTGTCCGACACCCAGGTCATCATCCGCACAAGCTTCCCCGGGCAGGCACCGCAGATTGTCGAGAACCAGGTGACCTACCCGCTGGCCACCACCATGCTCTCGGTGCCGGGGGCGAAGACAGTGCGCGGCTACTCGTTCTTCGGCGACTCCTTCGTTTATGTGCTGTTCGAGGACGATACCGACCTCTACTGGGCACGCTCGCGGGTGCTGGAGTACCTCAACCAGGCGCAGGAACGCCTGCCCGAGGGTGTTACCACCACCCTTGGGCCGGATGCCACCGGCGTGGGCTGGATCTACCAGTACGCCTTGGTCGACCGCAGCGGCCAGCATGATCTTGCCCAGCTGCGGGCACTGCAGGACTGGTTCCTTAAGTACGAACTCAAGAGCCTGCCCAACGTAGCCGAAGTGGCCACCCTCGGCGGCATGGTCAAGCAATACCAAGTGCTGCTCGATCCCCAGAAGCTGGTGGCTTATGGGGTAACTCAGCAGGAGGTCGAAGCGGCGCTGAAGAGCGCCAATCAGGAAACCGGCGGCGCCATCCTGGAGCTGGCGGAGCGCGAGTACATGGTGCGGGCCTCGGGCTATTTGGAGAGCCTGGATGATTTTCGCAATGTGCCGCTGCGGGCTTCGGCAAGCGGAATTCCGGTGCTGCTAGGCCAGGTGGCCACCATTCAACTGGGGCCAGAGATGCGTCGCGGTATCGCCGAATTGGACGGCCAGGGTGAAGTGGTCGGTGGCGTGGTCATCCTGCGCTCCGGCAAGAATGCCCGGGACACCATCGCTGCCGTGAAGACCAAGCTGGACAGCCTGAAAGCCAGCCTGCCCACCGGCGTCGAAGTGGTCACTACCTATGACCGTTCGCAACTGATCGACCGTGCCATCGACAACCTCAGCTACAAGCTGCTGGAAGAGTTCGTGGTGGTTGCCTTGGTTTGCCTGATCTTTCTCTGGCACCTGCGTTCGTCGCTGGTGGCGATCATCACCCTGCCCCTGGGCATCCTGATGGCCTTCATCGTCATGCGCTACCAGGGCGTCAATGCCAACATCATGTCGCTCGGCGGGATCGCCATCGCCATCGGCGCCATGGTCGATGCCGCCGTGGTGATGATCGAGAACGCGCACAAGCACATCGAGGCCTGGAAGGCTCGGCACCCCAATGAGCCGCTCCAAGGCGAGGCGCACTGGCGAGTGATCGGCGAAGCCGCAGCCGAAGTCGGACCGGCACTCTTCTTCAGCCTGCTGATCATCACCCTATCGTTCCTCCCGGTATTTACCCTGGAGGCCCAGGAAGGGCGCCTGTTCGGCCCTCTGGCCTTCACCAAGACCTATGCCATGGCCGCCGCCGCCGGCCTCTCGGTCACCCTGGTACCGGTGCTGATGGGCTACTGGATTCGTGGGCATATCCCCAGCGAACAGCAAAACCCCTTGAACCGCTGGCTGATCGGCGCATACCGGCCGGTGCTGGAGTGGGTGCTGGCCTGGCCCAAGGTGACCTTGGCGCTGGCCGTGCTGGTCTTTGTGTCCAGTCTGTGGCCCCTCAGCAGACTCGGAGGAGAGTTCCTGCCGCCCATGGACGAAGGCGATCTGTTGTACATGCCTTCGGCCCTGCCCGGCTTGCCGGCGAGCAAGGCAACCCAGCTGCTGCAGCAAACCAACCGGATGATCCTCACGGTGCCCGAAGTGGCACGGGTATTCGGCAAGGCCGGGCGAGCAGAGACCGCCACCGATCCAGCACCGCTGGAAATGTTCGAGACCACGGTGCAGTTCAAACCACGCGATCAATGGCGCGCGGGGATGACACCCGAAAAGCTGATCGAGGAACTGGATCGCGCGGTAAAAGTTCCGGGGCTGTCCAATATCTGGGTGCCGCCCATCCGCAACCGCATCGACATGCTGGCGACGGGGATCAAGAGCCCCATTGGGGTGAAAGTGTCCGGAACCTCCTTGGTCGACATCGAGCGCATAACGCGCGATATCGAGGCCGTGGCCAAAGAGGTGCCTGGGGTGAGTTCGGCCTTGGCAGAACGCCTTACTGGCGGCCGTTACGTGGACATCCAGATCGATCGACTGGCCGCGGCGCGCTATGGCCTGAGCATCGCCGATGTGCAGGCGGTGGTATCGGGCGCCATCGGCGGCAGCAATATTGGTGAGACGGTTGAAGGACTGGCCCGCTTCCCGATCAACCTGCGCTATCCCAAGGAGTGGCGAGACAGTCCGCAGGCACTACGGCGTATGCCGATCCTCACGCAAGCCGGCCAGCAGATCACCTTGGGCACCGTCGCCCAGGTTAGTCTGACCGAAGGGCCGCCAATGCTGCGCAGCGAGAACGGGCGTCTGTCCGGTTGGGTCTATGTCGATGTCCGTGGGCGCGACCTGGCATCGACCGTGCGCGAGTTGCAGCAACGCGTAGCTGAGCAGGTACAACTCGATGCTGGCATGACCGTCTCCTACTCCGGTCAGTTCGAGTTCCTGGAGCGTGCCAATGCGCGGCTGGCCTGGGTGGTGCCGGCGACTTTGTTGATTATCTTCGTGCTGCTCTACCTGACCTTCAGCCGCTTCAGCGAGGCCCTGCTGATCATGGCCACCCTGCCCTTCGCCCTATCGGGCGGTATCTGGCTGCTCTACTGGTTCGGCTTCAACCTGTCGATCGCCACCGGCGTGGGCTTCATTGCCCTGGCCGGCGTCTCTGCCGAATTCGGGGTGATCATGCTGCTGTATCTGAAGAACGCCTGGCATGCGCGCGTGGATGCTGGGCGTAGCGACGATCCGACTCTGCTTGAGGCAATCCGCGAAGGTGCTGTCCTGCGCGTCAGACCCAAGGTGATGACGGTTGCCGTGATCATAGCCGGTCTGCTGCCTATTCTGTGGGGCGGTGGAGCGGGTTCAGAGGTCATGAAGCGCATCGCCGCGCCCATGGTTGGCGGCATGATCACAGCCCCGCTGCTGTCCATGCTGGTGTTGCCTGCTGCCTATTGGTTGATGCGTCGACAGGGCGCGCGAAAGAGTCACCAACCACAGGAGCTATAGCTCTGAGTGTTCAGGCGAGCCCCTGCGCCATTTGACGAAGGGGCTTATCTACCTTAAATCACGCGTTTGACGCTCAGGTACTCGCCCTTGGTCTTCAGCGTGATGGTCACGTCCTGGTTGCTGCGGTTGCGCCAGAACCAGCCGTGGGTGCCGTCGAAAATTGCAGTTAGTTCGCCTTTGTCGCCTTTGACCTGCTTGGCCTTGCTGTAGCTGTGGTAGTAGTCCTTGGGGCCGTTGTAGGGCTCACCGTGGGTGTCGTGGTTGACCGGAATGCCATTGGTCGTCCACTCGTAGCTGACCGTGGCCTTGTCCAGCATTTCCAGCTTGATTTCACTGGCTTCGCCCGGCTTCAGGGTGACGGTCACCTCATCAGACTTCAGGGCTGGCTGCGGCTCAGCTACTGGTTCGGCCACAGATGCTGCTGCAACAGGCTCTTGAAGGGGGGCTCGCAGAATTCGGAAAAAATCGTACGCTAAGGTTTTCCGGGCATCCGTAGGGGCCGAAACTTCCCGTCTTCCAGTCTGCGGCTCTGCCGCCAGACGTAATCGCCGGTGAGGTTGATGTGCTCCCAGCCCAGCGGCGACAGGAATTGCAGCAGCTCGCCGTCCACCGGCTTGCCGGCCTCGACCAACCCCTGGGTGGCGCGC
>NZ_JACFYX020000023.1:0-17954 GCF_015712105.2 Pseudomonas chaetocerotis
GATTGCCGTCGAGCCCTCGCTCATCCCGTAAGTACACAGGTTCAACGAACTAACTGACTTCAGAGGAATACCGCAATGATTCATGAAATCGCAGTCCTGCCTGTTCACAGTGCGCAGACCGAGCAGTTCAAACAGGCATTTGCCGACGTGGTTCACTTGCTCCAACGCGCCAAGGGCTACCACGGCCATATGTTAGCGCAGGGAATCGAAAGTCCCGAGACGTTCAACCTGATCGTGCGCTGGGCTTCACTTGAGGACCACGCGCCGGGTTTCGAAGCGAGTGATGACCATCAGACGTTCATGCTGGGCCTGGAGGAATATTTTTCGGAAGAGCCGACGGTCTACCACATTCAGGCCATCGCCAGCGATATTGCGCTGCCAACCGTCTAAGGAAACTCTGAAAAAGCCGTCATTCCCGCGTAGGCGGGAATCCAGAACCTACGGATTTCCTGGGCTCCCGCATTCGCGGGAGTGACGATAACTGGCTTTTTCAGAACATCCTTAAGCCTGCCGCTCTGTTGCCACCACTATTCAGTAGTCACTCGTTGATCTCACAGCGCTGAAATACAAGGCTGTCAGATCAACTTACCTGAACACCATTCCGTAGTTTTCTCCGAGAGTGAGCGGGCAATCCCGCTCAACTTTCCCGGAGGCACTCGGCCTCCATTTAGCGTCTTCGGAGTTCAACAATGATCAGCAAACATGCAAAAACCCTGGCAAGTATTTTCATTACCAGCTTTGCCTTACTTCTATCCGGTCACGCACTCGCTGAAAGCCCGGTTACCACTTACAAGTATGGATTGAAACTTGATGTCGCCAAGGTCCTATCCATATCAAAGCCGAAAACCCATACCTGCAAACCTGTCGATCACCTGATGAAATACGTGGACTCGACTGGAAAGATCCAGACCCTGAAATTCAAGGCGCTCTCCGATGCGTGCAGCAAAGGCCACTGACATAACGCAGTGACGCCATGTACAACCATACCCCACTCATTATCGGTAATCGCTCGCAATACTGGCATATAGCCGTAAAAGCCGCGTTATCATGCCCGCGCCAGCGTTCGGCATGACGACAAGGAGCAGTAGATGAGCGATTTGCGCCAGGCGGCCTTTGCCCGGGAATGCGACCTGATCATGAAAGGTGGCATCACCAGCGGCATCGTCTACCCGCTGGCCATCACCGAGATCGCCAAGGCGTTTCGCCTGCGCAGCATCGGCGGCACCAGTGCTGGCGCCATCGCTGCAGCAGCCGCTGCCGCTGCCGAACTGGGTCGCCAGCGCTATCAGCACGGTGCGTTGAGCAGCGACCCGGCCGGCTTCGCGACCATCGAACGACTGCCCCAGCACCTCTGCATGCCCGCCGCGAATGGCCATGGCACCAAACTGCTGGCGTTGTTCAAGCCTGCCCCGGCAATGCGCGCCCTGTTCGATACCTTCATCGCCCTCCTCGAGGTCAAGGGAAAAGGCCCCTGGACGCGGTTGTTCGCGCCACTGAAGGTCATGCTCATGCGCCACAAGCTCAGCGCCCTGGTCGGCGCCCTGCTGGCAGGCGGGCCGCTGTGGTGGAGCGCGGCCAGCAGCGCCAGCATGCTGGTTTGGCTCTGGGTCTTGCTGTTCGCCACGCTGGGTGGCGTGCTCGCGGTGATCCTGCGCCTGGCCCTGGTGGCATTGCGTGAACTGCCAGCCAGCGGTTTCGGCCTGTGTAGCGGCATGCCAGAGACCGATGACGACGCCCCGGATGAAGCCCTGACCACCTGGCTGACCCAGTACTTCGATCAGCTCAGCGGCCAGCGCGAGTACTGCGCGGGCCAGGCCGATGCCACCGAATGCGAACGGCCATTGACCTTCGGCGACCTGCGTCGCCATGGTATCGACCTGCAGGTGATGACCACCTGCCTAAGCATGGCGCGGCCTTTCCGCCTGCCCTTTCGTGACGACGAGCAGGTACGCGAGAACAACCAGTTCCACTTCCGCCAGGAGGAGTTCGCGCGGCTGTTCCCCCACCGCGTGGTGGCCTGGATGGGCGCTCACCAGCGCCCTGGCGATGATCGCGGCGACGGGTATCTGCGCCTGCCACTGCCCGATGACCTGCCGGTGATCGTCGCCGTACGCATGAGCCTGAGCTTTCCCCTGCTGCTCAGCGCCGTCCCACTGCACGCCGTGGACTACCGCACGAGCGGGAAGAAGCTGGAGCGCTGCTGGTTCACCGATGGCGGCATCAGTTCCAACTTTCCCATCCATTTCTTCGATGCCGCGCTGCCCAGGCGCCCCACCTTCGGCCTCGACCTGGGGCCAACCGACGGCGCCGACGAACAACGCGTGCGCTTCCCGCGTAACAATGGCGATGCGCGGCTTGCCTACTGGCGCCGCTTCCCCCAGACGGGTCTGCCAGCCCTGCGCGGTTTCCTTGCCCAACTCAGCAACGTCGCCAAAGACTGGAACCACGAAACCCTCTCGCTGATGCCCGGCTTTCGCGACCGTATCGGCCTGATCCAGCTGACCCGCGAAGAAGGTGGCCTCAACCTGACCATGCCCACCGAGCGCATCGAGCGACTGACCCGCTACGGACGCGAAGCCGGCCAGCAGTTCGTCCTGCGTTTCGGCGACCCGCAGCATTGGCAGCCGGGCGCCCAGGCCTCGCCGATGAACTGGGAAAATCACCAGATCATTCGTCTGCGCCTGCAACTGGCCAGCGTCGCCGAACAGTTGCAGAGCCTGGAGAGAGCCTGCCGCGAACTGCACGGCACGGAGCAGGACTACCAGCGCTTCTTCAGCACCGATGCCAAGCGCTACAGCTATCCCTTCAAAGGTCTCAGCGATCTGGAGCAGGACCCGGACACTGGCCTGTACCGCACCCAGGCCGGCCTGGCCCAGGCCATGCTGGGCAAGCTGCGGGAGATCGCCCAGATGATCGAACAGCACCCGGACAGCCACCCGGCCAAGGGGGCGCCCAAACCCACGCCCGAACTGAAGCTGCGCCCACGCCTGTAGGACGCTGGCCGTCGTTCTGAAGCCCTGCGCAGAACCCGACCAACAAAAGCCTCGGGCAAAAAGAACGCCGAGTCGGCTGAGCCGGCTCGGCGTACGAGTAACCCCGTTGGCACGGGTTCACTACCCTGATCGACGGTGGGCATTTGGGCAGTATGCCCCGTAATCGTGGCCTCTCGGTGCGCGCGGCGCACCCTACTCGGTGACAGCGCTCAACAGGGGCCGGCTCAGAAGGCCGGCAGTACCGCACCTTCATAACGCTTCTCGATGAAGGCCTTCACTTGCGGACTGGTCAGCGCGGCGGAGAGCTTCTTGATCGCCTCGCTGTCCTGGTTGTCCGGGCGCGCCACCAGGTAGTTGACGTAAGGCGAGTCGCTGCCTTCGATCGCCAGCGCATCGCGCTTGGGATTGAGCTTGGCCTCCAGCGCGTAGTTGGTGTTGATCAGCGCCAGGTCGACCTGATTCAGCACGCGCGGCACGGTGGCCGCCTCCAGCTCGCGGAACTTGAAGTTGCGCGGGTTATCGACGATGTCACGCGGCAGTGCCTGGGCGCTGCTGGGGTTCTTGAGGGTCAGCAGGCCGGCCTTCTGCAACAGCAGCAGCGCACGGCCAGTGGTGCTGACTTCGTTGGGGATGGCGATGGTGGCGCCGTTCGGCAATTCGTCGAGGGACTTGTACTTGGCCGAATAGGCGCCGAAGGGTTCGACGTGCACGCCCTGCACGATCACCAGCTCGGTACCGCGCTGTGTATTGAAAGTGTCCAGGTACGGCTTGGTCTGGAAGTAGTTGGCATCCAGATTCTTCTGGCTCACCTGCAGGTTGGGTTGAACGTAGTCGGTGAAGACCTTGATATCCAGATCCACGCCTTGCTTGGCCAGCTCGGGTTTGATCAGTTCGAGGATTTCGGCGTGCGGCACCGGGGTGGCGGCCACGCTCAGCTTTTCGCCAGCCTGGGCCAGGGAGGCAGTCAGGGCAGCGGCCAGGGCAGTCAGCAGCAGGGTCTTCTTCATGATGTCCTTGTTCTCGATTTATGGCACCGGCTGGATCGACAGCCCGGCGCGTTTGGCAGGCACCCGGCGGATAGGGCGGGCTAGGCGCAACAGTACGGAGAAACATTTATGCCATAAAATAACTATTAATTATTTTCTTATACCCAAAATAATCTTCCACTACTGCTTGTGAGCCCAGCCTCCTCCCGCCTAGAGTGAGAAGCCTTCGCTCCCTGGAGGCTCCCATGCTCACCGCCGCCCTCGCCCGCTTCCCCCGTCTGCAACTGATCCCTCAGGCCACCGCCCTGCAGCATCTGCCACGTCTGTCCCAGCACCTGGGCCGCGATATCTGGATCAAACGCGACGACCTCACCCCATTGGCGCTCGGCGGCAACAAGGCACGCAAGCTCGAATATCTCGCCGCCGACGCGCAGGCCAAAGGGGCCGACATACTGGTGACCGCAGGCGCCATCCAGTCCAACCATGTACGGCAAACCGCAGCGGTCGCCGCACAGCTCGGCCTGGGCTGCCTGGCCCTGCTGGAAAACCCCATCGACAGCCAGAGCGACGACTACCTGGGCAATGGCAACCGCCTGCTGCTGGATCTGTTCGGCGCCGAAGTGGAAAACGTCGCCAACCTGGACAACGCCGATCAGTTGCTGGAAGCCGCCTGCCGACGCCTCAGTGCAGCCGGGCGTCGGCCATACCTGGTACCCATCGGCGGCTCCAATGCCCTAGGCGCACTCGGCTACGTGCGTGGCGGGCTGGAGCTGGCCGAGCAGATCGCCGCCAGCGGCCAGGATTTCGCCGCCGTGGTGCTGGCGTCCGGCAGCGCCGGCACCCATACCGGGCTGGCCCTGTCGCTGGAAAGCGCGCACCCAGGCACACGCGTGATCGGCGTCACCGTTTCGCGCAGCGAGGCGGCACAAAAGCCCAAGGTCGAGGGTCTACTCCAGCGCACCGCTGAACTGCTGGGGGTGGATGTACCGCAAGGACTGAACCTGGAGTTATGGGATGCCTATTTCGCACCGCGCTACGGCGAAGCCAACGCCGCCGGCCTGGAGGCCATCAGCCTGTTGGCGCGCCTGGAAGCGATCCTGCTCGACCCGGTCTACACTGGCAAAGCCTTCGCCGGGCTGCTCGATGGCCTCAAGCGTGGCGCCTTCCCAGGCAACGGACCGCTGCTGTTCCTGCACACGGGCGGCTCGCCGGCTCTCTTCGCCTACAAACAAAAATGAATATATAGATAATTTTTAATTATTTAGAAGCATAATAATTTCCACCTAGAGTGGCGCCACCTTCCCACTTGCATGAGGTCACCATGACATTCTCCACCCTGCGTCGCCATTTCCTCTTCGGTAGCCTGGCTCTCGTACTGGGCGCCAGTTTCAGCGCAGCAAGCTTTGCCGCGGACCTGCTCGATGACATCAAGGCCCGCGGCTCCATCAAGGTCGGCCTGGAGGGCACCTACCCGCCCTTCAACTACCAGGACGCCAACGGCAAGCTGACCGGCTTCGAAGTGGAGCTGGCCGAAGCGCTGGCCAAGGAGCTGGGCGTCAAGGCCGAGTTCCAGCCGACCAAGTGGGACGGCATCCTCGCCGCGCTGGAATCCAAGCGCCTGGATGTGGTGATCAACCAGGTGACCATCTCCGACGAGCGCAAGAAGAAATACGATTTCTCCACCCCCTACACCGTTTCCGGCATCCAGGCACTGACCCGCAAGGCCGATGGCGACAGCATCAAGAGCGCCCAGGATCTGGCCGGCAAAAAGGTGGGCGTAGGCCTTGGCACCAACTACGAACAGTGGCTGAAAGACAACGTGCCACAAGCCGACATCCGCACCTACGATGACGACCCGACCAAGTTCCAGGACCTCAACGTCGGCCGCATCGACGTGATCCTGGTGGATCGCCTGGCCGCCTTCGAAATGGTCGAAAAAACCGGAGGCCGCCTGGCCGTGGCCGGCGACGCCTTCTCCCGTCAGGAAGCCGGCATCGCCCTGCGCAAGGGCAACCCCGCCCTGCTCGCCGCCATCGACCAGGCGCTGGCCAAGCTGAGTGCCGACGGCACCCTCAAGCAACTCTCCGAGAAATGGTTCAAGGCTGACGTCACCCGATGATCGAGTCCGCCCTTCAGCTGGCTCTGGAGTCTGCGCCCTTTCTGCTCAAGGGCGCCTACTACACGGTCGTACTCAGCCTGGGCGGCATGTTCTTCGGCCTGCTGCTGGGCTTCGCCCTCGCCGTCGGACGCCTGTACGGGCCAGCGCCACTGCGCTGGATCACCCGCCTCTACGTCTCCTTCTTTCGTGGCACGCCGCTGCTGGTACAGCTGTTCCTGATCTACTACGGCCTGCCGCAGCTGGGCATTCAGCTCGACCCACTGCCGGCTGCGCTGATCGGCTTCTCGCTGAACATGGCCGCCTACACCTCGGAGATTCTCCGCGCGGCCATCGCCTCCATCGACCGCGGCCAATGGGAAGCGGCCGCCAGCATCGGCATGAGCAAGACGCAGACGCTGTATCGGGCGATCCTGCCGCAGGCCGCGCGCACCGCCCTGCCGCCGCTGGGCAACAGCTTCATTTCGCTGGTCAAGGACACCGCCCTGGCCGCCACCATCCAGGTGCCGGAACTGTTCCGTCAGGCGCAGTTGATCACCGCGCGCACCTTCGAGATTTTCACCATGTACCTGGCGGCCGCGCTGATCTACTGGGCGCTGGCCAGCATCCTCGCGCACTTCCAGGCGCGCCTTGAGGCCAGGGTCAACCGGCACGAGCAGGACAACTGATGATTTCCGTGCGCAATCTGCGAAAAGCCTTCGGCAGCAACGAAGTACTCAAGGGCATCGACCTGGACGTGGCCGCCGGCGAAGTGGTGGCCATCATCGGCCCCAGCGGCTCGGGCAAGACCACCCTGCTGCGCTGCCTCAACCTGCTGGAGCAACCCAGCGCCGGGCAGATCACGGTGGGCGACATCCATATCAATGCGGATAAACCGCTCAAGGGCCAGCAGAAGCTCATCCGCCAACTGCGCCAGCAGGCCGGCTTCGTGTTCCAGAACTTCAACCTGTTCCCCCACCGCACGGCGCTGGAAAACGTCATCGAAGGCCCGGTGCAGGTGAAGAAGGAGCCGCGCGAAGCAGCCCTCGCCCATGCCCGCGCCCTGCTCGCCAAGGTGGGCCTGAGCGGCAAGGAAGACGCCTACCCCAAACGCCTGTCCGGCGGCCAGCAACAGCGCGTGGCCATCGCCCGTGCCCTGGCCATGCGCCCGCAAGTGATCCTCTTCGACGAACCCACCTCGGCCCTCGACCCCGAGCTGGTGGGCGAAGTGCTGACCACCATCCGCGATCTGGCCGAAGAAAAGCGCACCATGGTCATCGTCACCCACGAGATGGCCTTCGCCCGCGACGTGGCAGACCGGGCGATCTTCATCGACCAGGGGCACATCGTCGAACAGGGCCCAGCCAAGACCCTGTTCACCGCCCCCCAACACGAACGCACGCGGCAGTTTCTCAGCAAGTTTCTGCTGGATCGCTCGCTTTAGGAAACTGCAGACCCTCGCCCTTCACCGTAGCCCTGGCGATCCGCTTTTGCACACGAGTGCATCGAGCAATTGCTGGGAGGATAGACTGAGGTGAGAGCGGGAGTAAGCGAGATTTTTGGGCTGTTTACCGCCAAATGTAGTCAGTCAAAAACTCCAAAAACAGTGGTAATTCAAAAGTTGGAGCATCGAGCACCACGCGGCGGACTTAATCAGTCAGTGCTCGCCGTAGAGCAGCGGACAGTCATAAGCATCTTCGCAAACATGATCGTCTAGTTTGGGGCCGATGATCATTTTTCTTTGGGGGACTGCAGTAGAACGCCAAACGCAGTGATGCCCAGTAGGACTGCCGCTAACAGCAGATTGATCGGCACTCCGATCTCACGCAACGCCTGGCTAGCATATACGTCTGTACCGGGAATCAGGTAAGCCACGAACAAACCTGGCCAGAAACTGCCTGGAGCCAATGCCGCCGCCCATACCTGACCACGCTTCAGTGCGGCCAGAGAAAACAGACTGACCAGAACCAGCGTGGTGAACTGCATGCCAATATGAAACCGCGCATGCCCTGGCCAATCCGGATTGAACAGATGGGTGGCATTGAACACATCGGCGATGGCCACTATCGCCACGGTAGCTACGATAGCGAAACCAAGCAGGGCTTTACCAAGTAATGAGCGAGTCATGATGGCCTCCTTCACAGGCTTGGATAGTCAGTAAAGCCCGCATCCTCGCCGCCATACAGGGTGGCGCGGTCGGCTTGGGCCAGTTCGGCGCCACGTGCAAAGCGCTCCGGCAGGTCGGGATTGGCCACGAACGGAGTGCCGAACGACACCAGTGCGGCCTCGCCAGTTTTGAGAGCCGCCTCACCGCTCGCTGCGTCATAGCCACCGTTGGCAATCAATGGGCTGTTAATTTGCGGACCGAAAGTTGCCAGTACGTCACGCGGCCAGTGCGGAAAGTTGTCCAGCGGAAACAGCGCGCGCATTAGGTGCACATAGCCAGGCTGCAGCTTGTTCAATTCGCCCAGCAGGTAGCTATAGAGGGCCAGCGGATCGCTGTCGATCATGCTGTTGAAAGGAATCACCGGCGACAGCTTGATCCCCACGCGAGCTGAGCCCCAAACTTCGATCAGCGCCTGCATTACCTCCAGCACAAACCGGCTGCGCTTGGCGATGCTTCCGCCGTACTCGTCCGTGCGCAGATTGGCCGAGTCCACAAGAAACTGGTTCGGCAGATAGCCGAATGCGGCGTGCAACTCAACACCGTCAAAACCCGCACGCTTGGCGTTTTCAGCGGCTCGACGGTAGTCACCGATGACGGCCTGGATTTCGCTGAAGGTCAGTGCGCGCGGTACCTCGTAATCCTTCATACCTTCCAAGGTGAAATGCTGCTGGCCCTGGATCGCAACAGCAGACGGAGCTACGGGTAACAAACCACCACGCACGCTGGAATGACCGACCCGGCCGGTGTGCCAGAGCTGCGCGAAGATCTTGCCACCTGCCTCATGCACCGCCGCCGTTACCTGTTGCCAGGCGACAATTTGCTTATCGCTGAACAGGCCGGGGGTGAGCGGACTTCCGACGGCGTCTGCCGAGATATTGATTGCCTCACTGATGATCAGTCCGGCACTGGCACGCTGCGCGTAGTAGGTGGCCGTGGATGCCCGCGGCACCCCGGCAGCGTCGGCCCTTGAGCGCGTCATCGGCGCCATCACCATATGGTTGCGCAGATCAAGATCATGCAGACGAGCCGGGCTAAGCAATTGAGCGGTCATGGGGAAGTCTCCAAGTTCACGCAGAGGGATATCAGGCGTGAACAGATCATCCGGCCCAGCATGTATAGGATAAAGTCACAAAATCAGGAATGATTGCTCCACCAGTGGAGCAATGGAGTTCTATATGAAGCTGCTCAATGACATGGCCCTGTTCGTTGAAGTGATCAAGGCCAACAGCTTTCGCGGCGCCGCCGAGGCAGTTGGCTTGCCCAATTCCACGGTCTCGCGGCGAATTGCAGAACTGGAGCGACGTATCGGTCTGCGCCTGCTCAACCGCACCACACGGCGTATCGAACTCACAGAAGGCGGTCGCCTTTACTATGAGCGCTGTCGGCGCATCGTCGACGAAGCCCGCCTGGCCCATGAAGAGATCTCTGATCTGGTAGACAATCCCAGCGGCCTGATCCGTTTGTCCATGCCCATCGACTTCGGTGTGGTCTACCTGGCACCGCTATTGGCCGAGTTTGCCGAACGCTACCCGCTGATCCAGTTCGATCTGGATCTCACACCAAAGCGTCTGGATCTGATCCGTGACCCGGTTGATCTCGTGATCCGTATCGGCGCCCTACCCGACTCGCAGTTGATTGCCCGCCCCCTTGGTACCCTGCAGCGAAACCTCTTTGCCAGCCCAAGTTATCTGGCCCGCCATGGTGTACCGAGCAGCCCAGCAGAATTACTGCAACATCAGTGTCTACGCATGCTGGATGCGCCCTGGATCCTGTGCGCTGCAGAGCAAAAAGTCAGCCTGCCGATCCAGGGACGCTACCTGCTGAACAATATCGGTATGCTGCGTCGCCTGGCCTTGCTCGGTCAGGGTATCGCTATGCTGGTGGACGAGATGATCAGCGAGGATCTTGCCCAAGGCCGATTGCAGCGCGTATTGCCCAGCTGGCGGGCAGAGGCCCTGCCGGTTTACGCGATTACCGAGACCCGCCTGGTGCCGGCCAAGGTGCGGGTGTTGATCGACTTCCTCTCCGAGCAGTTCAACAGTAAGTGAAGTAAGTCCAGTGTATGGGCTGCGGCAATTGCGCTGCCAGAATGCCGGAAAACGAGCGTAGTCCAGTGCGCCGACGTTGATCATTGAATCGCCCATGGTTTCGCAGCCGTTTTGTGACCGCTTTTGGCCGGTTAGCGACGGCCTACCTTCGACCGTCGCTATGCATGGTTAAACCTCGGTCTGTTACGCCATCTCCAAGGCGTCATCGACCTCGATCCCCAGGTATCGAACGGTGCTCTCCAGCTTCGTATGGCCTAGCAGCAGTTGAACCGCCCGCAGGTTCTTCGTTCTGCGATAGATCAGTGATGCCTTCGTGAGTCTCATTGTGTGAGTACCATACATAGCTGGATCAAGGCCAATGGCTTGCACCCAGCCCTTGACGATACGAGCGTATTGCCCAGTGGATAGATGGTCTGAGGTATGCAGCCGGCTCGGAAAAAGGCAGTCCTCGCTACGAAGCTGAGCTTGATGTATCCAGGCTGCGAGAGCAGAACGTGTTTGCTCAGTGATCTCGAACTGGACTGGCCGGTGCGTTTTCTGCAGCATCACCATGGATCTTGATGACACATGCTCGCCATAGGCAACGTCGCGCACACGGAGCTTGGTTAAGTCGCAGGCTCGAAGCTTGCTGGCGATGGCCAGATCGAAGAGAGCCAGATCCCGGGTACTTTCTGCAATCTGAAGCCTTACTCGGATCGCCCAGTTATCTCTGAGTCGGAGCGGGGTTTTCTGCCCGACCAATTTCCCTCAGTTCCAGGGCTGACGGCTGCAGGTAGCGATGATGTTCATGGCAAGTCCTTCGCGTGTGGGAGGACAAGGATGACTAGCCAGAGCAATGGTCGCTAACCGGCCAGGAGCGGACACTCGAATGTGCTACGAAACCGCGAGGATTCAGCTGATCATTGGGGTTCTCCGTAGAAAAAGCACTCACTCTTCGAGCCTCCCTCAAGCGTTCAAGCCAAAAGCATGGACTGGAATCCAGTTGCCGGGATCGAGCATGCGGTGTCGAACTGCACTGTGCTAACGGCTGCCTAGTGAACTGATCCTTTGCACCCGCACCAATCGTCGTGACGACTGGTGCGGTTCACTGCAAAACCGCCTACGCTTATTGAATGAATCCCCAGGCCGTTGCTGCGGTACCCGTATCGCGCTGGAGCGATCTGATTGCCTTTGACTACCCGCTCATTGCCAATCCGGACCTGCCTGCGCTTATTGCCAACAACTGGCCTATCAATCCGGCCGACCCGACCAGCCTGTATGGCGCGGCGGGTAAAGGCTACACGGACTTCCCCACCTATCGTCCCTAAGCGACCGATACGGCGCCTCTAGAAATAGGCGTGCGGTTCACGTTCTTCCATTGAGGGAGATTAGGATGTATCGACCAAGCACGGTTCCTTATCAGGAGCATCGAGGGTTCAGGCGAACGTTCACTCTGGGTCATTTGAGCCTGGGATTGTTCTTTCCTTTGGAGGCCTTCGATGGGGACATTCCGAGCATGCTCAACCAGGTCGCATTGGCCAAACGAGCAGAGGAGCTGGGCTTCTCCGCGCTCTGGTTTCGCGACGTGCCTCTTCGCGACCCCAATTTCGGCGATGTCGGCCAAGTCTTCGATCCTTGGGTTTACCTGGGCTATATGGCGGCTCATACGTCAGAAATAGCGCTTGGTAGCGCATCCATTGCCATCCCCTTACACCATCCTCTGCACACGGCCAAGGCATCAGCCAGCGTCGATCAGTTGAGCTCAGGTCGCTTGATTCTGGGGGTAGCCTCCGGTGATCGCCCGGTGGAATTTTCAGCCTTTGACGTCGATCCCGAAAGGCGCGGAGAGATCTTTCGAGAGCACTACGAGGTGATTCACCGAGCCTACAGCACCAGCTTCGAACCCATCCGCTGGAGCGGTGGTGAGCTGCTCGGCGCAGACCTCATTCCGAAACCCACAACCCAAGTGATTCCAATGCTCGTGACTGGACATAGCCGCCAGTCACTGGATTGGATCGCGCGCGAAAGCGCCGGATGGATCAACTATCCACGCCCGCCGAAAATGCAGCGACTGATCGTGGAAAATTGGCGGATGGAGGTCATGAAGCAATGTGGTTCCATCTATAAGCCCTTCACTCAGTCGCTTTACATCGACCTCAGTGAGAACCCGTCCACGCCGCCCACTCCCATTCATTTGGGGTTCAAGCTTGGACGCGACCACCTTCGGACTTTGCTGGAGTCGCTTGAGGAAATCGGGGTGGACCACGTTATCCTGAACCTCAAGTACGGAAAGCGCCCTGCGGCGCAAGTCATTGAGGAGTTGGGCGCTCACATCGTTGCGCAATTCGGAGTAAAGGCGCGTCCTGGAACGAATTGATACGCCGGTCGCTTTCACTCCCAGCGGAGGTAGTGCGGTTCAGCAGGTTGAATGATCAGGCCGATACCTGCTCAAGGAATATCAGTTGCAACGGCTCTTTCAGCAGATCATCTGCCGTGGCGGCAAAGCGCTGAAAGTAAGCCATCGAAAAATGCGAATCCAACGTCGCCTGTAATTGATGCTCACTGAGCATCCCGCGCTTCATGGTTCGGCGGATCAATGCGTTCAATATTCCCCAGTACCAGCGCTCGTCCGGCAAACAGGCCGCCCGCTGTTTCCAAGGCAAAACGTTCGGAATCGCGTTTGCGCACTTCGTCGATCACTGCGTCGGCTTCGTGCTCAGACGCACCCAGAGTCAGCACGGCCTGACGACCGAGCAGCAGGGCGGCCTCAAAGGTTTCCCGCACTATGTAGTCGGCGTCGTGTTTGACCAATTCCAGCGCATGTTCGCGGTCAAAAGCGCGCACCACCAATTTCACCTGCGGGCAGTAGTGCCGCGTACTTTCGACAATGCGGGTCGCGGCTTTCTTATCATCCACACAAATAATGATGGCGCGGGCGTGATGGGCACCGGCAGCGTGCAATATTTCATGGCGGGCGCCATCGCCGTAATAGACCTTGAAACCATAGGGTGTCACGGCGCGGATGACCTCCGGATTTATATCGATGATAGAAATTTTCGCGCCCTGAGCGAGCGGCGCCTGGCAGGCAATCTGCCCCACCCGGCCAAAACCGATGATGAGTACATTGCCTTGCAGATTGTGGGCGGCTTCCACACCGTCCATACAAACGGTCTGCACGCGCGCAAAGCGCTTGTACAGCAATACAGTCACCGGCGTAATGGCCATGGAGAGCACCACAATAGCCGTCATATTGGCGCTGACTTCAGGACTGATGACCCTGAGCTTGAGGGCTTCGGCAAACAGCACAAAAGCAAATTCGCCCCCCTGCGCCATAAGCACGGCGCGATCCAGTGCGTCGCTATGGCTGCTTTTCGCGAGGCGCGCGACCCCATAAATACACAGTGCCTTGACCGTCATCAGCGCCAGCACACCAGAGGCGATGAGCATCCAAGCCTTGGCCACCACCTGCAGATCCAACGACATACCGACGCCGAGGAAAAACAGCCCCAGCAGCAGGCCGCGAAATGGCTCTATGTCGGCCTCCAACTGGTGGCGGAAGGTGGATTCCGACAGCAGCACACCGGCAACGAAAGCCCCCATCGCCATTGAAAGGCCGCCGATTTCCATCAGCAGCGCGGCTCCCAACACAACCAGCAACGCAGCGGCAGTCATAACCTCGCGCGCTTTGGCTCGGGCCAATACCTGAAACAGAGGATTGAGCAGCCACAAGCCTATGGCCACCAATGCGCCCAAGGACAGGGCTGCAATACCTATTCGCTGCCAAAGGGGTGACGTGGGTTCATGCACCAATTCGGTGGGCGCCAGAAATGCCACCACCGCCAGTAAAGGCACTATCAACAGGTCTTCAAACAGCAAAATGGAGACTATGTGCTGTCCCCTCGGCTCGGTTATGTCACCGCGCTCCGAAAGGACTTGCATAACTATGGCCGTGGATGTGAGTACAAAACCCGCCGCGCTCACAAATGACATCTGCCAAGAGAAACCAAAGGCCATGCCGACAAAGGTGAGCAGAAAAGCACAGACCACCACCTGCAGGCTGCCCAGCCCAAAGATCTGCCGACGCAGATCCCATAGGTGCGAGGGTTTCATCTCCAGTCCAATCACAAAAAGAAACATCACCACACCCAACTCGGCCACATCAATGATGGTGTGGGGGTCACTGATCAGTTGCAGTCCGAAGGGGCCAATGATCAGCCCCGCCGCCAGGTAACCGACCACTGAGCCGAGCCCGATTCGTTTGAGCAGCGGCACTGCCACCACGGCAGCGGCAAGCAAAGTGACGACAGCAACTAATTGTTCTGCATTGCCTTCAACGGCCATAGCATTGACCCTCACCCCACATCAGGACCGGTAATGCGTCCACGGCCAGGCGTGTCGAGCAGAGCTTTCAAGCTGAGCGCTCAGTTCCGCAAATTCTTCGGGACAAAGCACAAGATCCGGAGTGTGCATCAAGAGCTCTCCGGGGTAGGAATGGCACTTGGAGTGTAGTGCAGCACACCGGCATCGTTTTAAAGGGTGACAAAAAACTCAGTAGCATCCCCCTGTTCGTACCGGGCGCGTAGGCATGGCTTGAGTCTTGGGTAATCGGAGCGCCACGCAACTGCGTCGATTTGAGTCACCGTTTTGGCATCAGCCGCCTCTTTTCTACCGGCCGCTTTGGATCGATTGCCACTTGTCGCAAAGGCCTGTAATTGGCCGATTGCAACCGATCATCAACCGCTGCAATCGGCTAACTAAGCGGCCGTTCTAGAGTCGGAAAAAACTAATCCGCCCCTTTTCGTTCGGCCTATAAATTGCCGCGCGTCGAGAAAGCGAAGTCAGCCAGATGGCGGCAAGCTGATATCGTTTTTTCTGTTGACTCTGAGTCTTTTTTAACCAGCCGGGGCTTTATACAGTGCGCTACCGACGTACTAGTGGACAGTGATCGGCCGCCCACTGTTTCTGGCTCTCTGAAGACCGGACGACCTTGAGAGTCTTCAGGAATCCCATGAATACTTGTCGCACGCGTATGCACAGCAAGACACTGGCCGATTCGCAACGTGACATTCTTGGAATGATCGCGACCGACCATCATCTGGGCGAAGTACTCTGCGCTATCTGCCAGATGATCGACACACAGGCCCCCAAGACCTTCTCCTCGATTCTGCTTACTGATGCCGAGGGCAAGCACTTGCTGAACGGTGCAGCGCCCGGCCTACCGGCAGCGTACAGCGAGGCAGTTCATGGAATGGCCATTGGTCCACAGGAAGGAACCTGCGGCACCGCAGCGTTCCGGCGCGAGCTTGTAGTCACCGAAGACATCGCCCGGGATCCAAACTGGGAGCGTTTTCGCAGCTTGGCGCTGGGGCATAACCTGCGTTCCTGCTGGTCGCTGCCGTTGCTTTCCTATCAAGGAAGCGTGTTGGGCACATTTGCCCTATACCAGAGCCGCGCCCATACGCCGAACGAGGCGCAGATTGAACAACTGGCTTGCGCGGCCCAACTCGCAGTCATCGCCATCCGTCATGAGCGTGATGGCCAACGTCTGGAGGAAAGCGAACAACGTTTTCGTTCATTGTTCACCTACAACCCCAACCCCGTATTTGCTCTCGATCTGGCCGGCAACATCCAGAGTGTGAATCCGGCAGGCCTGAAACTGAAACCGCACACTGCCTCCAACTTCATTGGCCATCACTTTTCTCACTTGGTGCTCGAAGAAGACCTGCAACGGGTCAGCCAGCATTTTTCCGCAGCCCGCGGCGGAGCGCCTCAACGCTTCGAGGCAGGGGTTCGCGACGAGAGTGGCAACCTGTTGACCATGGACATTTCCAACCTGCCGATCATGGTCAATGGCGAGATCGTCGGTGTGTTTGGCATAGCCCGTGACATCAGCGAGCAGAAGCATTTCGAGCGCCAATTGAACTTCAACGCCAGCCATGACCGGCTGACCGGCTTGCTTAATCGTGTGTCGCTTGAAGACCGGCTTACTCTGGATTGTCACATCAGTCGTCGGCATAAGCGCCGTCTGGCAGTGATGTGCATCGATTTGGATGGATTCAAATCCATCAACGATTCGATCGGGCACTACTTCGGCGACCAGGTGCTGATTGAGGTCGCGCAGCGTTTGACCCAGCAGATTCGTCCCGGGGATACCATTGTGCGCATGGGCGGCGATGAATTTATCGTTCTGCTGCCGGACCTGCTTTGTGATGAGGACGTTGTACCGGTGGCCGAGCGATTGATGGCCAGCATTGCCAAACCTTACTGCGTCCAGGGCATGGACCTGCACGTGACTGCAAGTGTCGGTATTACGTTGAGCGATGGTCATATCGAGCAGCCGATGCAGCTGATCCAGCAGGCTGATATGGCCATGTACAAAGCCAAGCAGCAAGGGCGCAATAACTTTCAGTGGTACACCAGCGATCTGAACCAGCGCGTTTGCGAGCACGCGAGCCTGCGCAACGACCTGCAAAAGGCGATCGAAACTCAGACATTACAGCTGCATTATCAACCGCAGATAGACGCGCGCACGGGTCGGGTGGTCGGGCTCGAAGCATTGCTGCGCTGGGAGCATGCGGAAAAAGGGTTTATCTCACCAGCGGTGTTTGTGCCGGTGGCTGAAGACAGTGGTCAGATCATCCCGCTGAGTCTCTGGGTACTGGATGCAGCCTGCGCGCAGTTGCGCCAGCTAAGTGATCAAGGCGCCACGAGCATCTCGATGGCCGTGAATATTTCGCCGATGCATTTTCAGCGTGGCCATTTCGTCCAGTATGTCCAAGCCACCCTTGAAAAACATGGTCTGCGGGGTGAGCAGTTGGAGCTGGAGATCACCGAGTCGCTTCTATTGAATAACGCTGAGCAGGCGATCGAAACGCTGCATCGGCTCAAGGCGTTGGGAGTGCGCATTGCACTCGATGATTTCGGCACCGGGTTTTCCAGCCTCAGCTATCTCAAGCGTTTGCCCATCGACAAAATCAAGATTGACCGCTCCTTCGTCCAGGAAATCGCTACCGATCATAATGATGCAGCGATCACCCAAGGCATTATTTCCATGGCCCATCACCTCAGCCTGACGGTGGTCGCCGAAGGCGTGGAAACGGCGTCCCAAATGGAATTCCTTAAGGGCAGTCGCTGCGATGTTTTTCAGGGGTATTACTTTGCCAAACCGATGCCTTTTGTAGAACTCGAAGCATTCCTGGGCCTCCCGGCGTTCATGCCTGACCGGCAATCCTGACGGGGCCCAGCTCTGAAAATCAGACATCAGGAGAGTTTCTTTGCACAGTCGTGTATCGAGTTGTCGAACCGTAATCGCATTTTGGTCGACATCCTGGTCGCCCAAGCGGGGGAAGTGGGCTGATTTGTTTTCCCTACTCTAAACGTCCGCTAATGGCCGATAGCAGCCACTCCGCACCTTGCCCTACCCTCCACTCCGCGCTACAGTCCGCCCCGTCACGGTCAATCCCGTGACCGGGTGTAGGAACCCGATTTTTCACGAAGGGCGCGGTAGCGCCATAGCCGAGAGCAGGCGCTTTTTTTGTGCCTGTTGTTTTCTCGTGCATTTATGGCGGGCCGTGTGAGGCAGGCCTCGGCCTGGCCGGCGTCCTTCGTGGCCGGTATTCCTACCCTTGCACGGTCCGCCACCCACGCCCGTAGGAAGGCTTGGTTGGCGGCTCCTTAAAATCACGA
>NZ_JACFYX020000024.1:0-6328 GCF_015712105.2 Pseudomonas chaetocerotis
CCAGCCACATAGCTCGCCAATCGTATGCGGGCTGTAGCTGGCTGGACTGGGCAGGCCGAGCGCGGCGGCGCACCATTCGCTGCAGAACGCAGCGTGCTCCACCTTGCGGTTGCGGTTGAATATCTGGCTCATGATCAGTGACGGCCAGCCGTAGCGGTCCGGGTCGGTGCAGGCGAAGTGCTCGAGCACGGCAGCAGGATCTGCCCAGGGCAGCTCGATCACATCCCAGTGGTCGGCGCCGAGGGTGATTTCATCGGCGCCCGGCCCAACCCGCTTGCGCCGCACGCCTTTGTCCATCACTGAGCTGCTGTAGCAGTAGCCGTGCACCACCAGTTCGCAATGGCTGTACTGGCTGCGCGTCCACCAGCGAATAAGGGCGTTGCCGAGCTGGCCCTCGCCCTTGTAAAGCGCAAGCATAACGCCCGTCATGCCAGGGCCTCCCGCAGTTGCGCCGTCGGCGCCGTCATGACCGTTTGTTGAACCGCCTGCAGTTCCAGCAGTACCTCGCCCGGCAGCTGGTAGTCGAGCACTGGATCACCACCAGCCTTGATTACATCCTCGTAGCCCTGGCGGCGGCCAGTTAGCCAGGCGGACATGATCACGAACTGGCGTGCCTTGACCAGCGTGCGGCGCAGGTATTCTTCTCGGTCTATGCCCCGCACAGCGGCGGCACGATCGATCCAGGGGGTTGAGGCGCCAACTGGGTCGAGCAGCCAGGCAGTAGACTCGACATCCTGCGTCGGCCAAGTGTCCTTTTCCAGCTGAGGATAGTTGGCGGTGAGCGCGGTGGTGGCGGTTTCATAGGCACCGTTGTTCAGCGCCAACCGCTGCGCCTCGATCTCTTCCGGGGTTGGCTCCGGATCGGGTTCCGGCTCCACCACGGGCACCGGGCCGACGAAGAAAGCGCCGCCGACGATCTGCACATGCTCGCCGGACAACATCCCGGCCAGGCCCTGCTGATACTGCTGCTCGGTGATTTCGATGCCGCCGTCAATCGGGTCACGACTGAGGCGGCCATCTGCTGCGTAGGGCATTAGCGAATCCTCATGAAGTAGTCAGCGCCGAGGCTTTTGACGCGCGTTTCGTTTGCTGTGCGAGGAGAACCGTTCGCGCCGTCAGATATGACATGAAGATCATTGCCTGAGTTTGCGGCGGTTAGCGCGGGCAGTCTTGTCCCACCCAGTCCGACGATCGAATAGCCGACATCTCTAGCCCGAATATTCGCGTCCCCGGCGAACGTATGCCCCTGAAACGCATCCGCCTCCACCGCCCCGCTACTGCCCGGCCGAAGGAATCGGCGCTCGGTATTGATCAGTCGCACCGTTTCCCCGTACATAGGACTGCCGGCGTCATCTATTACCGCCGTGGCCTGCACCTCCGGCGCGGAACCGCTGACGCTTTCGGACGTCAACACGCCATCGTTGTAACTGTCGCTCGCAGTCAGCTTGATATAGCGGTAGTTCGGGTTGTCGGTAGGTGGTACCGGCACGCCGGTGATGTGCGTTTGGATCGGGAACGGAACACCGATCGGCTGCAGCGCCCACGCATCCGTGAGATTGGCGACGGCAACGATGTCCCCCGCCGAGGTTTTGAAGTACAGCCGACCATCTGCGACGTTGATGGCCAACTCGCCCAGGGCTAGCTGGCCAGCGCTCGGCACAGCCGCTGCCGTGGCCGAGCGCTTGTGCCGAATCACATCAGCCATGGGTCACCTCAATACGTGCCGCCGTCTACACCGTCGACAAACTCCAGCGCCGTGGCGCCGGTGTTGACCTTGACGAAACGACCGCCCGCGCCAGTGAAGGCAGACGGCGTGTCGGTCAGAGCGATGAAGGTGGTAACCCCGCTGGGCGGCGCTTCCATCTCGAAAACACCGTCGCGGTAGACCAGAACCTGGCCATTGGCTGCGCCGGTCAAGTCCACATCGGACAGATCGCCGATGCTGGCCTGCTCGATAACGGCGCCAACGGCGGCGGCGAAGTCGCTCAGGTCAGCAGAGGTCAGGCCGTCGAGCTTGTCCTTCAGCGCCTTGCCGCCAATGATGACGGGCGTACCGTCGCTGATACGGCCGTAGTAGAGGTAGCCGGAGACTTCCGAGTAGGCCAGCTCGCCAGCGGCCAGGCTGGTGGGTGCCGAGGTCGCGTCGGAGCGTTTGATGCGGATGATGTCAGCCATGATTGGCTCCTCAGAAATGGCCGCCGTCTGGCGACACGGGTTCAAATTCGTTGTCGTGGTAGACCTTGAGCTGCAGGGTCAGCGGGTTCCACCAGGTTTCGCTCTCGGTTGCCCCGGTTGGCGGGTGGTCCTGGATGTAGGTGATGCCGCCCGCACCGACGCCATTGCGCCCTGGCGGCCCTTGTGTGCCGACTGCAACGACGATGGCAGGCGCGGCCACTGGCTCGCGCACCAGCACGAATGGCTGGCCAGCGACGATGACATCAGGTGCAGCAGCCATGGGCACCTCCTCGGCGCACGGTCACGGGGCCGTCGAGCCAGCGGTCTACGTCGCCGTTGCTCCAGGTGATATCCAGCGTGTAGGTCACGCCAGCGAGCGGGATGGCTGTGCTCTGTGCCGGGGTGAGCACGATGTTCAGCTGGCCCACGCCAAGCACCTGCAAGCCACCATTGGCGGTGGTCAGCTGCAGGCTGTAGCCGGGGCCGGTGAGCGTGAGCACTGCTGTTGCATCGGTGATGTCGACGCCCGGCTGGTACACCAGCCAGCCGCCGCTGGCGTTCTGGCCGGCGCCGTTGAGGGCGTTGATTTCCACGGTGTCGGCATTAACCACGCCGACCATCCACGGCGCCTGCTGGGGCGGCTGGCGGTTGAGTGCGGTGAAACCGCTGACGCCCTCGACCCAGCACGGCCACTCGGCCGGCAGGTCGTGCTCGGGCACGGTCAGCAGCAGGGACGGGGTTTTCTGCACCTCGCTGATGGCGCGGCGTTCCCAGCGCGGCTGCAGCAGGTAGAGTGGTTTGCGGTTGGTCGCGCCCGGGATGATGGGTAGATCGAGGCAGGCTGGCTGCATGGCAGGCCCCTTAATTCAGGTAGAGATTGATTGGGCGCGCTGTGATTTCGCAGAACATGCCTGAGCCCGTTTCGTCTGTGCTGTATACAGCGGTGAGATCAAACCAAACCCGGGTGTTAGCGGGCACGACGCAGCTGACGACGCCAAGCTCAGTTGAACTCGACGTAATACCCAGTGCATCAAAAGCGCTGGTCTGCAAAATCAGCTCAGCACCGCTCTGCCAGAAGGCCGCAGGGTCGAGCACCAATGTCCATGTCTGCGCGCTCCAGTTGGCGATCACTATCGGGATGCGGATGCCATCACCCGCTGCCACGGCCGGCGGGAGTGCAAGCGTGGTTTCGACTGGGTTCTCAGCGAAGGCGTCTGTTGTCATGGCAAACGCACGGTCACTATCGAGCAGGCTGGTAGTGTAGGAATCTGCTATCCCGAGGCCCCAGTCCGCCATGGGCAGAACGCTGCGGCGCCATTGCAGGCTATCGTCCCATCGGACATAGGCCACCCATTCACACACCAAACCATTGATCTCGATCTGCCGGCACACCTGCCCCAATCGGCTGGGTGGCGTTGATGGCGTGCCAAAGAACCTGGTGTGTACGTTATCCGTTATGTGTTCGATGACAGTGTCATCAGAACCACCACCGCCACCCTGGGCGGCCGCCCACAACTCAGCCAGCAGGGCTGCGGTTACGCCGCAGTGCACCACTGCGCCTGCTGGCCAGGTAACGTCGGTAGTGCCCTGCTCGCCTCGCAGCAGCTCATAGCCCGAAGCAAGGCCGACCAGGCGCACCACCTCCAGGGCGCTGTTGTTCAGCGGGTCCAGCGCGCCGACGATGCACAACACGTATTCGTCGCCCTCTGCCAGGGCCAGCCGGGCGATGGCTTCGCCTGCCACCGGTAGTTCGGTGCCGCCTGCCGCCAGTTCGTCGGTAAGCGCGTAGCACCAGTTGTCGATGAATCTCATGGTCACCTCATATGAGCCCGAGCAGCACCTGGCCGCGCAGGTCTCCGCTGAAATTGGTCAGTTGTTGGTCGAGCGCGTTGTAGGCGGTGAAGTTGGCGTAGGTCTGCCGCTCTTGCCGGCCGATACCGATCGGGGAGTCGGTCAGAAAAAACTGGTTCTCGCCCAGTGCGCCGGCGGGCGTGTAGCAGGGCCAGCGCTTGCACTGCACCTCGGTGCGCTCTTCGTTGAAGCGGGTGCGAGCGATCGTTGCCACGCTCCAGCCAAATTGCTCGGGGTAGATTGCGCCGGATCCATCCGAGTCGGCCCCGACCACCACACCCAACAGCACGGGGTGGTCCGGTGCGAGAGCAGGCGCGGTCGGCGGGGTAATCGAGCCGGCGTAGTTGAATGTGTAGGTGATGCCGTCCTGGTCACCCTCCTCCAGGGTGTTGATTGACCAGGTAGGCGGCAGCCCTGACGGTTCGGTTGTGCTGCCCGTCATCGTCCAGCGGATCATGCCGGTGGCGCTGAGCGCGCCCACAGTGATGGTCTGCCGCACTTCGGTTATGTCGCTGAGTGAGGCGCCGAGGCTGATGGTGTCTGTGGTTGTGCTGCTGGTTACCGAACATCCTTCGTCATACGTGACGACGCGCAGGTACTCGCCGGTTGATTCATCCGTGAGCGTGGCCGTGCGTTCCCACTCATAGCGGTAGCTGTAGCGCACAATCTCTACCCCGCCGCCCGCTGTAAACCAGGCGGTCAACAGGCGCCCGGTGACGCCGAGCTCGGCAGAGCCTGACCCTACCTGTGCGGCGGGTGACGGGTTCGACGATGGCGGCGGGCCTGGGGTAAGCGTGCGCGCGCCTGGGCGGTAGTCGCGGGTTACGCCGCAGGGGCCGGACTGCTGTTCATTGGGCGGTGTCGGCAGGTGCATCGTGGTGAACGTGCCGCCGTCCCCGGTCAGGTAGTAGGTGCCGAGCGCATCGCTGCGCGATGACAGCAACGAAAGCGTCAATGTCGGCGCCGACGGGGTGCCGCCTATATCAAGGCGCACAAGCCCAAGCAGCACCAGGCCGACACCTGATATCAAGGGCGTAACGCCGAGCAGCATTGATCGGCCGTCTGGCGTTACATCCATTGCTGAGTACGTGTTGATAGTTGCCGGCGGTGTCCAGCCGCTCACTGTTGGCTCGCCAGCGCCCTGGCCAATACTGGCGTTGGTGAAACTGCCCGTGCTGACCGTGACTGCCGGCAACAGTTCTCCGGTAGCGGGGTCGTAGGCGCGCACGGTGAGGATGAAACCCTCGATCGGGTCTCGAATGATGCGCGCCCGACATACGACGTCGTCGAGCAGCAGCGGGCGCCAGTTCACCAGGTCGCAGGGCTGGAGCGATCGGCCCAGTAGCTGCCCGCCCTGGGTTGCGATCTCGGCAGGTGTTTCGACATCCGGGCGACCAATGTCCCACAGTGCGGACGTGCGGTAGCGAGCACCTGTCCAGGGGCGGTCAAGCGGGCCAGCGCTGCCCAGGGGCCGCAAGCGGGTGATATCGCCATTCCTGTAAACCGCGCCGTGCCAGGGCGTGCCAAACCACAGCGGGCGCCCGAGAAACGGGTAGTTGCTATCCATCGACTACCTCTGCGTAGTTGAACACCGCCGGGGCGCCGTTAGCGTCGGTCATGGTCACAATGGCGGGCATTTTCACAGCCATGAAGATCGAGCCGTCGGTGCTCTGGATGACGATGGGTGTCTCGTGGTACGTGCGGGTGCCCGGGGTTTCGGTGAACGGGCTGGCCAGGCCGCCCCCGCTGCCGGCGGGCGGGGCGGTGTAGTTGCCCGTACCGTCCTGTGCTGGCACCCCGCCGCGCGGGGTCAGAGTGGGTAGCGCCTTGCGCTGGCGAGGCTGCTTGACGAGCGCGTTGACTTCTTCGACCTCAGTCTTCCCGGTGCGGCGCTTGATCATCTCGTCGCCGAGCGCGCGGCGCGCTTTGGCATTCGCCTCGCCCAAGTCGCGCCGCGCCTTTTCGTTACGCTCCCCGATCGCTCGGCGCTGATCTGCAAGGGTGGCCATGCTTACATCTCCAGCAGGTCATTCGGTATGGCGACGCGATAGTGCACAGCAACATCGCCGGTACGCTCATCGCGGTAGATCTCGGGTATCTCGACAGCCCGCACCCTGAACCGCCTCGGAAATTTCTCAGCAGTCAGGTCGTCGGCCACGTCCCAGTTGCCCGAGAAACCGAGCCGGGGATCGTCATACGGCGGGATGGGCGCCCCAGTAATCGGGTCATTCAAACGGCCGCCCAGTTGGGTTGTGAGAATCGGCGAGCCGGTAATGGGCGCCAGGCTGGTGTCCGGCCGGGC
>NZ_JACFYX020000025.1:0-5635 GCF_015712105.2 Pseudomonas chaetocerotis
TTCGTATAGGAGCTTGACGATGACCTACTCTCACATGGTGAAGCACCACACTACCATCGGCGATGCGTCGTTTCACTACTGAGTTCGGGATGGGATCAGGTGGTTCCAACGCTCTATGGTCGTCAAGCAATTCGGTTGGGATCTCGCGGTTAGGCGCTATCCCTTGGATACGTGATAGATACTTTGTAGTTCTTGCAAATTTTCGGCTTTCTGTCGACTTCACCATCGACACCCTCTGCTTGAGGGCAGATTGTTTGGGTGTTATATGGTCAAGCCTCACGGGCAATTAGTATGGGTTAGCTCAACGCCTCACAGCGCTTACACACCCCACCTATCAACGTCGTAGTCTTCGACGGCCCTTCAGGGAGCTCAAGGCTCCAGTGAGATCTCATCTTGAGGCAAGTTTCCCGCTTAGATGCTTTCAGCGGTTATCTTTTCCGAACATAGCTACCCGGCAATGCCACTGGCGTGACAACCGGAACACCAGAGGTTCGTCCAACCCGGTCCTCTCGTACTAAGGTCAGCCCCTCTCAAATCTCAAACGTCCACGGCAGATAGGGACCGAACTGTCTCACGACGTTCTAAACCCAGCTCGCGTACCACTTTAAATGGCGAACAGCCATACCCTTGGGACCGGCTTCAGCCCCAGGATGTGATGAGCCGACATCGAGGTGCCAAACACCGCCGTCGATATGAACTCTTGGGCGGTATCAGCCTGTTATCCCCGGAGTACCTTTTATCCGTTGAGCGATGGCCCTTCCATACAGAACCACCGGATCACTAAGACCTACTTTCGTACCTGCTCGACGTGTCTGTCTCGCAGTCAAGCGCGCTTTTGCCTTTATACTCTACGACCGATTTCCGACCGGTCTGAGCGCACCTTCGTACTCCTCCGTTACTCTTTGGGAGGAGACCGCCCCAGTCAAACTACCCACCATACACTGTCCTCGATCCGGATAACGGACCAGAGTTAGAACCTCAAGGTTGCCAGGGTGGTATTTCAAGGATGGCTCCATGAGAACTGGCGTCCCCACTTCAAAGCCTCCCACCTATCCTACACAAGCAAGCTCAAAGTCCAGTGCAAAGCTATAGTAAAGGTTCACGGGGTCTTTCCGTCTAGCCGCGGATACACTGCATCTTCACAGCGATTTCAATTTCACTGAGTCTCGGGTGGAGACAGCGCCGCCATCGTTACGCCATTCGTGCAGGTCGGAACTTACCCGACAAGGAATTTCGCTACCTTAGGACCGTTATAGTTACGGCCGCCGTTTACCGGGGCTTCGATCAAGAGCTTCGCTTGCGCTAACCCCATCAATTAACCTTCCGGCACCGGGCAGGCGTCACACCCTATACGTCCACTTTCGTGTTTGCAGAGTGCTGTGTTTTTAATAAACAGTCGCAGCGGCCTGGTATCTTCGACCGGCATGGGCTTACGTAGTAAATACTTCACCCTCACCGGCGCACCTTCTCCCGAAGTTACGGTGCCATTTTGCCTAGTTCCTTCACCCGAGTTCTCTCAAGCGCCTTGGTATTCTCTACCTAACCACCTGTGTCGGTTTGGGGTACGGTTCCTAGTTACCTGAAGCTTAGAAGCTTTTCCTGGAAGCATGGCATCAACCACTTCGCATTCTAAAAGAACGCTCGTCATCAGCTCTCGGCCTTAAGATCCCGGATTTACCTAAGATCTCAGCCTACCACCTTAAACACGGACAACCAACGCCGTGCTGGCCTAGCCTTCTCCGTCCCTCCATCGCAGTAACTAGAAGTACGGGAATATTAACCCGTTTCCCATCGACTACGCATTTCTGCCTCGCCTTAGGGGCCGACTAACCCTGCGTCGATTAACGTTGCGCAGGAAACCTTGGTCTTTCGGCGTGCGAGTTTTTCACTCGCATTGTCGTTACTCATGTCAGCATTCGCACTTCTGATACCTCCAGCAAGCTTCTCAACTCACCTTCACAGGCTTACAGAACGCTCCTCTACCGCTCATCCAAAGGATGAACCCGTAGCTTCGGTGTATGGTTTGAGCCCCGTTACATCTTCCGCGCAGGCCGACTCGACTAGTGAGCTATTACGCTTTCTTTAAAGGATGGCTGCTTCTAAGCCAACCTCCTAGCTGTCTAAGCCTTCCCACATCGTTTCCCACTTAACCATAACTTTGGGACCTTAGCTGACGGTCTGGGTTGTTTCCCTTTTCACGACGGACGTTAGCACCCGCCGTGTGTCTCCCGTGCTGACACTTGCTGGTATTCGGAGTTTGCATCGGTTTGGTAAGTCGGGATGACCCCCTAGCCGAAACAGTGCTCTACCCCCAGCAGTGATACACGAGGCGCTACCTAAATAGCTTTCGAGGAGAACCAGCTATCTCCGAGCTTGATTAGCCTTTCACTCCGATCCACAGGTCATCCGCTAACTTTTCAACGGTAGTCGGTTCGGTCCTCCAGTCAGTGTTACCTAACCTTCAACCTGCCCATGGATAGATCGCCCGGTTTCGGGTCTATACCCAGCGACTAAAGCGCCCTATTAAGACTCGCTTTCGCTACGCCTCCCCTATTCGGTTAAGCTCGCCACTGAATATAAGTCGCTGACCCATTATACAAAAGGTACGCAGTCACCCAACAAAGTAGGCTCCCACTGCTTGTACGCATACGGTTTCAGGTTCTATTTCACTCCCCTCTCCGGGGTTCTTTTCGCCTTTCCCTCACGGTACTGGTTCACTATCGGTCAGTCAGTAGTATTTAGCCTTGGAGGATGGTCCCCCCATGTTCAGACAAGGTTTCTCGTGCCCCGTCCTACTCGATTTCATTGATAAGAGCGTTTCGTGTACGGGGCTATCACCCACTACGGCGGCACTTTCCAGAGCCTTCCACTACACTCAAATCAACTTAAGGGCTAGTCCCCGTTCGCTCGCCACTACTTAGGGAATCTCGGTTGATTTCTTTTCCTCAGGGTACTTAGATGTTTCAGTTCCCCTGGTTCGCCTCTTGCACCTATGGATTCAGTACAAGATACCCGGCTTATGCCGGGTGGGTTCCCCCATTCAGAGATCTCTGGATCACAGTCTGTTTGCCGACTCCCCAAAGCTTTTCGCAGGCTACCACGTCTTTCATCGCCTCTGACTGCCAAGGCATCCACCGTATGCGCTTCTTCACTTGACCATATAACCCCAAGCAATCTGGTTACTGTCTCAATCGTGAAGACGACATTCGCCGAAAATTTGCGTCTTGAGAACTACAAATTTTACCTTGACCAGATCAATTGCCAGTGAAAGCAATTAATCAGTCACTTCTATCACATATCCAAATTTTTAAAGAACGATATTCGTACCGGTCAAAAGACCAGAAATCAGCACTCAACAGGCTTACCCTGAAGCGCTCATTTCTGAACTCTTTAACACTCACCGCAACACAAGAGAGTGGTGGAGCCAAGCGGGATCGAACCGCTGACCTCCTGCGTGCAAGGCAGGCGCTCTCCCAGCTGAGCTATGGCCCCGTATTCTTCTGCACCAAGCAATTGGTAGGTCTGGGCAGATTTGAACTGCCGACCTCACCCTTATCAGGGGTGCGCTCTAACCAACTGAGCTACAGACCTATAACAGGGTCGCGTTACAGCATCGTCTTCGACTATGAATCAAGCAATTCGTGTGGATACTCATGAAGAAGCTGATGTCTTCGATTAAGGAGGTGATCCAGCCGCAGGTTCCCCTACGGCTACCTTGTTACGACTTCACCCCAGTCATGAATCACTCCGTGGTAACCGTCCCCCCGAAGGTTAGACTAGCTACTTCTGGAGCAACCCACTCCCATGGTGTGACGGGCGGTGTGTACAAGGCCCGGGAACGTATTCACCGTGACATTCTGATTCACGATTACTAGCGATTCCGACTTCACGCAGTCGAGTTGCAGACTGCGATCCGGACTACGATCGGTTTTATGGGATTAGCTCCACCTCGCGGCTTGGCAACCCTTTGTACCGACCATTGTAGCACGTGTGTAGCCCTGGCCGTAAGGGCCATGATGACTTGACGTCATCCCCACCTTCCTCCGGTTTGTCACCGGCAGTCTCCTTAGAGTGCCCACCATAACGTGCTGGTAACTAAGGACAAGGGTTGCGCTCGTTACGGGACTTAACCCAACATCTCACGACACGAGCTGACGACAGCCATGCAGCACCTGTGTCTGAGTTCCCGAAGGCACCAATCCATCTCTGGAAAGTTCTCAGCATGTCAAGGCCAGGTAAGGTTCTTCGCGTTGCTTCGAATTAAACCACATGCTCCACCGCTTGTGCGGGCCCCCGTCAATTCATTTGAGTTTTAACCTTGCGGCCGTACTCCCCAGGCGGTCAACTTAATGCGTTAGCTGCGCCACTAAGTTCTCAAGGAACCCAACGGCTAGTTGACATCGTTTACGGCGTGGACTACCAGGGTATCTAATCCTGTTTGCTCCCCACGCTTTCGCACCTCAGTGTCAGTATCAGTCCAGGTGGTCGCCTTCGCCACTGGTGTTCCTTCCTATATCTACGCATTTCACCGCTACACAGGAAATTCCACCACCCTCTACCGTACTCTAGCTCGCCAGTTTTGGATGCAGTTCCCAGGTTGAGCCCGGGGCTTTCACATCCAACTTAACGAACCACCTACGCGCGCTTTACGCCCAGTAATTCCGATTAACGCTTGCACCCTTCGTATTACCGCGGCTGCTGGCACGAAGTTAGCCGGTGCTTATTCTGTCGGTAACGTCAAAACACTAACGTATTAGGTTAATGCCCTTCCTCCCAACTTAAAGTGCTTTACAATCCGAAGACCTTCTTCACACACGCGGCATGGCTGGATCAGGCTTTCGCCCATTGTCCAATATTCCCCACTGCTGCCTCCCGTAGGAGTCTGGACCGTGTCTCAGTTCCAGTGTGACTGATCATCCTCTCAGACCAGTTACGGATCGTCGCCTTGGTGAGCCATTACCTCACCAACTAGCTAATCCGACCTAGGCTCATCTGATAGCGCAAGGCCCGAAGGTCCCCTGCTTTCTCCCGTAGGACGTATGCGGTATTAGCGCCCGTTTCCGGACGTTATCCCCCACTACCAGGCAGATTCCTAGGCATTACTCACCCGTCCGCCGCTAAATCAAGGAGCAAGCTCCTCTCATCCGCTCGACTTGCATGTGTTAGGCCTGCCGCCAGCGTTCAATCTGAGCCATGATCAAACTCTTCAGTTCAATACTGCTTGGGTTTTGAGAAAACCCTAAACTTGGCTCAGCAATCGCAAAACTTTCAAATTAATGAAAGGTAACTCTCGAATTAACGAGTGTTGCTTTGTGATGCTGATAATCAGTTGACTATCAGTCTTACCTCACAAGCACCCACACGAATTGCTTGATTCAGTTGTTAAAGAACAGTTGGTTAAGCCTTTCGTCTCAACCGAGGCGCGCATTCTACAGCAGCCTCTCTATCTGTCAAGCTGTTTTTCAAATTTGTTTCCGGAGAAACTTCTTTCTACTCAACCACTTGCGCCTTCAATCAGAACTTCTTCTCTCCAGCGGGAGGCGCATTCTACAGCGTTCAAAACCGCTGTCAACCACCTCTTTCAAACCGCTTTCGATCCATTCGACCGAAGCATCAACAGGATCAAACCACCACC
>NZ_JACFYX020000026.1:0-2916 GCF_015712105.2 Pseudomonas chaetocerotis
ACTGCTGGATGTGGCGCGGGTAGGGCGCGACGACAACTTCTTCGAGCTGGGTGGCGACTCCATTCTCAGCCTGCAGATCATTGCCCGTGCCCGTCGTCAGGGCATCGAGCTGACGCCACGGCAGTTGTTCGAGCGCCAGAACATCGCCGAACTGGCCCAGGTCGCAACCCGCAGCGCCGAGGCACCGAGCTGCATCATCGACAGCCAGCGCGACATCCCGCTGACGCCGATCCAGCACTGGTTCTTCGCCCAGCCGATGAACAATCGTCAGCACTGGAACCAGTCCGTGCTGCTCAGTGCACGCGAGCCGCTGCAGCCACAGCGCCTGAACGCTGCCCTGCAGGCCGTGCTGGAGCAGCACGATGCCTTGCGCCTACGTTTCGAGCAGCAAGGCGACAGCTGGCGCCAGCGTTATGCGGCCGAGGCCGAAACGCCCGAGCTGCGCGTCGAGCGCTGCAGCCTGGCCGAGCTGAGCGCGCTGTGCGACGAGGTGCAGGCCAGCCTCGACCTGAGCCGCGGCCCACTGTTGCGCGCTGTGCTGCTGCAGTTGCACGAGGGTGGCGAGCGGCTGTTGCTGGTGGTCCACCACCTGCTGATCGATGGCGTTTCCTGGCGCATCCTGCTTGATGACCTGCAGCGTGCCTACGCGCAACTGGCGGCGGGCGCTGCTGCCTATCTGGGGCGCAAGAGCAGTGCCTGGCAGAGTTGGAGCGAGCGCCTGGCGGCTTATGCGTCCAGCCCCGAAGTGGCCGCCGAACGCGCGTACTGGCAGGCGCTGCCGGCTGATCGCGGGCTGCCCTGCGAGCACCCGCAAGGGCGCAACCTGACGGCCTGCGCCGAGCATTTGCAGGTGCAGCTCGACCCTGCCACCACCGAGGCGCTGCTGACACAGGCACCGGCGGCGTACCGCACGCGGATCAACGACCTGCTGCTCAGTGCGCTGGCTCATGCCCTGCGTAACTGGAGCGGGCAGGCGCAAACCCTGGTCGCCCTCGAAGGCCATGGCCGCGAAGCGTTGTTCGAAGATCTGGACCTGAGCCAGACCCTGGGCTGGTTCACCAGCCTCTACCCGTTGTTGCTGCAGGCCGGTGACGACTGGGATGAGACCCTCAAGGGCACCAAGGAGAATCTGCGTCAGGTGCCGCGCGGTGGCATCGGTTACGGCTTGTTGAAATACCTGCAGGGTGAGGAGCTGCCGGCGTTGGATGACGCGTTGCTGTTCAACTACCTGGGCCGTATGCAGACAAGCGGGCAGTTGTTCGATCTGGCTGAGGAATCGTCCGGTGCGCAACGCGACGCCAGCGCGCCGCTGGCCTGTGCCCTTGCTCTGGACGGTCGCGTCACGGGCGGCTGCCTGCACTTCACCTGTACCTTCAGTCATGAGCGTTTCGAGCGCGAGCGCATCGTCGAACTGCTCGAGGCGTACCGCCGCGCGCTCGTTGAGCTGGTGCAGCACTGCTGTACACAGGCGGCTGTCACCCCCAGCGATTTCACCTTCGTGCCGCTCGGCCAGGCCGATCTCGACAGCCTGCAGCTGCCGGCTCGGCAGATCGAGGACATCTATCCGCTGACGCCGATGCAGCAGGGCCTGCTGTTCCACAGCGAACTGCAGGCGGCCGATGGCGCCTACGTCAATCAGCTCAGTCTGGAGGTCGAGGGCTTGCCGGTGGCGGACTTCAGGGCCGCCTGGGCGGCTGCGCTGCAGCGCCATCAGCTGCTGCGCGGAGCCTTCCTGCGCCTGGGCGCCGATCAACAGGCGGTGCAACTGGTGCAACGCGAGGCACAGCTGGCGATTCGCGAACTGGATGGAAGCGACCTCGACCTGCAAGCACTGCTGCGCGAGGAGCGCGAGACACCATTTGACCTGACGCAGCCGCCGCTGATGCGCCTGGTGCTGGTACGCCTGGGCGAAGGGCGTCATCAACTGATCTGGACGCTGCACCATATCCTGCTCGACGGCTGGAGCAGTGCCGCGCTGCTGGCGCAGGTGCTGCAGGACACGCGCGGCGAGGGCGGTGCGCAGGAGGTCGGGCATTACCCGGATTACCTGGCCTGGCTGCAACGCCAGGATATCGCCGTCAGCGAGGCGTTCTGGCGTGAGCAGTTGCAGGGCTTCGATGAACCGACGTTACTGGCCGGCAGCCTGCACCATGAGCTGCCTGCCAGCGGCAGTGGCGTGCAGATCCTGAACCTGCCGCGCGGTGAACTCGAAGCCTTCGCCAAGGCTCGACGCATCACCCTCAATACCCTGATCCAGGCGGCCTGGACGCTGCTCCTGCAGCGTTATTGCGGGCGCCGACAGGTGGCCTTCGGCGCCACCGTGGCGGGGCGCCCGGCGAGTGTGGCGGGTATCGAACATATGCTTGGCCTGTTCATCAATACCCTGCCGGTGGTGCAGGCTCCGCAGCCGCACGAGCCTGTCGGCGACTGGCTCGACGCGCTGCAGGCGCACAACCTGGCATTGCGCGAGCACGAGCAGGTGCCGCTGTTCCGCTTGCAGCAACTGGCCGGCCATGGCGGGCGCGAGCTGTTCGACACCCTGCTTGTGTTCGAGAACTACCCGGTGGATCAGGTGCTGCAAGGGCAGGACGATGGCCTGCGCTTCGCCAACCTGCACGCGCACGAACAGACCCATTACCCGCTGAGCCTGGCGGTAATGGCTGGCAACGAGTTGCAGGTGCACTGGCATTATCAGCGCGCGCATTTCAGCGACCGGCAGATCGCCGGCATGAGTCGCCAGTTCGAACGACTGCTGCACGCCCTGTGCGCCGATGCGCAGCGCTGCATCGGTGAACTGCCCTTGCTGGGCGAGGCCGAAGTAGCCGAAGTCGAGGCCTGGAACGATCCAGCAGCGGTTCCGAACAGCATTCAGCTATTGCCGGCGCGCATCGCCGAACAGGCGCGCCTGCGCCCGAT
>NZ_JACFYX020000027.1:0-2563 GCF_015712105.2 Pseudomonas chaetocerotis
CTCAACACTTTGCAGCCAGTCTAGGATGAACAGCGTGCGTTCGATCCGGCCCAGCTCGCGCAGGGCCACGGCCAGGCCGTTCTGGCGCGGATAGCTGCCGAGCTTGCGCAGCATCAGCGAGGCAGTGACGGTGCCCTGTTTGATCGAGCTGGCCAGGCGCAGGATGTCGTCCCAATGGGCGCGGACGTGCTTGATGTTCAGGGTGCCGCCGATCAGCGGCCGCAGCGTCGGGTAGGTCTGCACGCCCTGCGGCACGTACAGCTTGGTTTCGCCGAGGTCGCGGATGCGCGGCGCGAAACGGAAGCCCAGCAGGTGCATCAGGGCGAAGACGTGATCGGTGAAGCCGGCCGTGTCGGTGTAGTGCTCCTCGATCCGCAGGTCGGACTCGTGGTACAGCAGGCCGTCGAGCACATAGGTGGAATCGCGCACGCCGACATTCACCACGCGGGTGCTGAACGGCGCGTACTGGTCGGAGATATGGGTGTAGAACAGCCGTCCCGGCTCACTGCCGTACTTCGGGTTGACGTGTCCGGTGCTCTCGCCCCGGCCGCCAGCCCGGAAACGCTGGCCATCGGAGGATGAGGTGGTGCCGTCGCCCCAGTGGGCGGCGAAGGCATGCTGGTACTGGTGGTTGACCAGCTCGGCCAGGGCCGCCGAATAGGTCTCGTCGCGGATGTGCCAGGCTTGCAGCCAGGACAGCTTGGCGTAGGTCAGACCGGGGCTCGACTCGGCCATCTTGGTCAGCCCGAGGTTGATCGCATCACCGAGGATCGCGGACAGCAGCAACGTCCGGTCTTTGGCCTCGGCCCCGTCCTTCAGGTGGGTGAAGTGGCGGCTGAAGCCCGTCCAGTCGTCCACGTCCATCAGCAGTTCGGTGATCTTGATGCGCGGCAGTAACTGACTGGTCTGGTCGATCAGCGCCTGCGCCCGATCCGGCACCGCCGCATCCAGCGGGGTGATCTTCAACCCGGACTCGGTGAGGATGGCATCGGGCAGCTCGTTGTCCTTGGCCAGGCGGGCGACAGTGGCCAACTGCTCGTCCAGCAGCTGCAAGCGCTCTTCCAGATACTGGTCGCTGTTCGGGTTGATCGCCAGCGGCAGGGCCTGTTCCCGCTTGAGCGCGGCGAACTTCTCGGCCGGCAGCAGGTAGTCGTCGAAGTCGCGGAACTGCCGCGAGCCCTTGACCCAGATGTCGCCGGAGCGCAGGGCGTTCTTCAGCTCGGACAGGGCGCAGATTTCGTAGAAGCGCCGGTCGAGGCCTTCCGGGGTGATCACCAGTGGCTTCCAGCGCGGCTTGATGAAGGCGATGGGAGCATCGGCCGGCACCTTGCGCAGGTTGTCGGCGTTCATCTCGCGCAGCGTCTGCACGGCTGCCAGCACGCCCTGCGCGGCCGGGGCGGCGCGCAGCTCCAATACCTCCAGCAGAGCCGGCGTGTAGCGGCGCAGGGTGGCGAAGTTCTCGCCGACCAGGTGCAGGTGGTCGAAGCCCTCCGGCCGGGCCAGCAGCTCGGCTTCGCTGACGCTCTCGGTGAACTCGTCCCAGGGGATCACCGCCTCGATGGCGGCATAGGGGTCGCTGCCGGCTTCCTTGGCCTCCAGCAGCGCCTGGCCGATCTTGGAGTACAGGCGCACCTTGTCGTTGATCGCCTTGCCCTGCTTCTGGAACTGCTGCTGATGCTTGTGCTTCGCGCCGCTGAACAGCTTGACTAGGATGCGGTCGTGCAGATCCACCAGCTCATCAATCACGGTTGCAGTGCTCTCCAGCACCACGGCGGCCAGGGTCGCATAGCGCCGCTGCGGCTCGAACTTGCCGAGGTCTTTGGGCGTCATCTGCCCACCCTCGCGGGCCAGCTTGAGCAGGCGGTTCTGGTGGATGTGCCGGCCCAGGACTTCGGGCAAGTCCACCAGCTGAAATGTCTTCAGCCGCTCGATGTGCTCAAGCATGTGCCGAGAGTTGGGTTTCAGCGGTGCCTGGCGCAGCCAGGTCAACCAGGTGATGCTGCTGCCGGCCTTGAGCTTCAACAGCTCGTCCAGCTTGGCCCGATGCGAGTCCGTGAGCGGTTCAACCAGGGCGCGGTAGACCCGCCGATTGGCCCGTGCAATGGCCTCCGAGCAAGCCCGGTCGATCACGCTCAACGCCGGCAGGATGCGTCGCTTCTGCCGCAGGCTCTCCAGCGCCTGGCCGGCCAGCAGCAAGCCCTTGTCGGTCTGCTGGGCCAGTTCGGTCAGCTCGCGCACCAGGGCGCGGAAGTCGGACAGGCCGAACGGGGCCAGTTGAAGGTAGGTGCGCAGTTCCTGGGCGTGCTCGCGACGGGTCACATCGCGCTCGCCGTACTTCGTCCAACTCGCCGGATCGGTCTGGACTTGCTTGGCCACCCACAGGATGACCGGTTCGGGCAGCTCGCTGTCAGTGCCCAACGCATAGCCGGGGTAGCGCAGCAGGCAGAGTTGCACGGCGAAGCCGAGGCGGTTGGCGTCGCCGCGCCGCTGACGGATCAGCGACAGGTCGGAGTCGTTGAAGGTGTAGTAGCGGATCAGGTCATCCTGGCTTTCTGGCAACGCG
>NZ_JACFYX020000028.1:0-2563 GCF_015712105.2 Pseudomonas chaetocerotis
TTCAACACTTTGCAGCCAGTCCAGGATGAACAGCGTGCGCTCGATCCGGCCCAGCTCGCGCAGGGCCACGGCCAGTCCGTTCTGGCGCGGGTAGCTGCCGAGCTTGCGCAGCATCAGCGAGGCGGTGACGGTGCCCTGCTTGATCGAGCTGGCCAGGCGCAGGATGTCGTCCCAGTGGGCACGCACGTGCTTGATGTTCAGGGTGCCGCCGATCAGCGGGCGCAACGTCGGGTAGGCTTGCACGCCCTGCGGCACGTACAGCTTGGTTTCGCCGAGGTCGCGGATGCGCGGCGCGAAGCGGAAGCCTAGCAGGTGCATCAGGGCAAAGACGTGATCGGTGAAGCCGGCCGTGTCGGTGTAGTGCTCCTCGATCCGCAGGTCGGACTCGTGGTACAGCAGGCCGTCGAGCACATAGGTGGAATCGCGGACGCCGACATTCACCACGCGGGTGCTGAACGGCGCGTACTGGTCGGAGATATGGGTATAGAACAGCCGTCCCGGCTCGCTACCGTACTTCGGGTTGACGTGCCCGGTGCTCTCGCCCCGGCCACCCGCGCGGAAGCGCTGGCCATCGGAGGATGAGGTCGTGCCGTCGCCCCAGTGGGCGGCAAAGGCGTGGCGATACTGGTGGTTGACCAGCTCGGCCAAGGCCGCCGAATAGGTTTCGTCGCGGATGTGCCAGGCTTGCAGCCAGGACAGCTTGGCGTAGGTCAGGCCGGGGCTCGACTCGGCCATCTTGGTCAGCCCGAGGTTGATCGCATCACCGAGGATTGCGGACAGCAGCAACGTCCTGTCTTTGGCCTCGGCCCCGTCCTTCAAGTGGGTGAAGTGGCGGCTGAAGCCCGTCCAGTCGTCCACGTCCATCAGCAGTTCGGTGATCTTGATGCGCGGCAGTAACTGGCTGGTTTGGTCGATCAGCGCCTGCGCCCGATCCGGCACCGCCGCATCCAGCGGGGTGATTTTCAGCCCTGACTCGGTGAGGATGGCATCGGGCAGCTCGTTGTCCTTGGCCAGGCGGGTGACGGTGGCCAACTGCTCGTCCAGCAGCTGCAAACGCTCTTCCAGGTACTGGTCGCTGTTCGGGTTGATCGCCAGGGGCAGGGCCTGCTCGCGCTTGAGTGCGGCGAACTTCTCGGCCGGCAGCAGGTAGTCGTCGAAGTCGCGGAACTGCCGCGAGCCCTTGACCCAGATGTCGCCGGAGCGCAGGGCGTTCTTCAGCTCGGACAGGGCGCAGATTTCGTAGAATTTCCGGTCGAGGCCTTCCGGGGTGATCACCAGCGGCTTCCAGCGCGGCTTGATGAAGGCCGTGGGTGCATCGGCCGGCACCTTGCGCAGGTTGTCGGCGTTCATCTCACGCAGGGTCTGCACGGCTGCCAGCACGCCTTGCGCGGCCGGCGCGGCGCGCAGTTCCAGCACCTCCAGCAAGGCCGGCGTGTAACGGCGCAGGGTGGCGAAGTTCTCGCCGACCAGGTGCAGGTGGTCGAAGCCTTCCGGCCGGGCCAGCAGCTCGGCCTCGCTGACGCTCTCGGTGAACTCGTCCCAGGGAATCACCGCCTCGATGGCGGCATAGGGGTCGCTGCCGCTTTCCTTCGCTTCCAGCAGCGCCTGGCCGATCCTGGAGTACAGGCGCACCTTGTCGTTGATCGCCTTGCCCTGCTTCTGGAACTGCTGCTGATGCTTGTGCTTCGCGCCGCTGAACAGCTTGACCAGGATGCGGTCATGCAGATCGACCAGCTCATCGATCACGGTCGCGGTGCTCTCCAGCACCACGGCGGCCAGGGTCGCGTAGCGGCGCTGCGGCTCGAACTTACCGAGGTCTTTGGGCGTCATCTGCCCACCCTCGCGGGCCAGCTTGAGCAGGCGGTTCTGGTGGATGTGCCGGCCCAGGCCTTCGGGCAAGTCCACCAACTGAAATGTCTTCAGCCGCTCGATGTGTTCCAGCATGTGCCGAGAGTTGGGTTTCAGCGGTGCCTGGCGCAGCCAGGTCAACCAGGTGATGCTGCTGCCGGCCTTGAGCTTCAACAGCTCGTCCAGCTTGGCCCGATGCGAGTCCGTGAGTGGTTCGACCAGGGCGCGGTAGACCCGCCGATTGGCTCGCGCAATGGCTTCCGAGCAGGCCCGGTCAATCACGCTCAGCGCCGGCAGGATGCGTCGTTTCTGCCGTAGGCTCTCCAGGGCCTGACCGGCCAGCAGCAAGCCTTTGTCGGTCTGCTGGGCCAGCTCGGTTAGCTCGCGCACCAGGGCGCGGAAGTCGGACAGGCCGAACGGGGCCAGTTGCAGGTAGGTGCGCAGTTCCTGGGCATGCTCGCGACGGGTCACGTCGCGCTCGCCGTACTTTGCCCAGCTCGCCGGCTCGGCCTGGACTTGCTTCGCCACCCACAGGATGACCGGCTCGGGCAGCTCGCTGTCGGTTCCCAGCGCGTAACCGGGGTAGCGCAGCAGGCAGAGCTGCACGGCGAAGCCGAGGCGGTTGGCGTCGCCGCGTCGCTGGCGGATCAGCGACAGGTCGGAGTCGTTGAAGGTGTAGTAGCGGATCAGGTCATCCTGGCTTTCCGGCAGCGCA